>JAZROX010000061.1:0-1709 GCA_045648945.1 Candidatus Enterousia sp. | reverse complement strand
CGCGGCAAACAAAAAGTCGTCGCCTTGGTCGGCAACATCAACGTAACATCCGGAACGGATATATTGGCCCCAATCCTGTTTTTCGACCCACGTTTTGAACGGTTGGTACAGAAACGCCGTTGCGTCGCCCGGGTTCCCTTGGTACAGGCATTGGAAACCCAACGGGTCCAATTGTTTTTGCGCCAACAGTCGTTCCAACGAATGACGGGCGGGCCATAACGGTTGCCCGGATTCCCGGGCGTCAATTTCCGTTGGTAGCCCTGTTTTGATTGCTTCGAAATTGACCAATACCCACGCCCCGGCCGGGATGTTTTCAAGGTCCGCCCACGATTCGACGAACACGACCTTTTCCGAATCAATGATTTTGCCAATAATGTCGTCGGGATGCCATCGCGTAAACACGATTAGTTGTTGCGAATCATTGTGCAAACGGGTTTGTGCGACCTTTGTAAACCAATCCCACGCGGCCGCCCGAATTATCGGGCTATTCGCTTCCGACGAATCCTTATACAAATCATCGTAAATCATAACGTCAACCGTCTTTGACGTCAAGGAACCGCCACGGCCAACGACGCGCAACGAACCGGTATGATTCACGATTTCGAACACATCCGAATTGCGCAAGTAATTGTTGGCAACCGTTACGACGTTGGACCCGTTCAATACTGTTTCCGGGAAAACGGCCCGGTAACTTTCCGAATCAATCAACCGTTGGACGTCCCGGTTGAAATCCTTTGCAATCGTGGCCGCATACGAACAAATGCAAATACGAATATCCGGGTACAATCCCAACATTTCGGCCGGAAGAAACCGGCTTGAACCTTGCGATTTGCCGTGTTGCGGCGGGGCCTGTATGATTAGTTTTTTAATCCGGCGTTTGGCGAACAAATCCAATACCCGGTAATACGCTTTATGGAACGGCGTTGGTTGAAAGTTCGAATCCATATATTGGGCGAACCACAACAGGTTACGCCGTGCGCCCTCTTGTAAGAACAATTCCGGGTGTTCCGATAACGCCCGGGTTATTTGCATCGTATCAACGTCCATTATTCCAAATTCTTTTCCAAGTTAACCAACCCATCGGAACGCAAGCCGCTTTCAACAAATCCATTTCGTTTGTACCATTCAATCATCCATTCGTTCGGGTCCGCCCACAAAACCAACTTTTTGCAATTCATCAAACGCGCCCGTCGTTCCGCAAGCGTTAACAATCTCCGACCATATCCACGACGCCGGATTGATGTATGTACAATTAAGTTGTGCAAATACGCAACCGCCAAGTCGTCATTTTCAACAGACACGAAACACAACGCCCGGCCGCTTGCAATAACAATCGTTATTTGTTGGCCCCAATGCCAAATGTTTTTATGAATTATTACGCCCATCAATTCGGTATTGAGTATTGGCCGTTCGGCCATCGTTTGTTCATAAAGGCAATAACAGAATCCAACACGGCCTTATATTCCAATTCGGACAACGTGCGCCCCAAATGAATTACAATAATATCTTCATCCGGCCCGGGGCCATCCGTCTTTTCAAATGCCATTATTTGCCATTTATCGCGTCAATAACTTGCGCCAACAGGTTATCCGGGACGTTGGCCAACGTAATGCCCGGTTTGGTTTCCGTTTCAATCTTGCCGGTCAATTCTTGGATGTGCTTATTGGACCATTCGCCCGGCGCACGGTTGCACAACGCAAAGATAATCG
>JAZROX010000060.1:0-2285 GCA_045648945.1 Candidatus Enterousia sp. | reverse complement strand
GCGAATTGTTGATATATCAAACCTTCCGCAACAGCGCGTTCGCCCAATATGTCGCGGCGATACCATACCGTGCGCGGGTCGTATCGGCTTTCTATCTCTGCCAACCGTTCCGGCGTTATGGTCGCGTTGTCGTGTATAGTGAAATGCTCGTAAAGATAACCGCCCGCCAACCCGTCCCGGCGATATTTGTCTATATAGTCTTCGTATATTGCCGCCTTTGGGTTGCACGGGTTCAAGTCCCAAAGCGTAAACGGTCTAATTGCGGCGATTTGGCGACCGCTTGCGACCTTCACGAACGACGACCGGGAATCAGCGCAATCATAGTGTTCGTTGATTTCCGTCGCTATCCATAGTCCGTAAGAGTTACCCAAAATTCGCTTATATGCGTCGGCTTTTGCGCCGCCCGCAAATATGACGATCTTTTCGCCTGTTTGGGTATTTATAAAAAGCGCTTCGTTGTCCTTGAACTTTCCCCAATGACAGCGGCCCCGGAATATGTTTTCAAGGCCAAACCCATTACAAACGCCGATATTTAGTTTTGCGTTTGCTATTGTTGATCCGGACGCCAAATGATATTTATCCGGGCATTGTTCAAGGTACGCCGCCGCTATTATGCAATGATCTATTGTTTTCCCGGAACGTATTGCCCCTTCCGCGACGCACATTCTATTGTGCAACGCGGCTTTGATGTATTGTTTATGCTTTGGAGAAAACTTCCCCCACGGGATCGTTGACGTTTTATTCATCTTTCAACAACTCCGCAAGCGGGGCAAGGTCTTCGATTTCTGTCGGTTTGCCCTTTTCCGTCTTGTCTTCGATAACGGCAAGTACGGCGGCAATGTCCTTGATTGAATACTTCTTTAACGCCCCTTTTTCTTTCGTTTTGATCTCTTGTGCGTTCCCGCCCGGGTAATTCTCAATCATACCCACGACACGCGTTAAAAGGCCCGTTTTGGCCCTTTCCAGTAACACGGCATTGTCGGCGATTATTTCGGCGGTTTTTTGCTCCGTCTTTTCTAACGCTTTGACCTCTGCCGCCTTGCGTCTGTCCGTCCATTTCTCTTTCGCGGCCCTGTTCATCAGATGCCCCGCGGAAATGCCGTATTTCTTCGCAAGTTCGCGCATAGATATGCCGCCCGCGACGTATTCGGCCTTAACCTTTCGCCAATTCACCCCGGTTTCATAGCGTAATCAACTCCCACGTTAACGGAACCCGTCGCCGGGTTACGATATCTCCGTTGTGATATGTTCCCGTGACCCCCTCGCACGGCCCGAATAGGCAACAGGCGTCAACCGCCTATATTGGAACATGACCCCGCCCCGGGCGGAGATGATACCCGGGACGCCCCGCTTTATTTCGTACCGCGCGGAAAGAAAGGAAAGACGCGGCACACAAAAACGCGGGTTGTCCATACCCGCGTAATTGCCAAAGAAAAACCGCGGCGGTCTGCTCTCCGTCGCGGCTGTATCGGTAATAATGCACGGGGAAAGGCAGTAAACCCGCGCGAATACCATCTTGCAAAGACCGAAAGGCGGGGACGCTTTCGCGGTTTCTACCGGGCGACCGTATCGCCGGGGTCGTGCCGTCCTTCTTCGTCCCGACCTTTCGTGTCATTCTGCCATTACACTATAACACACGTCACGGTGCAATAGGGTGCAAAGTTTTAATCTTTGTTGATTGTGTGCAAAAGCCAAACCAACAACCCACCAAGAAACAACGCAAAGAATATGATATACGTCCAAATGCCCGCGTTGATCTTTGCGATAATTTCGGCCTGTGTCATTGTATCACCCCTTCATCGTTCGGCACGTATACTATACACCAACGTTGCGGCACGGTTAGCCGGAAGACGCCGCCGATAACTTGAAAGTCTATCGTTGCTTCGTTTTCGTCGGCGTCTATGACTAACCCGACACGTTCGCCGCTGTCAAACAGGCGAACCCGCGCGAATTGTCCCGGCCTTACCATTCAATGTCGTGCTTTTCTGCCCCGCCGAACAGTACGAACCGCGGGTTGCTGTTCGTGTCAAGAATGGCGATAGGGACTCCCATAAACTCCCAATAACCCGGAACGTCTATCCCGCCTTTTTGGCAGTAAACGCCAACCTTTTCGGCTTTGAACATTTCCCACGCGGACGACGTCATTACAATTTGCTCCGCGGGTTGTCCATGATCGACGCGGTACGCTTCAAGCGCCCGGGCAATCTGTGCGGATATATCGGCTTTGGGAAGGGCCGCGGCAAGTTTCCGTCTTAACTCCGCAATTTCCTTTTCCATTTCGCCGA
>JAZROX010000059.1:0-1049 GCA_045648945.1 Candidatus Enterousia sp. | reverse complement strand
TCAACGTAAAAATTCCCCAATTCAACGCAATCGACATTGTTATTTTTGCCGACGAACACGACGGCAACGAAAAATTTGACCGTTCGGTTCTTCAAGAAAAAATCGACTACGTGAAGAATCACGACAACGCTTTCGCCCTTTTGAACGGCGACATTATGGAAATTGCAACGAAAAATTCGGTTTCTTCTGTTTACAAGGCAACCGACCCAATGACCCAAATTCGCGAAATCTTGGACTTGTTCGACCCTATCAAAGACAAAATTCTCGCAATCACTACGGGCAACCACGAAGCACGCACCGAACGCGAATCGGGTGTTGACGTGTCCGAACTCGTCGCCCGTCAATTCGGTATTGTTGACCGCTACGCCGAAGACGGCGCGGTTCTTTTCCTTCGCGTCGGAAATGGCGGGTCGCACGGTCGCCCTATCTGTTACACCGTTTATTTTACACACGGTTCGGGTGGCGGTCGTCTTGCGGGTGGCAAAATCAACCGACTTTTGAACCTTGCTTCTATTGTGGACGCGGACGTTTACGTTCATTCCCACACCCACACCCCCGCAGTTGTGCGTCAATCCTTTTACCGTGTGGACGTTCACAACAATTCGGTCGCACCCGTTGACAAACTCTTTGTGAACACGGGTTCGGCGTTGGAATACGGCGGTTATGGTCAACGCGCGGGTTATATTCCCGCGTCGAATAAGACCCCCAAAATTCACTTGAACGGACGCTTCAAGGAAGCAACCGCGACGGTGTAATGAAAGGACGGGTTGACTATGGCACAGAAAAAACAAACAACGTTCTTTTGGTCGCCCCACGACCTTTTGACCTACAATCGAATTTTCAATTTCATTATTGGCAACCGTGGCGCGGGTAAAACCTACGCTTTCAAAAAGTGGTGTATTGACGACTTCTTGAAGAAGGGAAACGAATTCGTTTATGTGCGACGCTACAAAACCGAAATGAAACGAATTTCGCAGTTCTTCGCCGACATTGCGGACAAATACCCCGAACACAAATTGACCGTGAAGGGCAACACCGCGTTTTGTGAC
>JAZROX010000058.1:0-1479 GCA_045648945.1 Candidatus Enterousia sp. | reverse complement strand
TTGCATCGCATGTTATGGTTTCTATCACGCAATCTTGTGGAACCGCGTCGCATGTCCCGTTGTAGTATTCCGTGCCATTATAAACATCACTTGATTGTGTGCATGTTGAGTTCGCTGGGCATTGGACGGTGTTACATGGTTTGCTGCAATTTTTAAAGCATTGTTCTGGTTCTGATGCACCGGGTGCGGATTGCGTGTGTGAACTTGGACAGTTTTTACATATCCCATCACCCGAATATGTCCCGGCCGAACATTGTTCCCATTGGGCATATAAATCTATACCTGATGGTTCGTTGTACGACGGATACTCATGTCCCACCAAAGGATAATCGGGTGAATCACTGTTTGGTGTATCGCCCCACGCACGAATTCTGTAACCGGCCAATGCAAATGTGGTTGCATCCGCGGTATCGAATTCTTGGTTAAATGTCACGGGTCGCTGAACATCAGATTGTGGCACGGCCGCGACATTATTGGGTTTGTAAGTAATCATATAACTGTTTCCGTCATTCCACTGTGCGGTAAATGTTGGATTTGTGTCCGTATATGTCCACGGCAGACCTTGCTCACCCGGGTACGTATTGCCGTTAACCGAGAATTTCCATCCCAAGAACCCGCGGCCCGGATTGCTGCAATTCGTATCGCTAAGTTTCAATATATTATAGACTTGGTCATATTCTGCCTGAACCGGATCTGTCATATCCGCACCGGTTCCCGTGCCGCATGTGTATGTGACGGTGTATTTTTTCGCGACACACGCGTTGTTGGATAATTCATATCCTGTATCACAGTGCTGTGTCATGCCGCACGTTGTTGCTGTGCCGTTGCATGTTAAATCAACCTGATTCATTGTGCCGGTGGTGGTCTCATTGCCGTATTCACAGTGCCCGTGTGCGGTCACCCCGGCCGGACATGTTGGCTGGGTGCATTCGATGGTGCATTCCTTGGTACATGCGGTCGCACTGTATGACCCCGCGGGCGATGTAAATCCAGAATCACAGCTCACGCACGTATTGTTGGATTCGTATGTGTCCGCCGGACATTGCGTACATGTGCCGCCCGCATTTGATACATAGCCCGACGCACATGGCACACATGAGGTTCCGGCCGAATTCTTTTCAAAGCCCGCATTGCACACGAATGTATAGTTACAAGTTAGTGCACCAAGTTGTGTGCCGGTGTTTGTGTCATAACATGTTCCCGTCGGTTGGGTCTGATTTACTATACCATTATTCGGGTTGCTGTTTGGCAATGCTGTGCATTGTGCATTGGCCGGGCATACTATCGACGCGCTATCACACGGCACAGAACAACTCTTTTGGCACGCGGCGGCACCGGATGACCCCGCAGGCGATGTAAATCCGGAATCACAATTCGTGCACGTATTTCCGTATTGGTACGTATTCGCACCACACTGTTGCCATACCGCATTCAGTGTAAGGTTGCCCGCAACATCATAAGAATTATATGCATGGGCCA
>JAZROX010000057.1:0-6440 GCA_045648945.1 Candidatus Enterousia sp. | reverse complement strand
GGTTTGATTTCGTTACGCAAGGCCGGAACGGATTTGAACGACGCGTTGGAATTGACCGACAAACGAAGCGTCGCGGCGTTCGCGGCCCTGTTATCCGGCGCGGAATCCGCCCGGGAATTGCGGGCATCTTTGGAAGATGTTAGCGGCGAATTAGACCGAATCCAAAGCGAACGTTTGAATACTGTTGAGGGTTCCACAAAGTTGTTGCAATCCGCGTGGGAGGGTTTAACGCTTGCGTTCCAAAATTCCAACGGCGCAATCAAAGACACGATTGATTGGTTAACGCAATTGGTCCAAGCAATGCAACGGGCATTTTTCCCGCAACAAACGTTCATTTCCGAATCGGCGGACCGATATACAAAAGAAATCCAAGATTATTACGCCAAGAATGGCGCGGAAGCGACGAAAGCGTGGTTGGATTCGTCGTTGGCGTATTATGAAAATGCGTCAAAACAAGCGGGTTACGCGGCTTTGGATGATGGTTTGTTGAACAAGTGGTTTGGATGGGGCGACAAACAGGTTGCCGCAAAAGCGGCCGCCGGTTCGTTGGAAGCGTTTCGGCAAGCCCGTGGCGTTGTGCTTTCCCAAATCGAAAACGATACCCGGGAACAGGAACAACAGACGTTGCGTGATGCGGAATTGGCCGAACAACAGGCGAACCAAAAGAAAAAAGAATTGGACGCCGCCGCCAAAAAAGCGATTGAAGCGGCCAAGAAACAACGCATTGCCGACCGCCGGGCCGTTATCGAATCCATTGATTTGGAAATTTCCATTACGGAAGCCGGTACGGATAAGATGTTGAAATTGCGCCAAGACAAAATCGAAGCGCAACGGCAATTGGAATTGGAACAGAACAGGCAAAAAACCGCGTCCGAACGTCAAGACGAAGCCGCCATTAACGCCAAATATGACAAACAACAATTGGATGCCGTAAAGACATTTAACAACGAATTGTCCAAATTAAACGTGCAACGATTACAGGCCGAACAACAGGCAATCCAATTGGAAATCGCCATAACGGAAGATGGGACCGAACGGATGTTGGAATTGCGCTTGGCCAACATCGAAAAACAACGCCAAATCGAACTTGAACAGAACAGGCAAAAGGATGAAAAGGTACGCCAAGCGGAAACGGCGATTAACGCCAAATACGACGCGATGCGGTTAAGGGAATCCGCCGATTTCAACAATAAGTTGGCGCAAAGGGATTTGGCGGCCGTTCAAGAATTGGCCCAAGCGGAATTTAATTTGTTGGACCGGAACGAACGGCAAAAAACGTTGTTCAAGTTGCAACAGGAAAAGGCCCGGTTGGAAGCGATATTAAAGTTGAATGAAACCGCGACAAAGAAAATGACGGCCGACGAAATCGCCGCCGTTGAAGCGACCATTGCCGGGATTGAAAAGGAAACCAAGAAATTGGGTTATAACAATCTTTATGAACTGTTGGGTATTGGGTTGGATTCCGACCAACAGGGCGCATTAAATACGGCGGTTGATTCCATTAAAGATTCAATCGGTTCGTTGGTTGATTCTTGGAACGATGCGGCGGAAGCGGCCGTTAATGCGGCCGACGCCCAAATTGATGCCGCACAACGGACGTTGGACGCCGAAATTGAAGCGCGGAACGCCGGTTATGCAAACGAAGTTGAAACCGCACAAAAGGAATTGGCGTTGGCAAAAAAGAACCGCGAACAGGCGTTAAAGGAACAGGAAAAAGCACAAAAGGCCCAATTGGCCGCCGATTCCATTACGCAAGCGTCAAGTTTGGTAACGGCTTCCGCCAACATTTGGAAATCGCTTTCGGGAATCCCTGTTGTCGGTCCCGGATTGGCCGCCGCCGCGTTGGTTACAATGTGGGCGTCGTTCGCGGCCGCCAAGATTAAGGCCGTACAGGTTTCCAAACAGAACACGGAACAATACGGCCAAGGTACGGTCGAATTGTTACAGGGCGGAAGCCACGCAAGCGGCAACGACATTGATTTGGGAACCAAGCCCAACGGGACCCGACGCCGTGCAGAGGGCGGCGAATTTTTCGCCGTCATTAACAAGCGCAATTCCCGCCGATTCCGTGACGTTATCCCGGACGTTATCAATTCGTTTAACGATGGCACATTTGCGGACCGTTACCAACGTGCAAACGCCGCGATGGCCGGTTATGCCGTCCAACTTATTGGCGGCGGCAAAACGGATGTTTCCGGGCTTGAAAAGGACGTGGCCGCAATCCGCCAACAGGGCGACGAAACCCGGTATGTGGATGGCCAAGGAAATACGATTATCCGGTACAAGAATTTAACCCGTAAAATCAAATCGTAATGAACCCGATTTATAAGTTTGAATTTAACCGCGAAAGCGTTAATCTTGTTGACCCATCAACGATAATTCCCGGGCGTTTACTTGACCCCGGGGATGGCGGTTTATATACGGATGATGATTACCAAACGACCGCAAGAATTGCAGTCGAAGCGGGAAAAACATATACGATAAAAGACAACACGAATAACACAATTGTTGTTCCTGTAATGGTTTTTTATGAAGAAGAAGCACCATTTGCGTATTCGTATGGGCAACAAAACGTTTCCCAAGTGACAATCCCGGATGGTATAGGATTCATTCGTTTTTCGTTCCCTGTTACACAAAATGCACGTAACATATCATTTGCCACGTCGGACCAAAGTTATACGCCATTTGTTGGGCCAAATGCGTACCCAACATATAAGGATGATTTGGCAAAGGATTTTGAAAAAGAATCCGGGCAAGAGTTTTTCCGGGCCAAGTTATCCGGGAATCTTACTTTTACATCATTGGATTACGATTGGATTGTTTCGCGCCCATTTGATTTCCAATTTCTGTTGACCATATTTATTTCATATAATGCGGGCCAATCTTGGACGCGATATTGGCGTGGAACGTTTTGGAAAACTGATTGCGATTTTGACGACGACGCAAAAACGGTTTCCGTTAAACCAACCGTTTTGGACCAATATAACGACATATTGGCCGGATTGGATAAGGAATATAATTTAATTGATTTGGCCCCGGATATGGACGAAATACAGGCCGATAAACGGCCGATGATACAAGTTTACGTCCCCGGTCAATCGGTTATTGGGTGTTTTCTTTCGGGAATGTGGTGGGAACAGGATTGCGAACCGGTTAGTGGTTCGGAAATGGTAGAAATTAGCGGCGGTGCGCGTGTCCGAAAATTAGAATATTATTACCATTTCGCAATTAATAAAGGTTATACGAATATCCAAATTTCGGGTTCAATGACGCCGATATTGCCGGAAAGTGTATCGGGCGTTAAAATCGGGGAACCGGGAAAATATTTTGACTTTTACGTTGACGGGATACATTATTACAGGACAACGGACACGAATTTTGACCGGATTGGAATTTATGACCCGAACACGGGCGCGGCTTGGTGGAATGAACGCGTAGACCGGGAATTGGATGGAAAATACAATGTAACCGTTTCCCCCGTTTCGGGAACGCCCGCGATTGGCAATGTTACGTTGGAAATAGAAACGATTGATGTTTATTCAAGATTCGTTTGCGATACGGAAACGGTAAATAACATTGATACATACGAAATCCCCGATGATGATTTAGTGGAAAACAACCGCAATTACCATCGTGTCGTCGGCTATTATTTCCCCGATACAATTTATTTTTCGGATGAATTAACAGATACGCCGAACCAATGGGGATTATACCAACCGGGCGAATATTACCAACCGCCGTATTTGTATTGGTCGCCCGAATTGTTCCCGGTCGCCCGTAACGCTTGGGGCCGTGTTTCTGTTTGGTTTACATTTTCAACATTCGATTGGATTGTTGAGGAATCCGGGCGGCAATCGTTCACGATTCGCCACGCGTACCCAATTTGGTCCGTGTTGCGGGTCCTGTTGGAACAGGTCGCGCCAAATATAAATTTCCGGGCGAATTATATGTTTTCCCAATTCCTTTACCCGTATGATTCAAACCCGATTTCCGGCATTAATTTTCGTTTATTTATTACCCCGAAATCAAATATTGTTTCGGCGGGATATGACCAACCGGCGCAAAAGGCCCCAATTACGTTGCGGGATGTATTCAATATGTTGCGCGATTGCTTCCGTTGTTATTGGTTCGTGGATGAAAACGACAACTTGCATATCGAACACATCCAATTTTTCCGTAATGGCGGTTCGTATTCTACATTGCCCGTTATTGGTGTAAACTTAATTACGCAAAAGGTAACACGCAACAATAAACCGTGGGCGTTTGCAAGGAACAAATATAAATACGACAAACCGGCGATGGCGGCCCGTTATCAATTCGGATGGATGGACGATGTTACACAATTGTTTGAGGGATTCCCGATTGATATTATTTCAAAATATGTGAATCCGGAAAATATCGAAAACATTGATATTGCGCGTTTCACGTCCGATATTGATTATATCTTATTAAACCCGGGCGCGGTTTCAAAGGATGGATTCGTTTTGTTGGGCGCAATCCAAAAAAGCGGCGGTTATGCGTTGCCGTATTACAATTTTATAATTGACGGGAACGACCATATTTTACAAAATCCGTATGTCGCGTTTTGCCTGTTACAACAGTATTACGCGTATGATATGCCCGCACAAAATTACGCCATAAACGGCGTTCAAATGGTTGCGATTGGCACAAAGCGGTTAAAGATACAGGAAATAAATTTTCCGTCCGGTATGGACCCGGATTTACAACAATTAGTACGTACCGAATTGGGAAATGGAACGATTGAAAAATTATCATTAAATTTGTCAAGCCGGAACGCAAACGCAACGTTGAAATATGATACCGAATAACAATTTATCCGTATTGCCGTTTTACACGTCATTGGACCAACAGAACGCCCGGAAATGGTGGATGTATGGCCGGGTTTATCCGTTGTTTTGTCGCGCCGGATTCCTGTTGCCTTTCCAAATAATTCTTGAACATAACGCGAATTGGACAACAAACACAATTACGGGTGCAACCCTGTATGATGCAAATACGAATCAACAGGTAGCCGGAATTACAAGCGAAATTCGCGCCGGTATGACCAAAAAGGAATTTCCTTTGTTGGGTTACGATGTTTGGGTTTTTCCGGGGCAAATGCCTGTTGTTAATTCTTTGGCGAATGGCCGATATTATTTGCTTATTACTTGGGGAAATTGGGAACACGTCGCGGTTTCCGAAATCTTTACAGTTGTCAACGATATTGAACCATATTTGAAAATAACTTGGTGGGACGAAGCGGATTTCGTTATGGATGCGGGAACCATTGTTTACGAATCCCCGTCGTTCCGCAACGTTATGTATTTACATTCCGACATTGCCAAACCGCAATATCAATTTGAGGAAGAGGGCGAAACCCGGGATGGTTACTTTTTCCCGACCAAACAGATTTCGGAAAAACGATACCGGTTTAATTTCCTTGCGTCCGAATACCTGTTGGACGTTATGCGGTTTATTCGTATGGCCGACCACGCCGAAATTGAATACCACGGGCAAACATACAGTTTGGACACGTTTTTAATTACGCCGGAATGGGAAAATAACGGCGACGTTGCCGTTGTTCAAGCGGAATTTGATACGGCCACGGTTGCAAAGAAATTGGGCGTTGGGTATATCCGTGCGCAACGTGGCGATTTCAACGACGACTTTAATAACGATTTTTATAACAACATCTAAAATGTCCAATTACAATAATTTAAAGAACGCAATACAAAGCGTTATTAAAGCGAACGGGAATAATGAAATTACCGGCCCAATTCTTCAAACGGAATTGTTGGCAATGATTAATACGTTGGGCGCGGGTTATCAATATATGGGCGTCGCCCAACCGTCAACGAATCCCGGGACGCCGGACGCACGTATTATGTATTTGGCATATATGCCCGGTATGTATGTTAATTTTGGCGGAATTACTGTAACCGGTTTTTGTGTACTAAAATATGATACTGTTTGGACGAAAGAGGACATTCCGATTTCAAGCGGCGGCGGCGGCGCGGATTTCTTTACGGAACCCGACGATTTGACGTTGGAAACGGTCGGCGACGATTCGAAATTGTTGAAATTTGCGAACCGGTCGTATAATACAACGACGCCCAACGGATATGGGTATAAAATTTTACGAAGCGGCGACACATTGGCGACCGAAATGAACGGATTGGTTAATACTGTTTTTTCAATTCGGTATGACTTTGATTTGGGCGGCGGAACATTGAATTTGCCCGCAAATTCAATTTTGCGGTTCGACGGCGGTTCGTTTAGGCACGGCACGTTGGTTGGGAATACAACCGTAATTGACGCGCCGGATTATCAAATTTTTGGGAAACCGGCCAATGATGCAAATTATAATACGCAAAAAATAACCTTTTCCGGTTCGTGGGTTGGGGAATTAAACGCGTGTTGGGTTGGCGCGAAAACGACCA
>JAZROX010000056.1:0-6624 GCA_045648945.1 Candidatus Enterousia sp. | reverse complement strand
TGGCCCATGCATATAATTCTTATGATGTTGCGGGCAACCTTACACTGAATGCGGTATGGCAACAGTGTGGTGCGAATACGTACCAATACGGAAATACGTGCACGAATTGTGATTCCGGATTTACATCGCCTGCGGGGTCATACACTGCGACCGCATGTACCAAGGAATGCACCATCGAATGCACACAACCAACATGTCCGGCCGGGGTGACCGCACACGGGCACTGTGAATATGGCAATGAGACCACCACCGGTATAAAGAATCAGGTTGATTTAACATGCAACGGCACAGTCCCGACATGCAGCATGACACAGCACTGTGATACAGGATATGAATTATCCAACAACGCGTGTGTTGCGAAAAAATACACCGTTACGTACACATGCGGAACCGGGAACGGTGATGATAAAACCGACACCGCGACATACGACGCAGATTACACTGTTCGGGCATTGGACTATACAAATTGCACCAAGACGGGATATAGTTTCTTGGGTTGGAAATTATCGGGTGATGAAGAAGTTTATAATGCCGGGGATTCTATTGAATGGACATATCCAAACAATACCCAAACCCTGGTTGCGCAATGGAACACTGGAAATCCGTACACAATAACATATATGGCAAACCATGACGGCGTAGCGGAATCAGATACTCAAGATGTTACATACGACAACGATTTTGAAACCAAGGGTGCGATATTTACGCGCGCCGGATATATAATGACCGAATGGGGCGATGACAGCATGACGCGTTCCCTGCTCTATCCGGATTTGGGTGAAACCTATACCTATACAACGGCCTCTGATAAAAACCTATACGCACTGTGGCAGATTTGCCCGGCCGGCAAATACCAAGACGGAAATACGTGTACGAATTGCCCGGGTGATTATGTAAATTCTGATGCGGGGTCGTATGACGCGACACAATGCTATCGCGCGTGCAGTCGTGATTGCATTGTGCCGGCCACGTGCCCGGTGGACAATGCGACATGCAAATATAGAACGGAAATCTACACTGGGTGGCAACATTACATGGGCGAATGCGACGCCGTACCGCAACAGTGTTCATATACATTTAAATGCAATGCGGGATTTGAAAGAAATAATGATGCGTGCGTCCCATGTCCGGCGGGATATGTGTCCAGTGCGGGCGACATATGCACCGCGTGTCCGGCCGGCACATATGAACACAACAATGCGTGCGAAGCATGTCCGGAATATACGACCGGTCCGGCCGCCGCAACGGGTCCAGAACAATGCCACGCGTGCGAAAGCGGACAATACTTGATCAACAATGTATGCACGGCATGCCCGAATGATTTACCGTATTCCGACACGCACGCGACCGACCCGAACCAGTGCTTTGACAATTGCACAACCCCGTGCATACAACAAACCTGTCCGGAAAACGCCACGTGCGAGTATGACACCACACCGGCAACGGGACGTTGGTATTATGGCACACCGGCGTGCAGTGCGCCGATACGGATATGCCCAATGACATTCGCATGCGATGATGGGTTCCATAAGAACGCCGCGGGCACCGGGTGCAAACCGAACGATTACACCATTACATATAAATCCGACGCGGCCGGCACATCCACCCGGGCCCAGACGGTAACATACCTGGACGCGTTCACCACGTTGGGTGCGATATTTACGCGGGCCGGCCACATAATCACGGGCTGGGACGGCGCGTACACGGAAATGGACACGCGTTACCCGACGTATGAATTCAGGAACAACATCGCTTTGACCGCCGTGTGGGAAATGTGCCCGGCGGGAATGCAGCCGGCCGCGTCCGGTTTGGAATGCGAGCCGTGCCCATCGAACGCGTATTGGGCCGAAGGTGTGTGCCACGAATGCCCATCTGACCAACATGTTAGCCACGGCACATGCGCACCGAATGTGGTGGAATGTGATGCGCCACACGCGACGGCGGCGATGCGCATATGGGATGGGGCGTTGGCCGAATACGGTTCCTGTATAATTACGGAGTGCGAGGATAATTATCACATTGCGTCGAACGCGTGCGTGGTCGACACGGCCGAATGCACGGTTGCGAACGGGCGCGGGACGCGCGAATGGGACGGTGCGACGTGGGGCGCGTGCATGGTGACCCAGTGCGCCCCGGGATTCGAAAACACCGGCACGGCGTGCGTTGAGTGTGTGAATCGGCGCGTCAATGGCGAAATCGCGGTCAGCAGTTATATCACCGGGTGCGAGATTGCGACATGCATGTATCACGGCCAGAAATACGCGCTGGACAACAACGCGTGCCGGCCGATATGCGACGCCGCATCGGACGAAACGGGCACCAAGCATTGGGACAGCGTTGCGCAAAAATGCGTCCGCACATGCAACCCGGGTTACAAGATGTGGTAAATTCCGTATTTATTTATAACAAAAAATCGTCATCCCGACCGTCATCCCGACGCCATCGGGCCCCGAAAAATGCAGAGCATTTTTTGGGTGATACAGTCGGGACCTTGTCAGTCTTCGACGGTTATGAAGAGATCCCGGCCTGCGCCGGGATGACAAAACATACTTCTTACACCATGAATTGTCATGGCGGATTCAGTCCGCCATAGGGTCTATAAAAATTATGCTGCGGGCTTCAGAATAATTTCGAATACCCCGGCCACCCCTATTGCGGATTCAGTTCTCCCCCCGGAGGAGTACGGCCTAGCAGGCCGGGAGGTGGTTAGAGAATCCAGAATTATTACGAGTGCTCTGACCACCCCGTCGCCGTTCGGCGCCACCCCTCCAATGGAGGGGAACTTAAAAAAAATATGAAAAAAAGTTCTTGCGTGGGGGAAGAAAAATTTGCTAGGCTTGGTCTTAGAAAGGCATAAAAGGAAGGGAAATGAAGCAATTTTTTGCTACGTTAGCTATTGTTTTTACTTGCGTTTTTGGCACGTCGTCGGCGTGGGGTGTTGTTCTGCGAATATACAATTCGGATGGCTCAATCCAAATTGGTGGTGTTGCCGGTGATTGTAATATACGGGTTTTCCCTAATACTTTTGTATTCAGCGCCAAGCCGGAGTGCGGCGACTCAAAGCTGGCCGAGGCGCCCAGCATTACCACGGAACCAAATTGCGGCGGAATCGTAGTGTTTGAAAATGATGCACCGGGTTCATGTAAATTTACGCAGGTCACCGACCCCTTAATGGATTGCCCAAAAGCTTTATACGCATGCAATGGATCCGGCGGCGGCTTTAACCTGTGGGATATTATCGGGTGCAACGAAGGGAAAGACTTTGCGTGCACGGACGGAAAAGGCGGCACGGTACAGGGCTACCCGGCCCTTTATGGTATTTCGGGCGAGGCAGACGCGTTCGGGGTTATGTGGCCCAGCTACGACTATGTTACCGGCAACGCCGCGTGTACCATCGATACCGGAACGTCTTGGAAGTCTGGCAACTGGCATGACTATACCGAAATATCCACTGCGTCAAGTTTATCGGGTTCGGGAAATAATTGTTGGTGCAGATTGGACGGGTATGGAAACACGGATAGCGGCACATCGCAAAGCCTGGACGGGGATTGGGTATTGTTGGACACCCCGAATGATACTAACTTGTGTTCCAGTCTCTACGGTGAAACACTCTGCACAGAGGCGTGTGCACAGACTTTGTTTAATACCGACGCTCATAACTGCGACGGCGGTCATGAGGATGCGTTTACGCATGCGATGATGAATGCAACCAGCACCGGCGATAACGGCGGCATGACGTCGGGCGGAACGTGCGGCGCAAACGATGCGTCTTGGTCCGTGACGACAACGTCGCTGAGCGCGAATACGGATTTCGGGTTCGGAATGACGGCGTCGGGAACATTTGTGGTCGATTGGGGTGACGGCACGACAAATACTATTACGCGGTCGGATAATACGGCGTATGAGTATAAACATACATATTCGTCCGCGGGGTCATATACTGTGCGATTCTGTGGCACCGCCACGGGGTATAGCAGTAGTGGTCACACACCCGCCATAACGTTTTTTGGCAACGGAAAAGAAATGCCGGAACTTAACTATTCACCGCTTATCGCATCCGTTTCTGGTAATATGTCCACTATGTTCCCGTGGCTTTCTGGCAACAGTGCGAATGGTGCCGCCCCGCGGTTTCCTCTCACGTTTTATGATGCAACGTACCTGACATCTATATCGGGGACACTGTTTTCCGGGTACACCACCGGGGCAACGCAGATGTTTTTGCAAACATTTCGGGGTTGTACGTCGCTGAGCACTATTCCAAGTGGGCTGTTCAGTAATATCACCACCGGGGCAGATTATATGTTTGCCGACACATTTTACGGTTGTACGTCACTGAGCACTATTCCAAGCGGGCTGTTCAGTGGTATCACCACCGGGGCAAGTAATATGTTTAACAGCACATTTTACGGTTGTACGTCGCTGACCAGCATTCCGGCGAACCTGTTCAGTGGTATCACCACCGGGGCAGCGCAGATGTTTTACCAAACATTTAGCGGTTGTACGTCGCTGACCACTATTCCGGCGAACCTGTTCAGTGGTATCACCACCGGGGCAACTAGTATGTTTAGCAACACATTTTCCGGTTGTACGGCGCTGACCACTATTCCAAGCGGGCTGTTCAGTAATATCACCACCGGGGCAACTAGTATGTTTTTCCACACATTTTACGGTTGTACGGCGCTGACCACTATTCCGGCGAACCTGTTCAGCGGCATTACCACTGGGGCAGCTAATATGTTTCGCTCCACATTTTACGGTTGTACGTCGCTGAGTGGTTATATTCCGCCGTCCACTTTTGCGGGACTAATTGCCAACAACCATCCAACCGCAACCAATATGTGGAGCGACACATTTACCAGCACCGGGTTGGTTACAACATGCCCCAGCGGCACCACACAATACACCACCGGTTACGAAGGCACCGCCGGCGACGGCACAGACTGGGGCGGCAAAGTTGCGTGCCAATGCGCATCCGGCTACATCAGCCCCAATGTCGGCGGCACCGATACTTGCCAGGCCGAAAAGTTCAGCGTCACAACCAGCAGTATTTCCGCCAATGGAATATTCACGTTTAAAATGTCCGCGCAGGGGACATTCTATGTGGATTGCGGCGCCGGCGGCGTGCTGTCCGGGACCGGCGTGTCCGGAAACACTATCAATCGTTCGTCGATAACAAGTTATGACCTGTACACATGTACGTATTCGTCCGCTGGAACAAAAACTATCCGATATGGCGGTGTCGCAACGGGGTATAATACAAATACATCAACCGCGGTGATAAGTTTCTATGACGGAACGGCGTCGTTGGTTTCGTCGATTGCCGGTAATTTGGCGTCTTTATTCCCATATTTAGGGGCGTCGGCCGGGCAATACCCTGTGTTTTACATAACGTTTAGAAATACGTCTTTGACCACCCTGCCGGGCACATTGTTCAGTGGTATCGGTAATGCGGGTGCAAATGCGTTCCGCGCAACGTTCTCGATGATGTCGAACCTGACGACGATACCCGGGAATTTGTTTAGCGATTTGCAGACAACCGGTAAAACCGATATGTTCCGATTCACTTTCGCAGATGACCCGTTGTTGACCGCCATACCCGCCGGGTTGTTCGCGGGCATAACCGGCGCCGCCGATAATTTGTTCTATCAGACCTTCAAACGGTCGTATGGTATATCGGGATACATTCCGCCAACCGCATTTGCGGGATTAATCGCGGCGGGCCACCCAAATGCAACCAGTACGTGGTATCAGACGTTCGATGGCACGGCCTTGGTTACAAGTTGCCCCAGTGGTACCAAGCAATTCGTCACCGGATATGAAGGCAGCGATGTAAATACCACCTGGTATGGCAAGGTTTCGTGCCTTGCGGATTGCGGTGCCGGGAAATACCTGCCTGCCGCCGGGTTCGCGTGCGCGACATGTACCGCCAATTCATATTGCGACGCTTCCGCATCATCATATTCCTATAACGCATCCTCGGCCCAGGGCATCACGGCATGTAATGTGTCATTCACAGACAGCGGCAGTGATACAACCAGTACGTCAACCTGTGCGAACGGCAGCACCACCAAGCCGAACGCCACGGCCACGAGTCAGGCATGGACACGGACGTGTTATCATCAAACCAGTCCCGCTGGTTCTACATCTTCTTCGGCATGTACGGGAACCCAATCGTGTGGCACCAAAACATACGGCACGTGTTCCGCAACGTCATGCGCGACGGGATATTCTGTAAGCAGTGGTGCGTGCGCCGCGAATACCTATACCGTTTCGTATAACTGTAACGGTGGGTCGACGGCGCCGTCGAACGGAACCGCGACGTATAATTCTGGGTTCACCGCCGCGACGAATACCTGCACCAAGTCGGGGTCTATCTTTACCGGTTGGGCCGTGGGCAGTGCATCGGGCACCAAGTGGGTTGATGGCACAACCTGGACATATACCGAGGGCAAAACGTTCTATGCCACATGGGCGGACGAAAAGTTCAGCATCACGACCACCAGTATCGCCAGCGGCGAAACATTCCAATTCAGCCTGTCCGCCGTGGGAACATTCTATGTTGATTGCGGCACCGGCGGAACGCTGTCCGGCACCGGCGTATCGGCCAACACAATCACGCGCACC
>JAZROX010000055.1:0-20204 GCA_045648945.1 Candidatus Enterousia sp. | reverse complement strand
AACGAATTATAATACATCCACATCAGTCGCGGCGATAAGTTTTTATAATCTGGGCGCAGATAAAATCGCATCCATGTCTGGGAACCTGTCCACAATGTTCCCGTATATTTCGGGCAACGCCGCAACCGGCGCACAACCGCGTTTTTATCAAACGTTCAGGGGCGCAACGAACCTGAGCGCCATTCCGGCAACGCTGTTTCAAAATTATACCACCGCTGCAACAGCTATGTTTTACGCCACATTTTACGGTTGCACGGGTTTGACCAGCGGTGGTATACCGGCGAACCTGTTCTTTCCAAATGCAAGTTCGGTCAGTGGAGCAATTAGTTTGTTTAACAGCACATTTGCCGGTTGCACCGGGTTAACATCCATTCCGGCGGGTTTGTTTGCCAAGGTTACAACATCGGCAGGCTATATGTTTAGTAGCACATTTTCCGGTTGCACAGGATTGACCAGCAGTGGTATTCCGTCGAACCTGTTCTTTTCAAATGCGAGTTCGGTTACCGGGGCGGCAAATTTGTTTAACAGCACATTTGTCGGTTGCACCGGTTTAACATCCATTCCGGCGGGTTTGTTTGCCAAGGTTACAACATCGGCAAGTCGTATGTTTTATCAAACATTTCAGAATTGCACAGGATTGACCAGCAGTGGTATACCGTCGAACCTGTTCTTTCCAAATGCAAGTTCGGTTGATGGACAGATAACTTTGTTTTACGGCACATTTGGGGGTTGCACTGGGTTAACATCAATTCCGGCGGGTTTGTTTGCCAAGGTTACAACATCGGCAGCGCAGATGTTCCAAGGCACATTTCAGAATTGCACATCCCTGACCAGCAGTGGTGTCCCGTCGAACCTGTTCTTTCCAAACGCAAGTTCGGTTGCCGGGGCGGACGCTTTGTTTCGAGAAACATTTTCCGGTTGCACGGGTTTAACATCTATTCCGGCGGGTTTGTTTGCCAAGGTTACATCATCGGCGAGCATGATGTTTCTGACCACATTTTACGGTTGCACGAATATTGCCGGATATATACCACCATCGACATTTTCGGGATTGATTGCAAACGGTCACCCAACCACAAGCTATATGTGGACCGGTATGTTTGATGATACCAGTTTGGTTACAAGCTGCCCCAGTGGTACCAAGCAATTCGTCACCGGTTACGAAGGCACCGCCGGCGACGGCACAGACTGGAACGGCAAAGTTGCGTGCCTTGCGGATTGCGGTGCCGGAAAATACCTGCCCGCCGCCGGATTCGCGTGCGCGACATGTACCGCCAATTCATACTGCGACGCTTCCGCCACATCATATTCCTATAACGCCAGCGCCGCCCAGGGCATCACCGGATGCCCGTCGGGGTATACGTCGGATGCGGGGGCGGCGGCGGAAAATCAGTGCTATATTACGGTGTCCGGCGGGCATTATATCGGCACCGCCGGGCAAAACAGCACGAATTGGGCCACCTGCACCGCCGGATATGCACGCGCGCAGCACACCGTGAACTATGGCGACACCAGTTCTTGTACCAAATGCACCACCGACCCCGTGACCGGCCGGCCAGCATTCAGTGATACCAACGGCGCCACGGAATGTTCCGTTTGCCCCGCCGCAACCGGTGATTTGGCATCCAAGGTTATTTATTATGATTATTACCCATCGAATAATCACGCCTGGGGCGCAGACCGCTGCTATGTGTCATTAAGTTATTCTGATAACACCGCAACATATGGCACCACATGGTGTTATTACTGGACGGCCGATAATGCCTATGCCGGTCCAACCAGTATATGTCAAACCTTTGCCCCAACCGCGTGCGCGGCGGGTTACGGGTCAATTTTGGAAAATCAACCAGAATGGGAAAGCCAATACAACTATGCAACATTTACGGGCGGGCTAAGTTCCACCCAGGGCAAGGTATGTGGACAATGTGCCGCCGGATATGCCAGTGCCGCCGGCGCAACAACATGCACAAAATGCACCACAGATAGCGTTACCGGACGCCCGACATACAGCACCGAGGCCGGCGCCACGGAATGTTCCGTATGCCCCGCCGCAACCGCCTATGCCGGCCGCGTAACCGGGTATATATATGCCGCCGAAAATGAAGGCAACATTCATTCGCATACAACCGGATGCCGTGCATTGATATCCGAACAGGATTCAACCGGCAATTACCAATTGTCATGTCATCTGTATAACGGTGATTACGGTGTTTCTTGTAATGAACGTGGCGTGTGTTGTATGGCAGGGTATGTGACATCCTGCGCCGCCGGACGATACGCACCGTACAACAATCCAACAACAACAAACGTTCAATGGAAACCAACCGTCACCGCAATGGAGGGCCAGGTCTGCGTTGCCGTTGGAAATGGATATTATTCAGATTCTACCTCGACATCGCGCACCTCTTGTTCGACATCAACCAGTGGCAAATATCCGAACAGTGGCACCGGTGCGGCCAGCATCAACGATTGTTACCTTACTACTACGGCGGGGAACTATGTCGCAGAGGCCGGTGCGGGCCAGGTAACATGCCTGGCAAATGGTTATTGTCCGGGCAACACAACAATCTATGCGAATGGCACCGGTGGACGGACGGCATGTACGGCACCATATTCATATGCAGCGGCGGGACAAGACGATGCAAATGATTGCTATCTGACCACTAGTGCTAAGATGTTTGTTGCCGAGGCGGGTGCGGGCGAAGTGAACTGTACGGCGGGTGGATATTGTCCGGGCGGCAGCATCATCTATGCCGGTGGGAGTGTATCGGGCCGCGCCACGACGGGTGGTATGACGGTATGCGGGTCGAACACATATTCTGATGCGGGTGCGGCATCGTGTACATCGTGTGCGACATCGGCCGGATATCGCAACAGCGGTGATGATGTGAACGCACACGCGGGCGTGACCAGTTGCAAGGTTACATGTGGTGCGGGTCAATATGTATCGACCAGTGCGGGTGCATGCACGAACGTGGGCGCAGGATACTATGCGGCATCGCACGTTGTGCAACAGACGGTTACCGACACGAACCGTGGCCAGTGCGGTGCGGGTCTTACGACGATTGGATACGGTGTTGGTGCGGACGAAGCGGGCGATTGCGGACGCGTGATGAACTTTGGTGACACACGGTTGTATCTGCGCAGTGACCGCAAGACGGAACACACGTTGAACATCAAGGTTGGCGATAAGGTGTATTATGGAAACATGTCGCCCGAGAACCTGCACATGAGTGATGGCGCAACCCGTTCATTAAAGGCCAAGATAGGGAATACAACATATTCCATCTATGATGATAGTGCGCTATGATAACACCCCCGGCAAATCATACCGGGGGTTATTGTTTTTTCCAACAGGTAACGTTTAAAATTTAATCTTCGGGTTTGTAGTCTGTTGTTTTGCCAGGGCCGGCGTTGTGAACCATATAATGTTCCATCGCGCTTAATAAAATCAGATTCTTTGGACGATTATCATAGCCATCATTTGTTATATGATGCACTTGGTCCCCGAGATGCCGTGGCGGCAACCATGCATCTGCGACCAAATTATATACAAATTCCCCTATTCCGCGTTCATAACCCACACGACGCGCAACCAACCAACCCACAGATTTATTTTCCGCCAGTATCTTTTTGAATTTTTCTTGATTTATTGGCCCAGATTTGTCGGCAGTGTCCAATAATTCACATGCCTTTTTGTCACCGGATATTTTAATACGACCATAATTACTGGCATATATGTGTATATGTTTGCCATTGGGGTACTTACATGTCCGACACGGACGCCACAGTTCATCGTCATGGATTTTATCCAGATTTGTACCGATAAAAATCCAACCCTCCGATTTTTGGGCGTAAAAAGCGTTCACAGATTCCGGCGCGACCATGGCATTTCTTAATTGCTCTATGGTCCATCTTTTTATTGTGCTTGGTTTCTCCCGAGGATCTTCGGTCAGATATGTTTCCTGTTTAATTGAAATTGAATTATTCGGCATGTATTCTCCTTTGATAATGTATTATCATGGATTTTATATCATTGCAATAAAAAACGCCCAAACGGGCATTTGATTTTTGTGGCGGAGATGAAGGGATTGCTTCGCCACCTTGCCTCATTCGCTTTGCTCACCGGCATACTAACGTCTGCCTTTCGGCTGCGGTTCGAACCCTTAACTGCGGGTTCGAATCCCGGAATCAAAAACACAAAAATTAAATGCCCAAACGGGCATTTGATTTTTGTGGCGGAGATGAAGGGATTCGAACCCTTGATACGGTTGCCCGTATACCACATTTCCAATGTGGCGCACTAGACCAACTATGCGACATCTCCGGATTTACAAACTAATCATCATCAGACGCGTCATCGTCCGCGACATCTTCGGCAACCAAATCGGCGGCATCAACCGGTTCTTCGGAAACCAATGTTTCTTCCAATTCCGCGTCAATTTCGCGCAGAGCCGGATCAACACTGTTGACCTCTAACGTTTCTTCGGCGTTTTCGACAACCGGTGTTTCTTTATAGGATTGCACAAATTCGTGGCGCAGGTCCATGATATCCAATTTACCACTGGCGATTTCGCGCAGGGCAGTTACCGTCGGTTTGTCGGTTCCACGTTCCACGACCGGTGTGGCCCCGCCGTTCAAGTCACGAACGCGCTGAGATGCCAACATCCCCAGTTCATATCTGCTTTCCACGAATGGTAATGTATCAGAATTTGTTGTGCGTGCCATTATAAATCCTTTGTTGAAATATACTTTCGTCCTGCTATAATGCCCCAAGGATGGTAAAAATGCAAGAAGAAAATAATAAAAAAGATATAAAAACTTTATCTTTTGGTTGTCGGCTTAACGCGCTGGAATGCGAAAAGATAAAAAACATGCTAAAAAGCCACGGAATCTGTGGCGTGGTTATAAATACTTGTTCCGTCACGGCCGAGGCCGAACGCCAATGTGGTCAAACCGCAAGAAAAATCGCGCGCGAAAATCCGGGTATGACAATTTTCATCACGGGATGTGGCGCAACACGCAATCCGGAAATGTTCCAGAAAATTCCGGGCACGGTGGTTATTCCGAACAATCAAAAAATGAATTTGGATGCATATATGCGGGCGGCGGGCGGCGCAATTTGCGGCAATTCGTTCGTGGGGAACTTTGATGGCGACGCAAGGCTGTCCAAAAAATTCGTTCAGATTCAAAATGGTTGCAATCATGATTGCACATATTGCATAACACGCGTGCTGCGTGGGCCGGCCGTGTCTTTTGAATACGACGATATATTGGCGGATGTGTGTCGCGCGGTACAGGATGGATTTGGCGAGGTTGTATTGACCGGTGTTGACGCGGCGTCTTATGTTAAAAACTATGACGGCCGACCGTTTTTATTGGCCGATTTGTGCCGGCGGTTATTGGCGGATGCGCCGGGTGTGCGGCGATTACGCCTTTCGTCAGTGGACCCGGCGGTGCCAACGATTCGTGATATTATAGGAATGATACAGCGTGAGCCGCGGTTTATGCCACACCTGCACCTTTCTATGCAGTCGGGCTCGGACACGATACTGCGTGCGATGCGGCGGCGGCACACGGCGGCGACGGTTCGTGAATTGGTGAAATTGGCGGATGGCCGCGTTAGCTTTGGTTGGGATATAATCTGTGGTTTCCCGGGGGAAACAGACGAATTATTTAACGAAACATTGGCATTGGTGCGGGAATTAAAGCCGATACGTGTGCACGCGTTTCCGTATTCGCCCCGCCCCGGCACGGTTGCCGCAGAAATGCCGAACCAGGTTCCACATGAAGAATCTAAACGCCGTGTCAAAATTATAACCGATGCGGCGGCGGAAAACATGCGCGAATTTATGGCGAAATTTGTCGGCAAAACCGTTCAGGTCTTGGTTGAATCCGACAATATGGCACGCACCCCGGATGATATTCCGGTCAAAATTGCGGGCGCGCCAATTCCCGAACGCACAATTTGTGATGTTATTATTACGGCCGCACATTCAAATATGCACTGTGATGGTAAAATTGTCACAATTATGTAAAATTTCTGTTTGAAAAGACAAATGTTGCTGTTATTATATGGGTATGAAAAAGATTTACCCATATATTTTATCAATACTGGTTACCGCAAATGCGGCGGCCGGAACAACGAAACCCGAATTCAAGACAACCGCAAAATCCGCATTTTTGGTGGACTTTGATAGTGGTGCGGAAATTGTCGCGCGGGACGTGGATACTTTGATGCCCCCGTCTTCGATGTTAAAGCTGATGACGTTGGCCGTGCTGTTTGACCGGGTGAAATCGGGCGAATTGTCATTGGATGATAAATTGCCGGTTGGTAAAAATGCGGATTATCAAAACCCACTGTGGTACCCGGCCAGCAAGATTTGCCTGTCGGCGGGTCAAGAAATTACTGTCCGGGATGCGATTTTGGGTCTTATTGTGCTTTCGGGCGGGGACGCGTCCGTCGTTGTAGCCGAGGCTTTATCCGGTGACGAAGTCAAATTTACCGAACAAATGACGACCAAGGCACGGTCGATTGGAATGCCAATGTCTACATTTGGAAACGCGTCCGGATTGCCGCATCCGAACAACATGATGACAAGCCGCGAATTGGCCACATTGGCATACCATTTGATTGCGGATTATCCGGATTTATACCCAATGTTCGCGACAAAGCGTTTTGAATTTGGTGACTATAAAACCGATTGGTGCCGCGATTGGGGACGCACGCATACGGTAAACTATAATAAATTGCTGTTTATTATGCCGGGGGCGGACGGCCTTAAGACCGGGCACACGGACAAAGGTGGATACGGCATGGTGGCCAGTGCGGTGTCCGGTGGGCGGCGTTTGATTGGTGTCATAAATGGTTTTCATGGCAAGGGTCACGATGCGCTGGCGGCCGAGATGAAAAAATTGCTGACCCACGGGTTCACAACGACCGCGACACATGTATTCTATCGCCCGGGCGAAGACGTTGTGACGGTGCCGGTTTGGTATGGACGCGCAGACACGGTTATGGCGACGGTTTCGAAAAACTTTGCCGTTACAAATTCAAAAGACACCGGAATCAAGGGCGTGCGCGTATTGGCGCGATATGACGACCCGGTGGCCGCACCGATACACGCGGGCGACAAAGTTGGCGAAATTGTTGCGGAACGTGACGGCCGTGTGGTTGCACGTGGCGATTTGATTGCGCGCGACGATGTGCGCAGGGTTCAATTCTTTGGCCGCATATGGAAGAATATTATGGTTATGATTTTTGGTAAATAAATCACATGGCAAAGAAAAAAGTAAATCTTTGTGAATTTCCACACCCGATGGATAACGACAATGTTATTGGCCACGATGCGACCATGAACGCGTTTTTGACGGCGTGGGCCGCCCGTGACACCCACCCAATTCATCCGGTTTGGATGTTGACGGGGCCACGTGGCATTGGCAAGGCAACATTGGCGTATAAAATCGCGCGGATGGTTTACGGCAACGTCGGTGATTTCTTTATCATTGATATGGAACGCAATATCGACAAAGACGGCAAAATCAAATCCGACGCAAAGTCTATTTCCGTATTCACTGTGCGCGCGGCAATTGAGAAAATGCAGATGTCGTCTATGTCGGGCGAATGGCGGGTGGTATTGATTGACTCGGTTGACGAATTGACGGTGGCGGCGGAAAACGCGATTCTAAAACTATTGGAAGAACCGCCGGCCAAGACACTGTTTTTATTGGTGACGCATCAATTATCGGCGGTGTTGCCGACCGTACGGTCGCGTGCGCGCGTTGAGAAAATGCGGCCACTTTCCGTTGCGGATTTGCGGCGTCTGTGCGCACGGTTTATGCCGGACGAAGTTGTGGATGATGAAACATTACGGTTGGCAAATGGGTCATTTGGACGTATTGCGGGAATAAAACAATCGGGTGGCGATGAAATATATGCCGAATTGGTTGCGATGATTCAAAAAAAGAATTCCAGTGCCACGGACGCCATGGCCATTGCGCGACAAATTGCGCCGTACCCGGAACTGTATGGAATATTATTGGATGCGATTGCGCACTTTGGTTTGGCGGAATTATATCCGGTTGCGACACGTGCAATCGCCGACATAAATCGCGTCAATCTGGAACCGGAAATCGCCATATTTAAGATTATACAAGAGATTAAAAAATGCTGTTAGATACACATTGTCATTTGACCTATGATATTGATCCGGCGGGCGTTGATGCCGTACTTGCGCGGGCGCACAATGCGGGCGTTGATGTTATAATTTGCCCAACCGCCGACCCAGAAGACATACCGGCCGCGTTGGCATTGACCGAAAAATACAGTAATGTTTTCGCAACGATTGGTATTCATCCCGAATATGCGGGGTGCAATGCGGCGAATTATATTACGGATGAAATCCTTAACCATCCGCGGGTTTTGGGCGTTGGGGAAATTGGATTAGATTATCATGAAATGGCGAATGACACACGTGACGCACAAATAAAACTGTTTGAAAGCCAATTGGAAATGGCGCGAAAACATGGCCTGCCCGTTGCGATTCACACCCGCGATGCCGAGGTTGACACGGCGGCGATATTGGCGAATTGGCCGGATATTTGCGGGGTTATGCATTGCTTTACATCATCGTGGGATTTGGCGAAAAAAATGCTGGACCGCAGATTCTTTTTTTCGGCCAGTGGTATTATAACATTCAAAAACGCGGGCGAGATTCGCGAAACATTTGCGAAAATTCCCCTTGAGCGTATTGTTGTCGAAACCGACAGCCCGTATTGCGCACCGGTCCCCTATCGCGGGCGCGTATGCGAACCGGCGTTTGTGACCGAGACGGCGCGCGTTGTCGCGGAAATAAAAAATATTCCATTTGAAAAATTCTGTGATATAGTTGTGGAGAATACAAAAAAACTCTATCCAAAGATAAAGATTTAAAATGACACGCAGTATGATTAAATTTGGGGCCGTTTCTGAAAACCGCAAGGCGCGGTTCAATTATACTGTGGAAGATACAATCGAAGCCGGCATCGCGTTAAGTGGTGCGGAAATCAAGTCCATTCGATATGGATTGGTGACGATTGTAGACGGATTTGTACAAAACAGAGGCGGCAATTTGTTCTTGGCCGGGGTTGAGATTCAGCGTTTGCCAACCGCGGCGCGATATATAAACTTTGATGAACGGCGGCCGCGGCAATTGTTAATGCACCGCGCGCAAATAAATCGTTTGATTGGGAAATTAAATGAAAAAGGCGCGACGATATTTCCATTGAAATTATACTTTAATAATCGCGGGCGGTTAAAGGTTCTGTTGGGTGTTGGACACGGTAAGAACCGCACAGACAAACGTGAAACAATAAAACGCCGCGAATGGGAAAAAGACAAAGCAAGATTGATGAAAGCATAGTCCCCTTCACATTCCCGGGCCCCGCGGAATTCGAAGAATTATGTGGGTGGGTTTGAAGGGGTGGATTGCGAGAGTAGCGAGCAAGACGGGGTAGACCCGTGGCGCTTTCGCGCCGTCGACCTTGCCGACGCAACTACCCCACCACCTCCGGTGGTCCCCCCCTTCAGAATCTGAAGGGGAATTAGACGCCGCGAGTGGGAAAAAGACAAAGCACGATTGATGAAACATTAGTGGTTAGTGTTAGTGGTTAGTGATTAGTAAAACGGTCGCGATTGCGACCGTTTAATCACGAACGTGATGATATTCGATTTAATATTCGAAATATCATATTGGCCGGGACTATTAGTGCACCAAGGCATGCGACCGTTAACCACTGAGCCCCCGAAAGTGGCGCCAGGTGCAATGCCGCGCCACCGAACGTCACGCACAAATATGTCCCCGCAAAGACAATCGCCGCAATTGCAAAAAACATCGGATTCGCGCGCAGGCGCCAAAATATATTATACCCCGGCGCACGTACCGTAAAACCGTTTAACATTGCAATGACTATTATCAATGCAAACCGCGCAGACAATGCCGTATCCGGCCCGCCCAATATTGCACGAATTGGCGCCATCGTTGTTAATGAAAATATTAATACGCCCGCGGCCGTTGTCCACAACACAAACCGCACTGTTTGCCGTGTAATCAATGGCGCATTTTTGCCGCGCACCCGTTCACGCATGTATTCGGGGCGTGGGGCTTCGCCCCCAAAGGCCAGGGAATTCAAGCTGTCTATTATTATGTTTATTATTAAAATCTGGACCGCCATTATCGCATCAAATCCCAAAACCAGCGGAAATAGGATACTGACCGCGACCATGATAAAGTTTATCGGCAATTGAAACCGCAAGAAATTCACAACGTTGTGCATAAACGTGCGACCCATTAGAATGCTGTTCGCAATGGACAGAAAATTGTTGTCCACGATTATGATATCACTTGCGCCTTTGCACACGTCGGTACTGTCGCCCATGGCAAAGCCCACATCGGCGGCCTTTAATGCCGGGGCGTCGTTTGTGCCGTCGCCGCACATTCCGATACTGATATGGTCGTGGCGCGCCAATTCCACCACGCGCAGTTTGGTTTGTGGTGTCGCACGCGCAATTACACACAGACGCGGTAAAATTCGCCGGGCGCGCGCGTCGGACATAGCGTCAAATTCGGCCGCACCAATCGCCATGTCTTTATCGTTCGTGATAATACCACTGTCGTGCGCAATCACACGCGCGGTATCAAGGTTGTCGCCGGTTATCATCATAACACGCACCCCGGATTCGCGCAGCGCCCCAACAACATCGACTACGCCGGGCCGAACCTCGTCCCGCATAATGGACAACGCCACAAAGACCATATTATCCGGCACCGCGCCATCCGAAATCGCACCATCGTAATACGCCGTCGCAATCACGCGCATTGCACGCCGCGCGTTTGTTACCATTAACCGTTGAATTCGCGCACGCCGCATAGAACGCACCACGCCGTCCGCATCAATATACCGCGTCACGTGCGCCAGGATGATTTCCGGCGCGGCCATAACGTACGTGCGAACGCCACCGGCCGAACGCACCGTTGTGGCGGAAAACTTATGCGCACTGGAAAACGGGACCTTGGCCACAACATGATATGCACGCTTTATTGCGGCAATCCGACGCGGGGTCAGGTTTAACGCCCCGAACAGCGCGCGTTCCGTACTGTTTCCGCCGACTATATTCCCATTCGCATCTAACATTGCGCGCCCGTTCAGGACGATATTATTCGCAATTTCAACCGTTGCACCAGATGACTGCACCGTAAAACCAACGTTCGTTCCGTCACCCAGGTAATTCGCCACAGGCTGCATCCGGCCGAACGTTATTGTACCCGTTTTGTCCGTGCACAGCAGTTTTATATTGCCGGCCTCGGGTATTTTATGCGGATTCTTGGCCAATAGGTTCGCCCGCGTCATTTTGCGCGCATTTTGCCCCGTGATAATTCCGATAATAAACGGCAAACCTTCGGGCACGGCGGCAACAAAGATGGTTAATGCCAATGTCAGTGCCGAAACAATAATGTAAATCATATCGCCGGTGGTATGCGCGCCATCCCGCATAAAATGAACCAACATAATAAGCACGGCAACACAGACCGCACATGCGGCACCCACACGACCAATCCATGCGGCCAATTTATCCAGTTGAATTTGCAGGGTGGTTTTAACCTCGGTCACATTGCCCAGCATTTTCAAGATTTTCGCATTCTCGGTATTTTTGCCAACGCGCGTAACCCGCATAACACCGCCGCCGCCGTGAACGGTCGTCCCGGCAAAAAGGTGGACCGCGTCGGTATAATCTTCGCCCGTGATATTTGCGTCGGGATGGTATTTGAATTTTGGATTCGGTGATTTGTGCACTTCTTCGCTTTCGCCATTAAGGACGGAATTATTCACTTCCATGTGTCCACCAATAATATACCCATCGGCGGGTATCGTTTCGCCGGCCGCGACCAAGACCACATCATCGACGACGATTTCCGTACTATCGATATTACGCACACGACCATCACGTAACACGTTGCACATGTGCACAGACGCACGACGGCGCAGTTCCATTGTACTATGCTGGGCCCGCATTTGCGTGATAACGTTCACCAGACAGACAATAACCAAGACGGCACCGATACCGAACGCCTCGGTCATTTCACCGTACCCAAGGGTGGCCAAAACGGCAAAGACAATCGTCATAATCAACAAAATCATATTGATTTTGTCGCGAAAGACATCCATCAAGAATTGCCATGCCGTCCGCGGTCGCACATCCGGCATAAGGTTTGCACCGTATTTTTGCCGGTTTTCCACGACCCGTGCGGTGGTCAGCCCACGAAATTTCATATTGATTTGCCCCCTGCCCTGTATGTCATATATGATACACGTTTTGCGCCCCGCCATCAAGCGGATTTTTCAGCACACGCCCCGTCAAAACCAGATATTAGAAACTAAAATGCCAAATGTATTAACGGCCCCATAGACTTTATCGCCAATAATATGAATATTACTATTAGGACCAGCACCGCGGCCTTTAACAGGTATCCAGATATTGTGTACGCCGATGGAAATTTTATTCGTGCCATTTTTATTCCGTTTTTTTGTATTTTATATGATTTGACCCGTCTTTTTAATTTGATTTTTTGCCCATTTAGCGTTAGAATAAGACGCAAATTTAACCAAAGGGGGCGCGCATGTTTGATATGGAAAAATTGAAGACCTTTTCTTGGATAAATGTTGGGAACCCCGACCATACAGATTTTGAAAAACTGCAAGACGAATATAAAATCGATGAAGATACTATATCGGACATTTTGGACCCGGACGAACAACCGCGTTTCGAAATCGAAGATGATTACAAGGTTATAATTGTTCGATTTCCCATCGTTAATCGCGAAACAGACACGCAATGGCACACGGAACCGTTGTCTATTATTTATTCTACGAACCGTGTAATTACCGTTTGTCGTAAACGCTGTGATTTATTGGACCGGATTAAAAAAGACGAAAAGGCGTCACGCGAAGAATTTATATTGAACATTATTTACTATATTGCGGAATCTTACCTGCGGTGTTTGAAAGAATTGAATAAACGCGTGGTGGAATCCAAGAAAAACCTGCAACAACAAATAAGAAAGCGCGAATTGTTGGCGTTATTGGACGTGGAAAACAGTTATACGCTTTATATGACGGGCCTTAAAGGTAACCTTTCGGTGCTGGACAAACTGGAACGCGTGCGGGGATTTGCAAAAACCGATGAATGCATAGAATTGGTTGAAGATTCACGTATCGAATTATCCCAGGGGATTGAGGTCGTGACCAGTTATACAAAAATGCTGAAATCCATCAAGGAAACATTCGAGAGCGTTATTAACATAGATTCTAATACGTATATTAACCGTTTGACCATGTGGAATATTATTTTAATGTTGCCGACGTTGGTTGTGGGTTATTACGGAATGAATGTCGCCCTGCCCTTTGCGGACCATATGGACACGGGCGTTGTTATATTTGTCCTTATTATGGCGTTGTTGGTGGGATATGCGCTGTTTATAATCGTGCGGCGTCGTATCGTTTAATTCAACGCGTCGGAAATTTTCCCAAAGTTCACATCCGGGTCAACGGAAGAAACGTCAACGTCCGAGAATTTTATCCCCGGCGCGGTGCGCAGCCAATCAATTGCCGGCATGGTGATGCGCCAAAAACTGTCCAGGCGACGACGGACAATGGCCGCGTCTGCGTCATCTGCGCGTCCGCCACCTTCGCGTATACGTTTTTCAATACGTGCCAACATTATGCTTTCAGGGACGTTCATATAAATAACCCGAATATCAAATTTTTCCGCATAGTTTTTAACCAACCATTGGGCCTGGGGTAATGTGCGCGGGAAACCGTCCAATATTATATCACCATTCGTTGCCGCAATCGCATCCGCCACAACATCAAACAGGTCTGCGTCGGGGACCAATTCACCACGCGCCATTATTTGCGCCACGCGTGATTCCGATGGCAAAGCGCGCAGAATCGCGCCCGTTTCAATATAACCGTACCCATCGCGTGCAATCAAACGGCGCGCGTGTGTGCCTTTGCCCACACCTTGGCCACCCATCATAAGAATCATTTTCGATTTCATGACAATTCCTTTTTATTTCCGCCGGAATTATATCACAAAAAAATCCCCGCGGCAACGGGGATTTGTGTTATCTGTGTCTTGCCTTGTTCGTAATAACAATATCGTAAAACAAAGGATGGCAATCCGGGCCACATTGTCTTAATTTTGGCGCCTCGGCCCGGGTTAAACATGTGTTTGCGGCCATAAATCCACCGGAAAACCGGGTTGCCTTGGGCAAATATAATTGACGAATATTGTTGTTATTGTAAAGGACGTTTTCATAAAATATACTGGCGTTTGGCGCGTCCAGGGTGTGCATAGCCTCGTTATAACACATGGCGTTTTCACCGAACCGACTTACACGTGGCACATGCAATTCCGGAATTTGTGAAAATTTTAGGAACCCTGTATCGGCCGTCCTTAAATCGGGCACATCCAGGCGCAGCAAATCGAAAGCATATTGCATAAAATAAAGACCCGAATATTTTAAATCTGGGAAACTTGCATCGGTCACATACTCGATTGCACGGGTTTTCAACAAACCACACATTTTCCAATCAGACCCGTCTATTAAACCCGGCAAACAAATTTTGGTAAGGTGCCCATTATTTATCTCGGCCAAAGTCACACCATTTTCCACCAACGAAAAAACATTTGTCGGGTCTTCGACCATCAAGATTGAACTGGATGTCGGCACACGATATATTTCACGATAGCCCTCTACATAGGGAAAACCAAATTTCCGCAGGGCCGCGCGAAAATCTTGGTACCCATATTCCGCCCCACGACGATTGTTTGTTATGAATTTGTATTTTTTTGTACGAGACATTGTGTGCCCCTTTCCTATCTTTGTTTTTCGCAATTTTTGCGGGCGATATCATAGAATATTTCCGCACACGCCGCACCTACACCCTTAAGTTTTGGCGCATTGACTTCTTCCAATTTGGCGTTGGCATACATAAACCCGATTGGCAATTTCCGAACATTCGGCAAAGAAATTTCTTCCATTTTGTCGTTATGATACAAAGTGTACCGGCCAATTTTTGTGAAATTCGGTGCGTTAAATTCACGAACGTCACGCCCACGTAACAATAAACGATCACCGGCCTGGATTAAAGATGGCGCATCAAATTTTTCCAATTGATATGCATACACCATACAATCGGGACCCAATTTTTGAACACTTGGCATAGAAATGCGGCGTAATTCCCATGCGTCCACCATAAAATCTTCACCCGCCGACACCAAATCCGGAAATTCCGCATCGGTAACATATTCAATCGAACGGCCCGCAAAGAACATATCTACATCTTCCACATCTGTAAGGCCCGGCATACGCAATTTAGTAAGTTTTCCGCCCTGAATTTTTGCAACGCGGGTGCGACCGGCAAATATAGAGTATGATTTATCAGAAATTTTTGCAATCGTGACCTTTTTACCGCGGCCAATTTCATAAACCTTGTCCACAAAATATCCAAGTTCTTTTTCGTTTTCAAACGCGCGCCCAACGCCCATTTTTTTCATCGTATTATATAATTTTGCAGAATTCAGTTTGTTCGAATTTTCGGTACCGTCTTTCTTGATTACGATTTTTTTCATTTCTATCATTTTAAACCCTTTGTGTTTCACATACTATAATAGACCAATGATTTTTATTGTCAAACAATTTGTTATAAAAACAAATCCCCGCAGGTGGCGGGGATTATTAATATTTCGAAAATCGGCAAGATTATTTCTTGCTGTTTTCAATGGCGGCGCCCAAGATGTCGCCAAGGACGGAACCACTGTCCGCTTCGTTGGCGAATTCTTTAACCGCCTGCTTTTCCAAAGTGACCTGAAGTGCACGGATGGACAATTTAACATTGTTGCCTTCGACGGAAACAACCGATGCCTCGACCGTGTCGCCAACATGGAACTTGGACGTATCCTGTTCCGATTTTTCACGTGACAGGTCGGTACGACGAATTGTTCCGCGGATTTCATTCGGCAAATCCAAGACCAATTCATCCGGTGTAACCTCGGAAACCGTGCCGGAAACAACCGCGCCCTTCTTGATAGATGCCGCGTTATTGTCCGCACCGGCGGTCAATTGTTTGATACCCAATGTGACGCGTTCTTTTTCCGGATTGATGTCCAAGATTTTCGCGGTTACTTCTTGGCCACGGACGAATTTCTTTAATTCTTCTTCGTCCAAACGGTTCCAAGACAGGTCGGAAATATGAACCATACCGTCCAATTCCGGCGTCAAAGCCACGAACAGACCAAATTCCGTTGTATTCTTAATCGGGCCGGTGATAATATCGCCAACATTGTGTGTTTCGGCAAATTGCTTCCACGGATTTGGTTGCAATTGTTTGTACCCCAGTGAGATACGACGTTTTTCTTGGTCGATATCCAAGACAACAACATTAACATCTTGGCCAACAGTCAAAACTTTGCTTGGGTGAATATTCTTGTTCGTCCAAGACAATTCGGACATATGGACCAAACCTTCGATATTGTTGCCCAAATCGATAAATGCGCCATAATCGGTAACCGAAGAAACCTTGCCCGCAACCGTATCGCCAACATTGAACGCACGTGACGCCGTTTCCCACGGGTCGTCTTCCAATTGTTTTGCACCCAGCGATATACGATGTGTTTCCGGGTCGAATTGGATAACTTTGACCTTAATCTTGTCGCCAACATGGACCAATTCACGCGGATGATTCACGCGTTTCCAAGACAAATCTGTAACGTGCAGCAACCCGTCAATTCCGCCCAGGTCGATAAACACGCCGTAATCAGTGATATTTTTGACCGTTCCTTCCAGAACCGCACCCAATTCGATGTTTTTCAATGCCTCTTTCTGGGCGGCGGCGATTGTATCAGATTGAATCGCGCGACGTGACACGATTGCGTTTGTACGCAGCGCATCCATTTTCAGCACGCGGAATTTGTCTTTCAACCCAATCATAGATTTTGCATCGCGAATTGGTTTATGGTCAACCTGGGATGACGGCATAAATGCGAATACGCCATTGATATCGACGGTATAACCACCACGAACGACATCGATAATTGTACCCTCGGGGTCGACGCCTTCGGCGACGGTCTTTTCCAATTCTTTCCATGCCTTTTCAGCGCGCGCCTTGGCATAGGACAGAACGGCCGTTCCTTCACGTGATTCATAGCGTTCGACAAAAACGTCAATAATGTCGCCAACGGCCGGGACCGACGCGCCAAATTCCTTTAACGGCACGCGGCCTTCGGATTTAAGGCCAACATCAACCATTGCGAAATCGCCGCGAATATCTTTGACGGTACCCTTGGTCGCATAGCCTTGCAGTGTTTCTTGTTTGCCATAGTTTTCATCAAACATCTTGACGAAATCTTCGCCGGCAATTGGGTTAAATAAATCTTTGGATAAATCTTTCATTGAATTCATACAAAGTTTGCCATCGCAGCCATATTTTAGTAGGAAAAACCGCGAGGTCTTGCGGGGTTAATCGGATTGATTTCGCGCCCGCCCACGAAATCAGCAGGTATTATATAGACTTTTTTCTGCAAAATCAAGTAAATTCTGGGGATTGTTCCATAGCAAAAAATTAGTCTAAAAAACATCAAAAAACCACTTGCACAAAATTTTGTAAATTGCTACATTCACGAATATAAAGGAATAGGAAGGAAGCAAATGAAGCGTTTTGTCGTCGCGTTGGCGGTTGCCTGGGCGTGCATTTTTGGCACGGGCGTGGCGCATGCGGCATGTACCGCGACACAAATTGATGTGAATGGCGACGGTTCACTTTGCCCGGACGCAAAATTCACCGTCACAACCACAAATATGTCGGCAAATAAAACGTTTAAATTCTTTCTGCGTGCAGCGGGTACGTTTTATGTAGATTGGGGTGATGGCTATATTCAAAAAATTTCCCGTAGCAGCACAAGCACAGGAACAATATATTCCCACCAATATACCAGTGCCGCACCAACGGGCGGATGGCAGATACGTTTCGGTGGAGAAGCAACGGCTTATGGACGTGTTAGCGCCACCGATGCCCTTAACAGTCCGAACGGAACCATTAGTTTTGGAACCAGTGCGGCCCAAAACGACGGCAAATTCGGCAGTGGCGTCTCGGACACCCCAACGGCACAGTTTGTTGCGGGTATTTCCGGTTCGTTGGGTGATATTTTCCCAACCATCGGCACGGGTGCAAACGGGAATCAAAACCCTCAATTCGTTTCTACGTTCAGAAATTGCACGAACTTGGTCGGTTCTATTCCGGCGGAATTATTCAGGGGGGTTACAGGAGGAACAACACTTGGCGATTCTGGCACTAATGTTGCGAATTCCTATATGTTTAATAGTACTTTTAGTGGTTGTTCCAGCCTTGGAATCGACCCCAGCGATCCCACGGGGACAAGATTTTCGATACCATCGACCCTGTTCGACAGTTTGAACAACGCCGCGCCGGCTTTATCGATGTTTCAATCTACGTTTAGTGGTTGCGAAAACCTTGGTGGTTCAATACCCGGCACTCTGTTTAGTGGCCTGGACGGTCAACCGGAACCCGGATTATTCGAGCAAACATTTTATGGTTGCAGCGGCCTAAGTGGGCAAATTCCATCCAATTTATTTTCCGGTGTTCATGGTAATGCCGCACATACAACCCCGGCCTATAAAATATCAGGGAGTTCTTATACTAACGGGGCGACCGGCGCATTTAACCAAACATTTAATGGTTGCACCGGACTTAGCGGTCCAATCCCGGGAGGTTTATTTTCGGGTATAACCGGCACCGCGGCATATTTATTCCAGGGAACCTTTGCCAACTGTCCGGGTCTTAGCAGCCCGATTCCCGGAAATTTATTTTCAAGCCTATCGGGTGGGGCTTCACCATACGAGTTTGCGTATACATTTGCCGCGTATGATGGCACATGTGGTCTAACCGGTGCCGCGATTCCGGGCAATTTATTTTCAACCCTATCGGGGCACGCACCGTATTTGTTTTACTCAACATTTTCGGGGTGTTCCGGCATAACCGAAATTCCGTCGAATTTATTTTCCAGTATTAGCGGTTCAGACAACAATATGTTTCGGGCAACGTTTAAGGGAACGGGTATAACCTCTATCGACGAGAATTTATTTTCAACCATTAGTTTTACCGGGGCCGGCAACACCACTGCTACAAACATGTTCAGATCCACATTTGAAGGCGCATCAAACCTGACCACTGTGCCGGGGGGATTGTTCAGCCATATAACTAAGGCGGCCGAAGGTCTGTTTTATAAAACATTTCAGGATTGCACAAGTTTGGGCGCATCTATATTGCCCGGTACGGATTATGCTTTGCCAACAAACCTGTTTACAAATGTTTCGGGGTCGGCAACAAATTTATTCCGCGAAACCTTTACAGGCGCATCAAGCCTTATGGGCTATGTCGCGCCCGGTTTATTTGCCGGCGTAAATGCGAACGCCACCGATCAATTTACCGGCACGTTTACAAATACGCAAATGGAAGAGTCTTGTAAATGCGGATGGAGTGGCAGCACGACCGCAAACAGTTTGTCCGAAATTGATGATCGCGCGGTTTGTGTACACACCCCAAAGGCACACGAAAATATTGTTAACGGTGTATGCGAATGCGACGCGGGATACTATTATAATTCCAGCACAGGTTTATGCCCACAATGTCCAACGGCTTATCCAAATTCCGACTATGGTTCGGTTGGAAAAACCTCGTGTTACAAGGCGTGTTCAGAAAACTGCATTGCCGTTTCTTGTCCGGCGCACGCGACATCATGTCCACAATCAAGCGATACATATCCAGGTATTCAATACTATAATGGGACATGCAATGCCAATCCACAACAATGCACGATAACATCTGTGACATGCGAAGATGGTTATGCGCCAAATGCCGCCGGCACAGAATGCGTTCAGGTTGGATATACCATAACATATACACCGGGTTATGACAATTCTGGGCAAGCCAATGAGAACCAACCCGTCACATTCGGCAGTGGTTTTACTACACGGGGCGCGGTGTTTACGCGGGCGGGGTATATAATGACCGCGTGGTCCGGACATAGCACATATACAGATTTGGCCCATGCATATAATTCTTATGATGTTGCGGGCAACCTTACA
>JAZROX010000054.1:0-1183 GCA_045648945.1 Candidatus Enterousia sp. | reverse complement strand
AATTTTTTATTTAAAAACATTATCTTAAAAATAAAAAAATAAAAAACCCGTCCGGACCGGACCAACCCGGGGGGTCCGGACCGGCCCGTGCGGGCGTGGACCGCGGTCCAAATCGCGGTCCTGGGCCGACCCCGGGAAAATGGCCCGTCCGGGACCGGACCGTGCCAACCCGCGGACCGGAGCGCCCCGTTTTCAATACACTACTCGACGTGCTGTGCTATATGCTATGCTCTCTTTTTTTTAAAAAATGACTCCGTGCAAAATTGTTTACAGAGAAAGCCTTTTATACAATTATTTTCTCTTTAAAAAATTATTTAATTCCTTCCATGACTTCACGGGATGCCTTCTGGTAAAAAAAAAATTCAAGTAGTTTTAGATGTGTAATGATTTTGATAAATTATTTTTTCTAAAGAGAACTATTTTTTATGAATTACTAAATAAGCTTACTAATTAAAAAAACCAAATTGAAAACAAACCGAATTATAAATCAAATTTAAATAACCGAAATAAAAAAAATCTATTTTACAAAATCTAAACAAACCGAATTTAATCAAATTTTTATAACCTAATTATTTTAAAACAATATATTAAAAACAGTATTTAAATTTTTTTATATAAAATCAGCATCTTAAAAAAAAAAAAAAAAAAAAAAAAAAAAAAAAAAAACCCGTCCGGGACCGGACTAACCCGGACGGTCCGGACCGGACCGGCCCGTGCGGGCGTGGACCGCGGTCCAAATCGCGGTCCTGGGCCGACCCCGGAAAAATGGCCCGTCCGGGACCGGACCGTGCCAACCCGCGGACCGTGCCAACCCGCGGGCCGCGCCAACCCGCGGACCGCGGACCGTTGGCCCGGACCGGACCGGACCGCCCCGTTTTCAATACACTATGAATGTGTAACTCGAGATATTTTGGTATGTATGGTGTACGCTGGCATGGTGTTCGTATTCGGTAAAAATTTGTGTTGGAGTATGATAGAACGTGCAACTCAACAATTTGTGATTATATAATACAAATAATATGTTAATATATTAATATTTTTATCAAATAATTTTTTTTTTGTAATTTCATTAATAGTGTCGGATAAATAATGTATTGTTTATATTATTCGATAATTTTAAGAAATAATTTAAGAAATTGTTGGAAAAAAATAATTCAATTATAATACAACTATTATCCAAAAC
>JAZROX010000053.1:0-2846 GCA_045648945.1 Candidatus Enterousia sp. | reverse complement strand
TGGCTACGATCCGACTTAAAAGCAGACATACGAAACCTATACCGTCAAGCGCGTACACATCCAACCCACAAACGAAATCCGGAAAACGCAGGACAATACAGATTGTACGTTGCGGTCAATCTTATTCGTTGACGCGCGCGTGTCCAAACCCCGCCTTAACTGGAAAGCCCTGTTGAAACAGGCGCACGACGTAAAAGGCGATATGCGGGTTATACACGACGGGGAAGAATATACCGTTATGTTGGTGGACGAATTACGCGACAATACCGACCGGGTTCATCATTGGGAAATAGCCCTTGTATAAAGGGGTGATTATATGCCCGTAAAGATGAACATAAACCCTTTGCACATACAAAACAAAATGTTAAAAGCGTTTAAGGACGGGCGGCCTATGCTCTGTTCGTTAATCCTACGGGATTGTAACGAGTATTGCAAAGAGGACACGGGCCTTTTGATTGTATCAAGTCTTGTCCATTCGCGCTTTGACAAGGGCCTTTTGATTTGGCGTACGCCATACGCCGCGCGTCAATATTACGAAATACAGACCGCACATACGGACGTAAACCCCAACGCCGTTTGGCGTTGGGTTGAACACGCTTTGAGTCTTCACCTTGACGAATGGCGGCGCATGGCGCAAGCGATCCCGAAACTATACGGAAAGTAGGTGCATAAATGGCAGACAACGAAAACCCGGTAACGGAAGAACAAACCGAAACCACGCCCGCGGTAGACGCCGCCGTTGAGTCCGTCCTTGAGATTATCAACGCAATGGACAATTTCGCGACCATGACCCGCGGCCCTTTGGGGACGTCAAACGGGCTTTGTTGCCAAATCGCGCCGACATACGCCGAAACCGTATTTCTTGACAAGCGCGTATATTTACCGCTTACGCTTGCCATAAACGGCAAACACGCCGACCAAAGGACTTTGCTTTACACGCTTAACAATATCATGCGGACGCTTTCCCGGCGTACTGAATACCCGTCCGGCGAAAGTTGGCAGATTGTCGATATTACGAACGGCAATTTCCCGCGGGTTATCGGACGGGAAGAAAACAACGATTATATAGCGTCGTGCGACATTGTTATAAAAATCTATTATTAAGAAAGGGTGAGTTACCATAAACGCTAACTGGATCAACGAACTGTATATCGGAACCGCGGAAAGCAACGGTACATGGACTTACGCCCCGCTCAAGGCGGGCGTCGAAGGTATGGAGTTCGCCGAAAATGAACAGAATCAACAGTTCTTTTTCCTTGACGGCGAAGGTTTCGCGGAAAACGAAGTGACGGGCGCGGCCCCGGAACTTGTTATCACAGGACGCCGCAAGACGGGCGACGCGGCACAGGATTTTATTGCCGGGTTACAGTTCGCTTTGGGCGGTTCCCGCAAGTCTTCCGTAAAGATTGTCGCGGAAGGGAAACAAATGATTTGCGGTTGTACTATCGGCGCTATCAAGTCTTTTGGCGGTCAAGCGCTTGATATCAATCAGTTCGGCGCAACGATTCGGTTTAACGGCAAACCGACCGTTACGACCCCGCAAACCTAACGCACACAGGGACGGGAATGTTTAGTTCCCGCCCCTTTTTCTTTGAACTAAAACGAATCACAAAGGGGTGTTATTATGCGTTTATTCCGTCGTAATTATACTATGACCCTTAATCGGGTACATGATACAATCGCTATCAAAGAAGGGTCGGAAACCCTTAAATTGACCGTTAACGGCGACGCTATGCGCATGGTCGCCGGGCTTGAGAAAGCACGGCAGAATATGCAGACAATCACGGAAGACACCGACCCGGAAAAGATCAAGGAAATCGCGGAGCATTTCGCGACGGTTATCTTTGGCCCGGAACAGGCCGCGCGTCTTATGGAGTTCTATGCGAATGACGCGCCGTGCGTCGTGTCCGTGTGCGGGCAGTATTTTAAAGCCCGGCTTGCGGATAAAATCGCGGAAGTACAAAAGAAAGCAAAATGATAAAACTGCACGAAAGGCCGCCGGAAGGGGTCACGTACAACGGGCGTTTTTATCGGTGCAATTTCGACTTTCGGAACGTGCTGAAAATGCTTGACATAATGCAACGTGACGACCTTTTGAAAGCGGCGCGGGATTATCTCTGTATAAAGTGCGTTTATTCGCACAAAATACCGTCAAAAATCGCGTCCGGCCTTTATGACGCATTGTGCAACCTTCTTTTCGAAAAACCCGAAAAAACGGGCAATAAACGCCTTACATCATGGGAGCAGGACGCCCCGCTAATCCGGGCCGCGTTCCGGCAAGTTTATCATATAAACCTTTTCACGGATCGGCTTTCATGGTTTGAGTTCGTCGAACTTATTCAAGCGTTGCCGGAAGGTTGCCGTTATGAAGAAGTAATAGGCATACGCGCGCGCCCAATACCGCCGCCCACGAAATACAATCAAAAAGAAAGGGAATGGCTTATTGCGGCAAAGCAAAGCGTCGCCCTTGAACTTACCGAACAGGAAAAGGAAGACAATTATAACAACATGGTTTCCCGTGTGTTTGATTGTTTAATGTCCATGATTCCCGATAAAAAGGAAGTGAACGCGCCGAATGAATGACGGTCAAATTGTATGGGAAGTAACCGCCGACGGTAAACACGTCATTGCAGATATACAAGATATCACGCGGCAGATCGCGCAAGAATCAAAGAAATGGGACGCGTCCGCAAAAGAAGCGACGGACGGTATGGACAAATCTTTTTCCGGCCTGTTGAAAAAACTATCCGGCGCGGCTATTGGCGCGGCGGTCGTGAACGGGTTGAAAAACATAGTTTCCGCGTCTGTTGAAGCGGCGTCCGAACTTCAAGAAGTGCAAAACGTCG
>JAZROX010000052.1:0-139088 GCA_045648945.1 Candidatus Enterousia sp. | reverse complement strand
TTGTTCATATTATTCTCTCCATATTGGATTATTAATTACCTTGCTGTTGCTGGGTTGGACCATTTACCGTTTGACCCTCGATAGTCCACAGTGTGCAATCCGGATCATTCGCACATGTCAACTTTGATGTCTGAATCGTTGGTAATGTTGCAACCTTGTTCGTCAGCGCACCCGCGGTAACCAGTTTACCCGCATCCGTGCCCGCGGTATAGTTATTGGAATTATCGTAAATACCGCGTTCGCCGATTGTTCCCGCGGTTCCGGTATATGTAACAACCGTTGTTCCGGGTGTTGCGCTGTTTGTGTTTGCGGCGGGTATTCTCGCCTGGCGCGTGTCGATTGCGGTATCTACATAGCCTTTACTGGTTGGTGTTTTACGATCGGTTTCTGTCACCGTGGCTAACGCCGGTGCAATCGCCATCATCGCGACAATCGCCGCAAGTGTAGATGTTTTTTTCATGTGAATTTTCTCCTTTTTTGTTCCACGTAAAAAATGTAGCAAAAAAGGAACGTTTTTGCCCAGGTCGCACACATAATAAAACCCGCAGAAATCTGCGGGTTTTGTGTGTTCCGTTCGCAACACAACCCGAAAGCCCCCGTTTTGCAACGGGATGACGCCACACACTACTTGACATTTTTCAAATTTGTTATATATTTTTATAAAATTTTGAACCAAAGGGGTGGCGCATGTCCAAAAAGAACAAGGCAAAGTTCAAAAACGAATATATGATTGACATGAATAAATTGAACAAACAACCAACCAGTTATACTCTGAATGGTGTTTTGTTGCCAATTGAAAAAATCAATGGCGCGGACGTGACCGAAAAATCTCAATTAACAAAATTGTTCGCGGAACGCCCTGCCCTGCGCATGGTTGAACAATATTCTGTATTATTCCCCATGATGAATCGCGACGCGCGCACCATCATAGAATATGTCGCCAAAGATGGACACGCACTTATCACATTGTTCCCGAATGCCGATTTGGATATTCACGATAAAAATTGGCAAGAACATTTGACCGAAAACGCTTTGGCGGATTTGTTGGCCATATATAATAAACGTAAATCCGCATACGAAGGCATGCGTGGCGCAATTCAATCTGTATTACATAAATAATAAAATCCCCAGTTGGGGATTTTTATTTTATCGGATGCACCGCGAACTATGCCATCGCACTGCATGCCAAACCAAACAAAAACACAAAAAATACAAGAAATTTTTTCATCATTCCCGCTCCTATTTTTTATCATTTTACCAAATCGCGGGAAAAAAACCAAGCGGTTATTTTTTACTATTTATATTCTTCTATCATTTCAGAAATTTGTGCGGACATTACCAGATCAGACGCGGATAATTTTTCAATTCTATCGATGCCATACATAACCGTCGCATGATCACGACCGCCAACATATTCTCCAATTTCCGCCAAAGACAAATCCGTCACATTTTTCAACACGACCATCATCATCTGACGCGCCAAAACCAACGCACGTGCACGCCCCGCGCCACACACCGCATCATACGACACACCCAATTTTTCACACATAGATTTCACCATCACAATTGGCGATTTTGATTTTTTAAGTGTATCGGCCAAAAGTCTTTCAACAATCGTTTCATCAACACCTGCACCCATAATTTCGGTATATGCACGAATTTTATTTACAACACCCGAAATCACATGACCATCGGCCGAAACACGTCCCGCAATCGCATCCGCCAATTTTGCATTCACACCCGCACGTTCAAAGATTTGTTTACGCACCGCGCGCGCCGGCGCCACAACATCCGCGACCAAACCCGACGCAAACAAAGATTGCGCGCGATGATCAAAACCGGTTAAATTACCCGGCGCCGCGTTTGATGTCAAAACAATGTTTTTACCCGCCGCGCGCAAATCAATTATCAATTGCAAGAATTCTTCACACGTTGCACGTTTGCCGGATAAAACCTGAACATCATCCAAAATGAATGTGTCACAATTGCGGCAATAATCTTTGAATGCGAAAATTGTTCGGTCATGCAACGCACGCGCAAATTCCGAAACAAACATCGCGCCCGTCATCATAACAACCCGGCCATGTGATGCAGAATTAATCGCCGCAACCAAAGTCGATTTTCCGCAACCCGCCGGCCCATAAATAAACAAAGGTGAAAACGTCGCCGTCCCCGCCGCCATTTTCTTGCACGCCGACAACACAAATGCATTTTCTGTATCCGCAATAAAAGAATCAAAATCGCCGGCATCATTATTTTGAACCGGCGCAGAATATGTTTGTGCATTATTATCGTTCGCGGTTTTGCGCATAACGGGCATCCCATTGGCAACAATAATACGTACCGTCAACCCATATTCGGACGCAACCGCATTCAACACACCCATATATGTCGAAGATATAAAATCCAATGTAAACTGATTCGGCGCACCCAATTCCAAAACATTACCAGATAAATTAAAACCAAGTGGCGCAATCCAGGCAGAAAAACAGGCCGCATCCATTCTGTCTGAAATCGCAGATTTGATTTCGTCCAGATTCACGCGTTTGTTTAAAACCAATGCCTGCATGCCGTTTCTCCTTTGTTTTCGAAAGAGTTTCCTGCCGGTGTTTAAGGTGTGCAAAAGCCACCCGCACACAAACGCCAAAGATTACCAAAATCAAACATTTTAATAAAATTCAACGTCTGTTTATGTTTTTTCCTACCGTCCTCTCTCGCCTTTATTTTGTATGACATTCCGAATCAGAAACGCCAATACATACCTTTGAAACCATACCCTGTGTACAACTATGCCAGAATCAAATTTCCTTACCTTTCATATGTCCTGACCACGTGACACAATGTATAAGATTCATTTCCATTTACAACCAAATATTCGCAAATTTTTTCAAATTTATTTTTTGACACGATTCGTTTTTTTACCAGATTTCCCCCTTTTGTATATACAGCGTATAGACAAAGTTTTTGTCACACACGAACGTATCCGGAATCTGTTTTTCGAATCAAACCCTGTAATTCTAACATAACCAACTCGCGTTTTATTTCCGAAATGGTTTTTCCGACAATTTCTGCCAATACAGATTCTGACAACGGAACGGTTCCAATTTTATCTAAAATTGGGTTTTCCGATTCGTCTTTTTTACGCGTTTTTTCTACAGAATTTTTTTCCGTAAAGAAATCGCCCGCCCCCATACATAATTTCGCCACCCCAGACCGAATCAGTGAATTTGGCCCAACTGCGCGAGAATCCGCCGGATGAGACGGTATCGCATATATCGGCCGGCCATACGAATGCGCAAAATCCACGGTTTTCATACTGCCCGAATTCGAATCGGCCTCGGACAATATAAGTTTTGAACCGATTCCGGCAATTATGCGATTTCTTTGCACAAAATTTGTTCCCTTGGGGACAAAACCAACGGGCATATCGCTTACCACCACGCCGCGTTCCAATATTTCATAATACAGTCTTTCGTTTTCAATCGGCCATATATAGTCAACCCCACCCGCCAGCACAGCAATAGTATTCCTATTTCCATCGGCACGCAATGCACCGCGATGGGCGGCCGCATCTGTTCCCATTGCCATTCCAGACACAACCGCAATACCGTGTTCGGCAAACGCACACGCAATATCGGCAACAAAGTTCATTCCACCCGCCGTCGCGTGGCGCGTTCCAACCATCGCAACCGATTCGCATCGCAAAGTTTCAATATTTCCCCGCACCGTCAAAACCGGCGGATGATTTTTTACCTTTCTAAGGTTTGCCGGATACAAATCATCAACATCAGAAACAAAGTGCACATTCAATCGATTCGCCGAATCTATTTCCTGCAAAACCGCATCGCGCAATTCGTCCGACACATTCATATGTTCCAAAATCACCGAATCGGATCCAAACTGTTGCACCAGTTTATTATAAGACGCCGGACCAATTCCCGGCGACCGCAATACCAGCAAACGTTCAAACAAATCTTTCATATCTTCTACTATAAAATTATTTTTACACGAATCGCAAGAAAAAACGCCCCGTGGGGCGTTTTGAGGACACACAAAACCCTATTTATATATCCGACAGTGCTTCAAATTCTTCACACTCGTCCGGCAACGCGCCACCCGCCTTTTTTAAATCATCACACGCCTGTTCCAAGGCACGTAACTTTTTCTTGAATTCATCGTACCGTGAATCGTTTTTATTTCTCAAAGTCAATAATTGCGACCGCAACAACTGTTCTTGCGACCAATTCTTATTCTTTTGACCTTCAACCTTGCCACCTATCAACTGGTTGCCGAACAATTCCATTGCGCCAACACCAACGGCCGCACCACCAACCGCGCCACCAACCGTGGCCCACGTCCGACCCTTTTTCTTGGCATCCAATATACGTTGTTCTAACATCGATTCGTCAACCCATGAACCACATGTTATTGTTTCGCCCCATTGGAAATACCGCGATTGAATATCCGCCAAATCTATACGCGAATCGGAAGATTTCAAATCAACCTTGACAAAGCACACATTATTTTCCGGGTTTTCAACATCTTCTTGCATACTGGCATAATTATTCGTATTGCTGTAACGTGACGCCCAAACAAAAACATTTCCAACACCAATATTGTTATTTATACAGGCCGCACGTTCCGCATCACGATTATCTTTTTCGGGTGTTTTCGGCAACACTGGCAAAACCGCGTCATCCTTGATACTTGGCGAACGTTCCACGCTGCTTATAGAAACATCTGGGGTTGTCAATTGATTTTTCGATATAATCGCCGCTTTGTTTTGTGCCGGTGCAAAACGCGCATTTGTCATACTGGTCGCACCCACACGCGGATCGCGATCCGCCGCCGCAAACGCAACAACCGGTAAAACCATGAACAACACGGCAAAAACATTTCTCATTTTAAACCCTCCATAAGTATAATCTTTGCACGTATTATACCACAAAAACGATTAAAAACAAAATGCAAAAGACCAAAAACTAACTATTTTTTCCAACGCCATGTTATTTTCGATTCGGTTCCGCCAACCAACCGACCGATATTTTCACGATGCAACCAAACCTCTAACAAAACCATGGTCAACAAAGCAACCCCAACATGAACATTCATTGCGAACCCCAATACAGGCGCGACACAAAACACCGTTAACGCCCCGGCCGAGGAATAACCGGTTGACAATGCGACCACCAACCATTCTATTCCACAAATAACAAACATTATTGGGTTTATCGCCAGAAATATTCCAAACAGACATGACACACCCTTGCCCCCGTGAAATTTCAACCATATCGGGAAACAATGCCCGACAACCGCGGCAAAACCACACCATGCGCCAAACGCATCGCCACCAATAATGCGTCCCAACAATACGGCCAATATAGCCTTGGCCATATCCAAAATCCAAACCAATCCCGCCATACGCAACCCACCGACACGCATAACATTTGTTGCGCCGATATTGCCACTGCCGATCTGGCGCAGGTCGCCCCGCCCCGCCATACGTGTCACCAAAATGCCGAACGGCACCGACCCCATAAAATATGATATGATTATACCTAATATATATAACATTTGCATTTTTCCTTTTTTCCCTTGATTTTGTGTTTGTTTTCTATAAAATATCAGAAAACATAAACAAATAAAAGGAAAATAAAGTGGCAAACCACAAATCATCTAAAAAAAGAATCTTGGTCACGGCGAAAAAGAATGCCGTAAATACCGCACGTCGCAGTGCCGTTAAAACAGAAAACAAAAAGGCATTAAAGGCCATCGCATCTGGGGACAAAGCCGCCGCGGTCGCCGCGGTTCGCAGTGCAGAAAGCAAAATGATGAAGGCCGCCGGCAAAACAATGCCAAAGAAACGTGCATCTCGCAAGGTTTCCCGCCTGACGCGCGCCGCTGCAAAAATGGCGTAATTGACCGAACAAAAAATTTGGCGTGCATTTTTTGCACGCCTTTCGTTATATAAAAAATATAACTCTCGCATTGTTTATTGGGCGCCTGATTCAATTTTTTCGAATCTCGGTTTTTCACCTATCTTTTCCAACCACATTTTTAATGGTCTGCACCATACCTGGCCGTATGGGAAATCCCGGGATTCATACAACGCCCGGTATACGACCATATCTTCTAAACTTTCTGTATCTTTGGCAACGGCTATCACCTGATAACATTGATGATTTTTATAATGTCTGTAAATTTCACCCGGTTCAGGCATACTGTCCCCCAGAAAAAAGACCACCGAACGGTGGCCCTATTATTTTTAATTCAACGGCGCGCCCCAATGCTGCTGGATACTGCGTTCGGCATCCATTGGGCTGACCAAAACCTGGGGTGTTAGGATAACAACCAACACATCACGCTGCGAAGAAGATTCACGCGAACCAGACAACGCCATAAAGTCCGGGTCACCAAGTCCATAGCGCGTATCATTGCTGGACTGTTTTTCAAAGCCGGACACAACCAACATTTGACCCGATTCCATAATCACTTCCTGCATAAAGCTGCGCTCTTCAACCTCTGGTAATTGCAATGTAACCTCGCCGATGGTCTGGCTGGCCATTTTTAACAATTCGCGCACAGACATCCGGAACAACAACAATATCTTGCCATTTTCCAAAACATTTGGTAACAATTGCATCGAAAAACCGGTTTCCAAATTGTCTTGGTCAACTGTACTGGATTCAACGGTTGTAAAGTTACGCGATTCGAAACGTTTGATATAACCCGTACTCTTGGTGTTATTTACTGGCGCAACACGATTATTACGCGTCGTTACGCCAACATTTGTAACCAAAGAAACCTTGCCCTGCTTTGCCAAAGCTTCGATAAGTGCGGTACTGCCCGCCAATGCAGAAAGTGACCCATTATTTATTTGATCCTGGGTATATGCACCCGCCACCGACGAGCCATTTTCCATATGTGTCGCCCCGGTCAAAGCCGAAACCGTATTCGACAAAACCGCGATATTCATAGAACTTGTCTCGGGGTTACCCAAATTATTCTTAGGGTTCGCAACAACATTCAACCCAGACACAGAATTAATTGCCGCCGCCAAATTCAATCCAAACGCCGAATTATTCGCAATTGAAACCTGTAACACCTTAACATCGATTGTAACCAACTGAGACAAGCGTTTGTTTTGGCGCGCGATATAATCACCGACACGCGACAACACGGACGGCGGTGCGGTCACGGTAATTGTTCCCAAACTGCGTGATACGGTAAAGTGCGCGTTATCCGATTTTCCAACAATCGAAGATATTGTGCTTTCAACCTCGTCCCATTCTTTTAATGTAGATTCCAAATAAACCTGGTTTCCGTTATCGGTTTGCACGGTCGACTGATATGAAACATCGGTCCCCAGCGCATACAACGTGAACGTCTTGGTTTCTGTTTCATAGAACACAATCGACGTTTTGTCATAATACCAGAGCAAATCTAAATCCGTCGCAACCTGGGACAACAGGCCGGAAAGTTTCCCGGTATACGCAACATTTATTGTCTTCTTTAACTTCTCGCCCGCGACCTGGCTATCGATTTTAATTGGTATATGCGTAATAGAATTAATGTTATTCGCCAAAACCTGCAGTGTCACCGGTTCGTTTAATAATATTGTCACCCCTGTATCGGTTTCATACTGCTTTGGCAAACTGTTCTTATGTTCAACCAACATAGATTTATCGCCCAACCAAACACCTTCGGACATAGATACGGTATCACCACTGGCAACCTTGGCCGTCGGATTTTTTGCCATTTCAAACGCATCGTAAACATTGACAAAATCTTGATCCACAGACGCCGCGACCCGCGCAGAATCACGCGTTGCGCAACCCGCAAACACCGCGACCACAAAAACCGCCACAACATATTTAATATATTTCAACATTTGCCATTCTCCTACAATCTGTCAAATTATTCTTCGGTCGTAGATATAACCAAAACACGATTCCCCTTATAGAACTTGGCATACGGCACCGGTATTGCGCGTTCAAAATTCCGCACAACCGCCGACGCAACATCAACAAAGCGCCCTTTGAATACCGCACTGGCCTGAATTGGGTATTCACGCGATGTCGCCCATACCAAATCCCAACCTTCTTTGTCGCACCAAGACTGCAAAACTTCACGCAGTGTTTGACCACTGGCCACCACCCAGGAACGAACCTGGTCTTTGATAGCATTCGCGGGTTCCGCATCCGCAGAAATATCGACCGATATTTCCGTATCACCGGCAACCAAGACCGTATCACCATCAACATAACTGGTAATTCCGTTCACATTAATAACGCCGGCACCGGTAACAATTCCACCATCCGCCGTCCGTTCAACCAACCCATTCCGCGCCAAATACGCATCATACCCATCGGCATATTTTGCACAGATCCGACGCCCGCTGCGTGAAAGCGCCAAAACATTTCCACCATCGTCTTCTAGAACCTCGCGATGCAACAACGGCATTTCAGAACCACGCGCACATTCATCATCAAACCCAACCGGAATCTGGTTTCCATGCAACATATTTGCACCACCGGACCAACCGGACCCATCGCGCGCACCCAAATTAAAATTATTTTCGACAACCAAATCCGAACCTATCTTGGAAACAATTTTGATATTATCGGATTTCGCGGTCTTGGCGCACGCACCCTGCTCGCAAGAAACGGTGACATCCGCATCAGACCCCGCCAGCGGCCACGCCGGAATTTCCACCGGCATAACGGGCTGTTCATAAACCACGGGCTGATAAACTTCTTGTTGCCGATACGAATTATCGTAAAATTGTTCCTGAACATTTCTGTTTTCACGCACATCCCGATCCTCGTCATAGAACACCTCTGACGTAACAACCTGGGGCAACATTTGGTCCGCAAAGCAATACCCTGCGGCGGTCGCTAGCATAGCAGCAATTAAAATCTTGCGAAACATAAGAACTTCCTTTCCTAAATTATTCCTTACTTTGTATAACATTATAACAATTTGACCGAATCTGTGCAAGACCTAAAAACACATATCTTGATGTTTTTTATTTTTTTGTAAAAATATTCATATAAAATCGCACGAATCGGTAAAAGATGATATACTCTGTTTATGAAACCAAGGGGTTAAAACATGACAGACACAACTTTATGGATTATTTTTGGGCTATTGATGGGCCTGGGCGTGACAACACTGATTATGTTGTTAAATATAAACCGCAGAATTGGTGCATTGGAAAAAAATGCCGGATTTCAATACAACCTTATTGTAAAAATCCAGAGTTTATTGAAAAGCAAATCTGCAACAAACGCGGTCGCAGAAAATGCAGAAATGATTTATCAAGACTTGTTACAAAACCTGATTCCTGTTTTGGCGGCGTTGGATATAATGCCACGCAATACATCGGAACATCCGTTGTGGCGGACATTGGGCGGGCTTATTGATGAATACGCAAAAAATCCTTTTGTTATGGAAAAACTGCGGCGTGCGATAAAATTGGATTCCGAGGTCAAGCGCAATGTTACAAATTATATGAAGCGCGCCGATGATTTATTAAAGCACCTGTCTGAATCTGAACCGGACGGGATTTTGACCAAAACGTTTATCAATGGATTACTTGGCCAATCTTTGACTTTCTTTACCCAGGCATATCAATTGGCGACGACGGACGAAGGTGATAAATGACGGTTCCATCCGAAAATCTTGTTCGTGAAATATCCGCATCCCGCGGTGAACCGAAATGGTTGACCGATTGGCGCATTGATGCGCTGCATATTTGGGAAAAGATGACCGAACCGCATTGGGCGGAAATAGACTATGCGCCAATTGATTATACAACATTAAATTATTATAACGAACAAAAACCGATTGATAACAGTGACCTAAAAGAAACATACGATAAAATGGGTTTGCCGGAAAATGAACAACGCGCCCTTTTGGGTATGGCAACCGATACCGTTATAGATAGTTCATCGGTGCACACGTCCTATACGGCGGAACTTGCCGCGCGCGGCATTATATTTATGTCTTTTTCCGACGCGGTCCGGCGGCACCCTGAACTGGTCAAAAAATATCTGGGTACGGTTGTACCGGCATCGGACAATTTTTTTGCGGCATTGAATGCGGCGGTGTTTTCGGACGGAACATTTGTATATATTCCACCGAATACAGAATGCCCAATCGATTTGGCCAGTTATTTTAGAATTGAAACCGCAAAAATCGGTCAATTTGAACGCACACTTATTATCGCAGACGAAAATTCCAAACTAAGTTATATGGAGGGTTGCAGCGCCCCGCGCCGTCCCAATCATCAACTGCACAGCGGGGTTGTCGAAATTGTGGCGCTTTCCGGCGCACATGTAAAATATGCAACCGTTCAAAACTGGCATGCCGGCAACGCGTCACAACCCGGTGCATACAATGATTCAGGTATATTAAACTTTGTAACAAAACGCGGTAAATGCTATGACAATGCACGCATCGATTGGACACAATTCGAGGTTGGTTCCGCAATGACATGGAAATATCCTTCAACAATATTATATGGCGCGGGTTCGGCCAGTGATTTTTATTCCCTGACCATCACACGCGGTGGCCAACAATCTGATACAGGCACAAAAATGCTGCACATCGGGGACAATACCACATCTAATATATTATCATATGGTGTTGCATTGGATTGGTCGCGCCAGACCTTTCGGTCATTGGTTCAATTCGCGGGGCACGGTGGCAAAAACGCATCCAAATGCGACACACGCATAATTGGCAATATGGCAACGACCAACGCATTGCCCGATATTATGTATGAAAATTCTGACAACATCCAAACGCACGAGGCCGCAACCGGCGCAATCGACGCGGCCCAGTTATTATACCTGAATATGGCGGGTTTGGATGACGACACGGCAACGGCATTGATTATCGGTTCCATGGCGACACCTATATTGTCACGATTACCAATGGAATTTTTGGTTGAATCAAAGCAACTTATTCAAATGGCATTATCAAACGGGGGCAACAAATGATTTTAGAAATAAAAAAATTAAATGTATCATTTGACGGTAAGAAATTACTAACAGATATAAATATGTCTGTGGATACCGGCGCGCGCCATTTAATATGCGGACATAACGGTTCGGGCAAATCCACATTGGTCGGCGCAATTGCCGGCAACCCAATGTACAGCATAGATAGCGGTCAAATAATTTTTGACGGCGTCGATATAACCCACGACAACGCAACCGCGCGCGCACTTTCGGGCATTTTTACCGGCACACAAAATGTTCCGGAAATACCGGGCCTTACCATCATTAGTTTTTTAAAGCATTCCATCGCCGCACACCATCATTTTCAAACAGGCCGCGATTTACCAATGGCCGAATTTTTGGAAATGTTGGAATCTGCACGCGAACAATTGGGCATTCCACGTGATTGGCTAAACCGTTCGGTCAATGTTGGTTTTTCCGGTGGCGAACGTAAACGCATAATGTTGTTACGTTTGATTATGACAAATCCAAAACTTGCGATTTTGGACGAACCCGACTCGGGCGCGGACGCAACCGTCAAAGAACAAATCGCAAACACAATAAAATCTATGCCCAAAACTACATTTATATTTATATCGCATCAAAACGATTTTACACAAATGGTTGCACCAACGCACACAACCACTTTGTCAAATGGCAAACTTGTGATAGAATAGTGTGACCGGACCAAAGGAGAGAAAAATGAACGGGCTTATTTTATTTGCGGGACTTATTTTATTGCTGTGGATTGGCAGTTCTATTTTTGTACCCCTGCTGGTCGCGACATTTTTATGGTACCTGATAAACGCGACCGCAACATATTATCGTAAAATCTTCCCGCGTAATCCGCACCATCACGGCACCGCGGTATTATTTGATGCGGTTTCAAACATACTGTCCGTTGCGACATATGTTGGGTTGATATACCTGTTTGCGACACGTGTCCGCCCCATGTTTGGCGAAATATTACCGGCAATTCCCGAAATTCAAAACAAACTGAACACACTGTGGCAATATATAAACGAAACATTTGGGATTGATATTTCCAGCATTACTATGCCCAGCATTGAAAAGATTGTATCCAGTGTCGGTTCGTCGGTCGCCAAATTGGCCACATCAATGGGCATGGTCATTGTCTATATGATATTCCTGTTTGTTGAACAGAGCACTTTTCATAAAAAATTTGCCGAACTGTTCCCAAACAAAGCCCAACATAAAAAAATGCGCTTTATTTTGACCAGCATTGATGAAAACATGAAAAAATACCTGTTTATGAAGACTTTGATATCGGGCATCACGGGTATAATTTCGTATATATGGATGTATATGTTGGGGCTGGAATTTGCGGGCATCTGGGCATTCGTGATATTTATTTTAAGTTATATTCCAACAATTGGTGCGATTATCGGATGCGGGCTGCCTATACTGTTCGCAATTGTAATGGGTGCGACATTAAATGAAATTATCTTGGTTGCGTTGGGATTGATAGGCCTGCAGATATTGTTTGGAAATATAATCGAACCAAAATTAACGGGAAAAACATTGAACCTGTCCACACTGGCGATACTTATCAACCTGGTATTCTGGGGATTGGTATGGGGCGTTGCCGGAATGTTTTTCAGCGTTCCATTATTGGTGGCAACATTCATTATCACGGCCCAGTTCGATTCTACGCGTTGGGTCGCGATATTGTTGTCCGCCGACGGAAAGATTCCGGATAAAGATGAAGATTAGTGGTTAGTGTTAGTGGATAGTGATTAGTAGTATCTGGAATAACCTCGTAATTTTGAATTTTAATTCAAACAAAAAACAACGGGCGCAATCGCGCCCGTACTAACCACTAACACTATCCACTAACCACTACCGTCTCATTACAGCAATGGCGTTTTCCAGTATCACCCGCGCGGCGTTAGAGTCCAATTTTTCTTTAATATCCGCACGACGAACACGGCCCATTTCTTCCTGGGCAGATGCGGATGACAACGTTTCATCAATAAAAACAATCGGCACATCGGTTTTGGTCGCCAACGCGTCTGCAAATGCCCGCACGGCACGTGTAGTTTCCGATTCCGACCCATCGGTTCGCAACGGCAACCCAACAACAATCCCGGCGGCCCGTTCCGCCACGGTCAAATCCGCCACCGCATGCACCAATTCGTCCATGTTGTTCGATAAAATCGGTGGCCGCACGAACACAAATTCATGCGATTCATCCGAAACGGCAACCCCTGTGCGCCGCGCGCCCCAATCGATTCCTATCAATCGACCGACGCGGGGAAAAGCCTTGAAATTTGACAAAATCATTGTATAATCACCTCTGCACTTAAATATAGGATTAGAAATGGCATTTAGCAAGCAACAATTACACAAATTCGCAGACCTTATCAAAATTGATATTTCTGATGAAAAATTGGAACAGATGAACATCGATTCCGTCGTTGAATGGATTGATAAATTAAAGCAAATTGACACAACCGGTGTTGAACCAATGTTAAACCCGGCGCGGCACGCCCTGCCCCGACGGGCGGATGTTGTGACCGACGGCGGTATTCGTGACGCAATTTTGGCGAATTCGCCCGACCGGGCCGGCGTATCACGTGGATATTTCGCGGTCCCCAAGGTTATGGAAGGTGATTAAATAAAAGGAATATAAAATGGCGCATACTATCACAGAACAAATTTCAATTTCACCACTGGGATCCAATTTCTTGGTTTGCCCACCAGACCAGGCCATCTATCAATACGAATGTTATCACACCGATAAATCTCCGATAAAAATTATCGCCGCGGTCGCGGAATATAACAATAAATTTTCATATGCCATTGGTGAAACAGTTGATGTTACGCCCCACCTTTATGTGACGCGTAATTATCGAATGAATAATGTTATTATATCCAAGGCGCAAGCAAACCAGGGACGATAAAGATGCCAGATAAAAAAACAAATGTTATTCTTATGAATTATCCAGAATATGAAACACCACCAAACATTATTAAAATTGGCACATGGACCGAACAACAAAAAATGAATTTTTTGAATGCCATTCGCGAACACACAGCAGAAGATTATATAGACCCGTGTTCATTCAATATTCATTTTGATAATTCTGTAATTCATGCGCGCAATTTCGATAGTCCGAAACTGTTTACACCACATCGGCCGACAAACAAACCAAACGAATTGATTGTCGAGGTTATCCCGAATATTGAATTCTCTGAATGTTGGGCGGCATGTGCACGCGCATGTCCAAAATGTATTCAAAACGGTGAATGCCGGTCTTGGTTCATGCGGGAATACATTTGCAAAAACTTATTTCCAAACAAATATGCAAAACAAAGATAGGAATAAAAATGCCAGATAACATAAAAAAATATAATATTGATTTGGTGAACAATATTTCTGGTTGGGGTTATTCTGATACCATCCGTTTGCATTGTGCATTTTGGTCGACGGAACAAATCGAAAAGTATTTAAATGAGCTGTCCACAACGACTAATATTCCACGAGAATCTTGTTTTTGTGATTTATATGCACATTTTAATGCTTGCCATAACATCAAAGTAATGATGAAATCTATTTCACCCACCACGATAAAAGACACTTCCAATGGGGAACTAAATATTAACATAATCTTTAAGAATTGGCACAATTGCCTGCGCAAAGATTGTTTTGAAAATATTAAATCTGGCAAATGCACCGATAAATTTGTAATTGATATCATAGGTAAAAAATTTTTTCCAAACGAATATTCGAAATAAAGGTAAATAATGAAAAAAATATCACAGAAAAAATTGAAAAATCTGGAAAGTTTGGAATCACGGCTTAAAAAATTGGAACGTGATTACGCCGCTTTGTTTGTGAATTGCATGGATGTTTATGAAATATCCGACGAACATTTCGATTATGATTATGACAATTGGACCGAAGACGATTATGAATTCGCCGAAGAATTTGCCGAATTACACGCCGAACTGGAATCCAAATCACACATTATTTCGGCAAAATGGGCGGCGGATTTCTTGGTCGTGGCAAACATCGCGCGCCGCGGAAAATTACTGCACCCGGATAGTGCAAAACGCAAATTACAGAAATATGGTGCGAACGGCCAAAAAGTAATTCATATGATTGACGAACCGGTGGTTCCATGCGTTATAAATGCGGAACCATATTTGGCAAGTGCATTGCATCATAAATATAATATTACATTGATGGATAAAAAATTGGCCGATTGGACCGAAAGTAAAATCACGGAACTTGCAAATTATGCGAATCCGAAATACAGCCCGCGCGCATACAAAAAATTACAACAATTAAAAAATTTTTCAAAAAAGTTTCATAAAAGTGTAATATCAAAACAAAAATAGGAAGCGAAATGATAGACCTTAGCATAACCGAAGCATTAAAGAAATTGCAATCACGCGAAATCAGTGCGACTGAATTGACCCGTGCACATTTGGACCGCATTGAAAAATACAATCCGGAATTAAACGCGTATATCACGGTCACGGCCGAACGTGCACTGGCCGATGCGGCGGCGGCGGACGAACGCATCAAAAACGGCACCGCACGCGCATTGGATGGAATTCCAATTGCTATGAAAGATTTGTTCGCAACACGTGGGATACGCACAACCGCGGCTTCACATATGCTTGAAAATTTTGTGCCGGAATACGAATCAACCGTATCCCAAAAATTTATCGATGCGGGAACGGTTCTGCTTGGGAAATCAAACCTGGACGAATTTGCGATGGGAACCTTTTCGAAAACGTCTTACTTTGGTGCGCCGGTAAATCCATGGCAAATGGAAAAACATTTAACCGCCGGTGGTTCATCGGGTGGTTCAACATCCGCGGTGGCGGCGGGTATGGCCATGGGCGCAACCGGAACGGATACGGGTGGTTCGATTCGCTTCCCCTGCTCTATCACCGGCCTTGTCGGCATGAAGCCAACATACGGCATGTCATCGCGTTGGGGATGCGTTGCGTTCGCATCAAGCCTTGATACCCCCGGTCCCATCGCACGCACGGTTGATGACGCGGCATTGTTACTTTCGGCAATGGCCGGCCACGATCCAAAAGATTCGACAAGTGCAGATTTTAATTTGAACATGGAAATGCCATTGAAACCGATTCTGGGTGATGGAAAAAAATTGCGTGTCGGTATAATCAAAGAATTTTCGAACGTCAAAATTTCGGACGATATGAAAAATCTATTTGAAAAACGCATTGCAGATTTGAAATCCATCGGCGCCGAAATTGTCGAGGTTTCAATTCCGAACATCCTTGATGCATTGGCGGCATATTATATTATCGCCCCGGCCGAGGCCTCATCGAACCTGGCCCGATATGACGGGGTTCGTTATGGCCTGCGTGTCGAAGGCAATGACATTTACGACACATTTAAAAAGACACGCGCCGCCGGTTTCGGTGACGAGGTTAAACGCCGTATGATTATCGGCACCGCGGTGTTATCATCCGAATCGTACGAAGTATATTTTATGCAGGCCGCACGTGTTCGCCGTATGATTGCGGACAGTTTCAATCGCGCATTTGAAAATTGCGATTTAATTGTATGTCCGGCGGGTGCCGGAACCGCAATGCCATTGGATTCCGATATGACACCTTTGGAATATTATGCACTGGATTTATTTACCGTCGCGATGAATTTGGCGGGTGTGCCGGCGGTAAGTGTTCCATGCGGATTGGCACAAAACGGCCTGCCGTTGGGATTACAAGTGGTCGGCAAAATGTTCGACGATGTTCGCGTCCTGCAATTGGCAAAACATATTGAACAATTCGCAAACGTCGATAACCGTCCAACAAAAATTATGGGGCAATAAAAAATGACAAACAAAATAAATACATACGAAAAACTTGGTCGTTTTATAATGAACGAGGTTTATAATATATTGTTAAACACGGAATCTTGTAAAATTGAATACCCAGAATTAAAACGACGCATAAAAACAAAAATTGATAGCAATCCAAACATTGATAAAAAATTTGCAGAATACAAATATAATCATGGTACATCAAACACGCATTTAAGCACATATCGTTGGGAAAATATATTATTCTATTACCTTATTCAACATCAAAAAGCCGCTTTCTTGTCGTTTAGCTACTATAAACAAAAGCAAGGTGTCCACGATTATATCAAGTTAAGAAAAGACTATCTTTTAGACCCGGAATGTTGGTATTCCAAAAAATTCCGTATCCAGCCAGATATGAACTATATGTTTGATTGGGCAACACAATTAAATAAAGGTGCCGAGGAAAAATACTTACATCAAATTAGAGCATCCGCACACTTGGATGACGCCGCAGTGAAACAATTGATACAAGAAATTAGAGATTCTTCAAAATTGGGAAAATATGATACCAAAGCATTAAGACTTAACGCATACTATTTAGATTTGCGGGATCATGGCAAACTTGCAGAATTTCGCCTATACGCAGATGAAGGTATCGTCCATAACTATGATCACGAAAAAAGAATTAGAACAGGATATGGATGTGAATTTAAGGGGAAAAGGAGATAAAAAATGGTGGCCAGAAGTGGAATCGAACCACTGACACAGGGATTTTCAGTCCCTTGCTCTACCAACTGAGCTATCTGGCCATCCGTGGGACACATAATAAAATACAAAAACACAAAAAGCAAGGAAAAAGAAAAATGTTTACGATAAAAGGAAAAACAGGTGATTGGGAAGTAGTTGTCGGTTTGGAAACTCATATCGAGGTCCTGTCCAACAGCAAATTATTCAGTGGCGCATCGGCGGACTATAACCCAACCGTCGCCCCAAATACCCAGGTTTCCATGGTTGACGCCGCTATGCCGGGCATGTTGCCGGTCCTAAACGAACACTGTGTAGACCAGGCGATTAAATTCGGCCTGGGGATAAATGCTGAAATTTCCCGCATTAGCCGTTTTGCTCGTAAACAATACTTTTACCCCGACCTGCCCCAGGGGTATCAGATTACACAACCAGCAGAAGAGCCACCTGTTGTCGGTCGTGGATGGGTCGAAATAATGGGCGACGATGGAAACCCGAAAAAGATTTTAATTGAACGCGCCCATATGGAACAAGACGCCGCCAAAAATAAACACGATATGCACCCATCAAAATCTTTTGTCGATTTGAACCGTTCGGGCGTTATGTTGTTGGAAATTGTCACGGCATTGGACGTAAAAAATCCGGAAAATAATTCATATATTTCATCACCCGATGAAGCAGAAAGATACCTGCGTCAAATTCGTGAAATTGCGCGCGCCCTTGGTGTATCCAAGGCAAATATGGAGGAAGGTTCCATGCGTGCCGATGTTAATGTATCGGTAAAACGCGTTGGGTCAAAAACCTTTGGCACACGCACCGAAACAAAAAATATGATATCTTTTAAATTTATTAAAAATCATATTGAAAACGAAGCGCGTCGCCAAATCGAAATTATCGAAAACGGCGGAACGGTAAGCCAAGACACATTACGTTATAACCAATCCGACGGCACATCTTCGGTTATGCGCAGCAAGGAAGACGCGTTGGATTACCGCTATTTCCCGGACCCAGATTTGTTGCCGTTGATTATAACCGACGAACAAATCGAACGCATTCGCAAAACCATGCCAGAATTGCCGGCGGCGACACGTGCACGCTATATTGAAAAATTTGGTTTGGCGGAATATGATGCGGCGCGCCTTACGGAAACTGTGGACATTTCGCACTGGTTCGATGCGGCGGTTGATGGCAAAGCCGAACGCGCCAAAGGTGTTGCAAATTGGATGATTTCTGAATTATTCGCACACCCGGAAAACTATGATATCACAAATGAAAAATCGGGCATAGTCGACGGCATGCGCATTATCACTCCATCCGATTTGGCGGAATTGGTCGACATGGTCGCATCCAACGAAATCAATGGGAAACAGGCCAAAGACATATTTATCAAAATGTTGGACGGCGCGGATGGCACGCCACATGCGATTGCGGACAAGTTCGGGATGAAACAAATCACCGATACCGGCGCGATTGAAAAAATTATCGACGAAGTTATCGCCGCGAACGCACCCCAGGTTGAACAATATAAATCTGGCAAGGTGGGATTGTTTGGATTCTTTGTCGGTAATGTCATGAAGGCGTCCGCCGGCAAAGCAAACCCAGCGGTCGTGAACGAAATTTTGAAAAATAAACTGGGGTAAATCATGAACAAAGTTATCGCCTATGTGGGCCCGGGTTTTAGTGAATTGGAATTACAAATAATTACGAAAACACTGCGTATGCAACATATATCAACGACAGTTGACAAGGCACTGGCCACGGTTATCATTGTTCCAAATGATATTAAAAGCAAACAACAAAACATCGATGAAATTATATGTCAAAAATTTCATATACCCGAAGTTTTGCCAGAGATTGTAATACCCGAAACAAAAAAATACCGTAAAAAAACATTCACAACCAACCAGGTAATAAAACGTTTTAACACAACGAAACAAAACTTTAAAAGGAATTTTTTAACAAGAACACACTGTAAATAAAAGGAAAGATCATGAACGAACTGTATACATTACAATTTTATTATGATATTATTTTTGGTCAAGGTTATAAACTGGTGCCGCGGGCATCAATTCCGGTTCCAATAAGTTTACTGGACGCACGCGACCATTTGATTGCACAAACCAACAACAGATTGGAACGCGCAAACAACGGCAAAAACAGATAAATCTTATGTCCAAGAAATACTTTATTAAAACCTTTGGTTGTCAAATGAACGTGTACGACAGTTGGCGTATTGCCGCCATGCTGGACGCACGCGGAATGACGGCGACCAATGACGTTTCCGATGCCGACATAATAATATTAAACACATGTTCCGTTCGTGAAAAGGCAACAAATAAAGTATTTTCTGAACTGGGGCGCATACGCGATGCAAAAAAACCGGACGCACTGTTCGGCATTGTTGGTTGTGTCGCACGCGAATCGGGCGCGACCGCATTTCATCGCATCCCCGAATTAAACTTTGTTTTGGGCCCGCAAAGTTATCACAAACTGCCAACAATTTTGGATGACCCAGATACAAAATTATTAAACATCGATTTAACCGGCCTTGAAAAATTCGATGAATTACCACAAATGACAACCGCACCGGTCGTATCGTATATTCCGATTCAGGAAGGTTGCAACCATTGTTGTACTTACTGTATCGTGCCATATACGCGCGGGCGTGAAATTTCACGTGCATTTGATGACGTTATTCGCGACACGATGCATGCGGCAAAAACCGGCGCGATTGAAATTTGTTTCTTGGGGCAAAATGTTAACGGTTATAAATATACCGATGAAAATGGCAAAGTTTTTCGCCTATCCGATTTGATACGTGCGGCCGCAAAAATGCCGGAAATTCACCGTATACGTTTCACATCCAGTTACCCAACCGAAATGACGGATGACCTGGTTCAAATGTTTGCGACCGAACCAAAACTTCTGCCATTCCTTAATATGCCGATTCAAAGTGGTTCGCCCGATGTCCTGCGTCGCATGAATCGCCCTTACAGTTTGGATGAATATATGGATATCATAAACAAACTGCGCGCGGCACGTCCCGATATACAAATTTCATCTGATTTTATTGTTGGATTCCCGGGCGAGACAGATTCTGATTTTGAACAAACATTAGACATTGCACGACGCGTGCGTTATATAAACTCTTATTCGTTCAAATATTCTCCGCGTCCACATACGGCGGCGGCATTGATGCCGGACCAAGTTCCAGAAAACATAAAACGCGAACGCCTTGCGATATTGGATAACGCACTGAACGAAATTCAACGCGAATTTAACGAAACGTGCATTGATAAAACCCTGGTGTGCCTGTGTGAAGGCACGGACAAAACCGGTCGTCACCTGCTCTATCGGACGCCGTATATGCAACAGTGCATCGTGGCAAAACCGGCCGACAACGACGCACCAACAATTGCGAAAATAAAAATCACCGCGGCAAACCGTGCGTCACTGCGTGGAAAAATAGTTTCTGATTAAAATTCAAATTTTACATTCAATTCTAATTTATAAGAAAAACCGGTATCATCATACAAAATTCCAACCGATGCACCACCACCAACCCCGTCGGCGGTCGACATCATATCGGTATAGATTCCACCATAGAAAGTCCCATCTGATTGTCCCACCAGGCGCGCACCAAATTTATATTTGTTTCCATCCATATCTGTATCAACGGCGGCATTAACGCCCGCACGCGCCGCGACATCAAATTTTGTGTCGTTTAATACGGACGCCCAATCGCCACGCACACCGACAAACGGCACCAATTGTAATTCATCATCCATAACGTGATATACCAACCCGGCATCCAAAACGGACGCACCACCAAAACCATTAACATTACGAATTGAACGCGCGCCATCAAACGCATAGACATCATTAAACTTTGCATACGAAACCGTTCCAAAACCACGCAGGTAAAAATCTTCATCCATATAACGAACACCAATGTTTCCGCCGTACAGCGCACCATTATATTCATCATAATCGCCATTGTATTTCAACATACCACCAGTAAAGCCGACCGTTCCAACGGTATGTTCGGCAATTGTTCCTGTAACATTCGCCGCACCACCAACAAAATAAAAATCGCCACCCGAAATATAAAACGGCCGCCCAACAATACCAAACGCCACATCATCAATCGGCATTGAATCATAGAAACTATTTATCGAACGCGGCACATCCATCAACCGAATCGGATTTGTCCGCACAGATTTGGCCAACAACCTGTCCATACCCGCCCGGTCGGTTGCACCATCCAATGCATTCAACAATCTATCGTCGGAATTATTGTTACGTAATTCCTGTAAATAATCCCCAAGGTTATCGTCATCTAACACCTCGGTATAATCTGTCCGACGAACCACAGACAGGTATAAATCGGACCCGACCCAATTAACCGTCACATCATACATGGGGTCCAATCCGACCGTTTCAACAAACGGAGTCCCAACCACACCTTTGACCAAAGGCCGCGACAAATCATCGGGCAATTCGTTTATATACAAAACGGTATTATTATTTACATTTATCACAACATTATTGTCCGGAATATTTGCACCAACCATAAATGCGCCGGATTCAACCTCTACACTGGACGCGCCTGCAATCAGATTTACAAAATCCGCCATGTTCAAAATATTCTTGCCACCGGGAATCGATGTGTCCACATGAACCGTATGTCCGGACAAATTTCCAATCGCGCGCAAATCATCCACCGATGTTATATTCTGCACAACCATCGCATTTCCCAGAACCGTAAAATTTGACGTTATTTGGCCAAAATTTTGAAATGCAACCGCCATCCCCGAATCGATTGTTATATTTCCATACAGCGCACCATGATTTTCTATAAGCCCCGATCCGGTAATGTGAATATCTTCATACATATTAACATCGTCGCCAAAAACATAACCACCGGGAATTTCCAAAGCCGCAGACATACGCACAGAACACGCGTACACAATTCCAAAAACAATGTAAGAAATTTTTCTCATATGCACACATTAGCACACAGGATTGAATTCTTAAAGCAAAAAATTAACAAAAAAAACGGACGCAAAAATCACGCCCGCATTTTTTCTATTACACAAACAAACATCGATTAATTCGCTGGATAAATTCTGCCCCATGCGGCCTTGTACCCGCCATCACGCGTCAAGACAATCTTGGCATTTGCCAAATCGGTGCAATTAATACCACGAACATTGTATGTCTTGGTCAAACGACCAGGTTCATCAATACTCAACATCGGCAATTTAACATTCATGCATTTTGCGGCACAGCAACTGCTATCACTGCAATTTCCACACGGATAGATTTTCATGGTATATTCTTTACCCGGTCGCAGGTCCGTAACATCAACCATCATTTTTACACCATTATCGGTTTGCGCAAATTTAATGTATCCCATTTCCGATGTTCCGCCGCGACTGCTGTGGGTATACATTTGCGCCTTCATAACATTTGCAACCGGAACCTCGGCAATCACGGTCTCGCTGGCTTCGTACACAACAACTTCTTGGGGCTGGGCCATATTTCTGTGACCATGATGTTTTTTTATATCATGGTGCCGGCCGCCGCAACTCATACTGCAGCCCGCCATCACAGCCACCGCAACGATTGAAAGTGTAATAGTTGTCATTTTTTTAAAAATATTTTTCATTTTTTTCTCCCTTGGTTACGACGAAAATTATATTACATCCGTTCATATTTTGCGCCAGGTATGATTACCTAAAAAAAGAACAAACAAATATAAACAAGACCCCAAATAAACTTTGGGGTCTAACAACATTTGATTGATTCGGAACGCACCATTAAAACATGTATCTCAGGCCGATATCGCCACCAAAATTATGCAGACCAGAATTTATATCTGCATATGTATAACGGAACGCCATATCAACAGCGAACACACGCCAATCGAACGTCACACCCATTGTGCCCATCGCCGCAAAGCGTGTCCGGTCACGGTTATATACGGCTTCGCCCGGAACCGCACGCGACACATCGGCGAACGCAACACCGGCACCGACACCCACGAACGGACGAATCATTTGGTAATCACCCAAATCCATATAGGCATTCATCAACAAAGTCTGCAACTTTGTATCAACCTTGACACTGGTCCCAGTATTGAATGACGCGTCATCTTTGGTCTTGGTAAATATAGACCATTCGACTTCGGTCCGCGCCTTGTTGCACCACATTGTCAACCCCAGTGCCACACGACCATGCAATTCTTCATCGGTTAAAGAATCTTTTTTATCATTATAGTTATAATTATGATTTGTATACCCCGCACCGACACGCAATGCCAGGTATGGATTTATTGAATCCCAAAAACTTTCGTTTTGGTAACTTTGACCGGCCATTGCGGGACACGCAACCACCGCCGCCAAAACAGGAATTGCAACTTTTTTCATTTTTTCTCCTTTTTTTTTGTTGTTACTAAGGGTGCATAAACACTCTTTGACAATTAAAATCTTACCACGGCAATATGAAAGTTTATATAGGTATGGATACCTTTCTGTGCCGCGGATTCCGGCGCATACGATAAAAACTTGCATTTTCATAAAAAGGTTATATAATTTGCGGGTCTTGTGACCCATGGGTGCATAGCTCAGTTGGTAGAGCAACTGACTCTTAATCAGTGGGTCTGGGGTTCGAGTCCCCATGCGCCCACCAGAATTCAAACCGACCTTGTGTCGGTTTTAATTATGGTCTGGAAGCATTGGACGAGAACCCCAAGGGGTTCGACACGATAGCCGGTTTTGCAAGCCATCGGCGCAGCGAAACCGTTGCGAGTGGAAGGGGTCCCCGACATTTATGTTGGGGATGTGCAATCCCCATGCGCCCACCACGAAATTTTGTTAGCCTGCGCTTTGCGCAGGCTTAAAAAATTTCAGTGCCGCGCCGTAGCGTTATTCACAATTAAAGAAACAAACCCCGTGATTAGCGGCGCAGGCGGGCTTTTCTAATAAAAAATTCGACACAATAGCCACCCACTCTACTAACCACTAACACTACTTCTTCAAATAATTCGTCGGATTGTATGACTTGGTTCCCTTGCGGATTTCAAAGTGTAATTGTGGCGTGGTTACTTTACCGGTCTGGCCCACGGTCCCGATTTTTTGCCCAACCGAAACGCGCGCACCGCGCCGCACCGCCATAGAATTCAAATGCGCATAAACCGTCATCCATCCATCTGCATGCTGGATTATAATCAGGTTCCCCATCCCGCGAACTTCGTTCCCGGCATACGCGACAACACCATTTTCCGCCGCAACAACCGACGTCCCCGCCGTGGCCGAAATATTTATACCGTCGTTATACAGCCCGCCCGACTTTGCGCCATAGTGCGACAAAATCGAACCGCGCACCGGCCATGTAAATTTGGATGAAGAACGTGCCGGCACCGTTGGCGTCGCCGTTTTTGCGGCCGGTGCGGTTTTCGCCTCGGTCTTTTGCGTTTGCTTTTTGGGCTCGGTTTTGGTTTGTTTTTGTGCCGGTTTAGATTCGGTTTTTTTCACGGTTTTCTCCGCCGACTTTGTTGTCTTGGAGGGCGCGGTCGATTTGGTTGATTCTTTCTTGGTTTCATTTTTGGCCGGTTTTGTTTCCACCTTGGGCTGCGCGGTGGACTTGGCCGGTGCCGGCGACGGCGCGGTGGCGGCCGCGGGCCGCGCGTCCGGCAAATCGGGAACACGCAATTTTTGCCCCACACTTAACGCGAACGGCGCGCGCAGATTATTCATAACCGCCAAATCATTCACCGGAATTTCATATTTCCGCGACAAAGAATACAACGTATCACCGCGCGCCACCGTCACGGTTTTCACCGCAACCCGCACATCTTTTGTTTTTTCTGTGTTTGCCTGGGTCGCCGGCTTTTGTTCCACGGGTTTCGCGGCCGGCTTTTGTTCCGCAGGTTTTGCGGCCGGTTTTTGTTCAATTGGTTTTTGTTCGTCCGATTTTTTTGGCACCGGCTTGGTTTCCGCCTGCTTTACCGGTTCGTTTTTTTTGGCTTCAACCTGTTTGGTGGGCACGGGTTCGACTTTCTTTTTTTCGACCACCGGCGCCGGCGCGGGCTCAGATTTTAATTTCAAAGTCTGGCCAATTTTGACTGTATAGGGGGCTTTCAAATTATTCGCGCGCGCCAATTCATCAATCGTGGTCTTGTTTTCCCGCGCAATGGAATACAGCGTATCGCCACGCCGCACAATAACGGTCCCCATGGCCGCGCGCGCCGGCACAGAAATCGTTTCGTTTTTATATTCCGGAATGTCCAAGACATCGTCCGGTTCGGGTTCCGATTCGGTTTCGTTTGATGTTTCCGGGGCGGGTTTTGATTCCGGAACAACTTTTTTTTCTGGTTCCGGGGCCGGCTCGGCCGATTCGGGCGCATCATTTTCCGATTCGGGTTTTAAAACATAATCGTCAACACCAACATAGTTTACATAATCATCCGTCCCATCGGTCCCATATAATTCCGGCGATGCATACACGCCATAATCCGACACGGCGGAATTATAAATCTCGGGTTCTGTATCGGGGTCGGCCAACATAGCCGGATAACGCGCGGATATAAAATCGCCGACACTGTCGGGAATAGAACTGATTTTCGGCTGTAAATCACACGACGCCAAAAACGCGCCAAAAACAATTGCAACCAAAGCCGCAAGAAAATTCCTCATACCCGAATTATATCACAAAAAACAATATTCCAAAACGGAAAACAGCGTTAATTTCCACTTGGCATATAAAGGTTTTTATATGGTTCATAGGCCGTCGCAACAGCACCTTCTTCAATTTGTAAATTGTTTGCCATATCGGTATTTTGTGGTTCTACAACATTATACTGCACAATAATATATTTATCGTTTGGCCCGGTGGTTATCGTAACGGGCGTATTTTTTGTTGGATGTTCATACCTTATACTGTTGGTACAGGAGACACTATACCGTTCTTCTGTCGGGACCCCTTCATACTGTGTACTCGCAAAATTCAAAACCGCCTGTTCCGAATCACCATTATAACGCGCAGTATATGTTGTATTTGGCCTGCACGGAATCCGTATACTATATCCCATCACAGTAAACTCCCAGCTTGAACCAGTTCTTGGGAACCAACCATATATTCTTGTCAAATTATTTTTATCAAACAAATTCTTTCCACTTGGTTTCGGGGTTGTTCCAAATATGTTTACCAGCAAACAATCCTTGGTCGGATCGTCGTCGACCCATTTAATACACCGAAATTCGGCTTCGATGGCATTTTGCACGGCGGCGTTCATTGTGCCGGCATCGATTAATGCGTTTGATTGACCGACGTATGTGGCGGACGAATCATAAATATTTTTTGTGCCAACGTTGCCCAATTCGCCGGTATTGGTTAAAACTTGCGCCGTGCCATCGTTCGCAGGGATTTTATCCTGTTTCAATGCAACGGCGGTGTCAACAAAGGCCTTACTTGTCGCAACATTTTCACCCGCCGCAAATGCCGCACCCACGCACGTTGCACAAATTATCGATATTAAAAATTTTTTCATTACTACTCTCCTTTTTCTTCTCGTCATCCCGTTTTTTTGCCGTCATCCCGGCGTAGGCCGGGACCTCTTTGAGTCACGTCGCGGACCAAGTTCTCCTCCCTCGGAGGAGTACGGCCCAGCGGGCCGGGAGGTGGGGGTGATAAGACTTTTTACATATTTAATACCCCCACCCCGTCGCCGTTCGGCACCACCCCTCCGAGGAGGGGAACGATGCCCGATTCGTATACAAAAAGACTGTAGCAAAAAGGAACGTTTATGCCCACCCCCTTTGGGCGGATTTGAAATCCAGTAAAATCAATAAGTTACGCTTTTTAAAAAAAGAGTGGACACAAACGTTCGTTTTCGCCCAGGGTACAACAATGAAAAAACGGCGGTTTTCCGCCGGTTTATCTACCCCGTCACACTTCGTGTGCCACCTCCGTCTCCGCTGCGCTACGCCGAGACTGCGCCTTCACAATGTGAAGAGGACCACTAACCACTTACACTAACCACTAACACTAAAGTATATGCCGTTTGCCGTTGGCGTCGGCCGCACTGACTATGCCGTCTTGCTCCATGCGTTCCATAAACCCGGCGGCCTTGTTATAACCAATACTTAAACGACGTTGAATATATGAAATTGTCGGTTTTTTATCACGAATAACGTATTCTTTGGCCATTTCGTACAAATCGTCACCACCTTTGCCGCCACCGGCCGCGCCGCCACCACCGGCGCCCATTGCACCACCCGCGCCACTATCTTCGTCATCAACAACACCCGACACATATTCCGGTTCGCCTTGGGCCCGCAGGAAATCACCAATGCGTTGTAATTCATCATTGTCAATCAATGCCGCATGTATACGCACCGGGACTTTGCCGGCCTCGCTGAATAACATATCGCCACGGTCCAACAAATTTTCCGCGCCCTTTTCACCAAGTGACGTCATAGAATCGACCATACTGCGCGCCTGGAAAGAAATACGCGTCGGGAAATTCGCCTTGATAACGCCGGTGATAATCGTCGCATCGGGACGTTGCGTCGCCATAACCAGGTGAATTCCGGCGGCACGCGCCTTTTGCGCGATTCGTTGAACACATGCCTCGACCTCTTTACGCGCAACACCCATAAGGTCCGCGACCTCGTCAATAATGATAACTATATATGGCATATCAGACAAATCGACTTCCTGGGTTTCGAACAATAATTCGCCCGTTTCTTCATCTGTGCCGACGGCAACCTGGCGCGTCAATTTTTCACCAGATGCACGTTTTTTCGCGACCGCGTCATTATATTGCTCTATATTTTGGGCATTCAGTAATTGCAACTGTTTATACCGGTCATCCATTTCGCGCACCGCCCATTTTAGCGCATTAACCGCCGGCACCGGGTCCAATTTTACAATCGGCGTAATCAAATGCGGAATATCATCCCAGAACCCAAAATCCACCCCTTTTGGATCGATAATCATCAATTTGCACTTGTCCGGCGTAAAGTGATAAACAATGGAAGTAATTATCGATTGAACAAATACAGACTTGCCGGTGCCGGTGCGTCCCGCAACCAACATATGCGGCATTTTTGCCAAATCGAAATACATCGGGTTACCACCAATATCAACGCCCAACGCCAATGGGATTTTGTATTTAGAATTTACAAATGCGTCACTTTCAACCAAGTCACGGAAACGAACAACCTGGCGATTCAAATTGACCATTTCAACACCGACCAAATCCGTTCGCGGAATATGTGCGATACGAATACGCTCGGTCGCCATCGCACGCGTCATATCACTGACCGTTTTATTAACATCGACCATACGTGTTCCACTTTCCGGCCTGAATTCGTACAGGGTTACAATTGGCCCCGGACGTATACCGGCCACCCGCCCGTTCACACCATATTCGGCAAAATGCGTTTCCAACAAAGACGCCTGGTGCTTTAATTCGGTCGTTACAACATTCTTGCCAAAATTAGACTTTTCCAAAAATTCAGGGTCGGGTAATTCATATTCAATCGCCTCGGCACTTTTTGACACAACACGTTTACGCGCGGCCTTGCGACGCGGTTTGGGTTCTTCTTCCTCCTCTTCTTCGCCCTCTTCTTCCTCTTCCTCGGCCTCTTCTTCCGCTTCATCTTCTGATTCTTCGGCATCCGATTCAACTGGGCGCATCAAATGGAACGCGGTCAAGATATACCGTATCATGCGCCAAACGATTCGAACTATGCGCATAACATCCGCGAAACTTATGTGCAACAATATGCCCGCAATCACAAAGAAACCCGCCAAACATAAAACACCTATCAATATTCCAAAACCACCAACCAATCCGGACACATCTGCGGCAACAATGGAACCAATCATTCCGCCAAATGTTGTTCGTGGGGCAATCAAACCAAAACCCGCCGCCCCAAGGCACACACCAACGAACCCGCGCAGCAGATTATATTCCGGGGTTGAATCCGCACCAAATCCCAACACCAATGTCGCCCCATATCGCGCAAGACACATCAACAAAAACAAAGCCGGCACAAAACCAACCGTATATCGCAACAATCCGACCGTATTTCCCATTATAGATTGATTGCCAAAATTACCGGCCGCAGACAAACCATCCAGATATGGATTATGAAACAATAGTGCCAAAACCGCCCATGCCGCAACCAAAAACAACGCGACCCCGACCAATTTACCAACCATGGCCTTTAACGCGCCCGACATACTGTCCGGTAAAAATTTAGACTGTGCACCCATATCATGGGCATTGTATCACAAAAAAAGCGAAAATAATAGTCCCAGGTATTATTTATTTAACCGCCGCACCATCCATGCATGAACTATATCGGCACAGAGCATTCCCAAAAACGCCCCCAAAATAACATCCGACGGCCAATGGAATCCCGCGCACACGCGCGACACGCCAATCAAAATCGCCAAAGACCACGTAAACCACTTTGCGCGTGGCGCCAACAACCCAATCATAACCAACCCCGCAAACGATGCCAACGCATGTCCCGACGGCATAGAATAAAACAAACTGTCACCTGTGAACGGGAAAAATCCGGTCATACCAACTTCTTGAAAAAATATCGGACGCATCCGCCCAATTACAAACTTTAAAACCAAACCGGTCAATGTCGCCAACAATACAGACAGAAAAATCCAGAACGCATAACTGCTGCGAATCTTATTATAAAAATCACCAAAACTGAATTTCGGTTTTGTTTGCAAACTTTTCTTGATATAAAATATCGCCACAACCATCAACGACACCACCAACCAACTTTTTACCGAAAAAACCGCGCCCAGCACGGCCCAAAATTTAAAATTAAAATGGCGCAAAAATACGAACACCGGAATGTCAAACCAAAATACACCACCAAAGACCAGAGCGCATGTAACAACCGCACCAACTAAAATTGCCCAAACATTTAATTTATTTCCTTTCGTTAGAAACATATCTTAATCCCCTTAATTGGCAAGGTTTAATAACCGGCTGTAAATTTTCGAATCGGTCAATAATTGGACCGCAACCGACCGCGACAACAAATCTTCATCTTCGCCACTGGTTATTGTTGGACAACCACGACGCACAGATTCCGCATCCACATTTGGTTCGGCATTAAAATCACGCGCCCGAAAATCATGATTGATTACATTCAAGAAAAACGCACTTTGTTGCGCGGACGTCCTGATGTTCGACAAACACACCAATGGAAAAACACCACGCCCATCAATTACGCGTCCCGAACCTGTCTTGATAGATTTGTTCATCAATTCCAACATGCCACCGTTTTTCAAACTTACGCGCGACGCGATTCGCGCATGACCCGCGGTCGGTGTTCCAATCAAAACGCCACGCCCATTTTCATAGAACGCGTTCGCAATTGCCTCGGCCGTACCCCGTGTCATATTTGAAACAACCACAACAACCGGCGCATTGGTTAATGCTGCACCCGCCGGAACTATTTCCAATTCTTCACCGGCGGTTTCAACGATTCGCATAATCGGTTTTGATCCAATAAACAGGCCCGCCAATTTTGCCGCCGCCCGTTCATCATCACCAAACGCAGAACGCAAATCCAAAATCACCCCCGACAGGTTTTGATGTTGTTTTAATGCCTCGGTTACAATTGCCACGGTATTATTTGAAACACGATTCACAACAATTTCCAACACACCACCATTATCATCATCCATAAATACAACATCACTGTCGGCCAAAACAATTGTCGCACGACGCACAACCACACGACGCGACCCACCCGGGGTAATCAAAGTCATCTTTAATGTTCCCGAATTAAACCCGGACATCATTGACGCCAACACCGCATCAGACAATTCGGATACCAACGTCCCGTTAATTTCACCAATCAAATCACCGGATGATATTCCCGCATTATCCGCCGGCGACCCCTTATATACCCCCAGCACACGAAAGTTTCCACGTTCATCACGCGCACCTTCGATACCAACACTGGTCAATATTCGTCCGTCATCGGTAACCGACGCATCATCTGAAAAAACATAGCGACCATTTTCATCGATTCCGCGCATCAACCCATCAACCACCGCACGATAAATTTCACTATCGCCGGCCGCATGCAGGTTCGCATCACGTTCACGCATCTTTAAAATTAGTGCGGTTGTGATTTCCCCGAACGCGTCCCAATCACGCGCCGCCGGCCGCGGATAATTTGCCACAATCGAATCGCCCCAAACCAAAACGACCCGTTCATCGGTCGCGGCGATATGCGCATTCTTATTCATGTTTTCCAAACTTTCGATTGCGATATTTATGCTCTTGCCGCCCCACTTTACACCATCCAGTTTTTCATATATGTCGGCAAAACCACGGGACATTTCGACAACGTTTATTCCATCACGAATCGGTTCGTCTTCAAAGAACAATTCACCCCCGGACGCACCGGCCGCAACCATTCCAAAAAACACACCGCATAAAAATTTTATAAACTTCATCCGTCCCCCCTTTCCATTTGCAATCGCCCGCAAATCAATACTTTGTCTCACGCAAATTAAAGTGATACAAAATAACGTTCGATATATACATACTGGTCAAAGTTCCCATGATGATAGAGAACGTCATCGCAATTGCAAAATCGCGCAACGCCATTCCACCAAACACAAACAACCCCAACAATGCCAATATGGTTGTGATACTGGTCATTATGGTTCGTGATAACATTTCATTAACCGATAAATCAATCAATTCATCCATCGGCATCTTGTGATACTTTTTAATATTTTCATCGATTCGGTCATAGTTCACAACCTTATCATTAATGGAATACCCCACACCCATAAGGACGACGGCAATCGCGGTCTGGTTAAATTCCAACCCAACAATGGAAAAGAATCCAAACATCAATACAAAGTCAAAAACCAATGACACAAAAGACCCAACCGCATAGCCCCCACGATAACGAATCCAAATATAAACCGCCATCAATATAAACGATACCAATACGGCCAAAATACCACCGCGCACCAATTCACCACCAATTTTTGGTCCAACAATTTGCACCTGGGAATATTCTACACGGTTACCCAATATGTCTTTGATTTCACGAACACGTGTGTTTTGTTCTGCGTCGGTTGCACCCTTGGGCAAACCAACACGAATCAAGATGGAATTACCATCAACCGATTGCAATTCCGGTTTAAAGGCCGCCAAATCGTGACGCATTTTATCCACGGTATAATCCGGCTCTGTTGCGGTAACCTCCATCGAAATACCACCCGCAAAGTCGATACCATAATTTAAACCCTTTATCGCCAAAGATAAAATCGACGCCAATATCAATGCCCCGGAAATCCAGTACGATAATTTACGATACTTCATAAAATGCAATTTCATAACCCAATCCTTTTACTTTTTAATTCTGATATAGCCAATTTTTTTGTTTTTGCCGCCCATATACCAATCTATCAACAAACGTGACAGCATCAAACAGGTGAACAATGTGGTTATAACACCAATGGACAACGTTACCGCAAACCCACGAATCGGGCCCGCACCAAATTGGAACAAAATCAACGCACAGATAAGGTTCGTTAATTCACCGTCCAACACGGTCTTCATCGAACGATTAAATCCACTGTCCACCGCACGCAGTGGCGTCGCCCCCGAACGCAATTCATCACGAATACGTTCAAACGGCAATATGTTTGCGTCCACCGCCATACCCAATGTCAACACGATACCGGCAATCCCGGGCAACGTCAATGTTGCGCCCATCAACGCAGACATACCAATAATCATCGCCAAATTAACCAATAAAACAACATCCGCAATAACGCCAAATGCGCGATACACCAAAATCATAAACACTAAAACCAACAACACGCCAATTGCCGAACCAACCTTGCCCTGGGCAATTGTATCCGCACCCAAGCCCGCACCAACGGTTCGTTCTTCAATTACCTGTAACGGTGCCGGCAATGCACCACTGCGCAATAACACGGCCAAATCTTTCGCGCCCTGTAAAGTAAACCCACCGGAAATCTGGCCACGGCCACCCGGTATTGGTTCACGAATCGTTGGCGCAGATAAAACCTTGCCATCCAACACAATTGCGAATCTTTCATTTACATGCTCGGTGGTCAATTTTGCAAACCGACGCGCACCCGCCATATCGAACACGGTCGTCACAACCGGCATATTATTTTGGTCAAAGTCCGCCTGGGAATCTTTCAAACTTTCACCCGAAACTTCGACCCGCGAATATACCGGAACCGAATTCCAAACCGCATCCATATACGGCAAAAATTCTGTCCCCGCCGGTGCAACCCCGGTTGCAAGTTGTTCCTGGGTCACGCTTTCATTCACCAAATGGAATGTCATTTTCGCGGTTTGTCCAATCAATTCTTTAATATGTTCCGGGTTATCGACACCGGGCAATTGCACCAAGATATATTTCCCACCCTGACTTTGAATAGACGGTTCTTTCGTCCCCAACGCATCAATACGACGACGCACAATTTCGATACTACGTGCCAAAGCATCGGCGGTCATTTCTTCTTTCTGTTTATCGGAATAAGATAATGTAATCGTCCGTCCCGATGCTGATATATCAATCGTGTTGCCAAATACGCTTTTCAAACGGCCTTTGGCCTTGGACATATCTTCGCCTTCGCGCAAAGTCAACGACACAACCCCATCATTGTTTTTCAGGTTTGAAAACCGAATCACACCTTTATTGCGGTCAATCATCGCACTGCGCACTTCGTCATACAATTGCACAGATTTTTCTTTGAACATTGTTGCCGTATCAACCTCTAACAACAATTGCGCACCACCCTTTAAGTCCAAACCCAACGATATCGGATGCATCCACGTCGGGAAATATTTAGACGCGCCCGGCCACATTGTTGGCACCGCCAGTAATACACCAAACACCGCCACAAAAATAATCAGCAATTTTTTAAACATAACACACAACCTTTATTATTTTTCAACCGCACCAATGGCATTTTTACTAACCTCGATAACAACACCCTTGGCAATTTCCAACTCGATAGTTTTTTCGTTAATTTTTTTAACCTTGCCATAAATACCGGCGGCCATAACACGGTCACCCACCTTTATTGAATCAATCATTTTTTGATATTCAGCCATACGCTTTTTATTCGGCCGCACCATCAAGAAATACACAATCGCAAAGACAACAATGCAATACACAAACAACGTACCCCAACCGCCCTGTTGCGATGCAGCATTTACAGAATTTACCGTATCAACGACTTGAACTTCTTCCATAATTTTCTCCTTTTTATTATTATTTATGGCCCCAGAATAGAAAAAAAAGCCCAAAAAGTAAAGGGAAAAGTGTTAGTGGTTAGTGGGTAGTGGATAGTGTTAGTGGGTATCCGTCTCCGCTTCGCTACGCCGAGACTTCGGTGTTAGTGTTAGTGTTAGTGTTAGTGGTTAGTGTGGGCGCGAATCGCGCCCGATTTATATTTATGAACGACTTTGTCGCTTGCAACGCAATAAACATAAACCATTATAAAACAGGGACATTAATATACTTTCTGGGATTGGTTCGGTACCACGTTCATAGTGGTGCAATTGTCGAACCGATATCTTTAACATTTGCGCCATATCATTTGCCTTGATGCCTTGATGACGGCGTGCGGCATGCAACATGGTGCCAAAATATTTTGCATCGATTAATACGACCATTTTCTCCTCCTTTTACTGGTTAAAAATACCGCCAATGACGAATTGACGGTTGGAGGCTAGAAAACTGCCATACAAAACAGCGTCGCTTATTCGATATATTCGCGGCCCTCCAACCAATTGGAGTTTTTGTATGAGAGGTTTTCTAGACCCCGCAACGGCGTCACCCGTGCAAAAGTATTGTAAACAAAAATGGTTGCATTTGCAACCGTTTTCACTAACCACTAACCACTTACACTAACCACTACCGTTCAAACCATCCGTCTATTTCAGACAATGGAATAAATTTATAAACCGGGCGGCCATGATTACATTCCCCGCCTCGTTCGGTTCGTTCTATATCACGCAACAGTGCGTCCATTTGGTCCATATTCAATTTCTGGCCGGCACGCACAGAATGATGACACGCGTGATTCGCCAATTTCAAATGCAGTTTTTCACCCAATTGCGCCGAATGCCCATACGCGCGAACTTCATCGGCAATATCGTGCAAAACATTCGCCCAATTCATATCCCAATCGGCGGGCTTTTCAAAAATCGCAATTGCATCATCACCAAAAGAATCAATGCTTAATCCCGATGCACGCATTTCATCCGCAATAGACAACACCGCGGTCACATCTTCGGCACGCATACGCACAACAATCGGCGTCAACAACGGTTGCGATTTTATCGCGCCACGGCGCATCTTTTCATATGTTATGCGTTCATGGGCGGCGTGTTGGTCAACAACAACCAAACTATCCGATGTGGCCGCCAAAATATATTTATTTGCGATTTGCCCAATTACCCGCCCCAATGGTCCCGCATCAAAAATATTTTCAACCAATTCGTTTTTATGTTCGGGGACAACGACATTCTGAATCGGATTATACAATTTGCTTTTAAAATTATCCGGCTGGCACACCCGCGATATATTGTGCATAACACTGTCATTTGTGTTAGATACAATTGGCCCACGGAAAGACATCCCAGACTCCGCCCACACCGGTGCGGCCCCAACCGATTCGGTCACCATGGTTTGCGCCAACACATCACGCAGGCTTTTAATAATAAATGCACGCACATGATTCGGTTCCAAGAAATGCACATCTGTCTTGGTCGGTGAAACATTAACATCGACGCTTTCCGTCGGCACGGTTAAATACAACGCGCACAGCGGAAATTCACGCGCATGCATAACATCCATATATGCCGCACGCAACGCGCCCACCAAAACTTTATCTTTGACCGGGCGGCCATTTACAAATAAAAATTGATCCACCGAAGACGCACGCCGCAACGTTGGGTCGGAAATATAACCCGATAATTTCATTCCGCCCGTCGACCCAGATTCCGCATCAACCGACCGCATACGGCCACGCACATCTTCGCCCATCACGGCAATGATACGTTCCATCAACGGTTGATTTTTTGGGAAACGCCATTTGTTATTTAACACAAATCCAACATCGGTGCGCGCCATGGCAAGTCGTTTAACAACATCCAAAATCGACATCATTTCGGCCCGGTCCGTCCGCAGAAACTTTAACCGTGCAGGCGTCTTGGCAAACAAATTTTGGACACGAATTCGCGTTCCACTTTGCCAATCAGACGGCCGAATTTTATCGGTTGTACAATCCATATGCCAACCATTTGAATCCACACCATTACATGTATCAATCGTCATATCTGATACAGACGCGATTGACGGTAACGCTTCGCCCCGAAAGCCCATAAAATGAATATTCATCAAATTGTCATCGGGCAATTTAGACGTCGCGTGCCGCTGAATACACTTTTCCAAATCATCGCGCGACATACCCGCGCCATTATCGACAATATTTATAAGTGTTCGTCCGCCGTCAACAACGTCGATGATAATTTGGTCCGCCCCGGCATCCAGCGCATTTTCAACCGTTTCTTTGACAACGCTTGCACCATTTTCAACCACTTCACCGGCGGCAATTTGGTTCACCAAATAATCAGGCAGCAAACGAACAGACAAATTTAATCCTTATTCTTTGAATTTAATGTCTAATATTTCATATTCACGTTCACCGGACGGCAACCGTACAATACACGTGTCACCGACACACCGTCCAATCAGCGCGCGCCCAACCGGCGAAGTGCATGATATAACCTGTTTCCCATCCGATTCTATATCGGACAAAATGCGGCATTGCATACGATTTCCATTTTCATCTTCACACAACACACGCGCACCAAAAACAACCCGGTCCCCAGACAAATTATCAACATCAACCACCGACGCATTATTTATAAAGTTTTCAATATATTGAATACGTTTATCGATTTCGCGCTGTTTTTCACGTGCGGCACTGTAATCGGCATTTTCAGACAAATCGCCCAACGACCGCGCCCATTGAACCACCTTTAATATTTCCGGGCGATCCACTTCCTGTAATTGTTTCAATTCTTTGACCAGGGCTTCAAATCCCTGTTTTGATATCGGTTTTTTATCCATTTTTATTCTTCCCTATTATTTTTATGCGAATATTATAAATATTCATTTTAATTTTGCAATTGGGAATTAAACAGGCTATAATTTTTTGATTGATATCAACAAATTAGGAATCACATGGCACGGGCACGAATTTTATCTCGATTTTTATTCCGCCGATTTTTTAGCGGCGTCGGATTGGTGCTGCTTATCGTGTGCGGAATTATTTTCGCGGTAACCTTTGTCGAAAGATTGCCCAGCAACCCAACCGCAATCGCCGCACTGAATGATGCATGGGTTCGTTTGGTCGAATATGTTCCATTGTTTTTGCCATTGGCGGTGTTTATGGGGACATTGGTCGCATATTATACCCTTACCCGTTCCAGTGAAGGCATTATTATATCGGCCGCGGGATTATCACCATATCAAATGGCACGTCCATTTTTGGTTGGTGCATTTTTAATTGGTGTGATTGCCACAACCGTTATAAATCCATATGCGGTGCAACTGGGCGCACAAAACATCACAAACGAAAAATTAAAGTTGGTCGACAATGCGATATGGTTGCACGAATCCTCGGACAATGGGTACATTACACTGGTCGCCAAAAATATGTCCAAGGTAAATGAAGACCTGGTATTCTTTAATACAACAATTTATGTTCAAGACAATGAATTCAAACTAACCGAACGTATTGATTCTGATAAAATTACATTGTCGACATCTGGGCTTAAAGCCGAACACGCAACCATATTAAATCAATCGGGAAAAACACATATTGGTGAATGGCAAACCGAAACGCGTATCACGCCCAAAACCGTCCTTGACCGATACCTGCAACCAAACCAGATATCTTTTTGGAACCTGCCGGAATTTATCACAAAAATGTCCGATATTGGTATTTCGGTTCGTGGGCATATGGTTCAGTTTTGGACGCTGCTGTTTTTACCATTAACAATGATTGCAATGGCCACATTGGGCGTCGCGTTTTCCCAAACCCGCCAACGTCGCAATCACAGTTTTGGTGTGAAATTCGGCCTTGGGATATTAACATGCTTTATACTTTATTTCTTGTTAAATATATTTAGTGTATTGGGCTCAAACGGAACAATACCGCCACTGCTGGCCATTATTGCACCGCCACTTATTATTATATCCGGCGCCGGTGTATTTATTGCCGGATTTGACACGATATAAAAACAAAAGGATTTATTATGCCATTGCGAAAAAAACACTCGACACGTAATAAAATTATCATCTGGGCACTGATAGTTGTATTGGTTATTTTAATGATAATATATTTTCCACCGACCCAACATGTGACCGAGGTTGTGTTACATCAATAAAAAATTACAACAAATGAACTATATCGATGTATTTTTAGAAGCCATGTCCGCCGAAAAGGGTCGCAGCCAAAACACATTGGCCGCATATGCCAACGACCTTAATCACGCAGACGAAATGTTGCCGGGCGGCCTATTGACCGCGACCGAGGCGGATATACAAAAATATCTGTCCGATGTTGGTGGGTGTGCATCATCGGTCGCACGTCGCGCAAGTGCGCTGCGCAGTTTTTATAAATTTTTAATGTTGGAAAAAATCATAAAAACAAATCCGACAACAAACCTGGAATTACCAAAACGCGCAAAACCATTACCAAAATTACTAACAACCGAAGAAATAGAATTATTGATATCTTCGGCGGGCGATGTCCGCACCGCGGTCCGCCTGCGCGCAATGATTGAATTACTGTATGCATCGGGGCTGCGCGTATCCGAACTGTGTGGGTTACCCATGACGGCAATATTGGGCGACCGATTGTTAATTCACGGCAAAGGTGCCAAAGAACGCATGGTGCCCGTTCATGAAACCGCCCAACACGCATTGAATAAATGGTTGGAAATTCGCACCCCCAACGATTCAAAATATGTGTTTCCGTCCAATTCCAATTTGGGCCATATCACACGTGACGGTTTTTTCAAGATATTGAAAAAATGCGCGGTGTTGGCCGGCCTGGACCCCGCACGCGTAACACCGCACGTTCTGCGCCATTCGTTTGCATCGCACCTGCTGGCACATGGGGCAAACCTGCGTGCGATACAAACAATGCTGGGGCACGAAGATATTTCAACAACACAAATTTATACCCACGTCATGCCTGAAAAATTAACCCAGGTTGTCGTTGAACACCATCCATTATCCGAAACCAAGGTTCATAACAAATGATAAAAAAATGCGATTTTCCGGGTTGCACACGGGCCGGCACATGCCGCGCACCGAAAACACGCGAACTGCGCGAATATTGGAATTTTTGCCCGGAACACGCCGCCGAATATAATAAAAATTGGAATTTCTATGCCGACATGACACCCGAAGAAATCGAAGAAGATTGGGAACGGCAAACATTTGGCGAACCAATAAAAAAACGGTCAGAACAAGATTCTGCGGACTATATAAAATTCCTTAACGATTTTATTACGGGGCGCAATACGTTTGATAAAATGCCACCCAAAAAATCTATGCCGGCAAATATCACATTGGCATTCGGGGCACTGGGGTTACCTATTACGGCATCTTGGCGTGAAGTCGGTGCCAAATACCGCGCACTGGCAAAAAAATATCACCCCGATACCGCACACGGTAAATCCAGCGGTTCAGAATTCGCACATATTTCATCCGCATACCAAACACTAAAAAAGTATTTTGGCAAGTAAGAAAATTAACCAAATTTTTATGGCGCACCCCGCACACATGTGATATGTTATGTCCACAAAGGAAAGTAAAAATGTATGATGTTATTATATTGGGCTCGGGGCCCGCGGGTTTAACGGCGGCGATTTATTGTGGTCGCGCAAACAAAGACACATTGGTTCTGGGTGGCGACACACTTGGGGGCCAAACGGCGGGAATTGCAACGCTGGAAAACTATCCCGGTTGGCGCGGCAGTGGTCTGGAACTGATTGACTTTATAAAAACCCAGGCCGAATCGTTTGGCGCAAAAATAAAAATGAAGACCGCCATGCACATTGACCATAACGCAGACGGCACATATACCATCACCGACACGCGTGGTGAAAAATATGATACGCGCGCGATAATTTTATCGACCGGTGCGTCACCACGAAAATTAGAAATTGAAGGCGCACGTGAATTCTTTGGACGCGGTGTTTCATATTGCGCGACATGCGACGGATTTTTCTATTCTGGTAAAACGGTGCTGGTTATCGGCGGTGGAAATTCCGCATTGAATGACGCACTGTATTTGGCGGATATCGCCAAGACGGTAAAAATCATCTATCGCAAATCATCCTTTACACGCGCCGAAGAAATTATTCGCAAACGCGTTGCGGAAAAAAAGAACATCGAATGTATCTTTAATACCGAATTACGGAAAATCTCTGCGCGTCCGAATTCTGAAACCGGTGAATTGATTGCGACAACAACAAACGACGAACAAATCGTTTGCGACGGAATATTTGTTGCCATTGGACACGAAGCGAATACAGATTATTTAACCGAAGATATTAAACGCGACGAACTGGGTCGCATTGCCCCCGACGCATTACCGACGGGAATGTTCGTTGCGGGCGATGTCCATTCAAATATTAAAATGCAAATTGCAACGGCCGTTGGCACGGGATGCACCGCGGCAATGGACGCCATCGCATATTTGAACAAGAACGCACAATAATAAAAGGAATAAAAAATGTTAGATATAAAATTTATTCGTGAAAATCCAGACATCGTAAAAAACGCGTGTCGTGTAAAAAACTTTCCTGATGTTGTGGACGATATCTTGTCATTGGATGTGCGCGTTCGTGAATTGAAAACAATTACTCAAACAAAAACGGCGGAAAAAAATAAAATTTCACGCGAAATTCCAACCGCGTCGGACAAGGCGCCACTGATCGCAAAATCTAAACAGATTAGTGAAGAAATCGCAAACGATATGGCGGAATTGGCGGACAAGGAGGCATTGTTAAACGACCTGCTGCATCGCGTGCCCCAGATTCCAGATGCGTCCGCACCAATTGGTGCCGATGATTCTGCAAACGTGGAAATCCGCCGGGTTGGCACGCCACGTACATTTGATTTTACCCCACGTCCACAATGGGATTTGCTGGAAATGAACGGTTGGTGGATGCCGGAAAAAATCGCAGGCATTTGTGGCACACGTACATATTGTTTGTGTGGCGAACTGGCCGAATTGGCATTGGCAATTGAAACGTATGTTATTCAAAAATTGATTAGCAAGGGTTTCAAATATATTGAATGCCCACCCGTCACAAAACCACAAACTATATTTAATGCCGGGCATTTTATGGGTTCCGATTTATCGGTTATGAATGACGATGTGTTCATGTTGACCGATACAGACCGTTGCTTGGCCGGCACCGCGGAAATAATTTTGAATTCGCTGCATGCGGATGAAATTTTACCGGAAAATGAATTACCAATAAAATACGCGGGCTTTTCCACATGCTTCCGTAAAGAGGCCGGTGCCGCCGGTCGCGACACACGCGGTCTTGTGCGATTTCATCACTTTAACAAAGTGGAACAATATATTTTCTGTCGCCCCGAAGAAAGCGATGAAATGCATGAATTTTTATTGAACAACCTGTGCGAAGTTGTCGAAGATTTGGAATTACCGTATCGTGTAATTGCAAATTCCACCGGCGACATGGGATTCAACAAGGTTAAAATGAACGATGTCGAGGCATGGTTCCCATCTGAAAATGCATATCGCGAATTGGGTTCTTGTTCGTCCATTGGTCAATTCCAGGCGCGCCGTACAAACACGCGCTATCGCGAAAATGCGACCGGCGAAGTTAAATTTGTCGCAACATTGAACAACACCGGGATCGCCCTGCCCCGCGCTTTGGTCCCGTTAATCGAAAATCACCAAAACGCGGACGGGTCTGTCAATATTCCGAAAAAAATCCAACCATTAATGGGAGGGAGGACCAAGATTGGCGGTAAACATTAGCGGACCTGTCACATGAAGCCCTTTGGCGAAGTGTGATGGGCGGTCGCACAAAAATCGGTGGAAAACATTAAAAAAACACCGCTCAAACGGGCGGTGTTTTTTTACAATCATAATTTCCTAATGTGCGCGGGCGGAACGAAAACTGGCCGCGTTACGCAGAAAGAATTTTTGTTTTTTATCATCAAACATATTATTTGCTATACGCACGATTTCCTGGGCCTGGACCTTGGACGCGGCAAATTCTTGTCTATTGCCAGACGTGCGGTTATATTCCCAATTCATAACCAATTTACAGAAATCATGATATTCATTCGCTATTTTGGCATCAAACAATCCCGGTTTTGCTTTCTTGAACGCAACATCCGCCGGCGTATCAACCAAATTATGCGCGCCATATCCATTTACAATCGGTGATTTTTTAGACCGGGCATACATCATTGCGCGCGTATCCCACGCCGCAATTGTCGATTCACGTGAAAAATATTTTTCGGGTTTATCCGACATCGCATACATCTCGCAAAACGCATCCAATGCACGACATGCACGCGCCGCATCCATATCATTTACACGATTTACCGAAAAATCATATAATGCGGTCTTGTAAAACCATAGCATTACCGCGCGCACAACCGCACGTATTTCCGCCACCCAATCCGATTTATCAATGACCACACGGTTGGCGTTTTGTTTTTCCTGGGCTTTATTCACATTTTTCATAAACTTTCTCCTTGTTACCCAAAGATTATAGCCAGCGCCCGCAAAATGTCAATTTTTTTACCATAATTTGTTGAAAATGCGAAAATATAGTGTAATCTATACCCTTAGGGCAAAAAAGGGCTAAATATATGAAAATAAGAAACATTGCGATTATCGCACACGTTGACCACGGAAAAACGACCTTGGTTGATAATATGTTGAAACAGGCGGGAACTTTCCGCGAAAACGAACGCGTTGAAGACCGCGTCATGGACAGTGGCGATATTGAACGCGAACGCGGCATTACAATTTCTGCGAAACCTACATCGGTTCTGTGGCACGATTATAAAATCAATATCGTGGACACGCCGGGACACGCGGACTTTGGTGGTGAAGTCGAACGTATTTTATCGATGGTTGACGGTGTTGTATTGCTGGTGGACAGTGCCGAAGGCCCCCTGCCCCAGACGAAATTTGTTTTATCCAAAGCCCTAAAATTGGGATTGCGCCCAATTGTTTGCATCAACAAAGTTGACCGTTCTGATGCCCGCCCTGATGAAGTGTTAAGCGAAACATTCGATTTATTCGATAAATTGGGTGCGGATGATGCACAACTTGATTTCCCGTACCTGTATGCGGTTGGGCGTGATGGTTGGGCGGTGCGTGACCTGAACGATGAACATAAAGACCTGACCCCGCTGTTCCAACTTATCGTTGACCATGTACCTGCGCCGGATTGCAACGGAACGCGTTGCATGATTGATGCACCGTTTACAATGCTGGCCACAACATTGGAATCAGACCCGTATGTCGGTCGCATTTTAACCGGCAAAATCGAATCTGGTACCGTCCGTGTCGGCCAATCGGTCAAGGCAATAAACATGAAAGGCGAATTTATTGAAAACGCCAAAATTACAAAAATTATTGAACACCGCGGTATTGAAAAAATTTCCCGTGAAAGCGCATCGGCCGGTGACATTGTTGTGGTCGCGGGATTCGGCAAGGCAACAGTGGCAGACACATTATGCGACCCGTCGGTCACCGAACCAATTCCGGCAATGCCAATTGATCCACCGACCCTTACTATGACATTTTTTGTGAACACATCGCCACTTGCGGGTCAAAGTGGTAAAAAATTAACATCGCGTATGATTGGTGAAAGATTGTTCAAAGAGGCCGAAACAAACATCGCCCTGCGCGTGACACAAAGTGAAAACAAAGAATCGTTCGAAGTTTCCGGACGTGGCGAATTGCAATTGGGAATTTTAATTGAAACAATGCGCCGCGAAGGTTTTGAATTAAGTGTTAGCCGCCCACGCGTTGTTATGCAAACAGGTCCAAACGGCGAAATGTTGGAACCAATCGAAGAAGTTGTTGTCGATGTTGACGATGAATTCAGCGGCGTCGTTATTGAAAAAATGACCAAGCGCAAGGCGACAATTACCGAAATGAAGGCGTCCGGCGGCGGCAAAACCCGTATCGTATTTTCTGCGCCATCACGTGGACTTATTGGCTACCTGTCTGAATTCCGCACCGACACGCGTGGCACCGGAATTATGAACCGGGTATTTGATAAATATGACACATACCGTGGCCCGATTTCTCAATATCGGCCGGGCGTTTTGGTTTCCATGGAAAAGGGTTCAACCGCGACATACGCACTGCACAACCTGGAACCGCGCGGTGTATTGTTTGTGGGGCCACAGACCGAAGTTTATTCCGGTATGATTATCGGCGAACACAGCAAAGAAAATGATTTGGAAGTGAACCCGATTAAGGGCAAAGAACTTACCAATGTCCGCAGTGTGACCGCCGATGAAAAATTGTTCCTTGCGCCACCACGCAAAATGTCGTTGGAAGAAGCACTGTCTTATATCCAAGACGATGAATTGGTCGAGGTTACCCCGGCAACAATTCGTTTGCGTAAAAAAGAATTGGACAGTGGTAAACGCAAAAAACTTGCCCGTGGTAAAGAAGAAATATAAAAAAACTAAACCGGCATACGCCGGTTTTTTTCCACTGTTGAAAAACATAAAAAAATTTGCTTTACTATAAGCATGACAAAACGGTTATTCATTTTTGCAGGATATGACAAAGACGGAATCATTGATGACGCGCTGGTTCACTATATCAAACAACTGAATAAATTTGGCGATATTGTTTTGTGTATGGATTGCGATTGTAAAAAAAACGAACTGGATAAAATTCAAAAATATTGCCTGCACACCATGGCCGCCCGTCACGGCGAATACGATTTTGGTTCATACAAACGCGGATTCGCATGGGCGCACGATACAGAAATTTTAAATAATTATGATGTAATGTACTTGATTAACGATTCGGTTTTTGGTCCTGTTTTTGATATGAAAAACACCTTAATAAATATAGAGAACCTGAAATCTGATGCCGCCGGTTTGGTCGTGTCTCGGCATAAAACACATTCATATATGGAATCTTGGTTTGTACGATTGAATCAAAACATATTTTTATCCGATTGGTTTAATGAATTTATATCATCCGTCACAACCCAGCCAACAAAAAATCAGGTCACAATAAAATATGAACATGGTCTAAGCGATTTAATAAATGAACATGGTTTTTCGTGGGATGGTGTTTATACTATATGGGGACGATATACATATAACCAGCCCAGAAGATTATTTGCGCACGGTTGCCCTTTTATAAAACGCGCATCTTTTATTCGACACAGTGGTGCCGCGGGAAATCAGATAAAATTTATTTTAAATCGTTCCGCCCCCGCAATAAAAAACGCCATTCTAAAAACCGCGAACCGTGTTTATGGCCAAGATTATATGAATTGGTTGCTTACATATAATCCATTCAAAATAATGTGGCGCAATATGAAATATGCCAAATATAAACTTTTCGGGGGACAAAAATGAAGAAAACAATTGCCGCTATCACAATGGCACGAAATGATGAATTCTTCCTAAGCCGATGGGTTAAATATTACGGCCGTGAATTGGGCATAAAAAATTTATATATTATTCTGGACGGCACGGATCAAACCGCACCCAAAAATGCAAATGGCGCAAATGTTATCAAATTGCCACATACCGATATGACACGCTCCGCCGGCGACAAATACAGAATTGGAAAAATATCGGATTTGGCCGAAAAACTTTTTAAAAAATACGACATTGTTATTGGATGCGATTCCGATGAATTTTTGATTGTTGACCCGGACATAAAAAAATCACTATCTGAATACCTGGGCGAATTAAAACATCATACAACCGTGTCTGGGCTTGGGCTGGATGTCGGTCAAGATTTAAACCACGAAAAAACATTAGACACAAAAAAACCTATGTTGGCCCAAAGGTCGCGCGCCCTGCTTTCTACACGTTATACTAAACCGGTTGTTTTGTTCCGTCCCGCCCGTTGGGGCAGCGGTTTCCACAGTGTCCACGGTGCAAATTTTCACATAGATAAAAATCTATATTTGCTGCACTTTGGTGCAGTTGACATGGACATGTTGGTGCACAAGGCCGCGTCTCGCGGTCCCGATTGGGTAAACCACCTGCGCCGGCGCGGAAACGGGACAATCAACATGGTTACAAAACGGCACGCACATGGCGAAACGCATATAAAAATTGCCCGCGTAATTCAACGCATATTTCGTCCAATATATGCATTTGATAAACCTGGAATGTTTGGTATAAAATGGGTCGTACAAATTCCCGCGCGATTCAAAAAAACCGGCGTATAGCGCAAAATCACATACCTATAAAATCTAAAATTTCACGACGCAGTTTGCGCGCCCATTTGCTTGGTGGAAAATCTAACACACCCATTTTGCAAAGTTTTATAAAATAACCACGGGCCATATTCAAATCCGATGAATCTTCTAAAGATTTAATTTTATTAAATGCGGCACGAACAAAATACCATAAAAAACGTTTATTCCACATTTGAAATTGATATTGACTTGCATGGTCATGATACAGCGCAAACGAATACTCTATTCCTGTGCACAGACTGGCCATCATGCGTAAACGTTTTGCAGACAACACTATCCCACCAAAATTTGGTCGATAATAATACAATGGTAAATTCAAAATCGTTGCACGGGGATTTTTTAACATGACCGCACTCCACCACGGGAAATCTTCAAACAATATTCCTTTGATAAATGGAATATCCGCAATCAAAGACCGACGATATAAATTCTTCCAAACCTGGCAATGCTTTACCATCCATTGCTTGTTCGGATTGAACATATTATTCGTTTTCTCGGTTGCGTATTTATATATATTGTTTGTAATCAAACTGCACACGCATTCAGGCCCATACCGACGACGCAACCCAATCGGTTTCACATCATCTGTATTTAACCCCAGAAAATGCCGCAACATCAAACATGGTCGATAAAATCGATCATATGTATAGCACACTATATCTGTATCATCACGCCGCGCCATATAGTATGCAATTTCCATGGTTTGTGGATGAATAAAATCATCACTATCTAAAAACATAACATATTCACCCGTTGCGTGTTTTAATCCCACATTTCGCGCATCCGACAAACCACCATTTTCTTTATGAATAACAACAAATCGTTTATCACGTGCGGCATATTCTTGGGCGATTGCGCCCGAATTATCCGGACCGCCATCATCTACACAAATTGCCTGCCAATCGGTAAAGGTCTGGTTCTGCACACTGTCCAAACATGTGCGCAAATACTTTGCGACACCGTACATTGGAATAACTATCGATATTGCCGGCATAAGTGCATTCCCCTTTATTGAAACATTCAACCCATACACAGGAAATTATACCATAAATTTCACGCAAACGCGAAAAACTTTTGTATACCGAAAAAATCAATCTTGAATATATTCATAAATTCCATTGCGCAATTCGAAAAATTCATTTGGCACATTATCAAAAACTCCATCAGATTTTAATTGCCTCAACATCTTTTTCGCCTGATTTTTTTCATCATCAGTTTTCAAATATTTTGTTTTATGAAATGCCCAGTATACAAATCTCCATAAAAAATTTTCCGTCCATTTTTTCATTTGATATTCATCGGCATAATCGATATAAAGTTTATATGCGGCGGAAATTCCCGTACACAGCGATTGCATTATACGTAATTGTTTTGCCGATAAAACAATTCCACCAAAATTCGGCAAATAATAATATAACGGTAAATTTATAATCGTTACACGCGGTTTTTTTAGCATAATCGCACTCCACCACGGAAAGTCTTCAAACAATATTCCTTTGATAAAAGGCGTGTTTTCTATCAAAGATTTTCTGTACATGTTTTTCCAAACCTGGCAATGCTTAATCAACCAACGCCGATTTTTATTTCCCACATTGTGCGTACGTTCGGTCGCATATTCAAAGATATCATCTGTGGTACGCGATTCGATTTTTTTAATATTGTATCTTTTTCCAACTCCCCACGGACGGACATTATCTGTATTCATACCCAATTTATGCATAACCATCAAACGCGGACGATAAATACGATCATATGTAAACGATACTATATCGGCCCCATCACGCGTCGCCATCGCATACGCAATTTCCATTGTTTGTGGATGAATAAAATCATCACTATCCAGATACATGATATATTCGCCTTTGGCGTATTTCATTCCGGCATTTCGCGCATCGGACAGACCGCCATTTTCTTTGTGCACAACGATAAAACGCTTATCGCGCGCGGCGTATTCTTCGGCAATTTTTCCAGAATTATCGGGGGACCCATCGTCAACACAAATTGCCTGCCAATCGGTAAAAGTCTGGTTCTGCACACTGTCCAAACACCGTTTAAGGTATTTTTCAACATTATACATTGGAATAATAATAGATATCGCCGGCATTTATATCACCTTTATATTTTATTCACAATCGCATCCGCAAATGTCCCGGGTACAATATTTTTGACCCATGGACTGTTATAAGTTGTTTTTTGAAAAAACGCACCTGATGTCACCGCATCAAAGGTCTTTTTATCAAACGGTTTTGCGCCATAATCCCACCACAGCGCATGTGTTGGGTCTTGGTCAACATGCGGCATTTTTGCAAAATATTTTTTCGCACGTTCATCATTTTGAACCAACGTCTTGAATAATAATTGATGCATAAAATAATCAAAATTATGATTTTCATGCACCCAAAAATCCAGAATCATCGCCCGCCACGCATCCAGCAGATAGGCGCCTTTGCGTGCGCGAATAAAGCAATTTTGCATATAACTGTATGGACTGCCGACCTTTTGCCCGGCCATGTATACAAAGAAATCTTCTTTAACAATCCAATCTGGAATCGGGCCGGTTGCGAATCCGGTTGAATCCAACCAGAACCCACCATGTTCATACAATAACTCTACACGGCAAATATCTGCAAAATGCGCGTGTTTAATTTTGCCCTGCTTTCGTTTTTCCATAATTTCGGGCGGTAAAGTTATATAGTCAAAAATTGTATCTTCATCCAATACAACCAATTCTTGTTTACAGTGCCGACGAATACTGCGAAAACACGCCTTGACCAAATCTGGGGCATTTTCTTCACCCTGGAGCCACAGTGTCCAAATCTTTTCGTTTTTATCATCCTTGATAACCCTGCGTTCGGGAATCGCCGCGGCCGCGGGCAAATAGCGCCGAAAATATTTCGGAATACGTTCCGCCAAAATATCACTGCGAATTTTGCGACGCACATCGCGTGGACGCCAAAACCAATTCAAAACATGCGCACGTAATATAATATCCGACAAAGCCAACATTCTTTTAAGATTCATCATATACCCCTTTGTATTGAAATCGGGCGGCAAATACATGCCGCCCAATTAGAATTATTCATCCATACCCTCACCCGAAGAACTGTCATCATCAGACGGTCCCATCGTCATTTCTTCGGCGATTCCATTCGCCCGCGCCATAATCTTATCCAACAATTCTTGTTGTGCTTCTGGATGATCTTTCAGCCACTGCCGCGCATTCGCTTCGCCCTGGCCTATGCGTTCATTGTTATACGAATAGAAACTGCCCGCCTTATCAATAAAGTCATATTTCACGCCCATATCCAAAATTTCGCTAATACGGGAAATGCCTTCGCCGTACATAATTTTGAAATCAACGGTCCGGAATGGTGGCGCGACTTTATTTTTCACAACCTTGACCCGGGTTTCATTACCAATAACATTTTCTTTATCTTTGATTGCACCCGTCCGGCGAATATCCAAACGAACCGACGCATAGAATTTTAACGCGTTACCGCCACTGGTCGTTTCCGGGTTACCGAACATAACACCAATTTTCATACGAATCTGGTTAATGAATATCAAGAGTGTATTACTGCGCGACACAGACCCCGCCAGTTTTTTCAGTGACTGGCTCATCAATCGTGCGGTTGTTCCAACAAAGCTATCACCTATATTTCCTTCCAATTCTGCCTTGGGTACCAATGCCGCGACCGAATCGATTACAACAACATCAACCGCGCCAGATTTGATAAGCGTATCGGCAATTTCCAACGCCTGTTCCCCAGAATCGGGCTGCGATATAATAAGGTTCGCCACATCCACGCCCAGTTTTTTTGCATAACTGGGGTCCAACGCATTTTCGGCATCGATATATGCACATGTGCCACCTTTCTTTTGCGCCTCGGCCACGGCGTGCAGGGCCAGTGTTGTTTTACCACTGCTTTCCGGACCATATATTTCAACGATGCGTCCACGCGGATAACCGCCGATTCCCAACGCGATATCCAAACCCAAAGAACCGGACGATATCGCCTCGATATTCTGTTGGGAACCATCGCCCATTTTCATAATTGCTTCTTTACCAAATTGCTTTTGAATTTGCGCCAATGCAGACTCCAACGCCGGATTTTTTACCGTGGACGTTGTTGCTTCTTTCTTTGCCATAATTAAACCCCTTTCTTGTCACCACGATGATACAAAGAAAAAAAGCCGGGTGCAATTATTTTTTCGCCATCAAAACACCGACCGACAAAACCCCAACCGCAAAGGTCACCAACCATACGGCGGACGTTGCGCCAAATATGGTTATGCATGCCGCACCTGCAACCGGCGCGATAACCGTCGGAAAATTCACACTGGTCCGGAACACGCCATAAAACCGGGCCTGCATATTTTTTGGAACATTATCAAAGAACAATAAATCGTGTACCGGTTCCATAAACGCACCTGAAATCTGCCACAGAACGAATATAGCCAAAACCGGAAATCCCGTGGCAATGGTCGCCCACACAGAAAACGCCGCAAACGACCCAAAACCCAAAACCAACCATATCTTTTTACCGAATCGCCGCACCAGGCGCCCCATAACATCTGACAACACCAGGTATGGAATTATACCCAATGTCAAAACCAAACCCAATGTATCTTTGGAAAAACCATTTTCTACGACAACAATTGGCACATACAGGTAACGCATCGCGCGCAAAGAATAATACCCGAAATTCACCGCATACGCCCGTGTCATTCCCGGTGTTTTGAAAAACGCAACCGCATTACGGGCCAACGCCCGAACCGTTCTGCGCGGATTTACCGGTTTTATCTGCTTGTCTTCCTGGCCAAGCCGCATATATTTGAAATAAATCCACGCCGCCATGTAAATCGCGGCCGCTAAAAAGAACGCCGACCGATTACCGAAACGCGTCGCGACCACCACCGCCAACATCGGCGCCAACAACGCCCCAAAATTCACCCATAAATGATACCGCCCATTTAACTTTGCCATACCCGCATCCCCGGAAAAATCGGACATAAACAAAGGTATCAATAATGCCGTCAATGTGATTGCGAAACCACTGGTATAATCCAAAACGATAAAAGTTCGTGGCAACACGGAAAAACCCATCATCGCATAGCACACAACCAACATCAACAACGCAAAGTAAAACACCTTGACCTTTGAAAAGACACGGAAAATCTCGTTCGCGAACAAACCAACAAACATGCAAAATATGGAATAAATCGCGACATAGATACCCACAATCGCGGAACTTTTGAAAATTTCCAATATAACCAAAGAATACACGGCATTATAAATACCATCGGCAAAGCCGGTAAAAATACCCATGTTTGCGAAAGAAAACCCGCTTATCGCACCCCGCCCAGAAATATATTTATCTTTGGCCATAAAATCTCTCTCCATGATACCTGTGTCAATATAATGATATCACAAAATATCACGAATCGCAAAAAGGAACAAAAAACGCACCAATCGGTGCGTTAAGGGAAATCAATTTCGGTCTATGCCTTCTGTTGCTGACGCTTTTCATACATATCGGCAAAGTCAACCATCTGCATTGCAAACGGCGGGAAACCCGATTCGGCGGTCAGACGCGTTACCAACGCACGCACGGCCGGGAACAACAAAGTCGGCACATCAATCAAAAGTGTACGTTTTTTCGCCTCTTCATCTTTTTCTTCTTCCATTTGAACCAAACCGGTATAGGTTGTTTCAATCAAGAATATTGTTTTAGAATCGGCCTTTAACTTAGAATGAATTTTTGTAATCAAATCAACCATATACAGATTCTTTTCCGAACCTTTGACCTGCATATCAATGTTTATTTCCAATTCTGCCTGGCCGTTATCCTGTTTAAAGAATAAATCTGGGACATTTGGGCTCTCAAAAGAAATGTCTTTTAAAAATTGAGATATAATATTGAACTTTGCCATTACGATTGCTCCTTTTTTTATGACTCGTTTTATGATAATATAGCATTAAAGATAAATTTTACAAGAGGGAGAATAAATAAAATGAAAATTAATGTTTCAAGGCTGATTTTACGTGGGCTGGTGTTCGGACTGTGCGGGCTGTTCTTGGCGTCATGCGACCTTTCGACCCCAACACACAGCGGTGATGATTCTGTTGTGCCAACGGGAAACCTTAAAAAAGTATCTTTTTCTGACCTGCCCGATTGGGACCAAGATGATGTTCGTTATGCACTCCAGGCATTCCGCAATTCGTGCAAGGCGAAAATTCAGTACAAGGGTCGCGTTGTCCCCGACCGCGCACTGTTTGAAGAAAAATGCAATATGTTACCCAGTGCCAGTGCCGACACGGCCACCGTGCGCGCATGGTTTGAATCGCATTTCCAACCGTATAAAATCTATAACGATAATGGAACGTCCCGCGGAACCTTTACCGGATATTATTCGCCGGTGATTCCGGGTTGCCGCACGAAAACGGCGGAATGCAATGAACCGTTAATGGGCATCCCAACCGACGGCCGCAATTACAAAGGCGTATCAAAAAAAGAAATTGTTGAAAACAAAATCGGCCGCGTCCTGTATTGGGCAAACATTGTCGATGTCCAAAATATTCAAATCCAGGGCAGCGGCATGTTAAAATTGGCCGACGGCACAATGGTTAAATTAAACTTTGCCGCGGTAAATGATTTGCCATTCAAATCCATCGGCGAACAATTACGCAACCGTGGTATTAAACCAGATGGCGGATATTCTGCGGACGCGGTTTGGACACATCTAAAGAAAAATCCAAAACTGGCCAAAGAGGTTATTTATAACAATCCGCGTTATGTTTATTTCTATGAATCGGTGCCCCCAGATGTGATTGGGAAACTTGGAACACCACTATCAAAAATCCGCAGTATCGCGATGGACGATTCGCTGTATACGTTGGGATTGCCCGTATACATCGATACGAACCTATCCAACGGACAAAAATTTAGACGCCTTATGATTGCCCAAGATACCGGCAGTGCGATTCGTGGTTTTGTTCGCGCCGACATATTCTTTGGCAAAGGTGACGAGGCATATCAATACGCCCACGGCCAACATGCCCAGGGTGAAATGTACATTTTAATGCCGAAAGAATACAGTTATGTCAAACCAGAAAAATAAAGAATTTGGTGCACGCCTTGCGCGACCGCAAAGCATTGCAGGCGCGTTGGGTGGGCTGTTCAAACTGTTCGGGGTGCGCGCATCCGATTCTGATTTGGTTGCACGTTGGCCGGAAATAATCGGGTCGGAGATTTCAAACATGGCGGACATTTGTGCAGTTAAAAAATTGCGCACCGGCGAATACAATATTGTGCTGCGGCCACGAAATCCGGCGTATACATTAAAACTGTCATACATGACGGATGAAATAAAACAGAAAATAAATAAATATTTCGGCACCGATTGCGTCGGCAAAATCAGTTTCAGGAAATAAAAAATGGCGAAACGAATATTGGGGATTGACCCCGGACTTTTACATACCGGTTGGGCGGTCATAGACGTCGAAGGCAACGCACGCAGATATGTGGCCAGTGGCGTTATTTTACCCAAAAAGACCGGCGAATTGGCGGAACGTCTTGCAATTATATTTAACGAGGTTACGAAACTCTGCGATACATTCGCCCCCAACGAATGCAGTATGGAAATAACATTCGTGAACAAAAACCCGACAACTACGCTTATTCTGGGACATGCGCGCGCGGCGGCAATGGTCGCAATCGCGGTCAAAAATATTCCGATATTTGAATACGAACCGAATCGGATTAAAAAGATTCTAACGGGTGCGGGCCACGCCGATAAAACGGCGGTTGATAAAATGGTGCGAATATTATTGCCGGGCGCAAACCCAAAAACACCGGACGAGAGCGACGCCATCGCAATCGCCCTGGCCCACAGCAACATGACCCAATTCGCAAAATTCATCAAATAAAGAAAACGGGCGCATTTGCGCCCGCACTAATCACTAACACTATCCACTAACCACTAATTACGCCGCGGCGGTGAATACCTTTTGCACATCGTCATTGGCATCCAACGCATCAACCAATCTTTCGATTTTCGCGTATGCTTCGTCATCCAAATCCATAGGCATATTTGGAACCCATGTCAATTCGGCATTTTCCGGTTCACCCAAAACATCGGCAATTTTCTTTTGAACATTCATAAAATCATCCGGCTTGGTCGTAATGATAAAGCCTTCTTCGGTTGTTTCCAGGTTTTCCGCCTCGGCATCCATAACAATTTCCATCATTTCGTCTTCGGTTTTGCCGATACTGGACGGATAGAAAATTTGCCCGGCGCGTGTGAACATAAACACAACACTGCCCTCTTCGCCCATGTTGCCACCGTTTTTGGCAAAGATATTACGAACCTCGGGCACTGTACGACGCGGGTTATCGGTCAAAGCCTCGACAATAACCGGAACGGCACCCGGACCGTAACCTTCGTACCGCACGGCCACATAGTTTTCAGTGTTTGAACCCGACGCTTTATCAATCGCGCGTTTAATATTATCGTTCGGCATAGAATTTTTGCGTGCCTGCAAAATCGCCAAACGAAGGCGCGGATTATTGTCGGGATTTTTATCGCCAAGCTTAGCCGCCATAGTAATTTCACGCGCCAGTTTTGTAAACAAACCACTGCGTGCCGCATCCGCCAGACCTTTCTTGTGCTGGATGTTATGCCATTTGCTGTGTCCACTCATAATTTGACCTTTTGATTTAATTAAATTAAAATTACCGCAAAAGGATAGCAAATGATTGGAAAATTGCAAGGCATTGTTGATTATATTGGCAATGATTTTATTATTTTGATGGCCGGCCCCGTCGGGTACAAGGTTTATACCCCGGAAACATTGACACCCGGGGCGACGGTGACACTGTGGATTGAAACGATTGTCCGCGAAGATTCGATTCGTTTATTCGGCTTTGCCAGTATCGCGGCCCAGAATTTATTTAATATGTTGACGGGGGTATCGGGTGTGGGGCCAAAGGTTGCCATGGCGATAATGGGAACAATAAAGACCGACACATTAATGACCGCGATTGCGACCGGCGACGCCAAAACCATAGCAACCGCACCGGGCGTTGGCAAAAAGGTTGCCGAAAAAATTATTGTCGAATTAAAAAGCAAGGTTGGCGGCGGCGCATTTACAATGGATTTGTCCGGCGGCGACGGCGGCGCCCTGCCCGATTTGCTGTCTGCATTGGAATCTTTGGGATACCGGCGCATGGACATTGTGGACATGGCTCAAAAATTGGTATCACAAAACCCGGGCGCAGATGTCGCGAAACTGGTCCCGATGGCGTTAAAAGAAATAAGTGGAAATAGATAATGAATAACAACGATACAATCTTTGCACTATCATCCGGGCACGGAAAATCCGGCGTCACAGTGATTCGGATTTCCGGTGATAATCTAGAAAACTTTGCAAAAAAAATTACAGGGCGTGCCACCTTGGCACCCCGGCATGCTTATTTTACAAACCTGGCCGATGGGGCAGACGAAATAATTGATCAATGCGTTGTAATTTACTTTGCCGCACCGCACAGTTTTACCGGGCAAGACGTTATCGAAATTCACAGTCACGGCGCGCCGGCGGTTATAAATAAAGTCTTTGAATTTTTGCGTGCAAACAATATGCGAATTGCAACGCCCGGTGAATTTTCACGCCGCGCGTTCTATAACAACAAAATGGATTTGTCCGATGTGGACGGCTTGGCCGCACTTCTTGATGCGGAAACGGACAAACAACGTGCCGCGGCATTACGGTCTATGATGGGGGGCGATTCGGAAATTTACGCCGATTGGCGAAATCAAATGTTAGGCATTTCCGCATACGCGGCGGCAATGTTGGACTATGCGCCGGATGATTTGCCGGGTGACATTTCGGACCGGGTTACGAAAAACATAAAAACGCTGTATACGGACATTTCCGCCGCATTGGCGAAATATAAAACCGCACGCGCAATCACACACGGAATAAATATAGTTCTGGTTGGTGAAACAAATGTCGGTAAATCTTCACTATTTAATCGAATCGTTGGTGCATCACGCGCAATCGTATCCGATACGCCCGGCACGACGCGCGATGTTGTATCCGCAAATATGGATATTGATGGGTTTTTGGTAAATTTATCGGATACGGCGGGCCTGCGCGATACAACCGATTCGGTCGAACGAATCGGCATAGAACGCACAAATGCCGAAATCGAAAACGCAGATTTGGTTTTGCATGTTATTAATCCAACCGATACGCCATCCACAATTATACCGGGCGAAATCCTGGTTGTTAACAAATCTGATACGACCGATTCGCGCGACACAGAAAATGCAATCTATGTTTCGGCAAAAACGGGCAATGGAATGCCGGAATTGATGAAAAAAATCACAGAGCGCATGAACGAAATCGCGGGCAACGGCGAATCGGTTTTGATGATAAACGCGCGCACGCATGATTTATTGGTGGTCGCGGCAAATGAACTGCGCGCGGCGATGGATGAATCGAACGGCGATTATGACATATTGTCCGAACATGTGCGATATGCCGCCGACGCAATTGGAAAAATTTTGGGCGTTATCGGCACCGAAGAAATCCTGACCGCCGCATTTTCTCAATTGTGTTTGGGGAAATAGTGGTTAGTGTAAGTGATTAGGTTATAAAAAACGGGCGCAACCGCGCCCGTACTAACACTAACCTCTAACTACTCTTTTTTAATCGGATATTTACCATCGATAAGATTCTGACGCACGACGTGGTGTTTGACCTTTTGCGTGCTGGTCATCGGCAAATCTTCGGTCGTCATCGCAAAGTGCGTCACCCATTTATAAGACGCAACCTTTTTATTCGCATGCGCAACCGCCGCAGACAATTTTTCCAACGTCATTTCCGGTTCCACACTAAACACGCCGTATGCAACGGTTTTATCTTTGACCGTATGTTCAAATACCGCGACATTTTTCACACCCGGAATCGTAATAAACAATCCTTCCAATTCATCAGGATATACATTTTTACCACTGTCCAAAACAATAACCTGTTTCTTGCGGCCGGCAAAGTGCAATTCGCCGTTTTTATCCATCGACACCATATCGCCCGTGTTAAAGAACCCACGTTCATCGAACACTTCCCGATTCGCGGCATCATTATTCAGGTAACCACCAAATATCTGATTACCCTTTAACCATAATATTCCAACGCCATCGGCATTTTTGTTTCGAATTTCAACAACATTGTTGGTTGTCGGCCGCCCAAATGCAAACGGTACACGCCCACGACACGGTTTAGAAATGCAGATTGGCCCAACCGTTTCGGTCATACCATAGCCCTGGATAAAGCCCAGCCCCAATGCCACAAAGAAATTTTCAATCTCGGGCTTGGTTGCCGCCCCCCCCGCAACCAGCAATTTTGCACGACCGCCAAACACATCCAACACCGGTTTGTATACCGCGTCGACCAACCGGCCCATACCCATTTTGCGCAACAACGGTGCATTCTTCATCACAGATTTGAACAAGAACCATTTATGTTTCGCCTTGATCCCATCGATAATCTTATTACGAAAGACTTCGAATAAACGCGGCACCGCCGGAATAATATGCGGACGGAAATTTTTGAAGTCCGCCATAATTTCCTTTGGATTCACGGTCGGCTGTAATAAAACGCCCGCCCCATATTCCAGTGTCGCCAAAACCTCTACCGCGAAACCGAACACATGATACATCGGCAAAAACCCATACAAAATATCACCCGCCGTAATATATTCACGCATATCCAACAAAGAATGCGCACATTCTATCAGATTATAATGTGTTAACGGCACAACCTTTGGTGTTCCGGTCGACCCAGACGTAAATGACAATGTCGCAATCTCTTTTTCATCAACCTTGGCCGGTTTCAGTTTCGGATTCACGTCGCCATCTTTCTGGGTAATCTCGATAAATTTAAATTTATCCGTCTTGTAAAAGAATGATTTTTCCGCACAGACAAATTTGCACCCCGTTATCTGGGCCATATTATCATATTCAAACGGCGTCAGATTCGTATCCAGCAATAATACCGTCCCGCCCAAGAACCAAATCGCAAACAGTGTTACCGGGAACGACGGTATATTATGCGACAAAATCCCGACAACGTCGCCAGTGCGCACACCATTTTCATGTAATGTCGCCGCACGCCGCTTTACCAATTCCATAAAACCGGCATAGTCAACCCCTTCGCGCACCAGGTATAATTTATCAGGCCATTTTTTCGTGGTTTCTTCTAAAAATTGAAACATATTCATAACAAAATTCCTTGTTGTTTTTATCAAACCTTGTGACTATTATATTCATAAAAGGAAATATTGCAAACATGAAAATACTTACATTAAATATCAATTCCATTCGGGCACACGTTGAATCATTCCTGGATATATTAAAATCCGGCGAATACGACACCATTTTGGTCCAAGAATTAAAGGTTGAAAACGCCGGTTTCCCACACAATCTTTTCGAAGAATATGGGTATAATATCCGGGTATTCGGCCAAAAAAGTTGGAATGGCGTTGCGACTTTTTCGAAATATTCCATCGAAGACGTCATCCGTGGATTGCCGAACTATTCCGACACAAACGCCCGATTTTTGGAATCCGTTGTTGACGGCCGCGTTCGTATTATAAATGTCTATATGCCGAACGGGGAATCCGAAGATTCACCGAAATTTCAATATAAATTGGAATGGATGCGCGCATTTACAAAATACATTTCACAATACATTGATTCTGAAGAGGCGGTTATAATCGGTGGCGATTTTAATGTCGCGATTGCGGACCGTGACGTATGGAATCCGAAAAACTATGTGGGGTCCAGTATTTCGGCACCCGCCGCACGTGAAATCATGCAGAAATGGTTAAATGCCGGCTGGGTTGACGTGTGGCGCGCCATGCACCCCGACGAAATAGATTACACTTGGTACGGGTATCGTGGTCGCGACACGGTCGGTAACAACCAAGGATTGCGTCTTGACTATTTCTTGGCGAACCATGCGGCAACCAAAATTATTAAAACATGTGAAATCGATAAAGAACCGCGTATGGCCAACAAACCAACCGATCATTGTGGATTGATGATAAAGATTGATTAGTCGCGTTCATCTGCGCGTGCAAAATCATCACAGTCTTGGTATTTTACATCGCCAGTTTTGCGATATTCATATCCCGCACCACCGACCGAATATATATTAAACAATTCTGTTACCTTGGCCACCGCGGCATTTATCATCTCGTTTGTGGCATCGCCATCGTATTGTATCGCGCGCACATCACCCGCACGCAATTGCAAAAATTCCATTGTAGGCATAAAATCAGAATTCGCCCTATACGTTGCGAATCCGCCATTTTTTAGCATATATGCCTCTAACGGCAACTGTGGCATATTTCCCAACATCAATTGATTTTTATTTGGTGCAGAACCGGTTTTTATATCCAACACCCCCGTTTTCCATATGCGGTCTGCACGCGCGCGAACATTGCGACCGGCAATTTTGACACGGCCTTCGACCTCGGTTTCTGAATTCGGGGTTCGCGCCAACATATCTGCGATTGCCGGCGCCATTTCAACAAAGCGTCGATGCCAAAACCAGAATATCAAATTGTTACGGCCCAATTTTTCACGTGCCCGCATATCCATTTCTGCGACCAGATAATCGACCGTCGCCCCGGGATTCGCGTGTTCAATCGTATCATGAACCAGGTTACCAAAATCGCGCGCATCGGGTCCCACCCAATAATCATCGACCTTGCGCAATCGCAGAATATGATGCACATAGAACACATACGGGTTATGTATCAACTTTTCAATTTCGGTTACAAAAACATCAGACCAATCTGCGGGCGGCACCGGGTCAGAATAATCCAACGGCGCATACGGTACAGAATCGCGCGTCCGCACCGCGTCCAATATTTCCGCACCCACCGATTTATCAAACGCGCCACGCGCGACCATCACACGCGACAAAAATCGTGATTCTTGGGTTTGCACACCCCCCGATATTTTGCTGCGCGTCCAATAAACATCGCCCCCGCATGACAAATTTATAAAATCCAACGCCATCAAAGACACTTTATGATTTGGCGATGGCAACCCTATTTTATTTGCAACTGCGCGCGGCAACCACGGGTTTTCATAACCGAGCGCCGGAAACATCCCTTCGTTCAGTCCCATCAATATCACAACATCGGCGGTCTGCATACGCGATTCTATGGTCCCCAACACAATGACCCGCGCAGAATCATTCATTGGACGCCGCACCCGCACACCCGATAATGCATCCGCGATAAACGAACGCGCATCATTTACATCGACCCGAATATTTTGGGCGTCCAGGCAATCAGAAAGTTTTTTTATCTGGGCCCAAATTTGAATTGATGTTTCATCATCAATAATACACTTTGGCGACAAATTATTCGCAAAGTTTTCAACAATATCTGAAACGGTTTCAAACAGATTAAAACCAGATTTATAATATATTTCTTGGAACGCGCCCGTCCCCGATTCAATCCAATCATCCAATATATTTAATATTGCTCGCCCCGCCGGTGTTGCGGTTCCAATTTGACCACCGGAAAAATCTGCATCAATACCTCGCGCCATAAATTCTGTCATTAATCGCTGGTTTCCGGCCGCATCCGGCGTTATAATCAAAACAGATTTATTTTGCCCCACCGCACGCGCGGCAACGGTTGCAACGGCGGCGGCCTCTTCTGATTCACGCGTTGCCTCTATCAAATGACAATGCGACAAATCATATTCACCGGACGCATCATAAACATTTCCAAACGCACGATTCATGAAATCTATATCAGATTTTCCAACATCAATTTCTTGGACATATTCGGGGCGGGCCCCAATTTCTGATAAAAATTTATATTCTGAATTATATGGATTTGTATCCAGTTCAAAATCATCGTATACGCCGGAAATCCGCCCAGACAATATTATTCGCCCATTTGGCAAACCGGCAATTACCGACATCAGTTTGCGTGTTGTTGGGACACTGGCCGTGGAACCACACACAACGACCAAAGAATCATTTACCGGCATTTTTTTAACATAATCGCACCACGCGTATGCGTCACGATTCCGGCGTTTTACGTCCGTTTCACGTCCGACAAAAATTTCATTCGACACACGCGCCATTATATTTAACAATTCCGCTTTGTCTTGAAAATGCCGTGCATATTTATCGTCGACCAGATTTTTCCAATCTATATCTGATATATCTATACCGCTGTTTTCCAAATAATCTTGCATGGTAATAAGCGTCCGCGCAATCGGCAACGCGGTTGATATATTTCGCACATTGGGCAACCCGGCAATCAGGTATGCCGCCGCAATCACACGTTCCAAATCCAACACGGTATCAGAATAATTTTCATCCACCACATCATCCACACCTTCGCCCAACGGCACAATATGCGGCAAGATAGCCACCCCACCGGATTTTTCCGCAACCATTTTTTCAACACTTCTTGCGGCACGACGACTTGGCACAAACAGCAAAATATTTGGAATCGGCACCCCCGATTCGGTCATAACGCGCCACAGCCCATCCAATATTTTGGCAGGATTTGACACACAGAAAATATTATTATTTGATACCAATAATCGCCCTTATATTTTCAATTCCGCTTTTTTTCTCGGACGAAGTTTCCAAAACATCCGCTACCATCGCCGGATGCGAATCGGTATCTATTTTTATTTGATTCGCTTCGCGCACACGTTTATCCTTCTTGGTATAAACAACCTGGTAAGAAATGCCATTTGCATCACAAAAATCCATCAATTCCAAATCAGAATCACGCGGACCGATTCGCGAATCGATTAAAATAAACAATCGTTTCATTTGGCGACGCGTTGTTATATATTCTTGAAACCGCAACATCCACCGCGTCGCGTCGGCACGTGACACGCGCGCATAGCCATACCCAGGCAAATCGACAATTGTAATTTTATCTTTAACATTGAACATATTTATTGTCTGTGTTCGCCCCGGTGTGTTTGATGTCCGTGCAACCGGCGCATTCAAAATCGCATTTATAAGCGAAGATTTTCCAACATTGCTGCGCCCGGCAAAGGCATATTCCGGAAATTGAGTTTCCGGCAAATCACACACACGTTCAAAACCGCCAACAAATTTTATCATTTTTCACCGTCCCGATTTAATAAACGTTTATACGCCTCTTTCTTGGAAATTCCGGCACGTGCCGCCAAATCGGCCGCCGCCCCCTTGGTAGAATTTGCGACAACATCATTTACAATTTCCGAAATCTCGGCATCCGACATCTTATGTTCCGGCGCAGGCGCAACCACCAAAACAATTTCCCCACGCGGCGCATCAATATTCAACAAATCCGCCGGATACCCAATAATGGTTTCCTCGTGAATTTTGGTTATTTCACGCACAATTGCGACCTTTCTTTCGGGCATAACACGCGCAAGTGCGGCAATTGTCGTCCGCACCCGATTCGGACTTTCATAGTAAACAATGGTGTGCCGAATTCGATTATCATCATGCAATTTCTTTTCGTCAAAGAAACCGCAGAACGTGAACCGATCCGTCGGAAAACCACTTAACACCAATGCCGATATAACCGCCGTAGGCCCCGGAACAACAAAAACCGGCAAATGTTCATCGCGCGCCGCACGAACGATTCGGAACCCCGGGTCACTTATGCCCGGCATCCCGGCATCCGTCACAACCGCAACCGCACCCCCATCACGCACACATTGCAACAAACCATCGATAACTTCACGTTCATTATGTTCATGACACGAAACGCGCCGTGTTTTAATATCAAAGTGCGATGCGATTTTACCAAACACGCGCGTATCTTCGGCCGCAACAACATCGACACCACGCAAAACATCAACCGCCCGCGGTGACAAATCGCCTAAATTGCCAATAGGTGTTCCAACAATGTAAAGCCCTGTTTGCATTTCTGTATCCTTTATAGTAAAATAATACAGAATAAAATGGATTTTTCAATGTATATTATAAAGCAACTACTTCGTTTCATTTGCGCATCGGCGATTTTGGCCGGGTGCAGTGGCACAAACAATCAATGGTATTCTGAATACGACAAATCAACCGTATCGACCCCGGCCCAGTTACAATATGGTACTTTCAGTGCCGGCATGTACGGTTCGGATTCAAGCGAATCGATTGCGGTACTGTTACCGACATCGGGACCGAATGCGGCCATTGGAAAATCGATTCGTCCGGCGATTGAGGCGGCGGCCATGCAATTTGCCCCAAATGGAACCCGCCTGGATTTCTATGATACTGGCACGGGCGATGTCACTCAAACGATTCGTTCGGCATTGGCATCGGGTCCGGGGGTTATTATCGGACCGGTCTTTGCCCAAAATGCAAAAATTTTACGTGACATAAAGCCGTCTGATACGCCGGCGTTGGCGTTCACATCCGATGTGTCCGCAATTGGTGATGGGGTATTTAGTATGTCTTTGATTCCAACAAATACTATCGAGGCCATAATTCAAGAAATGCACGCACGCGGCGGGAACAAATTCATAATTATCGCGCCAAATAACGCATCGGGTCAAATCATGGCGGGCGCGGCAAAGTCTATGACAGGAACATACAATGTAAAAAATGTAGGCGTGTTTTACTATAACGAGCGCGACACAGAATCCATCAAAACGACCGCCATGGCCGCAACGATGTATACGGCACGAAACGCGGCAAACACGCGCGCCAAAGAAATTTTATCTGATATATTGAACAAAGAATCTTTACCTTGGTCCGATCGCAGCCGTATTGCAAAACAATTGGAAAACATAAATCGCACCGATACACTGGGGCCGTTGCCGTATGATTCTGTTTTATTCCTGGGGACAACCGATGATACAAAATCTATGGTTTCATTCCTGCGGTATTATGGATTGGGGACACGCGACGCACAGTTTTATGGCACCCCCATGTGGGAGGATGGCGACATCGCATCCGATATCGCAATGACCGGGGCGGCGTTCGCAACATTGCCGGAAATTCCAACCGAATTTAACAACATTTACGAAAATGCAACCGGGGACAAGGCATCGCGTATGGCGGCAATTGGATACGATGCAACAATATTGGCGATTGGTGCGGTTCGTGCACACGATAATATGGCGGCATACCTTATGAATCAAAGCGGATACATCGGGGTAAATGGTTTATTCCGGTTGCGGCCGGGCGGTGCAAATGAACGCGCATTACAAATTGTCCGCCTTAACGGCGATGGTACAACGACCGTAACCAAACAACCGGCCAATGCATTCACCACACCGATTTACACCAATACGGCGAATTATATATCGCCCGCCGAACCGATGGCATTGGTTGGTGGCGGAATTAATCCGATGGATTACATCACTATTCCGGAATACCTGCGTGGTAAATACCGTTCAAAGACATACGGAGCAAACCATACAACCACAAACACAAATCAAGAATTTTCATCCATAACCGTTTTACCGAAAAACGATAATGATTTTTCAATTACCGCAGAAGACTTTAATCCGGTGCCATTGGAAAGTGTTAGTCGCACGTACATAGATTCTGTGGAAATATCCGAATAACAAAAGGTGATAAAAATGAGAGGAATATATAAAATTTTGATTGCATGCTTGCTTACCGCAATTGTAACCGCGTTTGTTACCGCGTTTGTTATAAAACAACACTATGAATGGTCCGACACCATAGAATACCTGTGCAAGGACAACGCCAGCCCCGATTTAAACGGATGCTGTCCTGGCGAAGAATACGTGGATTATACCAATCATGAAAAAAATACATTGGGAATTTCTGGATTTATGTGTTGCCCAACCGATGGCGGCGATTGTTTCCTGCCGATAGAAAAATAAACTTAGTCAAAATCACGCAAACTTACATCATCACCATCAACAATTACAACTTTGCCGGATTTAATTTCGGCAATTTTTGCGACCGATTCAAAATCACGCAATGCGAACAAATCCGGCGTATAGACCGGAATAACACCGCGTAAAATACATAACTGGTTTGCAATTAAATTATTATCACACACCGCAACGATTTGCACGTCCGGCCGACGCGCAGAAATCTGCATTACCGAATCGGCATCACGCGCAAAAACAATTATTGCCGCCGCATGATTCAAATATGCCATAGATGATACGGATCGCGACCAATCATTTTCCGGTGCATTTTCCGCGCGCCCCCAATCGTTTGAATGCTCTATGGCATCCATATCGGAATATGACAAAATTTTATCCATTGTTTCAACGACGCGCAACGGATGCGCACCAATCGTTGTTTCTTCGGACGTCATGGTTGAATCGACACGCAAATACGCCGCATTGGCCACATCGCTTATTTCTGCCCGTGTTGGAAATTCACTTTCGACCATAGACCCCAACATTTGTGTCGCCATAACCACGGGCCGATTCAATCGCCGACATTCACGAATAATTTGCCGCGAAATTGCCGGCACCTGCTCAAAGGGTAATTCGACCGCCAAATCGCCACGCGCAATCATAACCCCATCGGCGATTGATGCAATTTCTGTGATTCTGTCGACGGCATTGCGTCTTTCTATTTTCGCCATAATTTTAATTGGGGCCGACGTTCGGGCCGTAATAAAATCACGCACTTCGGCAATGTCTTCGGGACGCTGAACAAAAGACACGGCCACCCAATCCGGATTCTTGGTCAACGCATATTCTAAATCCGCCCTATCCTTTTCGGTCAAAACAGATGTTTTAACCTCTGTATCTGGCACATTAAACCCGCGGCGCGACCAAATTTCCGTTCCGCGAACAACCTGGGTTTCCACCCGCCCGGGCACACACGCCGTAACCTGCATTTCTATTTTTCCATCATTCAACAATATCCTGTCACCAACATTCAAAGACGCCAACACATCGGCATCCGGCATATTCACCCGCCAAGAATTTCCAAGGCTTGGGTCTGAATCGAATGTAAATTTTTGCCCCGGTGAAATTGTATATTTTTCTTCGGTTGCGAAATTACCTATACGATGTTTTGGTCCCTGTAAATCAACCATTATTCCAACCGGCACATTCAAATTGGCCGAAATCCGCCGTATAGAATCGATTTTTTTACCCTGAATATCACCGGTATCGTGACTAAAATTTATACGAAACACATTCACCCCACCCAAAATCATTTGACGTAACACCCTTTCGCTTTCCGAACTTGGGCCAATCGAGGCGGTAATCTTGGTAAATCTGGTCATTTTTACAATCTCTCGGGTTTTTGTTGATTTTTATGTTTTATTGTATATCATAAAACACGTATTTAGACAAGGGGAAAACATCTATGAAAAACGCAAACCATGGGGCACTTGATAATCAACAATTGTTGGGTATCATCGAACGTATTGAAAAATTAAATGAAGATTCTGCCGCAATCGCCGCAGACATCAAGGAAATATTCAGCGAAGCTAAATCCGCCGGATTCGATCCGAAATATATTCGCCAAATGATACGCCTGCGCAAAATGGACCCGGATGAATTGGACGAAACCGACGAATTGACCAAAATGTACCGTAATGCACTTGGCCTGTAATGAAAAAGTTTACAAAAACCATCGAAGATTTTGAATGCGCCCACTGTGGCGCGATGGTTTTTGGTAACGGTTACACAAACCATTGTCCACAATGTCTGTGGTCGCGACATGTTGATAAAAATCCGGGCGACCGGGCGTCCGACTGTGGTGGCATGATGGCGCCAATTTCGGCCGAACCGGATGGTGACGGTTTTATTATAACCCACAAATGCGAAAAATGCGGCAAGACGATTCGGCAACATTCGTCTGAAAACGACGATATTGACACGATTATCGCGCTGACCACGAACCCGAACTTTATATTTGGTGGCTAAGTTTTATTATGCATGATTGGTTCAAAGCACAAAAATTAAATATATTTTTATGGTCGCCTATTTTTCTGGCATTGGGTATGGCGGCGTATTTTTCGTTTGGTTTTGAACCCAACATAATTGCACTGATTTGTTTATTTATTGTTGGCGCGGGCGGCATTATATTGTTGCGTAAAATTCCATTCGTTGCGTTATTTATGTGTCTGTTTATGGGATTTGGTTACGCCGGAATTTATACACATATAAAAGGCACACCCCAGTTATCGCACGACACACACGGTATTGAAATAACCGGCAAAGTCACAGATATTGAATATGTAAACGATAAAACACGCATCCATCTTGGAACAAAAGACTTCGGAAACATCCGCGTATCAACCCGGGAACAAATCGAAACAAAACCGGGCGATGTGATTTCCGGCAACGGTGGATTATTTAAACCAAAGCCTGCGGATACACCAAATGGTTTTGATTTTGCACGACACGCATATTTTAACAACCTCACCTCAATTGGATATATAAAAGATGTAAAAACTCTCTATACGGCGGAAACCGACGTATACGGCCCACGAACATATATTAAAAACAAAACAAATTCTTTTCTAACCGATGCGCTTTTACTTGGATACAAAAACGCATTGAACGCCACACAACGCAACGTATGGACAACAAACGGCGTGGCACATCTTTGGTCCATTAGTGGTTATCACATGACATTAATTGCGGGATGGTTATTCATAATATTCTATACTATATTCCGTTGCATACCAAAATTGGTCCGACGCGTTCCCGCCCGCATTCCGGCAACAATATGTTCGTGGGTGGGATTGGTCGGATATGCGTTTTTATCCGGTGGTGGTGTTGCAACACTGCGTGCATTTATAATGACCACATTGGTTATGTTGGCAATTATTATTGGCCGGTCTGTAATGTCGCTGCGTATGGTGGCATTTGCCTTTATTATACTTACCCTTATTAACCCATATAACGTGATGCGCCCTGGTTTTCAGTTATCTTTTGCGGCTATATTTGGCATACTTTGGTTATGGACATGTATCCGCCCCAACCTGCCCCACAACAAAATCATTAAATATATTTATTGCGCCGGGCTTACTACACTGGTTGCGACCATTTTCACTGCGCCATTTGTTCTGTTGCATTTCGGAGAATTCCCAATCTATGGTCTGATTGGAAATTTGATATTTCTGCCCCTGTTTTCGTTCATACTTATGCCATGCGTGATAATTGGAACAATATGCGCAATATTCGGCGTGCCCAGCCCTTTAATATTCGCGCACAACATTTACAATAAATTATTTTCCATTGCAGAATATATCGCGAATCTGCCATTTGGAAACTTAAATTTTGGTGTTCCACCAAACATATGTGTAGTTTTTATAACCATTGGTCTGGCATGTTTAATATTTATACGCAACTTGGACAGTATGAAAACAATTATCACCCGGCACATAAATATTGCCGCGTGTTTGATATTTTCTGCTATTGGAATCACAATTTGGATGGTCTCACCACGTCCCATATTTTACATATCATACGACCATAAATTGATTGGTGCGGTTTTGGATGGAAAATTAAAATTCAACAAAACACACGATAGTGGAAATTACTTTGCATTTGATAATTGGAAGAAATTTAATAACGAAAAGACCGACACAGAAAATGAACGCCTGCCCAAAGAATCCGGCGTATACACAATTTTTGGTCCACATTGGAAAATTATTTATATTCAAAACTTTGTCCCATTATCAAAAAACATTACATCTATCTGCGCCGCCCCAGACGTCAAATATGTCGCATCATATTTTGATATAGATTCCAAGAAATGCACGGGAAAAATAATTCACGGTGGTGCGGTTGTTTATAAATCTGGTCATATAGATTATATACCATCTAATCGTCGGTGGCATAATCCGCACGAATAAAATAAAGCCCGGATGCCGGCGCGGTTGCGCCCGCCGCGCTGCGGTCACGTGCCGCAAAAACCTCATCAATATCATATGGTTTCCCCTGGCCAATTTCCACCAATGTCCCAACCATATTTCGAACCTGGTGATGCAAAAATGAACGCGCCGAAAAATCAAAAACTATATATTCATCTTTTTTCTCTATACGGCAAGAATCCAGGGTTTTTATCGGACTTTTCGCCTGGCACTGGCTTGCCCGGAAAGATGTAAAATCATGTTTGCCAACCAACAATTTTGCCGCATCACGCATTTTTTTAATATTCAATTTCCGTGGCACCCACCAAACACGATTTTTATCCAACACCGGTGGCGCAGGACGATTTAGAACCACATATTTATAATGCCGCGCAACACATGAAAAGCGCGCATTGAAATCATCGGGAACAATTTCACAATCCAATACTGACACAGGCGCATCATTTAAATAGAAATTTACCGCCCGCATAACGGTGTTCGAATCCGCGTCGCCATCCAAATCAAAATGTGCACACATCGCGATCGCGTGCACGCCGGCATCGGTCCGCCCTGCACCAACAATGTCCGGCCGCACGCCACAAAACTTCTCGATTGCGTCATGCAACAAAGATTGCACAGAAGGGCCTTGGGTATTTTCCTGCCACCCAATCAAATTTGTTCCATTGTATTCAAGAATAACTTTATACCGTATCATTTTTTATCTTACCATGTGTTTAAACGCGTTATGCAATACGAATTTTTTACAAGTATCTGTGGCTTTGACTTCACGCATTAAAAACCATAAAAAATCCCATTGTGGCAAAACGCCTGAACAAACCAATCGACTGTGTGGATAATGATACCCGGCGCAAAAGAAACGTTTGCAATAAAAACACATTTTCCTATACTCATCTTGTTTGTATTCGCTTTTCATCTTATTCTCCGTATCTTATTGCTGCCTCATGCAGGCCGTTTACAAAACTTTTCCAATCCATGGGCTTTTTTCCCGCAGGTTGAATTGTAACAATTTCTAATTTGTCGCCGTTCATTTTCGTCTTTAATATCTTAACATCAATTCCATTTATTTTTGTCCGCCCCGCACCAAGTGCGCGCACCAAATTATGAATCTCTATTGGTGATTTTTTCCAATCAATTATTTCATCGTATACGCCGGTTTTCGCCGTATAGACGATTTTTCCACTTTGTTTTTTGGGTGGAAATTTTTCGGGCGCATCCATATATTCCAATATCATTTCCGAACCAATCTTGGATACTTTATCTTCGACCGAATCGGTTGTGTCATCAATATCAATATCAAATTTCCGGCATATTAAAATATCACCCGCATCCAATTCAGACGTCATCTGCATCAAACAAACACCGCTTTCCACATCACCATTTTTTATTGCGGTTATAATCGGTGACGGCCCACGATATTTTGGCAACAAACTGGGGTGCAAATTTACACATGGCGCAGAATTCAAAACATTGTCGCGCAAAATCGCCCCATACGCCGCAACAAACACCATATCGGGTGCAAAGTTGTATTCAGACGGTTTATGATACACCGGCAACCCTCGTGATTCCGCCCATACATGTACCGGCGATTTTGTAACAACGTGTTTCCGCCCGACGGGCTTTGGCGCACGCGTGAATACCGCCAACACTTCATGTCGTGTGGCCACAGCATCAAATATTGGCACAACAAAATTCGGTGTTCCCATTAAAACTACTTTCATTTGCGACGCCTTACCTTGCGCATAACCATCTCTCGTTTTGCCGACGGCAAACGGTCAATAAACAAAATCCCATCCAAGTGGTCCGTTTCGTGCTGAACAATGCGGGCCATTATCCCCGACATTTCCGCGGCACAATTTTTGCCATTTATATCCATCCATTCGACCGCGACGGTGGCCGGACGCGTAACATTTGCATAGACCGGCAAACCATCCGGCCCCAACACAGACAAACAGCCCTCCTCCATCACGACGACCTCTTCACTATACGATGTAATTTTTGGATTTATCATTTTGAAAACTTTATTCGAATCGGGTTCCATCATAACCAAGAACCGTTTTGTAACACCAACCTGGGGCGCGGCCAGGCCGACCCCACTTTGTTCCCGCATCATTTTGACCATTTCGTCCATGATATTTAAAATCTCTGGGGTAATATCATCCACTGGGTCACATTTTTCCCGCAAAACCAAATCACCACAAAGTTTCATTTGCAACATATATAAATCCTTTTATAATAAAATGATAGCAAAGGAAATCCAAATGACAACTTATATTTTAATTGGCATGTGCGCAATCATCATTATAATGTTGGGCGCGTTATTGATGCGACCGACCGGGATTGATATGTCCGCCCTGCGCGAAGACAACACCCGCCTGCGCGAACGGTTGGCGGAACGCCTTGGCGTGTTGGCACAAAACGCAAATGAATTAAAAAGCATCAGTTCCGATATAGCAAATTTCAAAAACATCCTTATGGGTAACAAACAGGCACGCGGCACATTCGGTGAACGGCAATTGGAAGATTTGGTTTCCGACATTATGCCGCCGGAAACATACGCGTTCCAATGTGTTATGGACACCGGCGTCCGGCCCGATTGCATAATCCGCCTGCCGTATCCGCCGGGCGACATGATTATCGACAGTAAATTCCCATTGGAATCTTATTCCCGCATGACCGATGGTGACAATCCCGAAATGTATCGGAAACAGTTTGAATTGGACGTCCGCAAGCACATAGACGCGATTGCGGAAAAATACATTATTCCCGGCGTTACGGCCGAAAGCGCAATGATGTTTATCGCATCGGAATCCATATTCGAAACATTGCATCGCGAATTTCCGGGCGCAATTGAATATGCCGCCCGCAAAAAAGTGTTTATTGTTTCGCCATCAACCATGTGGGCGACATTGAATACGATTCGTGCGGTCCTATCAGACATAAAAATCAAACGTGTTGCGGGACAAATCAAACGGGAATTGGATATGTTATTGGCCGATCTGGGGCGCCTGGCCGAACGGGCGGATAATGTACGTAAACATTTTGCCCAAACCCAATCAGATATAGAACAATTACAAACATCCGTGAACAAAATCACCCCGCGTGCAGAAAAATTAAAAGAACTGGATTTCGAAAATTAGTAAATAACGTTTAGTAAAAATCCGCCTATACGCCGGATTCTGGCGTATAGGTAACTTTTACAAACCCTAACACGGCATTTGTGTTTTTGGATTTATCCAAATCCGTTCATCGGCCATTTTCATCATAGGCTTATCAGATTTACTGTCCGAATACGCACGAACAATACGCAGTTTATACCCGTTTTCGCGCGCCCATTTATTTACCGCCGTCACTTTATTATCGCCCCAGCAAAAAAATTTATATTTCCATGGGCGTATTGATTCCATTTTGGAGCAAATAACCGCGTCAAAACACATATCATCCACCAATGGTTCGATTAAGTAATTTGCGGTTGCACTAACCAATAATACTTTATTTCCCGCCGCGCGTTCCGCCGCCACGCGTTCCGCCGCCCAACCAAAACGATTTTTTTTATGCGTGCGAACAAACCCCGGCACAAAGCGCCGCAACATATCGGGCGTTATAAAGCGTCGCATATTTTGTCGCCACCAAACACTGCGCGGACAAAACAATCGTACAATTGAACAAACGCCAAACAAAGGTGTAAACAACCACGGCCGAACCGAACGCCGCAAACAATATAACGCAAACGCAAAATTCGAATCGGGCCACGATAAAGTTCCATCAAAATCGAATAAAACAACATCCACGCGATTTAACATTTTTATCCTTTTTATTTTCTGGGAAAATTATAATCACATAAAAAAATATAAGCAAACAAAAACGGGGCCCGCGCCCTAAACGTTATCACTTTTGAATTTCCGCACGAATTTTCATCAAAACCTTTCCCATACGGTTAAAACCGGCCCCCGCCCCGAAACCACATTTATAACACACCGGGCAAGACTTTATCAAAATCGCATCACCTGTGGATTTTAATAATTCGGCGGCACACGGATTTTGGGCAAACTTTGCCTGCAGTCCCAATTCCATAATATTAAATTTATTTTTATCAAAATCCGCACGACGATTGATTTTATATTCCGGTGTTTTTGTAATCAATCGCGCATCATCTGGATTTGCCAGATTCAAAATAACATTAAACCGTGCATCATTTGCATAAAACTTCATCGCCTGGTAATAATGCTCGACCGTGGGAAAAACAAAATCTTTACCGTCCACAGACATTTTTATCGGAAACGGCGCCAACGGACTTAAAAACCAATATGGGCCATCCGGGGTGCAAAATCTAATCTCGCCCGCCATATTATTTTTTCCTTTTTAATTTCTGACGAATTCTTTCCATCGCAAAGAACAACGCCGGCGTCAACGTAAACGTCCATATCAACGATGCTAACATTCCCCCAATCATAACCGCCGCCATTGCGCGTTTCATACCATCGGCACTCCACAGTTGCGGCAACATACCCGCCATAACCGCAATAGACGTCATCAACACCATATCGCGTTTCGCATTCAGTTCCGACCACAATGCGACTTTCAAGTTTTCACCATTATTCACACGTCTTATTGTTGGTTCCAAAACCAAAATGTTATTATTAACCACCAAACCAACCAACATAACAAAGGCCATCATTGCGCCAACGTTGGTTGATGCGCCCGACAGGAACAACAATATAAACACGCCGGCAAAACTGGTAATAATAGATGTCGCAATCGTGAACGGGTGAATCAAAGAATTCAAAATCGCCGCCAACAACATAAATGTCAAAATCGTCGCCAACATAAACGCCGTCCCAATTTCTCCGGTTGTTTCATCTTGGATTTCCGCCATACCGCCAAAGCTGTACCCGTAACCCATATCCCATTCTATTTTATTCAATTCTTTGACAATTTTGGATTGCACGGGACCACTGGTTGACTTGCCAATATTTATATCGATTTCTGTCACACGATTTTTATCCAAACGGCGAATTTCTGGCGTCGCCTGTTCATGTTTTATTTCACCCAATTCACCCAACGCCACCATTCCCTTGGGCGAATTCAGCAATACATTATCGAACAATGCTGCATTTTTAAACGGTCGCGCAAATTCCAAAACAATCGGATATTCTTCGCCGTTTTCTTTATACTTGTACGTATCGTTTCCATACAATGCCGCACGCAGCGTTCCCCCGGCATAAGAATTTCGCACACCCCAAAAATCCATCTTATCGGCATCGGGGATAAATTTAATTTCATCACCTGGGACCTGTTGCGCAAATACCGCCGTTTGGACTTCGGGAATATTGTTTATCGCGGACAACGCGCGTGTCGCATATTCTTGACGTTTCGCATCATCTTCGCCATAAATATTCAAAACGATATCGGACGAAATAGAACTGGATACGCCCTCGCCTGCACGAATTTGGATCTCTGCATCGGGAATTTTATTTAACTCTGGCAACATGCGGCGTGCGATTTCTTTATCAGAATGCCGACGTTCTGCCTTATCGACCAATTTAATTTTAACCGCGATATTTTGCAAACCACGTTCACCGATTTTTACAGACGTCGATTTAACCTCGTCAAATTCCGCCAAAGTTTTTTCTATTTTCCCGGCAATCATTTCTGATTTTTCATATGTTGCCCCCATCGGTGCACGTGCGGTAATATTTATTTCGTTTGCATCGGTGGACGGGCTAAACTCGTTCCCGGTGAATTGCATCAATAACGCGGACGCAAACAACACACCAACCGCCATTAAAATCACACGACCCGAATGTTTATATTGATACGCGAACCATTTTTCCATAGCAGATTTTTTGTCTTTGACCTTTTGTCTCACACGTTGAACCCGTGGCAAACGCAAAATCTGGGCAATCATCATTGGCGCCAAAGTAAATGAAAACATCAAAGACAGAACCGTTAAATACACAACCGTCATACCAAATTGCGACATAAATTTACCGGCAATTCCACCCATAAATGCCAAAGGCAAAAACACCACAACATTTGTTCCGACACCCGCAAACACGGAAACCGCGACCTTTTTGGTTCCATCCAATGCGGCATCTTCTGCATTTTTACCTTTGCGCATTTCCTGCAAAGCCGATTCAATCAAAATAATCGCATTCGACACCAGCGTCCCCAACGCCGAAGAATACGCCAACAATGTCATCGCGTTAATTGTAAAACCACTGGCATTCACAAAGAACAATCCCGCAATCAAAGACGCCGGTATCACGACACCCGCAATAATGGTTGAACGCCAATTATGTGTAAACGCCAACAAAACCAATACGGTTAAAAACACACCTAAAATGATGCCGTTTATGGTTCCGGATGTTTCATTTGAAACCACAATCGAAGAATCCGAAATTATCTCCATTTTCGCACCCGGAAACCGCGCATTCAAATCCGCATTAAATTTTGGCAATTCTTTGTTCAACGCGCGCGAAATCTTGATTGCATTTCCATCGGTGGCCTTGACCACAGACGCAATAACAACGTCTGCGCCGTTAAACCGCGCACCGTTTTCAATATCGCGCGCAGAATCGGTTACATTTGCTACATCAGAAAGCTTGAACTTTTGACCCTCGGCGGTTGTTATATGCAGATTTTTAATGGCGTCCACCGATTCGAATTCACCAATAAAACGCACACTGGATGAATCTGTTCCTGCCTCTATCTTGCCACCCGGGACATTCAAATTACTGGCCCCGAACGCGGACACAATATCCATAATTGTGATACCACGTGCCGCCATAGATTCTGGATTTAACGCCACACGTATCGCACGATTTTTACCACCGAACACAGAAACACTGGCCACACCTTTGACCCCGGTTATCTTGTTCGCCAATGTATTATCTGCATATTCCTTTAATTCACGCAAAGATGCGCCCGATATAGCGATATCTACAACCGAAGTTTGCAATGGATTTAATTTTTCAATAACCGGCTGTTTCAATTCAGACGGAAATTCTGACGCCAATGCGTCAATCTTGGATTTAACTTCGCTGGCTTTATCATTAACATTTACGCCCAGGTTAAATTCCGCCATAACATATCCACCGTTTTCAAACGCCTGGGATGTAATTTTTTTAACTTCTGGGACATGGGACATGGCGTCTTCGGCCTTTTTAATAACCTGGGATTCTATTTCTGCGGGCGCGGCACCGGGGTATATAAACGTTGCGGTCACCATCGGAAAGTCTAACGCCGGCGTGCGTTCAATATTCATCTTTGGAAATGCGACCAACCCCAACACCACCCACAGCAAAACAAACATAACTGTTGTAACCGGCCGTTTAATAAAGAACTTTAACATATCGAATCCCCCGAATTATTTACTAACTTTTTGATTATTTGAAACCTTGGACAAAATCACGATATCACCATCGTTTATTCCACCCGAAATACATGCGATATCTGAATCTTGTGCGGTCACATTCACATTTTGCGACACCGCAACCCCCGATTTTTCAACCATAACAACACCGTCACGCACCGCATAGACCGGAATGTAAAACCCGCTGCACTGAATCTGAACATTATTTACACCATCATTTGCGTCGCGCGTTTGAACAATATACATACCCGAATCAAAATCCAAAGAACTTGATACATTCGCAACCCTTCCGCCTTCGGAAATATTCTGGCCGGGACGCAGTTTCGCACGCATTATACCCGATACATACGCGCGATTATTTTTTATGACTATTGGAAAATTTATGGTCCCATCTTGCTTTTTCGCCACCAATGTTTCAACCAGTGTTCCATTTTTATTTGCGTCACGAACCGGATTAAAAACGACCATTCTTGATTCGATTGCAACCATAACAAAACGATACACGAACCAACCGGCCAATACGACCAAAACCGCCGTATACAGATTTTTCTTTAATTTTTTATCGTCAAATTCTCGTCCCAATATTTTCATAATTATTCTCCCAATTTTTTCACCGATTCGGCAGACATCAGAATCTTATATTTTGCATTTAACAACGCCATATCTAATTGATGCAGACTTGCCGAGACATCCGCCAATTCGACCGCCGACGTTTGTCCGGCGGCAAAGCGATCACGCGAAAACCCGTACGCCCGTGCCGCCAAATCACGTGCATTCTCTAATCCGGCCAGGTTATCACGCAAATGATTATATTGCTTTATCGCATTTGCATATTTTTCCGCCGTAATCTTTTTAGACTTTTCCAAATCTTGCCGGGCGGCCTCGGCATTCATTACATCAACCGTTGCGTTTGCACGATTAACCCCACCACTAAAAATTGGCACCTTTAACGCCAACCCCCAATACGCCGATTGGGCGCCATCTTTATCGAACAGGTGTTTAACACTATTACCCATTGTCGAATAAGTATAAGAACCAACCGCCGCCAATGTCGGATACCCGTTTGCGCGTTGCGATGCGGCCTTGGATTCATACATTTTTACCTGTTGGTCCAACACCATCCATTCCGGCGTATTGGTCAATTTTTTATCCGGTATATCATCAAATTTATCCGGGAATTCATCGGTCAGGTTCAACGGTTCGTCTATATCGATTCCGGCCAATATTTTCAACATACGATGCGCCGTATCACGGTTAAATTCCGCATCGGACAAACCGATTTCTTTGGTCGCAATATCAGATTCTATTTTAACCAAATTCGCCCTATTCGCACGCCCCGCCACGGCAATATTCCGCTTTGCAGACCGGGCATCATCTAAATCTTTCTTGGAAATTTTGACAATTTCTTCGGTCATTTTTGCGGTCCAATACATATCTGCGGCGGCATATTTGACCTCTCGCATGACCATTTCTTTACTGTATTCACTGGCCTTGATTGCGTTACGCACACTATCCACCGCATTACCAATTTTACCAAAAGTATAAATTGGTTGTGTAACTGTGACCTCGGCCATAAATATGTTATCTGGAATATCTAGGCTATCTATTCCGGCCAGTTGCGGAATCAGCCCACCAATTTCCGGTGGCAATTTCAGGTTATATGAATCGAACGGTTTTTCCACATTAACCAAATTCATATATGTCGCCGACCCTTCTACATTAAACCAACGCGCCGCATTTGCGGCATCCAAAGAAGCCTGGGCCTTTTTCAGGTTTGCATCCGCCTTTTTTAAATCATGCGATTCGGCAACGATTTTCTGGATTGCATCATTCAAAGACAAATCCATCGCATTTGCCCCTACACAGAAAAATCCGGCGTATAGCGCGATTAAACCCATAAAAAATTTACGCATTTTTCGACTCCATTTTCATCAGAATACCATTCATGGTTTTGAAAGATTTGATTAATTCTTCCTCGTCATCTTTATCAATATCTTTAAATATGGTCGAAATCGCCTGGTGAAACATATCAATAAACCGATTCGCCAAGGCCGCCCCGCGGTCCGTCACCGAATACCATGTATTACGCCGATCATCTTCGTCCACGGTGCGTAAAACCAACCCATCACGTTCCATTTTACGGAACGCGGCACATAAATTCGGCGCCGGCAAGAATTCCCGTGCCGCCAAATCCTTTAACCGCACGCGCCCACCCAGATACAGACGAATCAGAAACTGCGCCTGCTGGCGGGAATATTCGCCAAAATTGACCATATCACGATTGATGCGTTCGGACAGTTTCGCGAACAGCAAAATATTCTTTTCCAACAGACTCACTAACTCTTTACGGACCATATCCGCCCCCTTTGTTATAGATTCCTATACGTTAAAACCGACAATCATTATAATTTTTAATAATTATAAATTCAAGTCCAAAATGCAAAAAAATATTTTATTATTGAAAAAGCCATAAAAACATATATAATACAAGCACTTTTGGGGTGTCGTCTAATGGTAGGACAAGAGATTTTGGTTCTCTTTATCTTGGTTCGAATCCGAGCGCCCCAACCAAGAATTTAACCGGCTTTGCCGGTTTAATTTTTGGTTCTGTGGCCAAGGTTCGTAATCCGCAACAAAGTTGCCGGTTCGAAACCAAGTAGATTTGGCAAGCAAAGCACAGCCAAATCGTTACGGGTTGCGCGCAGCCGGCACCACAGTGCCGTGCGAGCGAATACGAGAATACACAATTAGAAAAATCACAAAAATCGCAGGAACAAGATTTTTTTGATTTTTATTATTGCGTATCGAGGCACACGTGCGCCCCAACCAAAGTTAACAAAATGTCCTTCGGGGCATTTTTTGTTTGAAACATAAGGCTTTGGCGAGTTCGAAAGTTTAATTTAGGGAAACAGCGTTCTTACTAACACTTTCGAACTATTAAAAATAACTGTATATTTTTGTCATAATTTATGGTATAATGCACCTGTCAGAGAGAATTATGTTGTTTACTTCCGCTTTATAGTTTCAACAACATGAGTTTTTGGCTGCTTTTGAGCCACTTTCATTGGTACGAATCTACCATTGACAGCGCTTCTAGCCCTTTTTATTGTACTCATTTTGAGTCCTTTTTATTCAGGTGAATTAAAGTTCACCATGTACTCGATAACAACATTATTGTCGCCATCTGTTGTCCTGACTAAAATAATGTGTTTCAAGCAAAGAACCAACTCTCTGACAAGCACAATTGGAGTATACGGATACAATTTATAAAAATCAAGACATTCAAAAACTTTCGAACTAATAAAAACGAAAGAAAACCAACCTAAAACCGCTATATTTAGTATTTATATTCAATGTGGTTGTGGTGTGCGGGCGAAACGAATAAAATTTATGCTTTTATAACTCGCTTTGGTATTTTTTCTGTGAAATCTATAACTAGTTTTTCCGGAATATTTTGCCAGAATTTTTTTGCGGTTTTGTAAAATTCATCTATATGATTTTGTAAAACATAGGGTGGCATAGCTATTGTAGAATCATAACTTTCACCATCTAAAATAAGCTCTTCTTTGTATTCCCCAGGTTCTACAAAAAATTCTGGATATAAATGTTGCAACTTTTTATAAGAAGAACCTATTCCATGTTTTATCGTATTTACCAAATATCCGTATTTTTCTAATACAGGAACCAATGATTGCAAGATTTTATCTTCATTAAACAAGTTTAAAATAGTTTCAGTTGGACTACTGATGAGTTTTATTTTTTTGTTATTATTAAAATCACCACCGATAGCCAAAAATTCTTGTAAATTATGTAACCATAAATGAAATATGCCAACTATTGCTGTCTGTCTCATTTCATTTAGAACCTCATTAAACAAATCTGTTCTATATTCCAAAGGAGATTTCAATATCGGCAAGCGATTTAATTCTTTCTTCAAACTTTTTAGACTGGCATTTATAGCAGTATAAAATATATTCAATTTTTCTATATGAACCCAAGATACATCTCTAGCATTATACTCCACTATATTGCCATATTCTCTATCAAAATTATACAATATATCATCCATCACGATTATAAGAATATCAAACTTATTATTTTAATTTCTTTAATAAAAATTCTTTATCGTTTTGCATTTGTTCTATAACATCATCAAGCGCTTTTCTATATGTTCTTAACAATAATTCATCCCCAGCACCTAACGAATACCCCCAATATAATGCTGCATATTCAGAATCTTCAAAACTAGCTTGGTAGCGTTTTATAAGTTTCCCTGTTTTATCTAATACACGAACATTAATTTCACTATATGGTTTAAAATGATACGCCGGCATACCAACCAAATTAAAAACACCAAGGGTTACTATAGACATCGCACCCCAAGCATCTCCAACTTTAACAGGGTCTGGACCATTTAAAAATGTATTATCGCGCAATTCTATATAACCATGCATATCACCATATGGGTCTGTCAGATTTTTTTCGATTTGTTGATAAAATAACGTTGCCCTATTAGAGCCACTTTGTACGACTTTGGCTCCAGCTTCCCAATATTGTGGTACTTTTGATGTAGCATCAATATACACAGTTTCTAATGTTGGCAATTTTTCTGTATCTGTTTCATTTACAGTCATGACTTTATTCATATCAACTGAAACACAACCAGATAAAACAAAACATAACAAAGCAAAAAATTTTTTCATATTCCATCCTTTTTATAACACTGTGATTATATTCCGCTGTATTATTTTTTGCAACTATAATTCAACCTGCGTTTCGCCCACACACCCCAACCAAAAATTCAACCGGCTCTGCCGGTTTAATTTTTGGTCTGCGCACGGATCGGTGCGAGCCCGTCGGGCGCAGCACCAATACGAGAATACACAATTAGAAAAATCTTAAAAAATCGACCCGCGGAGATTTTTTTGATTTTTGTTATTGTGTATCGAGGCACCCGTGCGCATTCCGGCACAGAAAACTCTACCCCCCGCCACATAAATATGATACAATATGGAAAAAGGATATAGACTATGGCAGAACTTTACTTATTTGGTGTCCCACTTGGTTTTCAAAATTCAGCATGCGATGCCGATACGGAGAATTTCCTGGGGCTTTTCTATGATGGCATGAACAAAAATGAAATGGTTCTTAATATCACCCGCCGCAAGAACAAAGTTTTTTACTCTTTCTTGGTAAATAAAAAACCGGGACACAGTTTTTGTGATATCAACGGGCGACCCGGGTCATTTTTTGGTATGTCACTGGTCTTTGACAATCGATACGTAACGGACACAGAACGCCTTAAAAAAATGTTCTTGGCTGCATACAATAAATATGTAAAAGACCAAATAATTCAAGAATTTTCAAACGGTAATCGCAAATGGTTGACAGAAAATATGGATACCGCGGCCAAGCATGTTGCCAACGGCATGCAAAATTTGATGCGAGATGTTCCTGAATTAAGCCTGAATAATATTGTAAAACCTTTACCACCGGAACAACCACAAAACACACAAATACGCAGGTAGAACATAAATGAAATCACAAACAACCATCATCGCAAATGAAAAAATCAACGCGCGTAAATTGGCGCGGGCACGACGCATTATTTCCGAACTATACGCCGAATTGCCCGGTTACATCGCACGCGGGCACGGTCCATTCTTGGCGGCGATTTATGACGGACGCGGCCATTTGGTGGCGAAATCTGCAAATACCGTGGTCAAGGCCGGATGCAGCCACAATCACGCAGAAATGAACGCGATCCATACGGCCGAAAAATTTTTCAAAACACACGATTTATCGGGACGCAACCTGTCATTATACGTAACCGCAGAACCATGTATGATGTGTTTGGGTGGCATTATGTGGTCCGGCATTGGCGCGGTTTATTACGGTGTACCATCTAATCGTGTAGAGGCCATAACCGGATTCGATGAAGGTTTCAAACCCGATTGGTTAAAAGAATTCAAACGCCGAAAAATCACCGTATACGGAAATATAGAATCTGAAACCGGCGAACAAATCCTGGGCGAATATATCAAACAAAAACACCCAATTTATAAACCCAAACGCAAATAACACCAACCATTATACAGATTATTTCCGGCGCGGTTCAACGCATTCGCCATCGCCTTCTTTTGGACAGCATGCAAATTGCATTTGCGAAACCTCTTTGAACTTTTCACCGGCGCAGCAACCAAACCTATTTGGTTTGTTACCGTCGTCACAAAGTCCCTTGGCACGATTTTCTTCTATCACCACCAATTCGGCCGCCAATTCTTCTGGTGTTTTTTCCACAACTGGCGCGACCTCGACCGCAATGGATGCATCCGATTCGACCTGCTCTTCTGCGACCTCTTCTTCCGCTATTTCCGTTTCTTCCAACACCACGGCCGGATTTACATTTTGATAGTTATGCACGGGACGCCGATTTGCGCGCGTTGCACATTGCGCACGTTGACGCGCAACCATATATTCTAAATCCGCCTCTAAATCCGGATAAGATTTTACATCTTCGCGCAGTTCCGCCACACGTTCATTTATTTCGTCACACGAAAGTCGTTCAACGACCGCACGCGGGGCAGGAACCTCGATCATGGCACCCACATCCACAAATTCGACATCATCATAAACAATATCTTCCACGACGTCTTCGGCGAACGCCGGCGCGCCTATCACGGCCGCCAAAAAACCAATTATTTTTATATTCATTATCGCCCCCGTGCTTTATTCTTCGATAACGCGTTGCAATTCCATAATAAAATCGATTCCCGGATTGACCAATTTTTCAACTTTCTTGATATACTTTTTTGCCTCGTTCTGCATTTGCAGTTTTTTATATGTATTTACCGTAGAACGAATTTCACCACGATTTACATCGGTTTCATTTATACGTACACCCTCAGAAATCTGCAATTCATCCAACGCCTTTTGCGCATATTTCTGTTGATTTGCCGGGCAACCATCTTCCGCAATTTTGGAATATATTTCTGCATTATCTAAATGGCAATTTGGTGAATCATAGCAATCATGAATAGTAGATAGTAATGTTCTTTCAATAACCCCACACGGACTGTTATCAATATTTTCATCCTTAATCTTGCGTAAAACATCGAACGCAGCAAATTCGGCATCTCTTAATTCCTGGTACTTATCAGATTTATCGCCACACCCCCATCTAATCAATTTATCATAAATATCTGCATTATGTTTATGGTCATTGGCCGCCCATTCTGCAGAATCGTCTATGTCTGTACGTAAGTTTGCCAGCAACGCATTTTCCCGCATTTTACACACATCCACTTCTGTCTGTACGCCGGAATCCGCCGTATGCGTCGATTTTGTTTGCCAAATAAATGCACCCGCCATCATACCACATATAAATATTCCAATCAAAGCCAACCAGGCCAAAATTCTTTGGCGACGTGAATAACCATAACGATTTTCAGTTTTATTATTTCTCATTTCTCTCCTCTCTTTTTTTGTTTCTTTATTTAACTATACCATTTTTTATAGTAATTTGTCTATCGGCACGATTCGCCAAAGACATATCATGCGTCACAAATAACATTGCCATTTTATTTTTCCGCACCAAATCCAACAATAATTCAAAAACCGCGATTGCGTGATTCGGATCCAAACTGCCCGTTGGTTCATCCGCTAACAATATATCCGGATTATTCGCCAATGCACGTGCGACGGCCGTTCGTTGTTGTTCACCACCCGACATTTGTCCCGGCAAATGCGATGCACGATGCGCGACATTCGCAGATTTCAATAACTTCATTGCCCGCGTCCGCGCCGCGTCTTCACCCATTCCGTTCGCCAACATTGGCAACATAACATTTTCCAGCGCTGTAAAATCGGCCAGTAAATTATGCCGCTGGTACACAAAACCCATTTTACGCCGCCGTACCAAGGTGCGCATTTCATCATTCATTGTATGCACCGGGGTTCCACCGACCAAGATACTGCCCCCGCTGGGTTTATCCAACAACCCAACACATTGTAGCAGTGTAGATTTACCCGAACCCGACGGCCCAACCAATGCGATAATTTCCCCACGATGCAAATCAAACCCGCCACCGACCAAGATATGCAACGGTTGCCCACCTTCGACAAAGGTCTTTTTAATATCACGCACCGAAAGGACCACATCACCACTTTTCGCCCGCGACAAAGAATTTAATATCGACGCCATTACATAATCCCTTTCTTATTCGTTTCTTAACACCTCTACCGGGTCGGTGTTTGCGGCCTTCCATGCCGGATAAATTGTTGCCAAAAATGCCAATGCAATCGCCAAAATCGCGATTCCCACAACCGTTGTAAATTCCAGGCGTGACGGCAATTCAGACAAATAATACAATTCCGCCGGAAACAAATCGCGCCCCGTTGCCCATTGGAAAAATTTGCGAATCGGTTCAATATAGATTGCAACAATAACCCCCAATATCGTTCCAAATGTCGCCCCGATAACACCGATACTGGTTCCCGACAAAACGAATATCTTCATCATAGAACGCCGCGACACACCGAACGTCCGCAGAACAGCGATATCTTTTGATTTATCTTTGACCAACATAACCAATGACGAAACAATATTAAACGCCGCCACAATTACAATCAGCATAAGGATAAGAAACATAACATTCGTTTCCACCTGGAGCGCACCAACAAACCCACGATTCAAATCACGCCAATCGCGCACTACATAACCATCGGGCAATTCCGCAATCAACGCATTCACAACATCGGTCGTATCTTCTGGATTTTTAAGGAACAAATCAATATGCGTCACCGCATCACCCAGGTTCAGATATTTCTGGGCCGTTTCCAATGGCATAAATATGTATCCCGAATCATATTCATACATTCCCATAAAGAACGATGTCATCACCGGGTAAGACATAATCCGCGGCATTGTTCCAAACGCGGTTGGTGTCGCGCCATTCGCCGAAACCAAAGACACATTTTCACCCATATGCACATTCAAATTTCGGGTCAATGATGCACCCGCAACCAATTCTCCGTCACGAATCTCAGACAAAGATTTACCGTACATACGTGTCCCGGCCGCCGTCTTGGCCGCCAAATCAGACATCCTTATTCCGCGCACCATCGCACCAGTATTATTACCATTATGCGTCACCATAACCTGGTCTTCGGCAATTGGCACAATGGAAGACACCGTCCGCGCAACGGTTTTACTGGATTTCATCTGTTCAATCAGAAAGTCATAATCCGCAATTGCACCGTCTTGGTGATAAACAACGACATGCCCGTTCATCCCCACAATCCGCGCCAGTAACGTATCATGAAAACCGCCCATCACCGACATAACAACAATCAGTGTTGCCACACCCAGCATTATACCAATCAAGGACACCCATGACACCACAGAACCAAACCCGCGCCGCCGCGCGCCCAGGTACCTAAATGCAATTTTTCTTTCCAGTTTACTAAACATCATACACCCATTCTATCATTCAATTTCAGTTGCGCAAGAAATTCCGTAACGCATCACCGACCAATTGCGGTTCGTCCGGAATATCCGCCGGATTTACAATCGAAACAATCCGTGGCGACATAAACACAACCAATTCCGCGAATGGACTTATTAGCGTTTCCGGCGTCGTCACAAACGAATGCGTCGGAATACCAATTATAACATAGTTATCGCCGATACTGGACGGTATCGTGAATGACGAAAGTTCACCGCGACTTGTCCGTAATACGATTTTCGCATCTATTTTCTTGCGCCCGGCAAAGTCACCATATTTGGCCGACGCACCAACAATCAAATCTGTCTCTAAACGTTCTTCCTTGCTGCATTGGCCAATATCAAATCGCGATTGCCAACCATCCGGGACAACAAAATGTCCCTGGGACACCAAGACAACGTTCGCCTGGGCCGATAGGAATTCTTGCAATGTTTTTGTATTCACCTCTGGTCCAACAACCAATGCGCGCCCAACAACACCCGGCACAGACATTTTTATATTCTTTTCCCCAAATGCCGGTAACATATTCATCCACACAATCGGATTGTCGGTTCGCGGATAAACACGGTACACATCCATATCCCATGCCAAAACATATTTTTTCGACGCAATATCCGCAATTATATGTGAAACCTCTCGCTCGGTTTGATAATTACCTTCGAACACCAATGTCTTGTCGGCCCAATCCACAATCAGATTACGCACATCTGCACCATGCATCGCGTCCAACAATGCCATAATGATATCTTGCTCGGCCGGCATTTTTATCAGCCATTTGGCCCGATTTGAAAGTTTTATCTCACCCCCTGCGGCATCATACGAATAATACATACGCCCCAACCGTGCAATTAAATCAACAGTATCGGACAAATTACCCGACGCCACCGACCCAGACACCTTTTCATAACCCGGCTCAACCTCTACCACGGCGATATCTACACCTTCTAATAACTTATTCAAAGCATTTGCAACGGTCTGTTTTCTAAACTCATAATCCGAAACCTGTAATTCTGGCAACGGGTCCCCGCGGTCCAATCGCACCATTTCAATTTTTTCATCTGGCACAACCGACACAACCGATTGATTATCCCAATTCACCGTGCAACGCCGCGGCAATTCAACCGAAAACCGGCGCGCCGTATCGGTGGTCAACGCCGCCTTTTTTGGGAAAATCGGCACAGAATTATCATCTATGACCAAATTATCAACAACCTGGACCGTGTCATAATAAACCTTCTCGTCACGCGAATCATCGCGCATACACGCCCCCAACAAAACACACACGCCCATCAAAGCAAAATTTATAACTTTTTTCATTTTGTTACCCCGGGTTAAATGTTCATCACTTTTTCAAATTCTTCCAACGTCATTTCATATATCGGTTTTTGTGAAGGTGTGGTCAAACCGCGCACATGTTCAAACTGGGCACGAAACCGTTCCAACACATTCACAACATCCGGCGACACGTTCTTGGATGATTTTACCAAACGTTCACCATATTCTACAACAAATTCTAACACATCCGCCGCAAAAAAACGACCGACATAGTTTTCAATTGGTATTCCACCCTTGTTCACGCATATTGCGGACATAGTCTTGGCCAATTGGTTATAGAAATTTGCCAACTTAATAAAATTTTGAACACTTATCGCCATCCTTTCCCCCGATACATTTTTTTACATTATAAAAACTATTGCCACCAAAACGCAATTAAATTATAATATGAAATATGAGAATGTTAAAAATATTTTTATTTGTTGGTTTATTTGGTGTTGCCGCGTGCACTTCCCCCAACGGGGGCAGTATTGATGACGCCACAATTTTAAATTGGGAAAACGAATCGGTCACAACCGAACAATTTGTTCGCGACCACAAGGCATGCCTGGGCATAACACAACCATCATACATGCCACGTTCACGCCTGGCAAAACTGCTTTCCCCAACCCAGAGCACCCGTATGCCCGATTGGGACGGTCTTTGGGTGACATTCCAATCAAATGAATACAAAGACGTTGGGCAACGCGCATTGCTGTCTGTGCCGCGCAATACAACATCAAAATCTGTGGGTTCATATCGAAAATGTATGTTCCGCCGTGGGTACTTACTGCGCGCGATGTAATTTTTTTGCACCCCTGCTTTTACATTTAATATAAAGTATGCTATAATATGCGACATGAAACGCAACCTGTGGTTTTGGCTCTATTTTGTTGCCGCCATTTTATTGGCGATATACTTTGCAACACGTATAATTATGACATTTATGGGTTACGGCCCAACATCGACGGTTCGCAATATATCTGTATCGGCGGACCTGGACGGCAAAGATTTAACCCCGATGGTTGCCGCCACCGGGGTATCACCCGGAACACACGCGTATTCTGTGAACCTTGAATTAATAAACGAAAGATTATTAAACACGCCGGGTGTCCGCGAATCGGCCGTGCGACGCATGCCAAATGGAAACCTGGCTGTGAAATTACACCTGTATCGCGCGGTCGCCGGTTGGACGGACGGAACGTATTATTATCCGTTGTCTGCGGATGGCACGGTCGTCAACAGTCCGTCCGAAGAAAAAAAAGACGGCGTTGTTATGTTCCGTGGCCCGTTGCCAAATGACATATCCGATATTACCAAGGCCGCAACAAATCTTATTGGCGAATTGGATTATATGGAATGGATTGACGATCGGCGATGGAATATTATGACAACCGGCGGAATTATGGTTATGTTACCCGAAGAAGACCCAACCGCGGCAATTGCTTCTTTGGTCGTATTGGATAAAAAACACAACCTGCTATCTAAAAACATAAAAACAATTGATATGCGCGACAACGCAAGGATTTTGGTCAAATAAATGAATATGCTGGATTCATCTTTTCTGTGTCTGGATATCGGGTCTTGCGGTGTTCGGGGACTGGCATACCGAATCCGCAACGCCGAAATAGACAAATGTGCATATTATTCTGTGGACGATTTTGATACTGTATTCGCCCTAAAATCTGTCATAGATGAATTGGAACGCCAAATTGGAACACATTTTGGTTCGGCATATATAACGGGAAATTTTGGACCATCTTACTTCAAAATGTGCGCAAAAAACACAACATGGTCCGGCGACCACAAAATAACCGCGGCCGACGTAAAATCGCAAATTGCCGAAATTGATGCACCCGACGGTTTTTACCCAATGCATATCATCCCGCTGCGTTATGACACACCAAAAATACGCAACATGTTATCACCAATTGGACATAATGACCGTCAATTGATATCGGCATTTTCTGCGCTGTTTTTTGATAAAGAATATATGCAAAAAATTCAGACATTGTTGCGTCGTGCACACATGCAATCAAACGCGTTCTATACGCCACATTTCTTGGAAAACGCCGTGTTTCGTAATCCAAAAGAAACTATTATGTTCATCGATTTTGGGGCGGAACATACAACGACATCAATATGGACCGACCGCGGCCCCGTTTATTATGATGGGCGCGCCATTGCCGGAAATGATTTGACGGATGAAATATCAACGCGCCTTGCCATACCTTTTGCCGAAGCCGAACGCATTAAACGTAAATCTGCAAATCTTAAATCAAACGAAATGGCACGATTCAGTCCGGCCGATTCTGCATACGCGTTTTCATGTGCCGACGTGAACGAAATTGTTGCGCCATTCTATAAAGATTTAATAAACGGCATAAAAACCGATGTTGCCGAATATATAAATAAATATTCCCCTACACAAATTATAGTGACCGGTGGTGGCGCATGCATAAACGGAATCGACGATTTGATTGGTCATGCATTTGATATACCATTTGTTAAAAAAGATTCTGATTGTGCGGTACGCGCATTGGGCGAATATATATGGCGGGCCGAATTACCACGTCGTCGCGCATACATTGAACGCGCACAAAGGGTACAAAATCGTATCGATAAAATATTAAAAATATTCAATCGAAAAAAGAAAACCCGTCAACGCCAAATACCGATTTTACCAAGTACTATGTGCTTTGATATGACGCGTCCCGAAACATACACCATGTTTAAAACGTCCGGAATTTTGGCCATACATGTTGATATTATGGACGGATTATACGTTAATCAAATCGCGGGCGGAATCGACGAATTACGCCAAATTCGTGCATCCTGGGGTGGACACTTGCATGTTCACCTTATGACCGATGCACCCGCCGAATGGGCGCGCAGCGCGGTAAACGCCGGCGCAGATACGGTCATTGTTTCACCAAATACGGCGGGGCTGCGTGCGGCGGTCCAATTTGTTCGCAATTCAAAACGTCGCGTCGGCATCGCGTTAAATCCCGAAACGCCTGTATCTTTATTAAAAACAATTATTCGCGAATTGGATGAAGTAATGGTTATGGGGGTGGTGCCCGGTGCCGCCGGTCAAGAATTTGACCGTAACGCACTGCAAAAAATTATGGTATTAAACGCAACACGAAAAAAATATGGACTTAAATTCACCATATCCGTGGACGGTGGCATAAATGCCGAAACGGCGCGCGGGTGTTGGGACGCCGGTGCCGACGCATTGGTCAGTGGTTCATATCTTGCATCATCCCCAGATTTTCCATTGGCGGTTTTATCACTGTTACCACCCGATAAAACTAACGCACAATAATTTTACGGCCCGATTCATATTCAGAAATATCAACATGAATCGTATTTTCCGGCAACATATTCGCGGCAATATCCGGCCATTCAATCAGTGTGATATCGTTTTGAATTGCATAATCCAACCCAATTTCAACCAATTCCGCCGCGTCTGAAATTCTGTATAAATCGAAATGCGAAATCTTTGTATCGCCCGCAATATATGTTTGGACCAATGTAAATGTCGGACTTGGTACCACGGTATCCCCCCCACACAGTGTTTGAATTATTGTCCGCGCAATCTCACTTTTTCCGACGCCCAAATCACCATGTAATGCAACGGTCACCGGCGCATGCAAAGTGCGCGCAAAATCACGCGCAAACGCACGTGTTTCATCAATATTTTTTGTTATAAATGTTTTCATATCTTACTCCAACACCAACAGGTCATCTTCCATTTTTCGAATTGTGTCACGAATTTCCGCTGCCACCTCAAAATCCAAGTTTTCCGCCGCACGCCGCATTTTTTGATTCAACGTTTTTATTTCACGACGTAATGTTTCGGCATCTGTCACACCATCCTTGGTATACAAGAATCTACGTTTTTTATCAACCTTTTCTTGTTTTTCGGTCACTTCGTCAAATATTGCCTTGGACACGGTTTTTGGTGTAATACCGTGTTCCGCATTATACGCCATTTGTTTTTCACGACGACGTGCCGTCTCGGAAAGCGCCGCATTCATCGAATCTGTTATCACATCTGCATACAGTATGACGCGCCCATTTGCATTTCGTGCCGCGCGCCCTATGGTTTGAATCAACGACCGCGCAGACCGCAAGAACCCTTCTTTATCGGCGTCCATAATTGCAACCAATTCACATTCCGGGACATCCAAACCTTCGCGCAACAAATTTATTCCAACCAACACGTCAAATTTTCCAACCCGCAAATCCCGCAACAATTCTATACGTTCCAATGTTTCAATATCACTGTGCAGGTATCGCGCACGCACCCCATTTTCAACCAAATAGTCCGTCAACTGTTCGGCCATTTTTTTGGTCAGTGTCGTGACCAGCGCACGTCCAGAAATAGATTTTAATTCACCCAACAAATCATCAACTTGGTTTGTAATTGGTCGAACTATACATTCCGGGTCCAAAAGTCCCGTTGGGCGAATAACCTGTTCGGCGACAATTCCACCGGATTGCGATAATTCCCATTCCGCCGGTGTTGCCGATACAAAAATCGTCTGGGGCCGCATCGAATCCCATTCATCAAATGTAAGTGGTCGATTATCCACACACGAAGGCAACCGGAATCCATACTGGGCCAATGTTTCTTTACGCGCCCTGTCCCCACGCGACATCGCACCAATTTGTGGCACAGTCACATGACTTTCATCAATAAATAAAATCGCATCTTTCGGCAGATATTCAAACAAAGTCGGTGGCGGTTCACCCGGGGCGCGCCCCGACAAATACCGCGAATAGTTTTCAATTCCGCGACACGTTCCGGTTGATTCCATCATTTCAATATCCATATTTACGCGTTCACGCAAACGTTGTTCTTCGACATACTTCATATTTTCATGAAAGTACGCCAACCGTTCATTCAAATCGGACCGAATTTGCCCAATCGCCTGGGCAATGGATGGCATGGGCGTCGCATAATGCGTATTTGGATAAACCGCAACCCGGTCCAGTTTAAACAACTTGGCCCCCGTCAATGTATCAAATTCCCATATTTCTTCGATTTCATCCCCCCAAAAAGAAACCTTCCACCCACGGTCTTGACTGTGTGACGGGAAAATATCCAACGTATCCCCACGTACGCGAAAATCACCGCGCGATGGCACGACATCATTTCGTTTATATTGAATATTCACCAATTCGCGCACAATATCATGCACGCCCATCATATCCCCCACGTGCAAAACCAACTTCATTTCCGAATATTGTTCCGGCGTACCCAACCCGTATATAGACGACACAGACGACACAACAATAACATCGCGTTCTTCCAACATCGCACGCGTTGCACTGTGACGCATCCGGTCCAATTGTTCATTAATAGACGCGTCTTTATCGATATATGTATCGGTTGTTGGAACATACGCCTCGGGTTGATAATAATCATAGTAAGACACAAAATATTCCACATGATTATGCGGAAAAAAAGACTTCATTTCCGTATACAACTGCGCCGCCAAGATTTTATTTGGCGCCATAATCAATGCCGGCCGACCAATTTCGGCAATAACATTCGCCATTGTGAAGGTTTTCCCAGACCCCGTCACCCCCAACAACACCTGGGACCGGCGACCATCGGCAATTCCGCGCACCAAATCAGAAATGGCGGCCGGTTGGTCACCCATTGGTTTGTAATTACTTTCAAGATTAAAAATTTTTTTATTCACATTTACCAGTATAATTCATTATAATACAAAAACAAGGGGGGATAAATAAACTATGATTATCAAACCAAAACATCAGCGCAGGACATTTTGGGGTATTATGGTCACGATTGGTATTCTTGCCATCGCCCTTTTGGTTGCGCCGAATTTTATCAATTTGAATAAATTACGCCCCCACCTGGAAGCCGCGATTTTTGCACAAACGGGCGTAAACCTTACCATCGCAGGTGATGTGAATTTTGGTTTTTTGGGAACGACCCACCTTATTGCGCACGATGTAATAACCCCAAATGGTCGAACCAAGACATTGGCGGTAAACGTACCTTTTTCTGGATTATTTGACTTGGCAAACACAAAATTGGACAGCGTTATAACCGTATACGGGCCCGACATCAACCTGAACACGCTTTCAATGTTACAGTTTAAATATGCCATGGCGGTGAACAATGCGGTTTTACACTTTATGGGAAAAGATTATCGCATTATTCGTGGACTTTTCCGCAACGGCACTTTTAATGGCCTGGTCAGAACCAGCGAACATAAATACGACATAAGTTTCCAAGGCAATGATTTTACGGTAAAAAACAAAAACCTTAAATTAAATATAACTGGTGAATATTTCCCATCTGGTGGCGCGGCCGGCGTATTAGAAATCAACACCAATAAAATAAATTCTTGGTTTGAATTCGCCGAACCCAAAATAACACATAATGTTCATTTAACGGCAAACTTTTATTGGGACGGCGGATACGGTTTTAAATTCACAGATATTGTTGCAAACAACCTGCGTGGCGATGTCACATTGGAATCCAACGGATGGCGGACAATCAATTTTACATCTGATAACACATCTTTTGACTTTTCGTTTTTATCACACCCGTCTGATTTTACCAAAGACACAACATTACACGTAGATTTTTACGGCGACCTGATTTTCAACAACCGCAGGTTTGAACATGTTATGATTGACGCCCTGGGAACCGAAGAATATATACAAATCAACAAAATTATCGCAGACGACACATCTTTCAGTGGTGGCACAATCGATGAACATGGCGCACATGAAATTATGATTCGCACCATAGTTGATAACAAAAAAACAGAATGTATGTTCACTGGAACGGACGATAATTTTGAATGCCAAGACTTTGTTTACGGCGATATATCCGGTACATTAAAATACAAAGACAAGAAGATAGAGGCCAACATCACATCGAACCGCAAACTTGATTTGAAAGAATTAGAATCTTATGTAAAACGAATCGGCGCACGCAACGCCATCATCCGGTTTAAATTCGCAAACATGGGTGGCGTATTCACGATATCACCAAATGATTCCACAATAAAATACGATTATATTTACGGAAAAACATTGGCTTGGTTAAATCCGCACATGAAATTATTGCCAAAATTTATGCTGGATGCACCGGGTAATATGGTATGGGTTGGCGAAAGTTTTTCATTCACCCCGAACACCAACGATTGGTCTTTGACACTTAATAATAATTTCTTTTACATAACCGGCCAAGACATTAAACGTTGGTTTCCAAATCTGGACCTGCGCATGATACAACCCCACGAATACACTATGACCGGGTTTTATAATAAAAAGGGTGATATATCCGATTTAACACTTAAAATCGCCGGGCATACATTTACCGGTACGGGCGACAAACGTTCATTAACATTGCACACCGATAAATTGGATATAGATGTATTTTTAACACCTGATTTCTTTGAAAGGTACGAAGAATTATCATTTCTAACAAATTCGCCGATATTATTACCATTTGAATTTTCACAAAACATATACCTTACTGCGGACACATTGGTATATGGGCAAAATTCATACAAAAATTTCGTATATTCATTAAAATCTGGGACCCAGACATTTTCTATCACGGATAATGCACGTGGCAATATGTTGGCCACAATAATCAAAGAGCGTTCCACATACGATATTTTCATCCAATTAAATAAATTTGTAATAGATGGAAAATTATTACCAAAAGAATTCCCGTTAAACATAATGGACACATCAATAACCGCGGAAATAAACCTTAACACACATGGCCATATTGCACACGATATTGAATACAACATGACTGGGGACGTGGATTTAACATTTGATGGCGGATACATTACCGGTCTTGGTCTTGATCGATTTTATATGGATTCAGAAAACCTTACCCGATTGAATGTCGAAGATCGTATTATAACCGCATTGGAATCTGGCACAACACGATTAAAAAATATGCGTATTATCGGTGAATATAAAAACGGAAACTTTACAACAACACGTCCATTAACATTTTCCGTTCGTCATGCCGATGGAACCGGGGCATTGGATATTTCCGATAACGCAATGACCGCAAAATTTGATATAACCATGCGGGCGGTCGCACCCGACGCGGTAACCATATCTTTGGCGGTTGCACCAAATGGTCGCCGCGGATATTCAATATCTGAATTGATGCGATATTTCGACCCGGCCTTTATGCGCAGTTTTATACGAACCCACGATAAATTCTAGACAACAAAACTATCTGAGAATAGATTGATACATAAAATCCGGGCGTTTTTCAAGTTTATGATTTATTTCAATATGTTGACGCGCCTGCATGACCCCGATTTTTTTATAAATATCTAACATTCTCTCAACAGATTCAGGTGCTGTTAAAATCTCGGATTCTTCATTTATCCCCGTTCCACTTTTTATATGTGTGGTATATTTTATTCCTAAATTATCTAAAACTTTGCGCAACCCCTGACCCACAGCATAACCCTTGTACAAAAAACCAGGAACCCCAATCCCATCCATATCACTTAACTTTTCTTGGAATCGATAAAAACCATCTGCAGCCAACACATCATTTAAATCATTAAACATCTGAATTGCATCCGCATACGTAACAACTTTTTGGGTTCCCGTATCATAAACGGCCTTTTTATCAACCATTTTTATCTCCTTTTTATCATCAAAATTATATCACAAACCAAACAAACATTCAACAGATATCGCCCGCAGCCGCGGGCGACACTAACCACTATCACTAGCCACTAACACTAACCACTACCCACTAGTTCTTCTTCCGAACTTGGATGTGCACATCGCGCAGTTGTTGTTCGGTAACCTCGTTCGGTGATCCCATAAGCAAATCTTGCCCACGTTGGTTTGCCGGGAACGCAACCGTTTCGCGCAAACTTTCACCAGTTCCCAATATTTCGGAAATCAAACGGTCAATACCAAACCCGAACCCACCGTGTGGTGGCGCGCCATATTTAAATGCTGTATATAACGCCGAGAAGTTTTGTTCAACTTTTTCTTCCGGATATCCGGCAATATCAAAGCATTTTTTCATCACATCTGGATTATAGTTACGAAGTCCCCCACTGCACATTTCAATACCATTTATAACCATATCGAACTGTGCCGCCTTAATCGTGAATGGGTCACGCGTAGACAATTCTTCCAATGTCGCAAGTGGGTATGAAAACGGGTTATGCGTGAACTTTGGTGCCCCGCCCCGTTCTTCATCGGGTTCAAAGAACGGAAAATTATCAACCCAGCAAATCGCAAAATCACGTGGGTTAATCAATCCCAAATCCGCCCCAAGTTTATTACGCAATTTACCCGCGGCTTTGGACGCTGGCTCTTCCATATCGCATACAAAGAACAACGATGAATTGTCACCGGCGATTTCATGCAACTTGGCAATGCGGTCCGCATCCAATTTTTTCGCGACCGGACCTTTTGGTTCATCGGCAAAAACAATATAGGCCAATCCACCAAGCCCCAATTCTTTGGTTGCATATTCGGTAAGTTTATCAAACCAAGACCGCGGTTTATCCGAACTTTTTGGTGCCGGAATCGCGCGAACAACGGCGCCATTTTCAACCGCATTTGCAAAGATTCCAAAATCCGACCCGCGGAAAATATCCGTCACATCAGAAATCAAAATCGGGTTACGCAAATCCGGTTTATCGGACCCATATTTCAACATTGCATCATCAAACGAAATATGCGGAATTTCCGGATAAACATTGGCATCCGGTGCAAAAGTCTTGATTAATTCTGGAATTACAACCTCGCCAACCTTTTGAATGTCTGGTAAATCAACAAAGGACATTTCAACATCCAATTGATAAAATTCCAACAATCTGTCCGAACGCAAATCTTCATCGCGGAAACAAGGCGCAATTTGGAAATAACGGTCAAAACCCGACACCTGTAACAATTGTTTAAACATCTGGGGTGCCTGGGGCAACGCATAGAATTTACCATGATTCAAACGCGAAGGAACAAGGAAACAACGTGCACCTTCGGGCGAATCAGCCGTCAGCAACGGTGTTTGAAATTCCGAAAAACCCAAATCCCACATTTTATCGCGCAACCATTTTACCATTTTGTTACGCATCAAAATATTGTGGTGCAATTTTTCGCGCCGTAAATCCAAGAAACGATATTTATAACGCAATTCTTCACTTGTATCGTCATCACCAAAAACCTGGAAAGGCAAAACATCGGCCGATGTCAAAACATTCCAAGATTCAACCTGAATCTCGATTTCCCCGGTTGGGATTTTTTCATTTATTTGTGACGCATCACGCGCGACAACCTTTCCGGTTATCTGCAACACAGATTCCGGCCGCACGCGTTCCAAATCGTCATTTCCGCCGTCCAAAACAACCTGGGTAATTCCATAATTATCGCGCAAGTCAATAAACAACAATGACCCATGATCGCGTTTACGATGAACCCAACCCGACAATGTGACGGTTTCGCCCACATTTTTCGCGGTCAATTCCCCACAAGTATGCGTTCTGTATTTTGATTTAAGTGATAACATTTTTTCGCCTTTTGTTTTTGGGCGACAAAATCAATGAATTTTGGCACCCACGGTTAAACAATTTTCTTTTCGGGGCGCATAAAAACACTATGCGCGGTGCCACCCGAATTTATCACTTTTTTATTTTTGAATCCGGCTCCGTGGTTGTTAGTCACATCATCGCCAAATCCAAAAAAATTCTATTGAATTTTATTTCTAAAATATCCAGATTGCAAGTAATAAAATACGAAATTTCTGTGCTATTATTTGTATTCCGATTTCAATTTAGAAAATAAAACCGTATCACGATATACCCCATTTATAAAATGGTCCTGACGCAATAATGCCTCTTTGGTATACCCCATACGTCTTGCCACACCCAAAGATTTAACGTTATCCGAATCTATTTTTATTTCTATTCTATTGAAACCCCAATTTTCGAACGCATTTTTTTCAAGTAAAACAAACGCATCCGTCATTATACCGCGTCCGCCGGCCCTTTTATCCAAAAAATACCCGACCTCGCCAAAATTATTATTTTTTGATAAATTCACAAACCCAATCCGACCAACAATTTTTTTATTCCATTGAATAAACCATTCCGCAGAATCTTTATCCCCTTCTAAAACGGGAAGTTCGTCTTCCGGTTTTTGTACAGAATCCGTCCATTCCAACCAAGGTCTGAATTCGTCACGATTTGCAACAATTATATCAAAAACGATTTTTGCATTTTCCAACACGGGCGACAATTTCACCAATTTAATATTCTGACCAATTACTTCAGACGGGAAAGTCTTTATCATAATAAAACCTCTTCATAAACCAACAAACGAACAACCGCAAACCAAACAACGCAGTGCCCGCATGGTGCCACAAATGTATTAGATGGTGCGTATTGTAAAGTTTTTGTGATGGGAGTGTATAAAAACATACACGACCTGAAACAAAAACGAACAAACGCAAACCAGATGATGCATCTGTGGTGCCCTAAGCAAGAATCGGACTTGCGACTCGTCCTTACCAAGGACGTGTTTTACCACTAGACTATTAGGGCCAATGGATAATTTGCCAAATGATTATACCCAGCCAGTTATAAAAATCAAGCAAAAATAGTTCTCCTTCTGTGGAGGAGTACGGTGTGGAACACCGGGAAGTGGTCTTTTGGTCTATTTTTCAATTTTTACACGCAGATTGATATCTTCAAAACTCTTTGGTGCCGGCGTTTTTTCGATTCCGCCAAATGGCATTTGCGCAACCAATGTCCACGCATCCGGCAAATTAAACATTTCACGCACCATTTTATCTATGACCGGATTATAGTGTTGCAGGTTCGCCCCAACCCCATATGTTTCCAGTGCAGTCCATATCGCAAATTGCAACATTCCATTCGATTGCATAACCCAATCATGAAAATTTGCCGCATACAGTGGATATTGTCGCCGCATTTCTTCGACAACCGCAGAATCATAAAAATAAAGAATCGTTCCCGCACCTTTTGCAAAAGAATCAATACGTTCACGTGGCAATTCATTACCGGTCGCCCGAACCAATTCATCATAAACCGCATCCCAAAATTTTTCGTGCCGCCCATCCATCAAAACAACAACCCGTTGACTTTGCATATTAAATGCGTCCGGCACATACCGCACACATTCACGCACCAAATCCACAATTTTATCTTTAAAAATCGGTAAATTCTTGTTTATTCCGTAAACGGATCGACGATTTTTTATTGCATCTAATACGTTGTTCATCTTTTATCCTTTGCCTAAATTCTTTCAATTTTAACTTATTTTCTTCGTCCACGCGATAGGATTGAAATGATTTTTCAATCGCGCGCGTACGCGTCCAAAGATCCAATTGTGCGAAATACGGCAAAACCGTATCAAATTGCTTCGCGGCGGCGGTGGCAAAATACCACGCACGTGCCATGTTTATATAGTATTCTTTGGATTTAATGTCCGCAACCATACGAACATATTTTTCATCAAACCTGTCGGTCAAATAATACCGCATAAGGCAAATTATTGCGAAACGCACCGCATAAACATTATCCGACTTAATCCATTTTTGTATATACGGCAACAATTTTTTGGTATTTTTTGAAAATATCTTTGGTGACATCTGGTCGGATGTGGCCCAATTATCAACATACGGCAAAAATCTATCAACCGCATCGATCACGAAATCAAAATCTTTAATTTCCGAAATAATAAACGCATGCACTTGATTTTCCTCAAAAAAATGGTGCGGCAAATCGGCAACAAAATCACGCCACGTGCCATTTTCCACCATATCACAGGCCATCGCACGCAATTTCGGCGTCCGCACACCGATAATACGATTGCCATCAATCGAATTTATATACATCGTATTGTAACGTCTGTGCTTCGCATCAGCCGCCGCATAGAAAGAATTTAAAATATCTTGATTTTTATACATGTTTTTTGATTATAACCCAAAAATTTCAAATTACAACCATACAAATTTAACGATAAAATGCTTTATTTTTTCATTTTGGCCACCATATAAAAAACAGGTTTAATTTATTGAAACTTATGATTTTTTATTTTATAATGCCGATACATTAAACAAAAGCGGCTGTTAAATGTTAACAAAATTATGGAGTTTTTACAATAGGCGCCCATTATGAGTAAGAAAACCTTATTATTCGACGCATCTGTTATTTCGGATAACATTTCCAATTTTTCCGCCGGGCGTTCTGGTATATACTTTGCCGCATATAACATATTAACAAACCTTGTAAAATCGCAACAATTTGATATTTCTTTATTTTGCAACAATGTGTGCAGCAAAGATTTTATTGCTTTCGTGGAAAAGAATTTTGGCAAAGATATAAAAATTTATTTTGGAAATAAATATGCAGTTTTATTAAACAAGCTATCGATTTTGGATACGAAATTGCGGGCGAAAAGATGTAATATCACAAAATTATTACTAAACATATTTGTCCGAAAACCGATTCATATGATTGGCCGATTACACAAAACACAAAATTTTGATATTGTGATATCTCCGATATACATTCCATCGAATAAAATCAAGGCCACCAAGAAATACGTTGTTTTATATGATGCGATTCCAATACTGTTACCGAATTACTATGACGCACTCCGGTGTAAAAAGAATTTTTGGTATGACACATTAATTAAATACATAAAATCGAAACCGAAATGCAAATATTTTGCAATATCTCAATCCACAAAAAACGACTTTGTTAGACTGTTAAACGTGCACCCAGATGATATTATTGTGACACCTTTGGCGGCGGGTGACAATTTTTATCAAGAGCAAGACAAAAGCAAGATAAGAAAAATTCTTGAAAAGTATAATATTCCAACCAATAAAAAATACATATTTTCACTTTGCACATTGGAACCACGCAAGAATTTAATTCGTGCAATCAAAACATTCATAGAATTTATCAAAAAAAACAAAATTGACGATATGGTTTTTGTTCTTGGTGGCGGGCATTGGAATAAATTTATTGAAAAACTTGAAGGCGAAATTCAAGACCTGGGGAAATATCGCAATAAAATCATTCGTGCCGGATACGTTGATGATGCGGATTTGGCGGCGTTGTATTCTGGGGCCCAGTGGTTTGTTTACACTTCACAATACGAAGGTTTTGGGTTGCCACCACTAGAGGCAATGAAATGTGGATGTCCGGTTATTACATCAAATAATTCTTCTTTGCCAGAGGTTGTTGGTGATGCCGGTATAACCATAGATTGGGATAACAACAAACAACATATCGCGGCATACGAAAAATATTACTTTGATGAAAAATATCGCAAATCCATGGCAACACGTGGACTTGCACGTTCAAAGTTATTTTCTTGGGACAAAACGATACAAATAATCATCGACGAATTTAACAAGGGGTTTGACGTATGAAAACTTATTACATTGTATCCGGTGGATTTGACCCTATTCACGAAGGTCATATTGAAATGATACGTGCATCCGCAGTGGCCTCTGATGGCGTAATTGTCTTGGCGAACTCCGACGCATGGTTATGTCGCAAGAAAGGTAAAAATTTTTATTCTATGAACACTCGCCGCACCATATTGGAAAACATCAAAGGTGTCATAGATGTTATAGAATTCGATGATTCTGATAATACCGCATGTGACGGAATAAAAAAGGCTCGTCATAAATACCCGGACGCCCACTTGGTCTTTGCAAACGGTGGCGACAGAACAAAAAATAATATCCCAGAAATCCCAACCGCCCAAGAGTGCAATGTTGATGTTGTTTTTGGTATTGGCGGGGAAACCAAGGCAAATTCTTCGTCTTGGATTTTGGCGAACTGGAACAAAGATAACTAAAAAAATAAAAAATGGAGCAAAAAATGAAAATTGCACTAATCACAGGTATCACCGGACAAGACGGATCATATTTGGCCGAATTATTGTTGGACAAAGGTTACGAAGTTCATGGCATTATTCGTCGCGCATCTGTTCCAAACACACAAAGAATCGATCATATTATTAATAAACTTCATCTGCATTACAGCGACATGACAGATTCAACCAGTTTAAATAATTTAATTCGCGAAATACAACCGGACGAGGTTTATAACCTGGCGGCACAAAGTCACGTTAAAATTTCTTGGGACTGTCCAGAATTCACTGCGGAATCTGACGCAATCGGCGTATTAAGATTACTAGAAGCAATTCATACAAATGGTTTGGCACAAAAAACACGCTTTTACCAGGCATCGACATCCGAATTGTTCGGTTTAATCCAAGAACCAATTCAATCTGAAAAAACACCATTTTATCCACGCAGCCCGTATGGTGTTGCGAAATTATATGGTTATTGGATTACCGTGAACTATCGTGAATCCTATAACATGTTTGCGTGCAACGGTGTTTTGTTTAATCATGAAAGTCCGCGCCGCGGCGACAACTTTGTGACCCGCAAAATTACATTGGCGGCGGCACGTATCAAAGAAGGACTGCAAGATTGTTTATATCTGGGCAATATGGATTCTAAACGCGATTGGGGTCATGCACGTGATTATGTCGAAGGCATGTGGCGCATTCTCCAGGCCGAAAAGCCATCGGATTATGTTTTGGCGACCGGCGTCACAACATCCATCCGCGATTTTGTCAAAGTTGCCTTTACGGCGGCCGGGTTCGATTTGGAATGGTCTGGGACCGGCATAAATGAAAAGGCTGTTGACCGTGCAACCGGCAAAACCGTTGTCGCGGTTGATCCGCAATTCTTCCGCCCGGCCGAAGTTGATTTATTATTGGGCGATTCAACCAAGGCACGTACGGAACTTGGATGGAAACCGACATACGATTGGCAATCTTTGGCACGCGAAATGGTCGCCGAAGATTTAAAATTGGCCGCAAAAGAAAAAAAGTTACAGCAATTTTAACCACATCAATATAATGTAATTCTAAGGGTAAAACAAATGAGCAAATATCTGATAACTGGTGTAATGGGGTTTGTGGGGCGTTATTTTGTTGAATACCTTGACAAACATGAACCAGACGCAAAGATTTATGGTGTTGATATTGCACCAAATTGTGATATGAACATTGAATATAAAGCATTAAACTTGATGGACGCCACCAAGGTGAACGATTTCATCCAAAATGTTAAACCTGACCATATTGTACATTTGGCGGCCATATCTTCGGTTGCGCAAAGTTGGGCCGAACCGGCGAATTGTTTTGTAAACAATATGTCGGCATTCTTGAATTTGGCAGATGGTGTCCGTACAAATAATTTAAAGACACGAATTTTGTCTGTGGGGTCGTCCGAAGAATACGGAATTTACGATACACCAATGAATGAAAGTTTTGTGCTGCATCCCAAAAGTCCGTATTCGGTTGCGCGCCTGTCCCAAGAATACATGTCGAAATTATATGTAGATAATTTTGGTATGGATATAGTAATGACACGTTCATTCAATCATATTGGTCCCCGCCAAAACACAAGATTTGTGATACCGTCTTTTGTTGAACAACTGGTGAACATTGCGGGTGGCAAAATTGAAAACAAAATGATGGTTGGCAATATCGATGTAGTGCGCGATTTCACGGATGTTCGTGACGTTGTTGACGCATATTATAAAATAATCAAAAACGCCCCGAATCGCAGTGTTTATAATGTATGCAGTGGTCATGGTGTAAAATTACGCGACATTATTGATACTACATCAAACACGTTGGGAATAAAACCGAATATAGTTGTTGACCCGTCACGTGTTCGCGCAAACGAAATACCATCGGTGGTTGGTGATAATTCTAAATTAAAAACAGAACTGGGGTGGAAACCACAATACACATTACAACAAACTATTGCAGATATGATTAATTATATGAAAACCAAGGAGCGTTAATATGTTAAACATCGTTTTGCCAATGGCCGGTCGTGGCAGCCGCTTTGCCGATGCGGGATACACAATCCCAAAACCCTTGATTCCGGTGCATGGCGTTCCAATGATAAAGGTTGTGACCGATAATTTAACCCCAAAATGCGAACACAGGTTTATTTACGTTTGCCAACAGGCACACATAGAGCAGTATGATTTAATTCCGAAATTAAAGTCCTATGCTAAAAATGTAGAGGTTATCGGGATTAATGGTATTACCGAAGGTCAGGTTTGCACCGCGTTGTTGGCGAAAAAGTTTTTTAACAATGACGAACCATTGATGAATGCGAATTCCGACCAATTTATCGATTTTGATATTAACGAATACCTTGATGCGATGAATTCGCGTGATTTAGACGGTATGATTATGACAATGAAATCAAACGACCCAAAATGGTCTTATGCCAAAACAGATGAAAATGGTTTGGTCACAGAAACCGCAGAAAAAAAAGTTATTTCACCAGACGCAACTGTTGGCATATTTAATTTCAAGCATGGTTCTGATTTGGTTTGGGCCGCCGAGAAAATGATTGCGGATAATGTTCGTGTAAACGGCGAATTTTATACCTGCCCTGCATATAATTATTTAATTCGCGCCGGTAAAAAAATTGGCATTTATCCAATCGGTCGTGAATATGACGGCATGTATGGATTGGGCATCCCGTCAGATTTGGAATTTTTCTTAAAGCACCCTGTGTCCCAATTTTTAAAAGGCAAACAAAAATGATAATTTTGTCGCATCGTGGTTTTTGGCAAAAAAAAGATGAACGTAACAAACGCGACGCTTTTGTTCGCAGTTTTAATTCTGGTTTTGGCACAGAAACAGATTTGCGCGACATTTGTGGTAAAATTGTTATATCTCATGATATGCCACACGGCGACGAGATAACATTCGAAGACGTTCTAAAGATAATGGACGGCCGCAATTTGCCATTGGCATTAAACATCAAAGCAGATGGCCAGGCAACCGCAATCAAAGAATTGCTGGATAAATATAATCATACGAATTATTTTACGTTTGATATGTCCATTCCAGATATGGTTGTGCAAATTGCAAATGGATTAAATGTTTATACGGGTCAAAGTGATTTGATAAAAACGCCAATTTTGCTGGATAAATGTGGCGGCGTGTGGCTGGATGCGTTTAATTCAGATTGGTATGACGCAGCGCGTTTAGACGAAATCGTCGCAGATTCAGGGCATGTTTGTATTGTATCATCTGATTTACATAAACGCGATACGGGATATCAATGGGAACAAATAAAAAAATCCAAATCATTTAATTCTGACAATCTGATGCTGTGCACAGATAAGCCAATTTCAGCAAAGGAGTATTTTTATGACAAAAATTAAGGCTGTTTTATTCGATATGGACGGCGTGTTGATTGAAGCCAAAGATTGGCACTATGAGGCATTGAATAAAGCACTGGGATTGTTTGGATACGAAATTACGCGGTCCGAACATTTATCCAGTTATGACGGATTACCAACCAAGGTTAAATTAAAAAAATTGACCCTTGAAAAAGGTTTGCCTGTCGAGTTACATGAATTTATTAATGAAATGAAACAGCAATATACTGTCGGCATCATTCAGAACCAATGCCGCCCAAGATTTAATCATGAATATTGTTTATCTAAATTGCGCGCAAATGGTTATGCGGTGGCGTGCTGTTCAAATTCCATACGTATGACCATAGAAATGATGATGAGTTATGCAAAATTGGATAAATATTTGAATTTTATTATTTCTAACCAAGATGTTAAAAATGCCAAACCTGATCCGGAAATATATTTAACTGCAATGAAAAAGTTGAATTTAAAACCATCCGAATGTCTGATTGTTGAAGATAATGAAAATGGTATCAAGGCCGCAAACGCATCTGGGGGGCATTTATTGGCGGTTAAAACCGTTGATGATGTGACATGGGATAATGTCATGGGGCGCATTCGTGAAATTGAACGTGGGGGTAAATAATATGAATATTATGTTTTTAATGGGATCTTCGCACATAGAAAAAAACAATGAAGATTATCCTTTTTATTTAACAGAAATAAATGAAAAACTGATTCTGGAACAACAGATTGAATATTGTCGTGACTTAAACCCAGCAAAGTATATATTTTGTGTCAAAGAATCTGATATCAAACAATTTCGTGTTGATTCTGTGATTGAACAGATTGTTCCAAATGCAGAAATAGTTAAAATCTCAAATCAAACACGTGGCGCGATTTGTACCGCTTTATTGGGATATAAACATATTGCAAATGACGACGAATTAATTTTGATGGCTGTTGATGATTTTGTATCTGATTCTGCCAAGAAAATTGTCCAAGGTTTTCGTAAAAAGTCTGCTGATGCAGGGATTGTTTCTTTTACGTCTGTGCACCCACGTTATTCATTTGCAAAAACAGACGCTTCCGGTGCGGTCGTCCAGGCCGAAGAAAAAATGCCAATCTCTAAAAACGCATTGGTCAGTTTTTATTACTTTCGGCACGGATTTGATTTTACAGAATGCGCAATGGATGTGATTCGTAAAGATAATCTAATAAAAGGAAATTTTTATATTTCCCAAACTTTGAACGAAATGATTTTGCGCCAAAAAAATGTTGTTATGCACAAAATTTCAAACGATGCGTTTCACCCGTTAAAGAACGAACAACATTTGGCACAATATATAATGGAATTAAAAGAACAACAAAGAGCAAAATAAAATGAAAACCGCAAAATTATCAGAAATGACCAAAGGGTGGTTTATTGGAAATTTTGAACCGTCTTTATTTAAGACAAATGTTGCCGAAGTCGCGGTCAAAACATATAACAAGGGTGATTTTGAAGAAATGCATTATCACAAAATTGCAACAGAATACACCTGTATTATATCTGGACGCGTAAAAATGAATGGTACAGAATACGTGGCTGGGGACATTATTGTTATGGAACCGGGTGAATCAACCGATTTTGAATGTTTGGAAAACGGCACAACAAATGTGGTTGTAAAAATGCCGGGGGCAAACAACGATAAATACCTGGGCAGAATGAAACAAAACCAAAGATAAAAAGACGTACGCATGAAAAACATAATAATTGACATCGGTGCAAATCATGGCGAATTCGCTTTTGAAATTGCAAAGCGCAATCCCGAAACCGTTATTTTTGCTTTTGAACCAGAACCACATTTATTCAAGATACTGCAAGACGCCGGCATTAAAAACGTCAAACCGTTTGATATCGCCATCACGGCCAAGAAAGGCACCGCTGAATTTAATGTTTCTCATTCCGGTGATTGGGGTATTTCTTCATTATTAAACATGAACAAAGCCAATATTGAAAATGACGCATATTGGCATTTAAGGACTGATTTACAATCCTTTGATGAAAAAATACGTGTTAAAACGGACACATTAAAAAACGTGCTATCCAAAGAAAAATTTGACGAAATCGCATTTATCAAAATCGACACCCAAGGATTTGATTTAATCGCACTAAAATCGGCGGGTAAATATCTATCCAAAATTCAGGCCGGTATGTTAGAGGCTGTAACTACGCCGGACAAATCCATCTATGAAAATGATGAATGCGATTTATATCATGCGTTAAATTTTTTACACGACAACGGTTTCAGGGTATATCGTATTAAACCGAATGACGAAGCGTGTAATGAAATGAATATATATTTCTGTCGACCGGATATATCGCCAGAGCAAATTGAACAAGATTATCATTTAAAAAATCTTAATATTTATGATGGCAAAGATTATTGGTATTTTCCATCAAACACATTTCCGACAACCGTTGTTCCTTTTTCGCAGGAATTGCACGAGATAAAAAAATCTGATGTTGAAGCGGCACAAAATAATACACCAACCGAAGTGCCCGCCGCCCCACAACCCCAAATTACCGGAATCAAACTGCATTACTATCGTTTTATGGGCCATATAACATTTGGAAAATTACATGATTATTATCGTGCAAAGTATAAATTTTATCGTGGCGCACATGCATCAGAACCAGAAATAAATTATACATGGCCTGAACAAGCCGGCATTTACGATGAAAACGGTGTTCCTTTTCAGCCCGATGGTTTGATTACCAATATAAACGGTGAAAACAATATAATTATTATCGACAGATCAAATCATTTTCATGCTGACAATAAATTATTTGTTACAATCAATGGCTCAAACAATAAAATCTGCATAGGCAAAGAAAATTGGATATATGGTAATGTTGTATTAAATGTGGGTGGTGATGACCGTCATCGTGTCAATAATTGTAAAGTAATCATTGGCGACCATAATAATTTTTCTGCTGTTACATATACAACTGTTAATTCTGGTGCATCTCTTGTAATAGGTAATGATTGTATGTTTTCTTCGGACATACAACTTTATAACACCGATGGACATCCAATATATAATTTGGGGCAGAAAAACAAACCAATTAACAAAGTTTATGACATGAAAATTGGAAACCATGTATGGGTTGGTTGGAGTGCTGTTCTATTAAAAAACGTTACAATCCCAGATGGATGTATAATCGGCAGGAATTCATTGGTTGCAAACAAAAAATTAACCCAAAAACATGCAGTGATAGCAGGCAATCCGGCCGTTGTTATAAAAACAAATATAGATTGGGAAAAATACGACAAAAAATATGTGGAAAATAATTAAACAAAGGATACGTTAATGAATAATGAATATTTATTAAAACTGGCGGCACAAAAAGGTAAACATGCATGGATTGGTGGCATGCCCCCATTTAATATGGATATTGTTGATATTGAAAGTTGTACTAATTTTCGCCTGTCCCCGAATTTCCACGGAAAATACGATGTTGTTTGGTTATATGAACGCGAATTGCAAACTTATCATGTATTATCATGGAAAATCATATTGGACGAAGCAATTCGTTTATTAAAAGAAAACGGGACATTAATTATTCGTATGCACAGAACTCAATATATATCACTTCCGGTGCTAAAAAACTTTTTAGGGCGTAATCCAAATTTGGAAATTGACGTGGAATACGAATCACCAGACTGGTCAATTTTTGTCTTTAAAATCAAACGGTTAAATTTTGCAGATTACCAAAGCAATCTGTGGACATTTGCGATGTTAACCGGTGGTAAAAAGGACGACCTTGTTATTAAATTTTTAGAATCAATTCGCCGGCACGACCCCAAAAATAAACACGAAATTATTATTTCTGGACCAAAAAAGAAGGAATATGATAAATACAAAGTTCAATATCTGGATTTATCACAATTCCGTGATAACGAATACGCAGAAATTGCAAAAAAGAAAAATGCCATTGCCGATATGGCGAAAAATCCAAATCTGTTGATTGCACACGATAGGTATTATTTGGAAGACAATTTCTTTGAAAATTTCGATAAATATGGCTATGACTGGGATTTCTTGGCGATTCGTCAGGCGTGTCCCGATGGACACGAATTTCCATTTTATTGTGCACTTTATGAACCGGCTCTGACATGGACACATCCTATCAACTGTCACGAATATGCTCATTTACTGAATACCCAATATGTAAATGGTGGGGCAATGGTGTTCAAAACAAGAACTTTACAAAAAATTCGTTTTAACCCATTGCTGTTTTGGGGCGAAATGGAAGATGTAGAAGTGACCAAAGAATTTATGGAAAAATCAATCATTCCACGTGTTGGATTTTTGACCACATTAATAACCGTCCTGGATGGCGGTGAACGTTCGAAATCTTTCGATTTGTTTGACCAATATGATGGAAAAGAAATTCACCACAGGGTAGAAGTGGCCCCGCGTTCTGAAACAATGTTCGGTTTAAGCATAAATAAAGTTCACAAGAAAAAATGGTCCTTTTTTATCGGTGGCAAAAAAAAGTTCCCTTTTGTTCGTATTCATATAAAATATCATTAAAGAGATAAAAATGAAAAAGAAAGTTTTGTTTGATATATCTGTTCTGGGTTATGGGTTCGTTGATGAACGTGCCAGAACCGGCGTATATCGTGTATGCGAAGAAAGTCTTAAAACATTATTATCCGATGATAATATAATCGTATATCCATATGCGTCCCAGGGTAATGTTGAACCATGTATAAATTACTTGGCCCAAAATTTTCCGGGAATGCAAAATAATTTTGTAAGAATAAAACAAAGAAAAACACTTTCTTTATTGCGTCGTACAATACGCAAAAAATATGACTATTGCTTTTCCCCATATTTTGAAATTCCCAAAGAATTTCGCATGAATATATGGGCCAAGAAAGTTTTGATTATTTATGATTTGATTCAGGTAAAATTTCCAGAATGGGTACGACCAGAAGATACAAAATGTTATCAAAAATTGTTGAATAGCATAAAAAACAATACGACAACTTTATGTATTTCTGATTATACTAAAAAAGATTTTCTGGAATACAAACCAAATGTACACGATGTTCGCGTTGTTCCATTGGGCTGTGACAATCGTTATAATATGCACCTGGATAAAAAAAAGATAGAACAAGTACGCGAAAAATATAACATTCCTCATAAAAAATATTTCTTTTCTATTTCTTCCATGAACCCCAGAAAGAATTTCCGACATATTGTGAAATGTTTTATCGATTTTATTGATAAATATAATATGGACGATGTCGCATTGGTGTTGTCTGGGCCTGTCGGCTGGGGCGATTTGTTCCAAGGAATAGATTTTGAAAAATATAAAGATAAAATTATTTTCACGGGCTTTGCCGCCGAAGAAGATTTACCATATCTTTACGCCGGCGCGATTGCTTCGGCCTATATGTCATCATACGAAGGATTCGGTTTGCCACCATTGGAATCTTTGGCATGCGGAACACCGGTTATCGCCAGTAATTGTACTTCTATACCAGAAGTTGTCGGTGATGCAGGTATATTGTTGGATCCAAAAGATGAAAACGCTTTAACAGAAACATATCATCAATTGGCCACCGATGATAAAATAAAGAAGAATTTATTAAAGAAGGCAAAACCAGTGCTGGAAAAATATACATGGAATAATTTCAGCCAAGAAGTATTAAAGGTATTTAAATGAAAATAGCATTCGTTGTTCAGCCTGATTGGCTATCGGTTCATTTTGGTGTGCGTAATTTATTTGTTTCTTGTGCCAAAATTTTGGAACAGCACGGGGAATCCGTGGATTTTGTTGTCCCAGAAAATCATGGTTCACAAACTCTTTGGCGTCGTGTTTTTGTAGAATCTGGTTTTCTGACATCGCACGTTCAAAAAACAAAAACAGATTCGTCCAGAAATTATAAATGTATTGAATCTGTGCCAATTGATTCTGTGGCGGCCAATCCATACCGACAATATATCGGCAATTCACTAAAGGGCCTGTACGATGTCGCCATTATCACAAATCCATGGGTTATGGCACAATCTATTGATATAGATATTCCTAAAAAAATCATGATTTGCTATGATTGTACTGCTAATAAATTCGCATTTGATAATGCTGGTGTATTTCCATGGGGATTTGCACATAATACGGGTTATCAATACGCATTACGTGAAAACGTGCATTTCTTGTCAATCTCGGAAAAAACAGACCAAGAAATGATAGACTTTTATAAACCAAAAAAACATTCGGCTTTGCCGGCAATTTTGCCACCTGGGTTTTTAAATATTCCCGAAACCGATATTGTAAAGAAAAATATTGTCGTGTTGGCGGCACCTTTTGATCCACGCAAAGGTCTGGCAAACATACCAAAGTATCTAAACGCTTTGGCGGACGATATTGATGCGGTACACATTTTTGGGCGCCCCAGATGCGGCTCGGCATTATACGATAAATTTTTCCAAGAACTGAAAGTACCCGTTGTGCATTATATTGATATAACGAATGATGATTTAATCGAACTTTATAAATCTGCAAAATTTTTGCTGTTTCCATCATTGGAAGAAGGTTTGGGCCTCCCCATTTTGGAAGCCCAAGTTTGCGGTTGTCCGGTCGTCACAACAGATATCTCCCCAATGAATAAAAATGTTATCGTCGGACATATATTATCTGGTGACGATGAACACGATGTTAAAAAAATGAAAAAATTATTGCATGATAAAATCGATTACATAAAATTAAGTAATCAGGCACAAAAGCACTTTTCATCAGACAAAATTTATCAACATTTAATATCGGTCATAGAGGGCCTCTAACATTTCGGATATGTTTTTTTGATTTCGGCAATCTTGTCTTGCCATATATGGGTTCCATTAACTTGGTCCCAGTAAATCATATCCATTTGTTCTTTTATACTTGGATACGCCGCGGCGCGTTGTTCTTGATATGTTGGTTCTGGTTTTTGTGGTGCGAAACCCACCAAATACCATCCGCCATCATAAGATTTTTCTACATCTTGCAATGTCATGCCCAGATTTTTATAAAACACCTCATCTGTTCCAAGACCGACTTCACATTCTTTTGTGATTTCATTAACTATTTTTGCATATTTTTTCATATTAGTTCTCCTTATATGGGTATACGATTACATCATACGCAGTTTGATTTACTAACGTTATCACATCGTTAATTTCAACGGGAAAGAATCCACAAACACCATTTGCCCCCGAACCGTGTGCTTTTACAACGGCTATCGTGGTTGCACCACGCGTTAAATGCATTTCCGCATTTGCATCATTTCCAACCAGTGATCCATATGCCAGCCCTCGTACAGTTATCGGATTAGAAGCAGTAACACCAATACCGGCACTATAATCAGGCATACCAAAATTTATAATTTTAGTTTTTCCTGTGCCAGACAAATTATCCATATCAATATTTGTCTTTTGTATCCCCAGTGTGGTTATATCACTTCTGATTTGTGACACATCGCCCAATGCGATAATCTGTGCTGACATCGCCACAATTTCATTATGGATTTCAGAAATCCGCGCCAATAAAGTCGTTGTAGATTCTTTATCTGCTATATCGCTATATTGCGCCCAAAGTGTATCCAGTTCATCTTTACGGTCTTTGATAACCTCCATAACATAATTTATATCTTGGTTTAATGTGGTCGGGTCTATTTTTGCGGTTGGTTGGTAATCCACAATCCGTGCCAACGGCAAACTGCGTGCAATTGTCACACAATCCAGCGCGGTTGGCGCAGTTTCAAAAACAACCTTGCCACCGGTATACGGAATATCCGCATCCGCGCCCGCAGACGTGCCAACAACACTATATCCTGTGGCGGCACCTCCGTTTTTAGTAACAACAATGTTACTGTTTTCAAAATATGGGAAATTAAAGTTAAATTCGGTCGTCGAACCGTCTCCCATGTATGATACTTTTTGCATATTAACTCCTTTTGTTATAACAAAAAGCCCCCGCAAACCGCGGGGACAATAAAAAAAGACCGACAAATATCGTCCGTCTTTCTGGCCGACATTATATCACAAATCGCATAAAAAAACAACAGGTTATTTTGCCTTTATATATCTGGTCTGGGGGGGCTCATCCAGCGTAAACACTGCGGCTCGGGATTCGCTCGGTCTTTGACCTGCGCGCAAATTTGTAGTTGCTCTAAATTCGTTTCACTTGTTCTCGCATACAAATTTACGGACCCCTGACCAAAGGATTATGATAAGATTGAGATAAAAACCAGATAACGCAGATTCCTGCGGATTACAGCGATTTTTTAACCCATCAAATTTTTCTCTGTGTAGAGAATGTGTAGAACCAAGTTTATCCTAAAACCATATGCGTTTGTAGCTAAAACCTCTTACTTCCCACTTCCCACAAAAAACCATTCCGCAGATTTTATAAATTGAGCTAGCTAGGGATTTTTATTGTATTATCCATAAACTTGTGCCATATTGTTGTTATCAAAGGATTGTATATGGCAATAGGATTAAAACCAATAAATGGCGAAATATTTTTGTATAAAGACGACTATGGTACGGTCAAATTGAACGGTTTGATATATGGTGAATCTTTGTGGTTAACGGCACATGCTATAGCGGAATTGTTTAATGTTGATTATTCAAATATACTTAAACACATAAAAAATATTTATAATGATTCGGAATTGCCGGAAAACACGACTATGGCAAAATTTGCCACCGTCGTAAATCGTGGTTTTAGAGGGGAAGTAAACGAAGATTTACCTTATTACAATCTCGATATGATAATATCTGTTGGGTATCGTGTTAATTCAAAGCGGGCGACCCAGTTTCGCATTTGGGCAACAAAGGTCCTGCACGAATACATACAAAAGGGCTTTGCGCTGGATGATGAACGCTTAAAAATGGCAGGAAAACCATTTGGGGTTGATTATTTTCGTGAATTATTGGAACGTGTCCGGTCTATCAGGGCGTCAGAACGCCGTATTTATCAACAAATAACTGATATTTTTGCCGAATGCAGTATTGATTATGACCCGAATTCTGAAACCGCTTTCAACTTTTACGCGAATATACAGAACAAATTTCACTATGCAATACATGGACACACCGCTGCCGAAATTATCAAGGATCGTGCTAACTTAGAAAAACCACATATGGGACTGACCACATGGAAAAATTCCCCGAATGGTCGCATATTAAAAACAGATGTATCTATCGCAAAGAATTATCTAAGTGAAAAAGAATTAAAAGACCTTGAACGCCTAGTGACAATGTTTTTTGACTATATCGAACACCAAATCGAAGACAAAAAAGCGTTTAATATGGCACAATTCGCAGAATCCGTTGATAAACTACTTACATTTAATGATTATAAAGTATTGCATGGCTTGGGCAGCGTCAGCGCGCTTGACGCAAAACAATATGCAGAAGCAATATACGATGAATTTAACAAGACACAAAACATTGAAAGTGACTTTGACAGGATTGTAAAATTAACAAAAAAATAGTCCGAACGAATCGGTTTTCCGGGCAAAAACAACCGTCTTTAACATAAATCACTTGGAAATTCTGACTTTCAAAGTGTTTTACACAAAAAAATCGCAGATTTCCGGAACGAATCGGTAGCTACAAAGTGCTGTTATCAGGCTTTACAAAATTGCAAGCACAAAATGATATTTTTAACACATTTTAGACGTTGTTAACACATACAAAACACTATATATTGAATGGTAGAAATCGATATGTTCCACATATTGATTTAAGAAGTCCCACCGAAATTCACGGCCATGAAAATCGGTGGAAAAATAAACAATCGGAAAAGACCGATTACATATCGACTTAATTATGAGTTTATCATAAAAAAATAAGATTTGTAATAAATTTTTTCCCGATGCCATAACTCAAGGAGTAAAAAATGGCAAACATCAAAGTAAAAAATGTACCCGGCACCGCCGGGGAAACACCCCCATATCCTTACCAAGATTACAGTTGGTTAAAATATTGGGAAAAAATGACTGGCGACACAGCAACTTTTTGTGCTAGATGCGGTTGCTTAAACTTGGCAAAACATGGTGGGCATGTGCAAAGATGTGACAATTTTTTTGATTCTAAAATATATATTGTTCCGCTTTGCGAAGAATGTAATAACCCAAATAACAAAGATGTGTTTGAGGTAGATTGCAAATTATGTCCAGTATCATAAAAAAACCGGTCGTTCGACCGGTTTTACCTTTTCTTTGACCTATAATTATAACAGCCCAAAGCTAATAGTTTTTTCAACGCTTCGGCATTCTGGTCTTTTGAAATCTTTTCCCATCCCATAAACCGAACAAACTCAGGATCATAATAAGCATGATTGCTAAAATTAGAAAAGCATTCTTTCAGGTCTTTTTGATTTTTTAGAATCTTTTTCGCCGCAGAATGAACAAGTTCCTCCCGCAAAACAGGAGCATGCAACATTTCTTCAACGCAATAGTATGCCATCCACCTCGCATTCCTGGATATAGAATCGTGCGAAATCTGATACACCCAACGAGAGTTAATATCATGTTCAAAAACAAACCTGGACCACGCATGTTTACCATGTTTGGGGGACGGTTCACCAAGCATCATCTGACCTCCATTAGTTTTTGAAGTAACTATGTGCATCTCAATCGGTTGAATACCCCATTCTTTATACGTCTTGTCTTGAATATGTTCAAACATACCCGGCAATTCCTTAACCAAATCGATCTCTTGTCCAAGAAATTTTGCTGTTTCTTGTCCGCCAACAGCGACCTTTGTTGGTGTGATAACGATATAATCTTTACTTGTTATATGACTCATTATAAACCTTTTTAATATCAATGGCTCAAGTTATACCATAAAATTATCATTTGTCTAGAACTTTGCGTTGCTACATACACTGGCCCGCAACACATAAAAAACTCTAATTTACATAGGAATTTTCGCCATGTAGACATCTGTGTATCCATTGTGTAGAAACCATGCGAGACTTTATGCATTTTTATCCATTTGTATTCACTTTGTTTCCTTAGTCGCGACATCCGCTTCGCGTGATTTAAAATCACATCGCTCCGCCCGATTACACCAATCGCGACGGAGCGAAGCGAAGACGGATGGTAGCGGCGAAGGGATTGTATATTCCCACTCATTTTATTCGTGGGCCCCTTTCCAAATCGCGACGTTTCGAACGGCGTTAACACTTGTTCTCAACTGCTTTTTTGTCGGACCTGGGGGTCCTCGTCCACTCGCGACTATACCAAAATTAAAACCGGGACACGCCCGGTTTGAATTTTGGTAGCGGCGAAGGGATTCGGACCCCTGACCAAAGGATTATGATTCCTCTGCTCTACCACTGAGCTACGCCGCCATATGAAAATCGAACCGATTATAACAAACATTTTTCCAAATGCAAGAATTTATGTTATCCGCCAAATCCACACAATTTTGCCACCCAAAATAATACAATTTGAATAGTTGCCCAAAATAGTGTATAATATCATTTCAATGAGGAGATTTATCGCCGCTTTGTTCGCTTTGGTTTTCGCCGCCGCGTCCGCGTTTGCGGCGGATGGCCGAAATACCTTTACAGGCACATACAAAAATCAATTGGCCTTTAATGTCGGCCAGGGTATAAACAGCGGTTTCATCCTGCCGCCACCGACCCAATTCGTCCCATTTAATCTGTTTAGTTTACAGTATTCTCAACCGACGACCTTTTTCGGCCTGCCGGCACGCCAATCGTTAAACATTAATCAGACATTTGGTTTTGGTAATAAATACGGTTGGCATTGGCGCGACTATACGATTCCTATGATTATACTGTCGGGCGACGTCCGCCTTTCGGAATACAAGAACTTTTATGTCGCGGCCGGCGCCGGCGTCGGTATGCAGGCACAACAGAACGAACGCCTGGGTGCAAAATTATTGTTTCAGTTCAAAGTCATCGCCGGTTGGCACATCAATGACAAATGGGGTATGGAAATATTTATGCATCATTTTTCGAACGGGAATACCGCACCCGAAAATTATTCTTACGCATTTTACGGTATGGGCGTGACGTATAATTTTTAAGTGGTTATTCCCCTTCAGGTTCCCTGAAGGGGGGGACCGGCATAGCCGGTGGGGTAGATTCGATAAAAAAAATAAAGTTTAAAATTACGAATTTATTCCAGAACCCACTAACCACTACCCACTAAACATCGCTCATCACCTGCTGACACAGGGCGCATATTAAACCCATAAATTCTTTCTGGGACATTCTGTAACCCGGATTCTTTCTATAAAAATCCAAAACCGCCCCTATCAATAATTCTTCTTTTTCCGGTTTATTATTCATTTTTCTTTCCTTTATTAAAAATAAAAACCGTTTGATAAAAATCATAACGGTTGGAGGTTAAAGAACTATTATTTCGAAAATAGCCGAGCTTATTCAACATATTCGCTCCCTCCAACCCAAGGTTGGAGGTTTTTTGTGTCCCCGCGGACATCGAAATAAAAGAGGTCTTTAAGCCCCACCAAACAGAACACCTGTTGACACCAGAAATATACAACAAATTCAATTTAAAATCAAACAGAAAAAACACTAACCACCAATCACCAATCTATCGGCTTTCCACCATGCGCAACAATGTATTCATTAGCCCGACTAAAATGATGGTTTCCAAAAAAACCCCTATGCGCAGACAGTGGCGATGGATGAACACTTTTTAAAATCAGATTTTTTGACGCGTCCACAATTTCCGCCTTTCTTTGCGCGTACGCCCCCCAGAGTATATAAACCAACCCATTGCGTCGCATGGCCAGTTGCCGAATCACCGCATCGGTAAATTGTTCCCATCCACGCCCCGCGTGCGATGCCGCCAAATGTGCCGCAACGGTCAAGGTTGAATTTAACAACAATACACCCTGCCCGGCCCAAGATGTCAAATCACCGTGCGTTGGACTAGGCCGCCCCAGGTCCGATTCAATTTCTTTATAGATATTAACCAGCGACGGCGGCGGTGTTACACCATCCGGCACAGAAAAACAGAGGCCCATCGCCTGGCCTGGTTCATGATACGGGTCTTGTCCAATAATCACAACACGCACAGAATCAAAAGGACACAGGTTGAACGCATTAAAAATATTCTTGGCCGCTGGATAAATTTTTTTGCCCGCCATATATTCCCCGCGCACAAAATCGGTCAGTTTGATAAAATAATCTTTATCAAATTCATCCGCCAACACGCGTTTCCAAGATTCTTCAATTTTCACATCCATATCGTTCACTCCGTTCACTTAAGTGGTTAGTGGATAGTGTAAGTGGTTAGTAAACTCTGGAATAATTTTATCATTGTATAGTTATTCCAGAAAACACTAGCCATTAACACTTATTATTTTTAACTGACACGCTTTCCATAACACCACATCAATATATCCGCGTGGCAAACCGGTTTCACGCACCAAATATGAAAACATATCATCACACGCCGCCCGCAATTCCGGTGTCAATTCGTCTGTATGGCGGATTCCGGCGTATAGGGCACCAAGCCGTCGTATCCAAACATCATATTTCACCACATCAACACCCAAATTTCGCGCCAAATGATTCGCGGTAATTTTACCAATATGTGGCAACCGCGCCAGGTATACCAAACGGGATTCATCCGTCACACAATTATAAAAATCGTGGCACAGGGCGACCCGCCCTTCCCAAATTTTACAAATCGCGGATACTTTATTTTTATTATGAAACATTTGGAAAATCGCATCAAAATCCGCACCATTTTTATAAATATAATCCATAATATTTTTATGAATACGCTTTGCGGTTTTTTGTGAAAATCCCCCGGCCAGAATCACATATGCACACATAGTTGCAAATTCATCGGGCGAAAACGTGCGCGGATGTGCCAAATTATCACGAATTTCATCAAAAGATTGGGCGTCGCTATCGGCGCCCATTTCGCGTATTTTCTTTTCCAAATCAAAGAACCATTTGGCGTCAAACATTTATTTCCGTCCATTATTCTGCACATATGGTATATTTGTGACATCGTGTCCAAAACACGGCAACTGTTTCACTATATTACCGTTTTTATCTTGAACAAAAACCTTATCAAACCGATAAACATCTTTGCCGTCACAAAAAACAAAATTAAAATTACCACCAGTCAACAAACACCCACACAAATCCACACGATCTTTTACAAGACTTTGTTCACGCATATTTATATACCCCATTATATCACCATAAGAAAAATTTAAATACCAACCACTTTGGTCATATGACAAATGCGGGTGAGTATGCCCATGCGCGACAATTTTATTTTCATCACGCCTTGCATTTTTACAAAAATCAGTAAGTTTTTCTGCTTGCCGTTTATTAAATGAAGCTACCACAGAACTTCCACTTGGCGCCGCAGAGATAATATCATTAAAAACAACTGTTTGTCCTTTGGAATAACCAAATAACAAAAAAGAACACTCTGCTTTTTTTGCACCGGTCAACTGTTCCAAATATTTTAATTCTTCATAAATTCTGTGTTCAATAATAACTTTACTTCCACCTGGCATACGCGGCAATTGCGTATTATCAACAACATCATTATCTTCATCAACCGCATGCACAGTTACACGCGATTTTGCCAATACTTTCGCCCTTGCCACTTCAAATTCAGACATCACGATTCCTTCATTACACATCCAAATTTGCATCCAGTGCATTTTCAACAATAAAGTCACGGCGCGGTTCCACAACATCGCCCATCAACATAGATACAACCGCATCCGCCTGGGACGCATCATTGACGGTCACCTGGAACAAAGAACGATGGTTTGGATCCATTGTTGTTTCCCACAACTGTTCGGCATTCATTTCACCCAAACCTTTGTACCGTTGAATTTTTAACCCATTTTTCGCATATTCAAATGCGGTATTCAGCAAATTGAACGCGCCCCAAATTTTTTGTGATTTAGATTTGACGGTAAGTGTCGTTGGCGCCGAAAATGTATCCATCAATTCTTCGCGTCCCGGCATTCTGCGCCACGCATTGATTTCCGGAGAATTAATCCTATCGCGCGATAACACATATTGTTCGGTCACACTGCGCAAAGTCCGCGTAATTGTTACACCGCTTTCATCCGCAATAACTTTCCAACCGCGTTCAAATTCCAATTCTTGGGCATCCAGCATTTTTGCCGCATTTGCGCAATTTTCCGCGCTTTCTGAATCAAACACGCGATTCAACGCCAACGCCTCGACAAAACGCAGTGGCATAATATGATTCATCGGTTGCAAAACGTTTCGCATATCCAACACCAAATCCAACAAGCGTTTCATATCTGCACCGGAAATCTGGGCACCGCTTGCGATTTGAACGACACCATCGGTCGCCAATTGGTCCATCAAATAGTCGTCCATATCACGTTGATTTTGGATATAAATTTGTTGTTTTCCACGTGTCACACCATAAAGTGGCGGCTTTGCAACATAGATATATCCGCGTTCAATCGCCTCTGGCATATGCCGATAGAAAAATGTCATCAACAGTGTTTGAATATGTTGTCCGTCGACATCGGCATCGGTCATGATAATAATTTTATGATAGCGCATTTTTTCAATATCAAAATCATCTTTACCAATTCCCGCACCCATTGTTGTAATCAACGCACCAATCGTATCGGATGTCAGCATACGGTCAAAACGCACACGTTCAACATTCAAAATCTTTCCACGCAGTGGCAAAATAGCCTGGGTTTTACGGTCACGGCCCTGCTTTGCGGTACCGCCTGCGGAATCCCCCTCGACAATAAACAGTTCACATTTTGCCGGGTCGCGTTCACTGCACCCCGCCAATTTTCCCGGCAACCCACCAAGTTCGGGCCCACTCTTTTTACGCGAAAGTTCACGCGCCTTGCGCGCCGCCTCACGTGCGGTGGCGGCTTCCAATATCTTATCAACAATCAGTTTTGCGGTCACCGGATTTTCTTCCAAATATTGGTACAACAATTCGGATGTAGTATTTTCAACAATCGGGCGAACCTCGCTGGACACCAATTTGTCTTTGGTTTGCGAACCAAATTTCGGGTCCGGAATCTTTACACTAATAATACTGGTCAATCCTTCGCGGAAATCCTCACCCGACAGATTGATATCTTTTTTGGTATTATGTTCCGAAATATATTTGTTAATTGCGCGCGTAAGTCCCGCACGGAACCCCGCCAAGTGCGTTCCTCCATCACGATTCGGAATGTTGTTTGTAAAGCAAAGCGATGTTTCCGTATATGCCGTTGTCCACTGCAAAACAATTTCGATATAAGAATCATCAATTTTTTTAATCATCTGAATCGGGTCACGATTCAACAATTCTTTGGATTTATCCAAATATGTCGCAAAGCCCGCCAATCCATCGGTCGAATGAAATTCACGTTCTTTTTTATCCCCACCACGCAGATCTTCCAATATAATACGCACATTCGCATTCAGATAAGACTGTTCGCGCAACCAATTTTCCAAAGTATCGAAATTAAACTCGGTCGATGCAAATGTTTCGGGTGACGGCAAGAAAGTGACCTCGGTCCCATGTTCACGACCCGTTGTATTTTCCGTAACCCGCAAATCCATTGTTGGCACGCCGTCGGCGAATTTCATCTCGGCCTGTTTGTCACCACGCCAAACCCGAACCTCTAACCATGTGGAAAGCGCGTTCACAACCGACACACCAACCCCGTGCAGACCACCGGAAACCTTGTACGCACCATTTCCTTCGTTATCAAATTTACCACCGGCATGCAATTCGCACATAATCAATTCCAACGCACTGCGTCCGGTTTCATGGTTAATATCAAACGGCATACCACGGCCATTATCACGTATTGTCGCACTGCCATCCGGGTTCAATGAAACATAGACCGTGTCGGCATATCCGGCCATCGCTTCGTCAATAGAATTATTAACAACTTCGTAAATCATGTGGTGCAGACCGGCACCGCCCTCGCCCACGTCCCCAATGTACATTCCGGGGCGTTTTTTAACGGCCTCTAACCCTTTTAAAACCTTGATTGAATCACCTGTGTATTCATTATTTACTGACATATAAAAATCCTTTCTTTTTTTGTATCAAAAACATAGCAAATTATGGTATAATTGTCAAAGAAAAAGGCAAAAAATAAAGGAAAAAAGATATGAAATTCAAGTTATTGTATTTTGGTGAAATTTTAATAAATCCCAAGAAACGGGCCCAGCATATTTCGGACATCCGCATGCAATTTCACCCACAATTAAAGAAATTGGTCGAACATCAACCGTGGGATAAATTGACCCAGTATATGGCACCAAACCCGGCCAAAAGCCCGGTTATAACCCGGCACATTGGCGGCATAGATTGGAACCCAATTATTACCCCAAAATTGAAATTGATTGCAGAATTGGACATCCAAATGCTGCACCCAGAAATTATCGGTGTTCCGCGTTCGGATATCGACAATCGGATTAAAACATTATTCGATGGTCTGCGTTGCCCGCAAAACGAACATGAAATTGGCCAAAACGTTCCGCGTGACGCCGGGCCGATTTATACCCTGTTGGACGACGACCATTTGATTACCAAGATATCGGTGAATACCAGCCACTTGCTGTCCAATCACATTTTTCATCCGGATTTGGCCACGGCCAGTCCCGATTGCGTATTCATGATGATTGACGTGAACCTGCGTGTCGCCGAAGGCACATTGGAAAACCTGCCGTTTATGGTATAGAGTGGTTAGTGTAAGTGGTTAGTGGCTAGTGGTGTCTGGAATTATTTCGTAATTATGAAATTATGCCAGATTCTACTATCCACTAACACTAAACACTAACCACTAAATATCACTCATCACCTGTTGACACAGGGCGCATATCAAACCCATAAATTCTTTCTGGGACATTCTGTAACCCGGATTCTTTCTATAAAAATCCAAAACCGCCCCTATCAATAATTCTTCTTTTTCTGGTTTATTATTCATTTTTCTTTCCTTTGTTAAAAATAAAAACCGTCTGACAAAAATCATAACGGTTGGAGGTTAAAGAACTATTACACTAGAAATAGGTGAGACTTATTCAACATATTCGTCTCCCTCCAACCCTGCGTTGGAGGTGTTTTTTGTCCCCACGGACACCAGTGTAATTCGGATTTCTTTAACATCCATCAACAGAACACCTGTCGACACTAGAAATATACAACAAATTCAACTAAAAATCAAACAAAAAAACTAACACCGGTAAAAACCAAGCCATCTGACCAGATTTTATTTTAAAATTATAACACTTCCCAATGACCGCCACGATCCGGGCCGATGCGGCGTATTTTTTCGGACCGTTTCAGTTTATTCAAATTCCATTTTACACCGTCCGTACTAAGGCCTGTTGCCACCGCCAAATCGGCACGTGTTGCGTTTGGATTTTTCGCCAACACACCCAAAATTTTCTGGGCGGTTTTCTGGGTAGTTTTCTGGGTAGTTTTTGATTCAGTTTTCTTTATCTGCATTTCACGATTATCAAGGCGATTTTTTTCACCCAACAATAAATTACCAAAAAACTTGTTCAAGTATTCCATTGTATACGGAATATTCTTTTCCAGGTTTTGATAATTGGCACGAACCAGCGCATTCCTGAAATATTTCGCGTATTTTTCAAACATATCATTATTTGTATGCATCCCCATTGTTTCCAGATATTTGATAACAAACACAACCGTAGCGCGAGTGTTACCCTCACCAAACGGGTGAATTTGCCATATCCCAGACATAAACTTTTCAATATGTTCTATGCGTTGACGTTTTGTTAAATTTTTATAATCGAACTTTTTCTCTTGTGCAAAATCATATTCCAACGTTTCGGCAATACTGGCCGCCCGACCATAAATAACGGTGTCATTGTTCAAGATTTCTTCTTTCTTGGTTATATTATATGTGCGAAACTTACCTGCTATTTTTTTATCCAATATTCCTTTAAACAAAGCCCCATGAATCGATTTATATTCGGCGGGACTGAACTTGAATGTCTTTTCACTTAGCAATTTGGCAATACGCACAGATACTTTGTCCGCTTCTTGCTCATCTTGTTCTTGCTTGGTGGATGCAACATTTTCATGATAATAACGATTTATTTCACGTTCTGCATCATAGACCGATATTTTGCCTTCTATGTTATCTCTTGCGATACCAATTAAATATCTAGATGGGGTTAAATTATCAACCTGTTGCAACCCAATGGCCACCCCCCAGTTTTCCGCACGGGCACGTTTATCTGGTTCGCTTTGTTTTTTATATTCACTAAAATACTGTTTTAGTCTTGCCATTTCTGTGGTTTATGATAATCAAAATTTCACTTTTTTCAACCAAGAAATCCCACTTCGATTTTACATAAATATAAATAAACCACTAACTTAAAAACGCCGTTATCTGGTCCTGCATCTGGAAGGTTCCCATAACAATCCATGCAATAACCGCCGATATTAAAATTATACCAACCGTGTTTAATGTTTCCGCCAAAGATTCTATTTTCTTGACCGAATTTTCCAAATAGTCATTTGAAATCTGGGTCAAATTTTCATCAAAATCGTTCATATCGGCATAAATTGTCAAATCGCCAATCAATTCATTATTTGGAAAATCCATACCCGTGTTCTGTAACGCCACCCCAAGGTTGTCACCATTCGCGATATAATGCAAAGTTTCTTCCAAAATACGCCGCAAATACCGATTAGAATTATCCGCCAACATTCGCATTGCATCGGGAATCGTGACCCCGGCCGCCACCATGGCGGACAATGACATCATCCAACTTACCGACAAACGAATTTTATATATATTCCATGGTGGCAAATTATCAAAGAATGCGCGCACCCGCCCCGATAGGCGCGGCAAAGACCACCATACAAAAATTCCAAAAACAACAAATGCAATTGAAAACTCTTTCCAATAATTTCCGGCCAAATTCGATAGCCAAATCAATGACGCCGCCGCACCCGACCAAACCATATTATCGCCGGCAATCTGGGACAAAGGCGGCACCAAATACAAACCAACCATAATTATAATCGCAAACACCAAAACCAACAATAATGTCGGATATGCAATCGCACTGAATACCGCGCCCCCTATTCTTTTATTCGCAACAATTATCCGCCCAACGTTTTCCAACGCAACAATCAAACTGGACATATTCCCGGATGTAAGCAGCAATGTTTCTTCGGCCGGGACCCAACCACGTGTGGCCTCGGAAAAACTCATCCCACGTTCCAGGTTTTTTTCCCATTCCCGCATACATATTGCAAAAGGCTCGTTCGGTTTTGCGCCCCCGTGCGATTCTATCATCTGCAACCGGTTCAACGCATTCACCAACGTAAAATCATTTTTCAACAGTGATACCAATTTACGCCAAATAGAAATACGTTTGTCATTACTGAAACGACAAACCATTTTGGCATAAAATATTTCCAACCTGTTCATCTTAGTAAACCCCCGGTCTGTCCAACAACCCGACCCAGCGTTCTAATTCATCAACCCCAATTATACCCTGCAACATCAAAGAACACGCGGATTCCTTTAACGTGCGACCATCCATTTCTTCCAACCAATACTTTACGGCGCCGTCTGTATTACCAGATAATGCCAGGTTTAAAAATTCACTGTTTGTTATAATAATCTCGCCGGCCTTGATACGTCCCGATGTGCCCGTTCCATTACATGCATCGCAACCCGACCCACGAACATAAACCTGGTCCAATCCCAATTCCCCAAACGTATCCATCACGCGTGCATATTCCGGATATTCCGGATGATTTTTTAATTTCTCACGACAATGCGGGCAAAGCCTCTTGAACAAACGCATAGACACCAAACCCCGCATCATTGTTTCTTCTTTTAACTTGAACGCCTCGACACCCATATCCAGCAACCGCACCAATGCGGCCATCGCAGAATTTGCATGTAACGTTGTCCAAACATTATGACCCGACAATGCACCTTTGACCGTCAACTGTGCCGCGGCCAATGTTCGAATTTCACCAACCATCAATGTATCGGGGTCACTGCGCAACGCGGCGGCCAAAGCCTCGGTATATTCTGCCTCGCGCTGTTCTTCACTGGCGGTATTGACGACCGGAATTTGATGTGCACCAAAAATTTTTTGTTCAACCGGGTCTTCCACAGTAATAAGGTTGATTTCATAATTGTGCTCTTTCAACATCAACACCATATTCCGAACCAGTGTTGTTGATTTACCTGAACTGGTTGGACCGGCGACAACAACCAAACCCGTCGGATATGAACGCAGCCGCCGCAACAAAGTTTGTTCATATTTTCCAAATTCTTGCTCGGTCGTTATACTCTCGGATGGATTATCATACAGCAAACGCATAACCACATATCGCGACCCAAACGCAATCGGGTTAAATTGCATTCTTATACTAAGCACCCCTTGGGGCAAATATAAATCTTTGGTTCCGCGCAATGGTGTGCGACCATCTTTTTGTGCCGATTGATATTCATTTTGCGCATAGTTCGCATTTGAAATATCGGCCGATGCAAACGCGGCACGCACAAATGATTCACCCCACCCGGAATTAAATTCCAAAACCGGTTGCATACTGCCATCTATACGGAAATAGATTGTTGTTTGGTCTGCAACATCGATATGAATATCCGAAACCTTTTGCGCGGCGGCCTTGGCGATAATATCGACAAAGTCTTTTTGCATTTGATTGTTAAAATCAACACGTGAATGTGACCCACCACCCAAAGTGTTCTCATAATATTTATATATCGCCGAAACCAAACCTAAATCAGAATAAAACGGTATACGCATCGGACGATTTTTCTTGCGCAGCAAATCCATAAACGCCAATACCCGCCCATCATACCGATGTGTCCGCGAAATTATCAAACATCCACCCGAAAAATACGCCAACAGGCCTTGCGTTTCTTTTGGCAATTCAAATTCACCACCCGGCGCGGTCAACAAATGGTTATTTTCTGTGAACAAATACTCGATAATTTCTTTATTATCTGCATGTTCCAACCCCGCCGGCACAGACGGTTTTTGTGAAACACTTTCTTTTCCTAATATATTTTTTTCTGCCGCTTTCATTTGGGTTGCCCAATATTATTTATTACCGACATTTAATGTTTGGATTTCCCCATCTTTGATAAACACAACACCTTCATCCAAAGATATAGATTTAACGGTATAACCATCCAATTGCTTTCCAACACTTATGCGTTTGTTTTGACCACTGGCCAAATCTTGGACTGTCGCCTGCAATTGCGCACCGGCGCCAAACACGTTCAGCAATTTATAGTTCTTTTCTATCTCGACATCTTTCGGTGCTTCTTTTACAGTTTCTTGTTTCTTTTGTGGTTGGGCTTTATCATCATCCTTTTTCTTGGTCATATTTTCTTTTTCCAATTCCAAACGTTTTGCTTCGGCCTCTAACCGCGCACGTTCTGTTTCGAATTCTTGTTGTTGCTGCTCGGCCCGACCGGACAAAGTATCAATTTCCATATGCAATTTTATTTTTTCCGCCGCCAATCTATCCAAGTCCAGGTTTAATTGCGCGCGTTCTTTTTCCAATTGCATCAAAACCTTTTCTTGTTCCAAATCTGTAATTTGCTGAAACAAAGAACCTTCGACCTGGTAATCTTCGATTGCCTCGGCCGAAAAATCTTCATTTTCCGTTGCATCCGTTGCGTCAGTTGCGTCTTTTGAATTTACTTCTTCAATAACATCAACAACATTTTCAAACACGGTATCTGCACAATACCCGGCCGTTACACCGAACATAACACATACCGAAACAAATAACATTTTTATTTTATTTTGCATAGATTATCACCTCATAGTTCCACATTTTTCTGGCCACATTCCAGGCCGCCTTGGTCATATACACGCCGCCAAAGTCGTCAAATATCAACATAAATTGTGATGGAACCATCTTGGATTCCGCCGCAACTTCGACCACGTATATCTCTGTCGATTGTGTGTCATTTGCAACCGCATCAACAACAACCGATATATTTGCATCCATATTTATTGCCTGGAACCGACTTGTTAAATCACGCACCACACTGTCCGCATCACGCACATCTTGTGAAGGCCTTGTAACGCGTTCCGGCAATTTTGCACGCACCAAAATCTGGTCATCACTTATTTCCTGAACAAACACACCGGGCATTATATCTGCGGCAACGGCATAAAAATCATCCAATGTACCAAAAGACCGCTTAAACGTAGCAAACACATGTGTTTCACCACATTCGGCCGATGTCTGATTCCAACCCGGAACCTGTTGCATTAAAAAACCAATTGCACGATAGCATAAATCTGCACGTTCGGCCACATCCGGTAAAGATTCAAACGGCATAATCAACGGTTCAACCGGCGCCGGTTGACGCATATTAAATTCTTTATCTAACTCTTTATTTTTCTCTTCTATTTGGCGTTTATATTCTGCGACCAATTCCGGGTTTTGACGCGCGACCTGGGGCTTTGGTGAAAACATCTCGTTTATCGGTTCACGGAAAATATATAAAAACAAAAATCCAAACAATGCAAACAGAAACAAAGACACAACGCCCGCACCAAAATGACTTATCGAATGCAAAACCCCATGCGAAGCCCCAGAAATTAAATCTGTTAAATCACGTTCTACGGTCCGTGGCATTCCCCAAGACGCCGGCGCAAACAATGCATTCCAATCCGGAATTTCGAACAATTCTGCAAATTTTTCACGCGCCTTTTCTTCCGATTCAAAGAACAAATCATAAATTATCACACCGTTTCTAACGGCAACCAAAACAAATTTACCATCAACCTGGAACGCACAGAGCATCGACGCATAACCGGGCAAAGCCTCGACTATTTCGGCGGCAATCGACGGCATACCTGAACGCTGGCCATTTACGCGTGCACCCAAACCAACCATACCATTGTACGAAATATATCGATTCAATCGGTGGTCAATTCCACGCGCCAATTTATACGCATACGCACGCGGTGTAAAGCCCGCAACCAACGGTTGCCAAAGCAATCCCGCCGCATACCGCTTCCTTTTAATATATATATTTTGTCCTGACAAATTCTCTCTCTGATACTCCGTGATAAGATTATAACATAAAACGACTATTCAATTCCAGTGTAAAAAACCGTTATTTTCATAACGGTTTTTATTTTTTTATATTTTTTTAAATTTTATTGAAAACATCTGCCGTCATCAACACCATTAAACACACCGCGACACGGTTTTATGTCATAATCCGGCATTGCGGTATCAGACCGCGCGGTCCGCACATGTCCCGGGTTCGGACAATCGTAAACATTTGCAACCAAAACGAACGCGCGTTCCGGCCCAAATATAACCCATTCGTTTGGTTTGGTCCGTTGACTAACAATCCAATATGCGTTACCCGGCCGCGCCTGGTCCGCGATACGATTTTCCAAATATCTGCGTGCATCGTCTTGGTCATAAACAGATACCTCGGATTCCAATTTATACAAGAAAGTACACCCAATCGGTTCACCATCTAACTGCTTAATATATTCACTGCCGTTTTCATTTTTAATATATCCGCCACAACCAAACAGCGCAACCGCAGACAAAAACATAATAAAATATTTTTTCATATTCCTTCCTTTTTTTATTTACCCGTCTATTATATCATAATTATCTGGATTACTAAACAGTTTTTTAAGAACCATATTATTCATCGCATGACTGCCCTTATACGATTCAAGATTTCCAACAATAAATCCACCGGATGTAAACATATCACCAATCGCATCTATGATTTTATGGCGCACAAATTCGTTTGGCCAAAATGTTTTATTCAACGTTCCATCCCCCGTATCATTCAACGCAATAACATTATTTTCGTTCGCGCCGCGCCCCATACCGTGTTTTTTAAGGTATTCCCATTCAGAATATTTTCCAAACGTCCGCGCCCGCGCAACATTTTTAACAAAATCATTCACAGACTTCTTTGTTCCGTCATATTTATATGAAAAATTTTGATGGCCAATAATTTTTTCCCTATAAACCAACGTCGCCGAAATATTCAAAGAATTATCATCTGATGGGGACAATTTAACAAACCCATCAATATGCCGCCCGGCCAATAAATTCATAAACCAAATTTTTATCCGCAACAAAATTGGCAAAGACCTATATACATCCCACGCACTAACAAAGACCGGCCGCCGCACAACAATACGTTTCATTTTTCCGCCCGTTGCCCCGACATCGGATAAAGCCTTATAAAACTCAATCGCACTGCCATCCAGTATCGGTGTTTCCGGTCCATCTATTTCAACAATCGCGCTATCAATTCCGGCCATAAACATTGCCGCCATAAAATGTTCTATTGTCTTCACATGCGCGCCTTTTGGATTTCCGATTGTGGTGTTACGCATTTTCGTATCACCAACATTATCGAATTTTGCGAGTATAGACAATGAATCTAAATCCACACGCCGAAAGAAAATTCCCGTCTTTTTCGATGGCTTTACAAGCATATTTACCGGCAAACCCGAATGAATTCCAACCCCGGAAAATTTAACAGACTTTTTTATCGTCGGCATTTAATTTCTCCTTTAACCAATCAAAGAATTTTTCTTCTATGACCGTTTCCAATTTCACACATTTTATTTTATCACGCGCATATTCCGGCAAACGCACCCAATCTTTTTCTGTTGTCACGGGTCTTGCGTTTTTCCGTTTTGCCAAATTCATTATATCTTGAATATCTTTATCGGTGTATTGATAATGGTCCGCAAAGGCCCGGCGCGCAACAACGTTCGGCAATGCGCGAAAGAATTTTTTTGGATACCCAATTCCGGCAAACGCAACAATTCTGTCCATCCGACCCGATGGCATAATATTTCTGTTTGTTGCATAAAACACAGGCACCCCATCCGGTAAAACCGGTTTACGTTTTACATTTTCACGCCTTATCACAATTATTGCATCTGCGTTTTGCGCATGTTTTTTTGGTTCCCTTAACGGACCGGCCGGCAACAAAAACCCGTTTCCAAAACCCAATCCTTCATCAATCACAATAATAGAAATATCTTTTTTAATAGACGGGTTCTGCAAACCATCATCCATAAGAATTGGTCCATTTTCATCTGTTTGACGATTCAGCAGCATGATGTTACTTTTCCGATGTCCAACATGCACGGCAATTCCGTCATTCATTAACATAGTCGCCTCGTCCCCAATATTTCCGGTTTTTGCACTGCGTTTATATCCGCGCATAACAACGGGAACATCCAACCGATTTGCAATTACACGCACAATTGGCGTTTTACCAACCCCACCCGCAAACAGACCGCCAACACAAATAATTTTTCGCCGCGATTCATACGTGAACATTTTCCGCCAACCAAAGACCATACGCGAAAACACATAATACACACCGGCCACCGGCAACAATAAAAATGCCAATGGAGTCTTATGCAAAAACCACCACGGTGTTTTCATATTATCTGTACCTTTTAGTCAACTTTGGTTCGCGCCCTTCCCGCTTTGCGCGTTTAAATTCGGCCGTATTTAAGTCTTGTTCAACAACATACAGGTTAAATTCCGCATCCAATTTGCGCAATTGTTCAACCATAATATTTTCCAATTCTTGGCGTTTAGCCTCGAATTCTTCGTGTGAAATCTTGGAATCTATATACATAGGTTGACCAACCTCGCATTTTATTTTTGTGAACGGATATACCAACAAATACCGATCCCAACGATTTTGAATCCACACATGCCGCGCCGAAAAGCACACCGGAATAATCGGTGCCCCGGTCATTTTTGCAAAATACAACGCCCCCTCTTGAACACGCAACGACGGCCCACCCGGCCCATCGGGCGAAATACACAGCGAATGGTCCCCTTCACGCAGCGCCCGCACCCCTTCACGCAGGACGGAAATGCCGCCATTATGCGAACTGCCGTAAATTGCGCGCAGCCCGAACAAGTGCTGCAACTTTGCCATCATTTTACCATCTTTGTGCCGCGATGCAATGGCATAGGACTTCATTCCACCCAAACACACAATCGGCGACAGCATCAAACTGCGCCCGTGCCAGAACACAAAAATCGCGGGTTTGTGCCGAAATTTCCGGAAAGTTTCATAATTTATAATCTGTTTCCGTGACGTAAAGTAAATAAACCACATAATTGTGGCCATAATACCGGCAATAATCCATTGGAACCCGGAAAACCCCAATATAGGTTCCCAAAATTTTTTCCACAATTTTCTAAACATTTTACCAAAAACCCTATGTATTCAATAGACATTGGCATTTTACCAACAAAAAACACATATTTCAAGTGCACAATGGGAATATTATCCCCGTCCCGGCAAAGGCCGGGAGCTCTTCATTTCCACTGCAAACCAATAACCCCCTTCACAACGTAAAGGGGGCCAATTATTAACACCAACCACTATTCATTATTGCGGCAAATATGTTCCATTTAATGTATTTATACGCCACAGCGTGCAATCACTGGCATTTGTCCCCTGCTCGCACGTGACATGTTGATTTAATCCATTTTGAATCGCGGTATTTGCCGTCTGGGCCTCTACCAAAGAACCCGTTTGATTACTGTACGCCGTCCCGGTATGATAAACACCCTTGGAATTAACGGTACCGGCCTCGCCACTGTTCACCAAAACTGTGCCGGCCGTCCCACCACCAAGTAAACCCTGTTTTTGACTCAATTCATGCTCAACATATGCCTGGGAAGTGACAATTCTGTTATCACCTTCGGTTGCGAACACCCCCATTGGCACCAAAGCCAAAACAAACAATAAATATTTAACTTTCATGGTTTAACCTTCCTTGTTATTTCGATAACATTGTATCAAAAATACCCCAGCATGCGCAAGAACAAATTTATATATAATTTTAATAAATGCAAAAAAAACGTCTATACAGCAGAAACAGTGGCATTGCGCAATAAAAATATGATACAAATATTTTTATTTGACAATGCACAAATATAATCTATAATGAATCCTGCTTATCGCGGGGTAGAGCAGTCCGGTAGCTCGTCAGGCTCATAACCTGAAGGTCGGTGGTTCAAATCCATCCCCCGCAACCAGTTTAAATAAAAAATGTGCCCCATGTGGCGCATTTTTTATTTAACGTGTGTTGTGTTGGGTTTGAACCACCGAGGCAAGGTGGTTCACCACAAGCGAAAGCGAGACGGAAGTATCGCGGTCAACCGCAGGTTGATGAGCGCAGTTGCCGCAAAAATGAAGTTTTCGCGAAATCCACCCCCCGCAACCAGAGTTTCAAAACTTGCCCACCGGGGCAAGTTTTCTTTTGTTTTGTAATACTTTCATCAAGTTTGAAAGCTGATAAACAAAAAATTATGATTTTTTGGCACTTTAGAACTTTGTTATAATTTGTTGACAAACGATAATGTTTTGTCTATAATTTGTCTGATGAAGCTAAAAGAATTATGTTGCAAGGATACGATAGAAGCAAAAAACATAATATATTTACTGTAAATTAGGGTACAAAATGATAGATTATACACAGGCACTTGATGCGAAATTAAGACAATATGAACAGAATATGCTTTACCAGAAACGCATAGCGGGTGATATTTCGTCATTTAGATACCCACATTTGAATCATTTGGCATCGAAGTTTGAATTTGATAACCGTTTAGGCAGTTTCATGCTAAAACCTGATGTTGATGTTAATGCCGTAATTTCAGAAATTACAACAAATGATATAACAACATATGAACTTTTAAATCAGCAAGCTAAACAACTTCATTTATATGACTTTTTCGGATTTAAACCAAGCGACGAAGAAAAATATGATGCATTTTTTAGTGTTCAAAGTGATTATTGCGCCAACAAAAATAATAAGAGTTGGAATAAACCGTATAAAGTAGAAAAATACACAGTTGGCGATATAAAGATAAGGGATGATTTTGAATATTTAACAACATTTATAAACAAATCAAAGGGTACACCCGTTTATTTTTATAAATTTCAAGATGTTGATAGCATGTTCCAATTTGGTAGTACTCTGAAAGGGACAAACATTGTTATAATCGATGATAATAAAGCCAATTTTTATCAAGAATTATTTCATGTGATTTACCATCTTGAAGAAACCGTCCCCGGTGTGAATAATGATAATTTAAATATTGAAGAAATTTGGGGTAATGCAGATGCATTATATCTTAAACAATTATTAGAAGGCAGATTGTCCAGAAGAATAAGAAAAAACGTCAGCCCACATGATGTTAAATTTTTAGATTATGTGTTTTTACGTGCTTATATTGGAACCGCATTTGCCGAAGATAAAGAACAGTTGTATTTTCATTGTGCTTTTGCGTTAATAGAACCGACGATGAAATTATTGTTTCATTGTATAGATGGTGATATTAAGCACAAAAACAAAGTTATAATTGATTCAATCTGTTTTGATAAAGCCGATGAATTAAAATCTGCATTTAACAAGAAATTTGGCAAAAATGCCTATGAAAGAGTTTTTTACGATTTCAATTTGTTTAACAGATTGAAAACCATACAAAAATTATGCCAAGAAAAAAATATTAAATATGATGATGTGTTAAACATAATGTTTAGCAATAAACATATGGTTCCAACCGTATTAGACAGTAATTCTGTTAGGTATATTTGGGAAAACGATTCTGTGAATCAAAACAAAGACTTTATCATTGGCATATTAGAACATTTTTCCAAATTGGCGATGCAAAAAACACGAAATGCAACACCTACAAACCAAAGAGTAAGATAATGAAAATATTATTGTGTTATCCAACAGTCAGTGAAGAATACAGCAAGATAAGAGATGCTGGGTTGACACTGCATTTAAGTTTGTTGTGTATTGCAAGTCATTTGAAAACTAAATTTGATGATGTAGATATTGATATCATAGACGGTCATCATATGTCATATGAAGAAATTTGTAAAAAAATATTAGCAAATAACTATGATGTCATAGGATTTAGTGTTGATTTTACCAATTATGTCACCTCGGTCAAATTGGCTAATTTTGCAAAGCAAATTAATCCCGATACGAAAATAGGTTGCGGTTCAAACCATGCATCTAATATGTATAACCAAATTTTGACCAATCAAAAATCTTACGATTTTGTTGGAATAAATGATGGCGAGGAAGAATTTGAACAATACATAAGATACCTAAAGGGTGAAATAAAAATAGAAGAGGTCACTAATCTGGCATACAGGGACAATGGGCAAATAAAAGTAAATCCGATAAAAACTTTTGATTTAAAAAAACATGTTCCTGTTAATTATGAAATGATTGATTTAGATGCATATTTCAAAATTCAAAAAGAAGTATTTGGTGATAATTTTAAAATGTTACAATTTACATCACAGCGTGGATGTGCCAATCATCCGTTGTGTGCTTTTTGTGGCAGATTTGATGACGGTATGCGGTTCAGAGATCCAAAACAATATGCCATCGAAGTTGCACATTATACCGAAAAATACCAATTAACAGAGGTATGGGACAGAAGTGATTCTTTTATTCAAAGCGTAAGATGGTTGAAAACGTTCACAGAAGAATTGAATGCAAGGACGGACAGATTTTCATCAGGGAAAACAACTTTTAAAACATATTCCAGGGCCGATCAATTATTAAGACAAGATGTTATTGATATACTGAAAGACTTACATTTCAGAATGGTGTTTATTGGTTATGAGGCTGGCGATAACAGAATATTGAAAAATATCGGTAAACACGCGAATTTGGATACTTATTACAAGGCAACCAGGAACGTATTAGATAACGTTATAGATATTGATGCCAGTTTCATTGTTGGGTTGCCCGGGGAAAATAAAGAAAGTTTAGAAAATCATATTAAATTTGTGAAAAATCTGATTTCTATGGGGCTTGATAAAATCAGGGTTAACAGATTGCTGGTTCTGCCTGGAACACCAATTTATCACAAAATAGTAGAGCAATATCCTGAAATCGCAAAAAAGGATATTGTCCCAATGGAAGATTTACAGAGGTTGGTTTTCACAACGGATTTATATGATTTACATGATTTTAATAATAGTGTTGATGTCTTCTTGGATAAAATAACAGAAACAGCAAATACTATGGCCGGATTGGTAGAAAACAACCATGGGGCAACAGAAGGTTATGGTCATTATGGGACACAGAAAAACATAGCCACTGGGAACGAATTAACTTTACAACAAAAGGGGCGTTAAAAATGATGAACAAGATAACAAGAGATAATTTCTTTCGTACAAGTGATGATGCGATAATCTATTTTGAAGATTATTCTAAAGACAAATCAGATGTCATAGTATTGATACCTGGTTTTTGTTGCACAACAAATTTCTTTGCAAATAATGTATCCGGATTATCAAAAGAGCATCGGGTGATAACTTTTGACCCTCGTGGACAGGGAAAGTCTTCCAAAGGGTTACAAGGGCATACAATTAGACGTAATTGCCAAGACATCAAGGAATTGTTGGACCATCTGGATGTAAAAGATGTGACAATGTTGGGGTGGTCAATGGCCGGGCAATACATTGTTAGATATTTTGACCTATATAAAAATCATCGTATCAAAGCGTTGGGCTTGATTGATTGCCCATTGGGCGCTGCCTATGATGAAGATTGGAATCAACATGGGTTAAAGGGATTTAATATAACTAGATTTAATAAAAAAATGGAAATCAGTACTAATAATAATTTAGAATACTGCACCAAATTCAGTCATATGATGTATGATGGAATTGACGGAGTAGATGAGGCCAAAATCATATGGGCAGCAGAAGAAATGGTACAAACTCCTACATGGATAAGTTTTGCTATATATTACGATTTAGTTATGCAAAATGGATTTGAATTGTTGGAAAAAATTGATGTTCCTATGGTGTTTTTTGGCGCAAATGGAACTGTTACTGCCAATGGTAAAGAATTGGCGGAAAAATGGTGGCCAAAAGCTGCTAAGCAAGTCCCTTATTACGAAAGTTATGGTTTTGAACATGGTGGACACGTATTTTTCGATGTTTATCCCGATGAATTTAATGAAAAATTATTACATTTCATAAATTCTGTGAACGAAAAAACTTACTAAAGATACTGCAAGAAATAATAAATCCCCCTGAGACTCATCTCAGGTGGATTTTATGTGCGTTTTATGGAACTTACATAAACCGATGTAGGTATGTTTAATCATTTATGCCTAAACACAATATATCTTTTGTGTTGTCAATCTCTTGCCCGATTTCCGATAATTCGGCTCGGGAACTGCACACACTGCACAACCAGAATTCACAAAACCGTCCACAAGGGCGGTTTTTTATTTGTTTTCTAATACTTTCAGCGAGTTCGAAAGTTAAAAATAAAAAAGTGGCATTTTTTTGCCACTTTTGAATCCACGGTAACAGGCATACCAGACAAATTAACGATTTTTTACACTACCGTATACTATAATTTTTGCTGACGTTTTTAA
>JAZROX010000051.1:0-46941 GCA_045648945.1 Candidatus Enterousia sp. | reverse complement strand
GATTCACTCATTACCGGTTTTCCGTCTCCGCTTTGCTTAGCCGAGACTTGCTTTGAAAAACCTTATTTTGTTGGCCAACAAAACGGTTTTCAAAACTGTCTTACCCCTGGGTCTACCCCACCGGCTCCGCCGGTCCCCCCCTTCAGTATCTGAAGGGGACTTTTGGGCTTGCCAGCCCGAGCCATTTGCAAAAAAGGAAAAAACATAAAAAAGTGCGATAAAATCGCACCCGCACTATTGTCGAAGGCTGAAGAGGTCCCGGCCTGCGCCGGGATGACGGTTCATTATCGGCACCACCCTGCCCGGCGGCCGCCGTTGTATGCACGCGCCAGGCCCGCACGAATCATCGCACGACCAACATCCGTGCCGCGCGCGTCCGTGACGGTGGCGTCAATGCGCCCCAGGTATTTGTCGTCTTTGATATTGGTTAATTCCACAACCGTGCCGACCGGAATCAATTCCGCCAATTTATCACGCGCACGCGCCGCGGCATTCGTTTCGGCCGCGCATTTGCCGTGAATTTCCGGCGTGTCTATGCCCAAAATGCGGACACGGACAGAAATCTCGATATCGCCATCCAACATCACAACCGCGGAAAACGTGTCGCCGTCTATCACGTGCCCAACACGCGCAGGCGTCGCCATCGCCACGCCCGCAAACAAAACACCAAAAATCGCAGTAATAAATCCTCGCATTACGGTAACCGTGGTGACCAAGTCGGTTCAACACCATTCACGCCGTCCGGCAAATCTATGTCATAGACGTTTTGGCCGGTGATGTCGACGCTGCGAATATGACTTATGCGTTCCATGTTGTCGTCCGACCGTTCGGTTTCATAATACACGACGCGACGCGAACCCGGTGCCCAAGACGGGGCCTCCATAAACCAGCCGCCCGCCAAAATCTTTTCGTTTTTGCCACTGGGCGACATCACGCCGACATAGAACGTGTCGTCCGCCATTTTCGTGAACGCAATAAACTGGCCATCAGGGGACCACGCCGGCGTCGCATAGCGCCCCGCCCCGTACGTGATGCGGTCCACCGCCCCAGTGTCCAGGTCCAAGACATGGATTTGCTGGCTGCCGCTTCTATCCGAATTGAACGCGATTTTGCGACCATCCGGGGAATAAGAAGGACTGGTATTAATCGAATTGCCCGTAGTCAGCTGTTTCAAGAAATTATTTTCCATGTCATATTCATATATATGTGTAATGCCGTCTTTGACCAAAGACAATGCCACATGCGAACCGTCCGGCGAAAAACGCGGCGCAAAGTTCATGCCGCCAAACTGGCCAAGACGACGCTGGGCCCCCGTGTTCAAATCCAAAATCCAAACCATCGGATCGTCATTATAATAAGACAAGAAAACTATCGATTGCATGTTCGGCGAAAAATGCGGCGACATGACAAAGGTTTTTGCGTCCGACAAATAACGCATGCCGTGGCCGTCTTGGTCCATAATCGCCATACGCTTTGTGCGATTTTCAACCGGGCCCGTTTCCGCGATAAATACTATTTGAGTATCAAAATATCCAACCTCGCCCGTTAGTCTTTCATAAATCGCGTCCGCCATAATGTGCCCCAAACGCCGCACAGATTTCTTGGACGCGGCCAGGCTTTGCGCCTCGATCTGTTCTTGGCCGGCAACATCCCAAACATAGAAATCCAATTGATATTTGCCGTCCTTGGCCCGGGTCAAACGCGATTGCACCAAAACCGCCGCTTTGATGGCCGACCAAGATTTAAACGCCGGCATCGCGTCCATTTTTACAAATTCCGGAAACGCGTCATGGTTCACAATGTGAAACAGCCCCGTGCGTTTAAGGTCCGCCTCGACTACTTCGCGAATCGTCGCCGCGTCGGCCGCAGATGCACCACCGGCAACCTCGAACTTCTGAATCGCGACCGAAATCGGCTCCGCCGCACCGGCAACAATATCAACCTTTAATTCTGCACGCGCAACCGGCATACAAAACATGAATACGGCAAACGCCAAACAAAAAATTTTCTTAAGCATAAAAAATCCTTTCCTTTGAACGATTCGCATCTTAGAACATCCGCACGCAAAGTGCAAGCCCCATATATGCAAAAATCACCCGCGCCGACGCCACAAAAAAATACGCACAGTAAATTTTTTTGTATTATAAAATTTTCCGGATTTCCGCGCCATACAAACCACCATACACACGCCAACACGCCCGTAAATACGCCAGTCTAGACATTTGTATTGACAAATGTAAATACAATGGTATAGTGATATGTAAAGACGGTTGTATTGAGTAATGTATAGGGGTGAAAAATGCCAAACGTTATGCAACAACTTTTTGTTATGAATATTGAATCCCTGTTGCGGGAATATGCCGCCTATCGCGCATTCAATAAATCAGACGCGGTTATAAATATGCGTATTCCGCGCCCCATACTGGACCGATTAAAAGAATTGGCGGCGGCGCAACATGTTCCATACCAATCACTTATTTCGTCTATTTTGTTTTCGTTGGCGAATACCGAAGACAAACAATAGAACACCAAGGAGAGAACACATGTCAGAAAACATCTTGATTCCAAATGTGAAAGAATATCACGAACTGAACCGGACAAAAAGCACATTGCACCTGCACAGCAGTTTATCTATTTGGCCGGATTGGAATCCGAATGAACACTTTATTGTGAATTCTAAAGAACATTGGAACCTGAGTGATATTTTGGACATTGTAAATCCACGTGACCGGGAATTTTTTTCCAAAAAACTTACATTGGAAATGGCAATCGCCCAGCACACTCCAAAAATATTCGCCAAAGAAAACAACCCGGAATTGATTTATGAACACATGCGCCCGATTCTTGATAATTCAGATATGGAATTGTCGCGCTATGCCGCGTGGGCGTTGGTCAAAGAAATCGGTAAAACCAAACCGACCGAATTTTTCCAAATGTATTTTATCAAACCGAATTATTCGTTGGTGGATATTTACGAAAAATCTTTGATTGCATCACGCATTCGCCTGCGCGAAAGGGTTAAACCATTAAACAATCAACTGAACGGAATATTTTGTTCATTAAACCCAGACCAACGACATTATGAAATTTTTCATAACGAAAAAATTGCGCGACTGTTCGGCGACGGAAAAACAAAGCAAAAAATCATAGAACAACGCAAATTGTTGCCAAATGTCCAACAACCCAAACCCGGCACATTGGCACGCGCCAAGAGTATTAAATTGGAAGACTATATGAATGCCGGATTGTTGGCCGCATATATTCGCGCATTAAATTACGTTATTGAAAAATGGGACGATCATCCACGTTCACATTGTTATGAATACCTGCGTGGCCAAACATTACGCGCGATGGATGGCATAAATGCGGACTTTCGTCGCCACAATGCGCCATCTGCGATTGGTAACCTTTCGCAATACGGTGTCAAAACAATCGAATTTCAACTAAAACAGTTGGAAATCGAATTTGCAAAAAAATATATCAAAGAAACCGTTCGATAAAAACAAAAGGCGTCATCCGACGCCTTTTAATCTGTATTATTGTTGGTTTATTTGACCTTAAGCGCATCAACAACGCACCCAAAGTATTCCTGTCCACCGGTTGAACCGACAAATTGCAACACAAAACCAACACCGAACAAAATAAAGAACCCAACCAACATACCAATCCCCTTGTTCTTTAAATCATCCTTACCAACCTCGCCTTTCTGTATAAATCCCCAAGCCCAATCCATCAAGACAAACGCCGCACCGACAAATGCCAACGTACGTAAAATATTTATAACACCCTTTAACTCTTTAATCAATCCACAAACCGGACTTTCGGCAAATGCGGGCATACTTGCCATCACAAAAACAGATGCCGCCAAAAAATAATTCGAAATCTTTTTCATATTAAATCTCCTTTTCTTTTATGCATTCTATCACAAAGTTATATGTATTGCAAGTGTTAGTGGGTAGTGGTTAGTGTTAGTGGTTAGTAGTTTCTGGAATTTTATTTGTAATTCTAAAATTTACTAACCAAATATCCAAAAACGGCGCGGTGCGCCGTTTTCACTAACCACTTACACTATCCACTAACCACTAATAACCTATTTCCCGGTAATTGTATAGAAATGACGGAAAATCGGTTCTGCGTGACAGCATCCGCAATCCGCGGCCGACAAACTAACCGGTTCTGGCATTGCCGGAACGATAATTTTGCGATCGGCCCTTTCGGTGCGACCCGCGTGGTCACGCGCAAATAAATCAGAGCATTTTGTATTTTTGTAGACAATGCGGTTGTTACCGTCGATACCTTCGATACCCGCCGAATAGTGCCGCGCATATTCATCAGTGTAATATACGCAATCATTACCATCCTGGGTATAGCGAACACCGCCCTTGTAATAATCATAGTATGTGCATCCGGCCAATCCCGCCATCGCAATTGTGCAAACCAGAAGTTTATTCATTTCCTTGTCCTTATGTTTTTTACCTCTATCACACTCCCGATTCGTTCAATTGGTATTCTGGCACAAATGACCGCGGTGTCAATTATTTTGTGACGGCTTTTTATCCACTGGGACAAAGCTAAAAAATATGATATAATTACGCCGTGCAGGATGGGATTTTTCATGAATTATGAAACATTTGGTTTGGTAAACACGCGCAAGATGTTCGCCGACGCAAACGCGGGCGGCTATGCCGTTGGCGCATTTAATTTCTATAACATGGAAACATTGTCCGCAATTTTGGCGGCGGCCCGCACCACACACAGTCCGATTATATTGGCCGCGTCCGAATCCGCATTGGATTATATGGGCGATGAAATGTTAATGGCCATGATTCGGGGCGCCAAAATCGAACCGACCGAACAAATCGCCCTGCACTTGGACCACGGGCATTCATACGAATCGTGCGCACGCGCCATAGATTTGGGTTTTTCCAGTGTTATGATAGACGCATCCAATTTGCCCTTTGATGAAAACATAGACATCACCCGCCGCGTTATTGAATACGCGCACCCCTTGGGTGTCTCGGTCGAGGCAGAATTGGGAACACTGGCCGGGTTCGAAGACGAAAACACAAATTCCGAATCAGAAATCTTTACGCGTCCCGACATGGCCACAGAATTCGTATCCCGCACAAACATCGATTCATTGGCCGTTGCAATTGGCACATCGCACGGCGCATACAAACGAAAGTCAGATTCTGGGACCCTGCGATTCGATATATTGGATGAAATCAACAAATTGATGCCAAATTTTCCAATCGTCCTGCACGGGGCATCTTGCATTCCGCACGTGTTGGTCGACATTATAAATGAAAACGGTGGCAATATAGAAAACGCAAGCGGTATACCAATTGACCAACTGCGCCGCGCCGCAGAAATGAACGTATGCAAAATAAATGTGGACAGCGATAATCGCATGGCATTCACGGCGGCCATTCGCGAAGCATTAAACGAAAACAAAAAAATATTTAATCCGCGCGAATACCTGGACGCCGCAAAATCCGCCGTATACGAAAATACAGTCGGCGAAATAATCAATATTATGGGGTCGGGGAATAAAGTGGATAGTGTTAGTGGTTAGTGGATAGTAGTTTCTGGAATTTTATTTATAATTCTAAAAATTGTTTAAAAAAAAAACGGGCGCATTCGCGCCCGCACTAACCACTTACACTCCCCACTAACACTATTTTGCTCTTTCTACATATTCCAGTGTTTCCGTATTTACGACAATCTTTTCACCTTGTTCAACAAAGACCGGAACCTGGACACGCACGCCGTTATCCAAAATTGCGGGTTTGCCGCCACTGCCGGTTGCGGTTTGACCCTTTAACGCCGGCTCGGTTTCCGCAACGGTCGCGACAACGGTTTTCGGCAAAGACATCGACACCGGTTGACCTTCGACAAAGTTAGTTTTTACCGTCATATCCGGCGCCAAGAATTTCACCTGTTCGCCCAGCGAATCCATCGGCATAGTAAATTGCTCATAATCGGACAGATTCATAAAATACGCGTCCGTTCCATCAGAATACAAATATTGGCAATCGCGGTCTTCGACCATCAACTTTTCAACCTTATCTTCAGCGCGCCAACGGTCACCGCCCTTGTTTCCCGAATCGATATCGCGCAAGTCTGCCTGGACAAACGCGCCACCCTTGCCCGGTTTTACTTTGGTAATAGAAGTTACAGTATAACGGCGGCCATTATGGGAAATAACCCAACCCACACGCATATCATTTGCTGTCACAGATGCCATTTTTAATCCTCTTGGTTTTATTTATAACGGCATAAGGGTATAAAAAACATACCAAAAACGCAAGTTTTTTATTCTTTTTTTCACGTGCAATTTGTGATATAATTCAAAGTATGAAAAGTAAGATTTTATTTTTGTCGTCTATGATTTGCATGTGCAGCATGACGGCCGCGGTCGCGTCTGAATGTTCGGGCGATGATTGCTATGAACCGGAACCAATTTATGAATCCGAATTGCAAGAATATTCTTGGTTTGATTTTGATGCGCCGGATGTGCCCGTCATGGAACACGAACCCATGATGGCCGCACCATCAAATGTGGAACCAATGCGCAATGTAAAATTATTGTCTATCAAGCCCGCACCAATTGATAATCGTGCGCCGGTTTGGGACGGCACAAATGGACGGTATAAATCGCGTCCCGCACCCAAAACCGTAAGTTGGAAGAACGGCGTGCCATTGTGGGATGATTCTATATCGGATTATCGCGCCAAAGATTTCCGCGATTGGATGTTATCCGATTTGCCCGAGGTTTATTTGCGTGAACCCGATGATCCGGAATTGGTCGAACTGTATAACGACACGATGAACGATGCCGCCGAAACGCGCACACGCATCGAAGAATTGTTGACGCCTGCGCGTCCATCCGGATGCACAATGACGCCGGACCCAAAATACACGGCCCAGGATATGTCTGAACCGATTCGGACCGCATTCGGCGACGACGGTTGTCCATTTGAAACCGAAACCGAATGCAACATTTGGCGTCGCAAACCAATCATTCGTGAAACCGTTTCCCCACGCAGCCCAAAAATTCGTGCAGATAAAATGTCCGAAATGTTGGCGTCTGCAAATTGCAACGGCGAATTGGATGCGAATTCTCCGGCCGCGGCACCATTGGTCGAAAGATATAAAATGTTGATGAATTCCGCACGCGCGTGCTGCACCGAAGGCATGAAATATTCGCTTAAAATGGCGGGTGCATCAACCGGTTTGATTTATAAATTTATGTCGGACGACGCGAATTTCTATAACATAGGCGAACGTTGTTTGATGATGAGTGACGATGAATTGGACACGCGTTACCCCGAAACCGCGACGGCAACGGCAATTGCGGACGTTCGTAATGGATGTCTGTGTCGTGGGCGTCAATGGTTCACGGCGATGTTGGCACCGTTCGTTGATGCATGGAACGCGTCACCTGAATTTGCGACATCACCATTTTATTGGACCTATACAGACGGCCTTAATCGTTCGGTCACCGTTTCAATAAATGACGACGTCCAAAACGTTTTGAATCAAATATCCGTATGCCCCTGATAATATTATTTGATATTATTGGCAACCGGCGGATTAAAAGGCGTTTGTTCAACATTGTCCAACATACCCATTTTTTCCAATTCATCCTCTAACTTTGAAACGACCATTTTCAACAACAGGTATAATTCACCAATACTCATTTCGTTTTTTGGGTCTTGATAGTATTTATACATTGCGCTGATTAGTGTGTGTGGCAATGGGTTTTGCGTAAGAATCGTTGAAAACATTTTACTTCTCCTTGGAATAAAAAAAAGAAAACCATTTGCAAAAATACAAACGGTTGGAGTTTCAAAAGCAATATCACAACGAATATTGAACACCTTATTCGATATATTCGGTGTACTCCAACCTATATAGATTGAAGTTCCGTTGTGAAAAGGGCTTTTGAATTCCCACCAATGAAATACCCATTGGTAATTTAATGATATCAGATTTTAAATCCGACGCAATGTTTTTTTGTGACACAAAAAAACGGGCGCATACGCGCCCGCAACATTTTCATATTCTAATTATCGGCCGACGACAAATCCGTCACCATAACCCGCGACCGATTGACCACCAATATGACATTGGATATCTTCAAAGCCCTGTTTAACCTGGGCCTTTTTAACCAAGTGCGCGGTCACGACACCACCGACGGTTCCCAACACCACACCGGCGATACTGTCAGATGCCAAACGCGCCGTGTTAAAATTACCCTCGGCATCTTTCCATTTCGATACTTCGAAAGTACTGGTCACAGATTTCACCCCGGAATATTTACTTTCAATTTCGGCCTTAAGGCTGCTCAAATACTCATCACTCCATACACACTCTCCCCCTTTAAGGACTTGGTGGTCTTTTGTGCATTTGCAAACATCTCCTTTTTTATTTGTCCCATCCGGGCATTCACAATAATTTCTGCCCTCATTATACCACATATCCGAATTAGTGCATTCACATGTAGTCCCAGACGGATGCGCATCATCCGGACAATTCTTTGGGTTCGATTCAGTTTTCGGCACACACTGCCCGCGTCCATCGGATGTTATCTGAAAATCGTTTTGACCACGACAATCGCATTTTCCACCAACAAAGTCGGCCACATCTTCAACATCACAGCATGCCAACGCCACGGGCCCATTATTCGCATTACGCTGTTTACATGTCTTGGGTTGCACGGGGCCGCTATTCTTGACACAACGATTATTTTTACCGGGGGTGTACCCATTATTACATTTAACAAGTCTGCAATTACCTTTGCACGCACAACGATATATTCCATTTGAATCAAAATTTCCCTGGCCCGCATTCAAAACCTGTACAACAGGGTCACTTCCAAGTATATCAATTGGCAATTCCTCGCCAGATTTCAGACTATATTTTTTCCCCTGATACGTTACATCACATTTATCAGCGCTACCTTTTGGCAAACACTGTCCATTTCTTAATTCATACTTATCCGGATCATCGCAATCATAATAATAACACGCATCATGTCCACCCAAACGTATGCCATTATCTCCAGATCTATACACAGTTGTTGCCTCGCCTTCTTTCAGATAATATTTTTGTATGTGGTCGCCAGAAACCTCCTGGGCTCCCTCACATAAACGCCCTGGATTATAAACCTGCCATTCATCATATGATCCTATTATATCAACACATTGATACAATCCGACACCGCGGTTATATCTATCTTTTTGCATAACAATAGAACCATATCCGCACTCCTGTCCCTGTTTAAAAGCGTAATCATTAGAATCACAAGAATAACACTGATTACCACCAACATAGGACGCGATATACTCACGGCCACCCCTTTTCGGCTCTTGTGGACACGCCGCTGTTATACATCCTTGCACAGCCAACGAAACATCAACAGTTAACAATCCGAACACAATAAACGAACCCAAAAACGCAAATATTTTTTTCATTCTCTTTCCTTTTGATAAAAATTCCCTTGGTCATAGAATTATATCACAAATTATGGTGAAAAAAAAGTGGTTAGTGTTAGTGGTTAGTGATTAGTGGTTAATAGTTTCTGGAATTTTATTTATAATTTCGAAAATTGTTTAAACAAGGAACGGATGCTTCCGCATCCGTTTCACTAACACTAACTACTTACACTAATCACTCATTACATCCGCATTGGCATCAAAATAAACAACGCGTCGGTATCTTTATTTGTCGATTGAATAATTGTCGGCGAAAGTGGGTCTTGCATTTCCATTTGGAATTTTTCACCTTCGACCTGGCCCGCAACGTCCATAAGGAATTTTACATTAAACGTCACACTGAACGAAGCGTCACCATTATATTCAATATCTAATTCCTGGGTCGCCGTTCCGGCATCCGGGCTGGACGCATTGACAACCAATTTGTTCATTGAAAATGTCAATTGAACAGATTTTGTTTTATCAATACTGGCCACAGAAACCAAATCGACCGCATTCAAGAATTGTTTCCGATCCATAATCGCGATTTTGTCATTACCCTTAGGGATCACAACGCGATAATTCGGATATTGCGCGTCGACCAATTTACTGGTCAAAATGGCGGAACCGATTGTAAACCGAGCCTTGGTATCAGATAATTCAACATTGACGTCGTCAACGGTCGCGTCTTCCAACAACTTTGACAATTCACCAATCACGCGCCGCGGCAAAATAACCGATGGCATTTCCGCCGAACCCGCCGGGGCATCCATCGCACACAGTGCCATACGTTGCGCATCGGTTGCGACCGCCGTCAATTTAGCCTTGCCATCATCGTTCGATATATGGAAATAAATTCCACCCAAATGATAACGCACATCGTCCGTTGGGATTGCGAACTTGGTCTGGTTAATCAAATGCGCCAAATCGCCCGTTGTCATTTGGAATTTTGTGGTCAGATTGCTGCCCGCCATGGCCGGGAAATTTTCCGCCGGCAAAGTCGGCAAATGGAATACTGCACGACCACTGGCCACCACCAACGAATCGCCCGACTGTTTAAAAGATATCTCGGCATCATCCGGCAATTTGCGCACAATATCATATAACATCTGGACCGGAACAGTAATTTTTCCACCCAACGTCACATCGGCGGCCACATGTTCCACCAATTCCAAATCTACATTCGTTGCAGACAACACCAAATCGTCGCCCACATCCAATTTAACATTCATCAAAATCGGCAAAGTCGCGCGTTTTTCAACGATAGACTGCATGTGCCCCAACGCCCGGATTAAAACCTGACGAAACACAGAAAATTCCATTTTTTTGCTCCTCTTATTCTTTCTATTTTTATTTTTCCTACATTCTCTCGGGTGATTTTACCAAAAAATGCCGATTCGGTGCAAGAGCAAAAGCATATTAAAAATTATTTATCTGAAACGGGCATACTTCCGGGGTTTATAACCCCATTTGCCAAATCAATAACCGGCGCGTTCATCCATTCCGGGTCGCCACGATGTTCCGGCGCACCCTTTTTAAGGGCGGTTTCGCACGGATGGTCGTCCGCAAGCCAATTTTCCAACAAATCACCGGCCAACCAACCAACACCGGCACCCGCGACCAATCCAATTCCACCGGTCAACGGTGCCAATAATAACCCAAGGCCCGTTGCCGACAATGCTTTGCCTGCAACGGCGGCACCACTTATCGCTATCTCGGGTTCGGCCAGATTGCCCGATATCTTTATCGAATTTACAACGTTACCCGACAGCGAGAGTTTTATGCCACGAACCGGTATTGTCGTCAAAGACAAATCCATCGTTTCACGTCCCAAATCTATATCACCGTTTAGCATGACATTTATCGCGTTTGTTTCCAATGCCACGCCGTTGTGTGTTTCGGCCAATCCGTCACGCAGCTTTAAATTCACTGCCAAACCTCCAATTTTCATCTGGTCATATTTCTTTTTCGACCGGAACATATCTTGGATACTGTGACGCAGGCTGGTCAAGAAATCTGTACCATACATATACGCCACCAAATCAGAATGCGCATAACCATGTGACGCAGAATACACCCGCACCGGCCCGGTTATCGTCTGCATCACTTCGGACATATTTTTACCCGACGCACGTACATAGATTTCAAAATCGACCGGCAATTCAGATATAAAATCATTGGTATTTATTTGTTCCAGTAATGTTCCGATAACAATTCCGCGACCAACGCCACCCAATTCTAAATTCATTTTTCCATCTGGTTCTATTGTTCCATCAATCGCGGCATTCACATTGCCGTCTGAAAAACCGGTGTCGGCCGTTATCCTTATGACATTGTCGCGCACGCGTGCGGACGCACGCATATTATTCAAAGACAAATTACGATAAACAATCAACCGCCCAATATCGACATTGACCGCCATCTTTTTATCATACAAGAATGAACCATATAATGGCATATAATGGAACACATTTGGGACATAATCCACCGGATAATCTCCCGACCCATACATTTCCGGAAACAATTCCAATAAATTTATTTTCTTGGACGACAGGTTCACATTTATATCTGTAATTTTCTTGGACCAATCTATGGCGCCGGATACGATAATATCACTGCCACGGACACCAATATGCGATTTATACAATGTCAATTTATCATATCCAAAACCACCGGCAATATTAACACTTATCTCTGGCATTTTTGGCAATTTTAATCCCAAGAAATTTCCAATCGGCCTTATATCCGGAATATCACCCTTGATGATAAAATCGATTGGTATTTTACTGGTTCCTTCTAATGCGACATCCGCAATCAATGTATCACCTTCGGATGAAAACGCAACCTTGACAGGGTACACTTTGCGTTCCGCATTATAACTATCAAACGCAATGATAAATGGTATGGTCGTTTGTTCCAATCTGACCCATCCTTTGTATTCGCGTTTTTGAACCAAACTAACGGCACGAAAACTCATTTGCGGCACAGAATATTTTTGTCCATCAATATACGCGTCAAAATTATTAATCGCCAACATTCCAAAACCCGGGTCAACAAACGGATATTCCGGTTGCACATTTTCTTGCTCTACGTCGGAATCCGCCGTATAGACGTTTTTATCTTCTTTTTGTGTTTCAAGAAAACTGTATTTGCCTTTTGCATTTTTATCTATGAACATCTTTGCGTCATTCACACGAATTCTTTGTATGGTTGGCCGATTCGAAAATAACGATATTAAATCCAAACCAACTTCTATGGTTTCGGCCTCGAATAAATTTTTATGTTTTGCATTTGCCGCATTTGGTATACAGACACCATGCACGGTCACGCGTGGGCGCAAAGATAATTTCCACGACACATCGCCGGTAATTTCAATAGGTAATCCCGTAGACGAACGCAACACACCCAACAAATTTGAACGCAAAACATTCATATCCATCTTGGACAGCGCGATAATTGTCGCCACAACCAACACCATAAAGAATATGAATACAACACGCGCGATAACAAAAAATTTTTTCTTTCGTGACATCATAAATCCCTATGGTAATTGCAATTCCAATAAATTCATCACTGGCTTCATAAATTCCGGAACCGGCGCACGAAATGTTACCATACGCCCCGTTGTTGGATGTTGAAATGTAATCTTGTATGCGAACAAAAATAAATTATTTGTTGCAATAACCGAACGCAACCCCGCATCCATTTCACGATCACGCCCATACAGGTCATCACCAACAATCGGCGCATGCAATGAAAACGCACTGTGCATACGCAATTGATGTGTTCGGCCGGTTTGTGGTAAAAACAGAATCCACGTTAACATACCCGACGCACGCGCCAACACACGAAATTCTGTCACCGCATGATGCGGGCGCGCCCCAGTTCCATTTTCGCGTTCCGGGGAATCGAATACGCGGCCTTTTAATAAATAATTATCTATCACACCACGGGATTCCGCAACATCACCATTTAACAGTGCCAAATATTCTTTGCGTGCGGTTTTCGTTTGAAATTGATGCGATAAAACCTGGGCCGCATGTTGAGTTTTGGCCACAACCAACAAACCACTGGTTTCCATATCCAACCGGTGCACCAAAGAAATCTTGGCATACGGGAACAACGCCGCCGCCATTTTATCAATAGACTTTCTTATACCCGTGCCGCCCTGGACCGCCAAACCCGCCGGTTTGTTAAATACGACTATATCATCATCACTATGAATAATGGATAGCCGCAGTTTCTCCAAATCGGTTAACGAAAAACGCTCGCCCGATTCGGTTTTCTTTTTCGGGGCCGCCACATATTCCGAAATTGTTGGCGGTACGCGCACCGCATCCCCTTCGCCCAGGACTTCGGTCCCGCGGCACCGCCGCGAATTTACGCGTATTTGGCCACCACGACAAAGTCGGTAAAATTCCCGCTGGGGCATGGACGGAAAGTGGCGCAAGAACCACCGCAATAACCGCGTTCCGTCTTCAACCGAAGAAACCGTTATCAATTCCGCCATTCGGATTATTCGCCATACGTTATTTTAACAACGTTTTTACCGTTGCCGGCGTTACATGTCCCCGACGCCCCGCTCTGTTTTCCATCGGACGCCAGATATCCAACCGAATCGGACCAGGCTTTTGTTACAAAATATTCGCAATCACCATCCGAAAGGCCGGTTATAGACACGATAAATTGACGACTGTTTGCCGGGTCTACGGCCAATTCATACATACCACCATATGTATTTTTTGCCGACATCCCAATTGCACCAAATATGGTCGAATTGTTTATATTGGAAAAATCGTCATATTCGCCCAACAATTGGCGCACGCCGGTCACAATCTGTAAAACTTCTTCATTCACAGTATTGCGTTTTTGCGTCCGCATCGCGGTCGAAATCATGCCAATGGCACCAATGGTTATAACACCCATAATTGCCAACACACCCAACATTTCTATCATAGAACGTCCAGATTCATATTTCATTTTTTATTCCTTTGTTTGCTATTCGGTTATATTTATTCTATCATAACAGACATGAATATTCAATTCCGCGATTTAATTGAAAATGCACCCGCCTCTCCGGGGGTTTACCGCATGTATGATGCGGGCAACACCCTGCTCTATGTTGGGAAAGCCAAAAATCTTGCGAATCGGTTGCACCAATATATCGACATATCAAAACTGGAATTACACAAACAGGTCATGCGCACATTGGTCGCACGCGTGGAATGGGAAACAACCGCAACCGAATCGGATGCGTTGCTGTTGGAACAAAAACTTATCAAGTCTGAAAAGCCAAAATACAACATCATGCTGACTGATGGGAAAATGTACCCTATGTTGGCATTAACCAATCATAAATATCCACGTTTATTAAAATTCCGTGGAAAAATTTCCCAACGACGCGACGTATACGGGCCATATCCTTCGGTTTACGCATTAAACGATACAATAAAAATGATACAAAAGGTATGTCAAATTCGAACCTGTACCGATGGATTTATGAACAATCGGTCGCGACCATGCCTGCTGTACCAAATTGGTCGGTGCAGCGGGCCATGCACACGCACGGTACCGGAATACGATGAAAATGTAAAATTGGCGCGACGAATTTTAACCGGGGACAGTGAACCAATCATCGCGGAATTATCCGCACAAATGAAAAAGTTTTCCGATAAAATGGATTTTGAAAACGCGGCAATTTTACGTGATAAAATATCGGCATTAACAAACACATCTGTTCGCGGTATACGGCGGAATCCAACGTATAGCAAAGATTCATATGATGAAAATTTTGGTGAAACATTTGATAAAATGGAAAAATGGATTGGACATAAAATTACATATGCCGGCGTGTTTGATAATTCACATTTATTTGGGACGAACCCGGTTGGTGCAATGATAACATTTGGTCGTGATGGATTTATAAAATCTGGGTATCGGCATTTTAGATTACGCGACGCATCACGCGCCGGAAATGATATCGCCATGATGGCTGAATTTATTGCACGCGCCGTCCAAGACAATCCGGAATTAGACTTAATCATTGTTGATGGTGGACGCGCCCAATGGAATATTGCACACGAAACCGCAAAAAGCATCCCTATTTTGGGCGTGACCAAGGGCGAAGTTCGAAATGGTGATGAACACTTTATTATGCCGAATGGGGCCGAAGACAGAACTATGCCCAAAGATTCGAAACTGTTTTTAATGTTGCGCCGTGTTCGTGACGAAGCGCACAGATTTGTTATAACATACCATCGTACACGTCGCGCCAAATCCATGACCGGTTCGTGTCTTGATGAAATCGAAGGCATCGGCCCAACCCGCAAAAAAATGCTATTAAATCATTTCGGTTCTGTACGTGGCATCATGGATGCAGATATGGCGGCATTGTTGCGGGTGCCGGGTCTGGGCAAATCCGCCGCCGAAAAAATATACAATTATTTTCATTAAGATATGCTATAATAAAAACATAAAAAGGAGATAAATATGAAATTTTTTGTAAACTTTCTTTCGGCATTTCGCATTTTTGCGTCTTTTGCCATTATCGGTACATTGATGTCGGGCCTTTACACAACGACACTTATTTTATTTGTTGTTGCGGCATTGACCGATTTCTTTGATGGATATCTGGCCCGGAAATACAACGTATGCAGCAAATTGGGTGGCGTTATGGATCACATTGGTGACAAATTGTTGGTCGTGAACACATTTATTTTGCTGTGCATGATGATGCGTGTTTGGTTTATTGTGATTCCGATTATCATAATGATTGCGCGCGAGTTGTATATAAGTGGCCTGCGCGAATTCTTGGGCACCCAGAAAATAGAAATGCCCGTTCCGCACGCACGTTTTTCAATTGGTAAAATTAAAACCACAATGCAGATGATATCGATTGTCGCGTTTTTATCATGGTTGGCATTGGGCGCATCAATTGGTTCCGCATCAAATGGCCGATTCTTGCTGTATGCAATTTATGCCCTGCCAAACATTGGTATATTTGGCCTTTGGTTTGCACTGTCCGCGTCAATTTGGTCGGCAACCCAATACACAATGGATTTTGCAAAAAAATTAAAAAAGATAAAGTAGAAAAAGCATCACCGTTTTTATCTGCCTTTTACAGGAGATACAAATTGTTCCAACCAGCTATGATCTGCCTCTTGCTTGGCACACTCCTCACGTTCCCTACGTAGCACTATATCACATAAAGAATATTCTATCAAAGCAGTCATACCATTTGTTACATTCAACGGCTCTGTCTGACACGTTTCAGCATGGATTCCTTTCGACACTGGACGCTCGAACCCCCTTTTATGATCATTATAAGTACCATAAAATATGTCAGTTGTTGCATCACTAACCACAATCTCTCCACCAATCATTCTATATTCTTCGGAAGAAACAAAATAAGCATCCGTCAGTATATACAAATCATCACGTTTTAATATTTCGTTAATCAAGTTGTACGTTGCAACAGATTCCAAAATACAACGAGGAATATACGGATTTGACTTTACGTATTTAGATAAGTTGTCAAATAGTTCTTTCAAATTACCAGCATCTATAATATCATGACCGTAAAACACGCGCCACCCATCATCAGGATAATGCCCAAAACAAAAAACAGATTTTATTCCGTTAAACTGATCATTCATTAAACAAATATCATAAGCCTTCCCTTTGGTTTTATAACCGTATTGTAATGATAAAACAACATAATTAGAATCGTGTTTTAATATGTTCTGCATTAATTTCGACGTATTCATACAGGCTACCCTTTGTCGTTCACACAGAAGAGTAGCAAAACAATTCATTTTGTCAACAGAAATATATAAACGCCTATACGCCGGAATTCGGCGTATACATCAATCTTAGAACCATCCTTTTTTGGTGGATTTTGTTTCCGCAAATTCGGTTAAAATCTTCTTTTGTTTTTCTGTCAATTTTGTTGGAATTGTTATTCCAATTTCTATATACAAATCACCAAATCCACCCGCACGCCCCGTCGGCATACCGTGCCCACGCACGCGTAACTTTTCGTTCGTCTGGGTACCACTGGGCACCTTGACAGATAATTTTTTATCATCGATTGTTTCAACTTCTATCTCACCCCCCAACGCAAGTGTCGTAAATGGTAAATCGACACGCATCACCAGGTTCGCACCATCGCGCGCAAATTTATCATCCGGACGTACACGCACATCCAAATAAAAATCACCCGCCGGACCACCGTTTATACCGGCCTCGCCTTGGCCACCCAGGCGCAACCGCGCCCCGTCTTCGATACCGGCCGGAATTTTTACATCAATCGTCCGATTTTTATGAACAACGCCCGCGCCATCACATTCCGAACATTTTTTATCAATTTTATGGCCCAAACCGTTACATTCCGGACACGGGGTCTGCATTGCGAAAAATCCACGCTGAACATTGACATAACCCGTCCCATGGCACCGCGAACATACCGGGGCCGGTTTTCCGTCCGCGGTCCCATAACCATTACATTTTTCACATTTCACATTACTGGAAAATTTAACCGTATGCGTTTTACCAAAATATGCATCACGCAGGGAAATTTCAACCTCGTCCAACAAATCGCGGCCGCGCGCGCGCGCCGACGCGCCACGCGTTCCGCCTTCAAACCCGCCAAAACCGAACCCACGCATCGCCTCACGCAATATATCCTCCATTCCTGCGCCGCCCCCCATATCAAAATGGAACGCACCGTTTCCAAACGGATTTCCACCCATTCCGGCCGATGCGCCATTTCCACCGGCAAACGCGGCATCGCCATACCGGTCGTATGCCGCACGTTTTTGCGGGTCTTTCAAGATATCGAATGCATTATTAACATCTTTGAATTTTTCTTCGGCGGCCTTGTCCCCCGGATTTTTATCCGGATGATATTTCATAACCAATTTATGGTATGCCTTTTTGATATCGGCGTCCGACGCATCGCGCGCCACGCCCAAAACTTCATAAGGATTTTTATTCATTTTAACGGTCCGTATTTATTTCTTGCATAAATATATAATGCGGTTTTTCATAAAATCAAGCCCACTAATATTCTTATTGGACTTGACATTATTATTTTTTTGTGCTATATTTATAAACAGATAAAAAGGAGCAAAACATGGATAGACTACTTAGAGATTTAGAAAAAGAAGTCGAACACAATAAAAAATATCGTGATTTGCCACTTGAGCAAATACCGAATTTTTACTTAAAACGCCCTCTTACTGAACAAGAAATGAGCGTATTGCGGCTTATTGCGGCATGCGAAACCGATAACGAAGAACAATATAATAATTGGATGCGTTCCATAGTGCTTAGTGGACACATTAAGAATTTTCTAAAACGGGCAAAAGAAGCAGAAAAACAGGGGTATTGGACACGCACAAAATTTATCGAACATGAATCAGGTATACAAGAATTGACTTTAGGCGCATATGTGCCATTTCCACCCAGAGTAAAAGAACACTAAAATAATAAAACTAATCGACCACCCATCATGCGGGTGGTCGTTTTTTACACATTTTTTATGTTTACCCTTGCGAAAAACAAAATAATGTTCTAATAATAAATGCACTATGGTTGAACAAAATTCGCACTCTTATGACGCATCGGATATCCAGGTCTTGGAAGGTTTGGAACCTGTCCGGTTACGTCCGGGGATGTATATCGGTGGCACAGACGAAAAGGCATGGCATCATTTGCCGGTGGAAATTATGGACAATTCCATTGACGAAGCCGTTGCCGGTTTTGCGAAAAAAATCACGGTGAATTTAATTGATTCTAAAACCATAGAAATTATCGACGATGGCCGCGGCATTCCGGTTGATGAGCACCCAAAATATCCCGGCAAATCCGCGCTAGAGGTTATATTGACGACCCTGCATTCGGGCGGCAAATTTAATAATAATGTTTATAAAACCAGTGGCGGTCTGCACGGCGTGGGCAGTGCGGTTGTTAACGCCCTTTCGTCCAATATGGACGTGACAATTTCACGCGACGGTTACGAATGGCACCAAACTTTTTCGCGGGGCCGGCCAACATCAAAAATGACACGCGGAAATGCGACACGCGCACACGGAACGGCCATAAAATTCACGATTGATGATGAAATATTTGGCGAATCGGCGGTATTTAAACCGGTCAAGATTTATCGCATGGCGCGTGCAAAATCTTTCCTTTCGCGTGGGGTCAAAATTGATTGGCATTGCAATCCGGAACTGGTAACCGCGGATATGGAAATCCCGACCGACACAACGTTTTATTATCCGAACGGCGTGGCGGATTTCTTGGATGAAAAGACCCGCGATAAACCACGCATTTTACCAAAACTGTTTTCCGGTTCGGTTGATTTTCCGGATGACGCGGGCCGTGTAGAATGGGCACTAACATTTTTAACCGACGAAAATGGCGCGGCATCGGATGATGGTTTCTTTTCTTCATATTGCAACACCATCGCAACAATCGACGGTGGCACGCACGAGAGTGGATTTAAATCTGCTATAACCCGTGGAATTAAGGCATACGGGGAAAAGGTAAACAATAAAAACGCCGCAAACATTATCGGCGAAGACGTGTTCGATTCGGTCGCGGCGATTGTATCCGTGTTCTATAAAACGCCGCAATTCCTGGGCCAGACCAAGGAAAAATTGTCAAACCCCGAAATTGCAAAGTATACCGAAAACGCCCTGCGTGATCCGTGGGAAATGTTTTTGGCATCCGACCCGAAAACCGCAAACGCTTTGTTGGAATTTATAATAAACTTGGCCAATGCGCGCATTCGCGTAAAACAGGTCAAAGAGGTTGCACGCAAAACCCCAACTAAACGCATTCGTATGCCCGCGAAACTGGCCGATTGTTCTAAACATGGTGTCGCCGGAACAGAATTGTTTATTGTCGAAGGCGAATCGGCGGGTGGCACCGCGAAACAGGCCCGTGACCGTGCAACCCAGGCGATTATGCCGCTGCGTGGGAAAGTATTGAATGTTGTATCCAATTCTGATGAACGATTCGGAAACAACCGCGAATTAAATGATTTGATTGATATCATCGGCGCCGGCACCGCCAAAGATTGGGATGACACTAAATTACGATATGAAAAAATTATTATCATGACCGATGCCGATGTCGACGGCAGTCATATCGCATCACTTCTTATGGCGTTCTTTTACCAAATGATGCCGCAATTGATTTATGGGGGACATTTATATCTGTCTTGCCCGCCGCTGTATAAATTAACCCACGGCACCGAATCGGTATATGTGGACAGTGACGAAGAATTGGAATCCCTAACGAACGGGAAATACAAAAACAAACGCGTTGAAATATCACGATTCAAGGGACTTGGTGAAATGATGCCGAATCAATTAAAGGAAACGACCATGTCACCCAAAACACGTCGCCTGATTCGTGTCGATTTGCCACCACGCACGGACGAAGGCGCGGAAGACACTGAAAAGACCCGCACTATCGTGTCCGAATTAATGGGCAAAAAGCCTGAATTCCGTTTCCGCTTTATTACCGAACATGCCCAATTTGTAAAAGATTTGTTTGTATAACTGGTCTTGCAACTATTTCTTCATAAATAAAATACTGATTTCAAACAAGGCCCACATAGGCACGGCCAACAATATTTGCGAAACCACATCTGGGGGTGTCAATATCGCCGCCGCAATCACGATAAATATTATCGCATAGCGTCGCATCGCAACCACGCGTTCCCGCGACAACACGCCCGCACGATTCAACAACACCATAACCAGTGGCAATTGAAACGCGATTCCAAAGACCTTTAACAAACCAATCGCGAATCCCAAATAATCACGCGCCACCGGAATTACTATCGCCGGCACCGGCGCCGATTCGTTTAATTCTATAAAAAATCCAAACACGGTCGGAAACAACAGGTAAAACGCAAACGCCGCGCCCACCAAAAACAAAATCGGCGATAGCACAAAAATCGGCACAACAAAATCACGTTCATTTTTATGCAACCCCGGCGCAATAAACGCCCAAATTTGATACAACGCAAACGGCGTAGTCAACATAATCGCAACCAACAACGACAACGACAGATTTATCATCAACCCATCGGTTATTCCCGTATAGAGCAATTGCGCATCATTCCAAACACTAATCAATGGCGCGGTTAAAAATTCTTGAATAAACGGCGCGACAAACCACCCGGCCCCAAACGCCACAATAAAAAATGTCAACGTCCACAGTATGCGACGACGCAGTTCGGCAAAATGTTGCATCATTGTCATCTTTTTCATCTTGACGCCCTGCCCTGCTTTTTAATTCGTTTTGGTCTTTTAACAGAAAACGCATCCAACACATCACGCGTGGTACTATTCACAATTTCATCCAACGGTTCTTCCATCTCGATTTGTTCCTTGATTTTTTCAGACGCATCTGTAATTTTCCAAACCAACCCACGAACAAATTTAACGGCCCGCGCCAATGCGCGCGCAACATCCGGCCAATAACGACCCGGCACAACCAAAATTGCGACCAATAAAATAACGATAAATTCTGCCCAACTTATTCCGAACATATTTAATCATAGAAATCATCACCACCACTGGTGCTGACTGTCTTGTGCCGTTGAATTTGAAAATAGTTTTTACCAAAATCTGTTTTTGCTTTCAGATTGCCAAACCTAACATCCGTTTTATTTCCGGTTGCATCGACAATCGTCCAAGAATTTAACGAAACCGGTTTTTTATTAAACACAACCGACATATTTCCCAAACCTTCTTGGCCACGCAGATTCATTTTCAATGTGAAAGTATTTTTTGATTCCGTTGTATCAACAACATGAATATCCGCATTTTGTAAATCTATTTTCTTGCGCACCAATATTCCGGCGGGCGTACTGGTTAACGGCACCGTCGTAATCTGGTCCAATGATTTATCATAGAAATACAAATCTGCACCATCCGCCATCAATTGAACCGGCATATTTTTATAATCCAACCGTACACGCCCCGGACGCAACATTGAAAAAGTTCCCAATTCATCCTTGCCATTATTTGTCTGTACAAAATCACCCGAAAGCCCCGTGACCGAATTTAAATATTTTTCTGCGTTTATAACCAACGCATTATCCACCGCCGCAAACCCGGGCATGACCAAAGCCGCACCAAAACATGCAATTAAAAATTTCTTCATTTTATACCCCCCTTGAATAATTCCAGAATACGTTTTTTTACATTTTCCAAACTGTCCGCAACAACGGCACCGGCGGCAAATTCATGTCCACCCCCCCCCAGGGCCACCGCCACTTGGTCCACCGCATGCCCGCGTCCACGCAAAGACACGCCAATTTGATTCGGCTTTTGTTCTTTTAACAAAACCATATATTGCAAACCATGAATTTGTCCCAGCAAATTCAAAGCCGTTTCCCCACGGCCATCAATATGTTTATACTGCTGGGCATTAATGGTTGCAATTGCCAATTTATTACCATAAAAGAATTCCGTGGCACCCACAGATGCGGCCTCGGTTACAACCGTTTTACGTGGCTTATTTGCCAAATCATTTATAATACGTTGAATATCAACACCAAAATCGACCAGACTCGCAACTATACGCATAATATCGCCACGCTTTACGTGCTTAAAGTACCCGGTATCCGTTATTATGCCAATCATAAGCAATCGCGCCGCAACCAAATCATATGACCAACCCGACGTAATCATAAGGTTATATACAATCTCGGCCGTGGCGGCGGCATCAACATCATCGATACACAACGCACCAATTTTATTTTCATTTATGTGATGGTCTATTTCTATGACGAATCCGGCGTTTTCTAAAAATTTATGTGGTCCACCAATATTTTTTTCGATTCCATAATCCAACACAATCGCAACATCAAAAGGCGCATCAAATTCCACACGTTCAAAGAAACGCGCCCGCTTTCGCAATGGTACTTCGTCCAAGTTATCTGGAATATTTCCATCATATGTGCAAACGACATCTTTACCATAATTTGTTTCAATCAAACGCGCCAAGGCCAACATTGAACACAGCGCATCCCCATCCGGATTTTTATGCGCAAACAAAATAATCGAGCGTGCGGCCCTGATTTTTTCGTCAAAGATTTTTATTTGGTCAACAGATATCATATTGCGACGTCTTCCAATATAAATTGTGCACTTGTCCGACCGTTATAAGAATTTTCTTTCAACCGGCCCAACAACATCATTTTAGTATTTATGTTCGCATCGTCCAGTAAAAAATTACCAATCGGTGTTCCGACCATATTAAAACCAACAAATTCCAACCGCGCCCCGGTTGATGTTCGAAAATCCCCACGCAGGTGTACCCCGCCATGCCCCATAACAATGGAACGATTTAAAATCGCGCCATGCAGGGCCAACATTGGTTCTGGGTTACCTTGACCGAATGGTTCTAATTGCTCTAATTTTTTCACCAATTTCATTGTTGCACCACCTGCATCCATTTCCAAATCAACCATTACATCATTTGCGGGCCGCAAGCCATTCAATTGGTCCAAAACCGACCGTTCCAAAAATTCACAAAATTCATGTTCTTTATCGGCCGGCAAAGAAAATCCCGCCGCCGCCGCATGTCCACCACCTTCACACACAATACCGTGTTCCAACGCGTCATGAATTATCGCACCCAAATTGACACCGGCAACCGAACGGCCCGACCCATTTATCATTCCATCCACGCGCGTCGCAACACATGTTGGCAAATTATATTTATCCTTTAACCGACCGGCGATAATGCCCATCACGCCCCCGTGCCAGTTATCACCACAGACAAACAAACTGCACCGACCGTCCGCGCAATGGCGATCTGCAATATCGGTTGCCTGAATCATAATCGCATTTTGTATATCTATTCTTTCATGATTCATCGCATCCAATTTTGTTGCCAAATCATGCGCAATCAACGGGTTATCCGTTAACAATAAATCCAATGCGGGCGACGCAGAATCCAACCGCCCCGCCGCATTAAGACGTGGCCCAATGACAAACCCGGCCGAATATACCGAAATTTTATCGACCCGTGCAATATCCATCAAAATCCGCAATCCCAAATTTTGACGCAGATTTAAAACCTTTAACCCCGTCGCGACAAATGCGCGATTTAATCCAACCAACTGCATCGTATCGCATATAGTTCCTAACGCGACACAATCCAAAAAGTTCAACAAATTGATAGATTTTATTTTTTCCACAAAATCCGCACGGCCAGAATTTTTTAGTTCACGATTAACCGCAACCAAAGTTAAAAACGCAACACCAACACCCGCCAAATACACCAACCCCGATTCGTCATCTGCGCGCTTTGGGTTAACCACCGCATCGGCGTTTGGCAGGGTATTATCGGGCGAATGATGATCCGTCACAACCACACGCATACCCAAAGACCGCGCCAAATCAACCTCGACGCTACCACTTATACCACAATCAACCGTGACCAATAATTTTGCACCCGATTCCGCAATCGTCCGCACTGCATCGGCATTCAAACCGTATCCTTCACCTTCACGCGTCGGCAAATGCCACATAACATCGGCACCAATCATCCTAAGGTATTTTACAAAAATCGCCGTAGACGTAATTCCATCGACGTCGTAATCACCATAGACCGCAATCTTTTCATTTTTTAAAATCGAATCGGAAATTACACGCGCCGCAGTCTGCATGTCACGCAAAACAAATGGATCGGGCATATAATCTTTCACAGATGGATTTAAAAATTTTTCCACATCGGCATCCGCAATACCACGGTGCGACAACACGCGACGCAACAAATCATCTTCGCCCGTCCCGGAATAATTATTATCATCTGCCACAACCCATGCCCGCCCCAGCATGGATTTTTCTACTATCTTTCTCAACGCTATTCTCTTTTTTTATTATCGGGATAATTATAATACAAATTTATTCAAATAGCAATGGCAGTATGCTGTCTAAAATTTTTCCTGCGGTTGGCACGGCATTCCACGCCGCCGTCCGCAAACCATACGTGCCTTCTGTGCCTTTGGGTTCATCCAACACAACCAATATAATATACTGGGGTGCCGAAACAGGGAAAATTCCGACAAACGCGGTTAAATTCTTGAATTTATCAATTGCACCATTCACACGTTTTTCGGCCGTTGCGGTTTTTCCACCAATTTGTATACCCGCGATGCGTGCCTGCTTGGCGGTTGTTTCTTCGGCAATCCGCAACATAACACCACGCAACCGTGCCGAAATTTCATCCGACAAAACACGTTCCCCGCGCAGTGGTCCAAAATTTCGCTTCTGTAGTGTTGGATAAATATAAATACCACCATTTGTCATAGAATTTACCGCCAACAACAAATGCATGGGCGTCACCGAAATACCATGTCCGAACGATACCGTTGCACGTTCTGTCGGCCCCCATTTACGTGGCGTTAACGGTGATTCAGTCTTACCAAATTCCAGATTCAATGGTTCATCCAAATGAATCCGATGAAAGAATTCTTGTTGTGTTCCATCCGGCAAATCCAATGCAATTTGCACACTGCCTACATTACAAGAATGCAACATTATTTCTTCGACACTTAAATTGGGACGTGGCGGTTTAAAACTGCGCACATCATGAATCGTTGCAGCAACGCGCCCGAATTTATCACGAATTTTAAACGGTTCTTTGACGTAGTATTCTTTCTTGATTCCATTTTCCATCGCCATTGCGGTATTAAACACTTTGAAAATCGACCCCATTTCAAAAACCCCACGCATCGGCATAAAACTGCGCCGTGCCGTGGAATCCAAACCCAAATTTTCCGGATCAAAATCCGGCAAAGACACCATAGCAATCATCTCGCCGGTACTGGAATTCATAAGCATCCCCATCGCGCTTTTTGCGCGATATTTTTGCATTGCGGCGGACAATTGTTCATAAAACGCCGATTGCACACGCGAATCCAAAGACAATTGTAATGGGGTACTGCTGTCCCGCAGATACGCATCGTATGTCCGTTCCACACCTTCCAACCCATGTCCATCATTTCCAACAACCCCGACAACATGCGAAAACAACCGACGTTTTGGATATCGACGCGCCTGGACCGATTCTATATCCAGCCCTGCAATTTTTGCGGATGCAACCCGGTCCTGTACAGAATCCGACACATATTTTTTGATGTATATAAACCGACGTCCCGAATCCAACAACTTCAACACATTATTCACAGAATATTCATACGGGAATAATTCGTGAATCATATTTGCGACGGCATCCCGGTCTTTAACCTGTTGTGGACGCAGCGTTATATGCCCTGACATAACATTTTTTGCCAATATATCACCATTGCGATCAACAATGTCTGCACGACTAACGCCCCATTCGCCATCTGCACCAATTGGCCGCGCACGATTCGTTCCCTGAATTGCCAATTGCATGGTCCGCCCCGCAAAGACCAGAAACGCCACCAAAAATACACCATACACAAAGCGCAAACGACTGTGCCCCAATGCGTTTCCGCCAACGCCTGTAAAACCATGCTTAAAAATATCCCGTCCTACTTCAAACATCACTTTATTCTATCGGGTAATTCGCCAATTTCAACAGATTTATGAAAACTTACCACCTCGGCCCGCGGGACCGTCCCCGACACCAGGTTCCGCAAACTTTCCGGCCGCACCAGGGACGCAAACTTTGCCTGGGCCACGGCGATATCTTGTTGTGTTTGCACAATTTCACGACGCACCCTTTCACGTTCACGATTTTGTGCACGATAGCAAACCTGTAACACGACCGTTACCACCACCATCACAACCAGCATCCCAATCCCGATGCGAAACATTTTTTCATCTTCGTTCATTTTTACCTTTCCGATTAAATTCTTATCGTCCTATTCTATCATAAATTCTTGAAAAAACGAATCATAGAATTTACCCCGTTCAATCGCGCGGCCCCAACATTGATTTTCAAATCGGCAAATATTTTTTCTAAATCCATTTTTTTTATCTCGGACGATGTTTTTCCATTCACCAACGATATAAACACCGCAACAATACCACGCACAATGGCCGAATCGGCCACGCCATAGAAATTATTTCCATCACGACATATTTGAACGAACGACGCACAACCGGTTATCTCGGTACACGCGGCACCGGCCGGCACGGGTGGCAATTCGCGTCCAATATCCATCAATATTTCCAACCGTGTTGCCGGGTCATCGGTTATGTCTAATAAATGTTTAATTTGTTCAAAATTCACAACTACCACCCACTGTTTGTTAAATCTAATTCTAAACGTGCCGCATCAGACATACGCGACAAATCCCACGCCGGTTCCCAAACCAATTCCACACTAACGGGTGTCGGCGCAACAACATTCGACACCGCCATTTTAACCTGGGCCAAAATATCCTCCATCATTGGACATGTCGGACTGGTAAAAGTCATTTTTATCACAACCGAATCGGGCGAAATAATGATATCATACACCAAACCCATATCCCAAATGTTCACTGGGATTTCCGGGTCGAATACGGTTTTAAGTGCCGCGATAATATCTTCTTTTGTCCACGCCATTTTATTTCACAATCTTTTTCATCACAGATACAAACTTTTTAATATCCGCAATCGTATTCCATGGGCCAATCGATAACCGAATCGAACCCGACACACCAATTAATTTATGAATCCAAGACGCGCACATATTACCCGCACGCACACAAATATTATTTGCCCCAATCAATGCGCCAACATCCAACGGATGCATACCATCAACCACAAAACTTAAAATCGTCGCATCGCGTTTGGTTAAAATTTTCACACGTGGTAATTTTGATAATTCATCATAGGCATATTTTATCAAATCTAAATTTGGACGATTTTGTTCCAAATAATCAATTGCCGGAATCAATCCCGCAATCTGGGTCAATGGCAAGGTCCCGGCCTCCCACTTTTCGGGCGCGCCATTCAAAACCCATTGTGCATCCGAAATTTTTGACACCATTCCACCACCAAATTTATCGGGGAAATATTTTTCCGAATCACGAATATATAAAATCCCGACACCCGTATCCGCACCAATTTTGTGCCCCGAAAAAACCAAGAAGTCACAATCCCATTTTTTCACATCTATTTTTTTATGAAAAACGTATTGTGACGCATCGACAATTGTGACAACCTCTGGATTTTTCCGACGCGCCGCGGCAATTATTTTTTTGACATCTTGCACCCGTCCCAAAACATTAGACATTGCGGTTATAATTAAAAAATCTGTTTTCGGAACAGAATCGATTTCGATATCAAGATTTTTATCCAATTCACACTTGAACATTTTTCTAATTTTACCACGATGCAATAACGCCTCCCACGGCATACGCGCCGAATGGTGATCCAAATCAGACACCGCAAAGGTCGACATTTCAGGATACCAAGGCTGGCGCGATAAAATATTTACGATTCGGTTTAATCCATCGGTTGCGCCCGATGTAAAAACAACCTGATTCGGTTTTGCGCCTATAAATTTTGCAACGCGCGCACGCGCATTTGCAACCATGTCATCAACCGCCACCGCACGGCCACACACTCCGCGTCCCGCGTTGGCATAAGAATCACGTAAAAATCGCGCCTCGGTCTCTATTACCGATTCTGGTTTTAGTGCACTGGCCGCGGCATCTAAGTATATGATTTTATTCATTTTACGTTTTCTCTTGCTTTTTTTTACGATTATAATACACTTGTGCGAAATATCAACAGCAAAGGAGAAAAATATGGCGATACAACACGCAAACGATGATAACTTTACTGACATGATAGGTGGCGCATTAACATTGGTCGATTTCTGGGCACCGTGGTGTGGTCCGTGTCGTATGTTTGGGCCCATATTTGAAGAAACATCTGAAAAGATTCCTGATGTGAACTTTATAAAATTCAATGTAGAAGAAGGTCGCCGCACGCCGGCAAAATTTGGCATCCGTGGTATTCCAAGTGTTTTGGCATTCAAAAATGGCGAATTGGTCGAGGCACGCAGCGGTTTAATGGACCAAGAAACATTGACAGATTGGATTAATGAATTAAAGGCTTAAAAAATGGCGAAACAAAACTATAAAAATATTGAATTGGCACCGAAATACACCCCAAAAAAATCTGAACCATATATGTGTCCGGAACATTTGGCATATTTTTATCAATTGCTGAATGCACAAAAAGAAGAAATTCAACAGCAAAACGAATCGGCGTTAAGTTATATCAATAATGTAAATAAAACAAACGCAAATATAACGGGCGACGATTCGGATATCGCCGTTGCGGAACAGGAAAACACTATGACATTGCGGACCGCGGAACGTGCGAACAATTTGCTGACCAAAATAAATGCCGCATTGGAACGAATTGAAAACGGTACATTTGGTTACAGTGTTATTTCCGGTGATGAAATCGGCCTGTCACGTATGTTGGCGCGCCCATTGGCCACAATGACAATCGAAGAACAAGAAGAACACGAAAAACGTGGATAAGAAATTAAACATAAAAAAACGGCGGTTGAAAAACCGCCATTTTTTATAAATAACTTTTAACAGTCATTATACTTTTATTAAGGTATTGTTGCTTTTGAACTTGTTTTCTTAATTTTTCTATTGCACTTTCCATCTCTAGTTTTCTATCACAAAAATCTATTACTAATTTTAACTTTTTTTCATTTTCACTATTAGCTTCAATAGGATACTTCCAACCGTTCCTACCATTTTCCGCAACAACCAACTCATAAATTTCTTGGATTGTCACATTACTCCCATCCTTTCTCGGGAAGTATATTCTAAAAATATCGTCTCCTTTTATACTCAATCTATATTTAATAGTATCTTTATACACATCAAAATTATTATTATCTTGATAAACCAATTTCAAACACATATCAATCAAATCATCAATATTTCCCGATGGCACAAATTGTTTTTGCTCTGATTTTTGTGTCTGAACAGGTTCCTGCACAAGAGCAATATTTTGTCGCGCTCTTTTTCTATTAAATATACCCATAATCACCCCTTTTGGTTAAATTTTACGAGACAGATATAACACAAAAAAATAACATTGTCAAGACATTTCTGGATTTTTTATATCACAAAAAACGGCGGTTGAAAAACCGCCATTTTTTATTTTTATCTATTTTTTTGAATCCCGGAAAACATTTGAGTATACAGCTTATTTTTCTGCGCCTCTATTTGGGCGGCCCATTCTTGACGTTCTGCTTTACGCAATTTTAGTTTCTCCGACTCCTGTTCTTGATACAAATTCCCAACATCATCATAAATCGATTGCACAAGTTCATCGAATCTGGCGTCCTGGGGCTTTCTTTTTCCATACTCAAACCACTCATTTGCCAACGGTTCACCACCACTGAACGCAGCCCCAACTTTGATCCACTCAATTCCATTTTCAATAACAGAATACCAATTCCAGTATCTATAATCTACCACGCGTTCTTTTAGTTTTCCGAACAAATTCCTTTGCTGTTGTATAACAGGAAGCCTTTTATTATAGCGTTCAATAACTATGCTCTTTCCTGCATCTTTTCTTTGGTTTATAACATCGGCAAGTGTCATTTTTTATCCTTTTTACTTATTATATACGATACTCATAGTAATACAAATACGCACAGCGTCAATATTTTTCTCTATATTCACGGAACGCAAAAAAACACGAAAAGTAAAACAGGCGATGAAAATCGCCTGTTCGTTTTTATTTCTTTTTAACCACCCGACGTTTTGTTGCGGGTCGTTTCACCTCTGTCTTTTTCGTAGGTGATTTTTTCACCGTCGCCTTTTTGGTATCATCTTCTTTCATTTCTTTCTTGAAAGTTTTAATACCCCCGGCCAGGTTTTTCATCATTGTTGGAATCTTGGCATGGCCAAATAATATGACCAATAACAAAACAATGACCAATATTTCCATCCAACCTAATCTTCCAAACATTGTTATCTCCTTTCACTAACGTGCCACGTAACAATCTAATCCGTCGGATTTTGCATTACGGCAGAATCCATTTGCATCGTTCGAATTTGCAAACGCCACACGCAAACGATATGTTGTTGTTCCATTCGGCAACACCGCGGCCAAAATCACGAATTGTTTGCCACTAAACAAACTCTGGTGTTCCGCACGAATCTTTTTCTCGGATGCTTCGGCGGCGCTGCGCGTGCTGTATGAACCAAATTGGACATACCAACCACCATTTGCAACCTTTTGCGCGGCGGGTTTCGGTGCCGGTTTTGGTTTCGTCGGCGTCTTTACCGCCTTGGGTGCCGGCGCCTTGATTGGCTTTGGTGTCGCACTTGCACGTGCCGGATTAAACGTCACTTCTTTTCTATCTTCGATAACGCGCACATTCCGATTCGGTTGCGGGGCGGGTTGTTGAACAACCGGGGCCGGTTGTGCGACCGGCGGAACAACCAAAGGTGCCGGCTGCGGTATCGGGGCCGGCGCAGGTTGAACCGGTTGCGGCATCGGGGCCGGTACTGGTTCCGGTTGAACATCGACCGGACGTTCCTCTACAACAATCGGCGCGCCCAAATCAACATCGATAGACGACGAAGAATTGTTGCCCACCACGCGGATAATAATAAACACCGCCAAAATAATTATGGCCAATCCGATAACCAACAACAACCACGGACGATGCGGACGTGGCGCCGCAAAAGGCGTTGCATCCGGCAAATTATCATCCACGGGCGTATCGGTATCGTCCAAGTCCAATAAATCTAAATTTTCATCATTCATTATGGTTTCTCCCTTATCAATAGACATATTATACCATAAAAAAATGATATAACAAAATTATTTTGCAGGCCGTGCACCAAAGTGTGGCGGAACAATCAATTTATGATTTTCCGCGATAATAGGTTCGGTTTCACATGTCTTTGAACACGCCGCAAATACAACCGGCGTCAACATTATAAAAACAAGAATTATTTTTTTCATACTTTTTCCTTTTTATACAATTATGCCCCAATCAATCGATTGGGGCAACATGTTTTTATCGCACAGAATATTATTATATATCCAAATCTCTGTTTTTAATCTTATCCTTTAATTTTTGGATAAAATCATCTAACTGGACATTAAACTCCTGCTGGCCATCACGACGCCTGACCGATATTGTTTGCGATTCTAATTCTTTATCACCAACAATTATCATATACGGAATCTGTTTCAGTTGTGCATTGCGTATCTTTTTCTGCATACTTTCCGAAGAATAATCTTTCTTGATACGCAACCCCGCCGTAGCAGTTCTTATTTCCACATCTTGCAATTTTTCTGCTATACTGTCCGCATACACTTTGCAACGATCTGAAATCGGAATAATCACCGCATGCACTGGCGACAACCAAACAGGCAATTTACCCGCCAAATGTTCCAACATCAATCCCATAAACCGTCCCAAAGACCCGTAAACCGTACGATGTATCAAAATCGGTGTCTTTTTATTACCATCTTTATCTATGTACACACAGTTAAAATTTCGTGGCAATTGGAAATCCAATTGGATTGTACCCGTTTGCCATTCACGCCCCAAACTATCAACCATTTGAATATCTAGTTTTGGACCATAAAACGCACCATCTTTTTCTTTGATTCCAAACCCATTATTACCGAATCGATTAACCAATATTTTTTTCAAAATTGTTTCAGCCTTGTTCCAGGTCTCAATATCACCCATAAAGTCATCAGGTCTGGTTGACAATTTGATAAAATATTTCATATCGAACAATTTATAGTAATATTGAATTATATCAATAATACGGTTGTATTCATCTTCTATCATATCTTCGCTAATGAAAATATGCGCATCGTCCTGATTAAATTCGTATGTTCTAAATAAACCATTTAATGCCCCAGAATTCTCGTAACGATAAAGCATATCTGCATCGGCCATACGCCAAGGCAAATCATGATAGCTGCGCGGTTCATGCTGGTACGCGACAATTGAATTCGGACAAGACATAGGTGCCAAGGCAAAAACATTATTGTCATCCTCTTTGAACACAAACATACTGTCTTTGTAATGGTCCCAATGGCCACTGGTTTCATACAATTCTTTTTTATTCATCAACGGCGAACGAAATTCAAAATATCCATGTTTTTCATGATATTCAGACCAAAAGTTGTACAATTCGCGATAAACCGTCCAGCCGGCAGGCATATAATATGGAACCCCCGGAGATCTTTCATCAAAGAAAAACAACCCCAACGCCGGACCAATCTTTCTGTGATCCCGTTTGGCCGCTTCTTCCTGCATTTTAAGGAACGCATCCAATGCATCTTTATTCTCAAACGCGTCAACATAAATGCGTTGCAACATTTTATTCTTGGAATCGCCCTTCCAGTACGCACCGGCAACAGTCCGAATCTTGAATCCATCACGCGGCAAATCTTTGGAGCTTTCCACATGTGGTCCACGACACAAATCGGTAAAATCGCGGAAAGTATAAATCGATAACTTTTCACCGGCCGCATCATATTCGTTCAACCATTCCATTTTGTATGGTTGGTCGGCAAAGATTTTTTTTGCTTCGTCTAAATCGACAATACGCTGTTCGAAACGACCATTTGATTTAATCAGTTCCCGCATTTCCTTTTCGATTTTCTCAAAATCTTCTTCGGAAAAACGATAATCTGTATCAAAGTCGTAATAGAACCCGTTTTCAATCGCCGGGCCACCCGCAAATTTAACCTCTGGATGTAATTTTTTCACCGCGGCGGCCATAACGTGCGCCAACGAGTGACGAATCAATTCAATTGGATATGACATAATAATATTCCCTTATATTTTTTGTTATTTTTTGAAACTGTTTGATTATATAAACGCGCCATTAAAAACGCAATAATAATTTACCGTACCCCCGCGGGGGTTGTAGTTGTTGTAGTTGTGAAAATAAACACAAATTGTTTCATAGCAAGTGCTATTATATTACAACCGAATCGAAAAGTCAATATAGCGGTTAGTTTTAGTGGATAGTGGCTAGTGGGGGGGTATCTGGAATTTTATTTTTTATTGTGACATTTCAACCAAAAGACGGCGCAATGCGCTGTTTTACTAATCACTAACCACTAACACTAATCAAACCGCTATATCTAAAATGGCGCCGAACAGGACGGCAAAAAAGAAACACACACTGCCCCCTATCACAAACAAATGCCAAATCGCATGTGAAAACTTTAATTTCCGCCACAGGTAAAATATCACACCGAAACTGTACGATAATCCCCCCGCCAAAATAAACCACATTCCCCGCGGTGATATATTTTCCACCATCGCCGGCAAAATAAACAATAACGTCCACCCCATAATTAAATACAATGCCACAACCCACTTTGGTTGCCGACGCGGATTACAAATCTTTACAACCGCACCAAAAATTACAATCGCCCACAAAATTCCAAAGACCGTCCAACCAACGGGCCCGCGCAGATTCACCAACAAAAACGGCGTGTATGTCCCGGCAATCAACGCATAGATGGCAACACTGTCCCACACCTCAAAGAAACATTCGCTTTTGCGACCAATTGTTATATGGCACATTGTTGAACCGAAATACAGCGTGAACATGGTCACACCAAAAATCGCACACGACACAACCGACCAAGCGTTCCCATAAATCGCCGCAAACACTACCAACAATGTTAAACCCGCGATGGCAAGGCCGATACCAATTCCATGCGTCAAAACATTAAGAATTTCTTCGGCACGCGTCGACCGCCGTTCCCATCGAAACAGCCCCGTCGCACGCAGCACCCGCAACAAACGCGATGCATGTTTATCATGCCGAACTTGTTTTAATTTTGTTCTAACAACTTTACGATTTTTTGTCATTTTATTGCCGCCTTAATTCTCTCTTTCGCCCTGTCTGCACCCATAACCTGCATTATGGAATAAAGGTCCGGGGTATTTGTACGACCAGACATCGCGACACGTAAATCCATCGCAACCTCGCCATTTTTAATACCGAATCGTTGTGCAATTTCAACAATCTTATTCCACCAAGTATCTTTGTCATCCGCAATATTAAATGTTTCCAAAAATGCGTTCAGCACATCCGTGTTATATTTATACTCGCGATTCGGCACAAACAATTCGTCCCAGAAAAATTCCACAATTTCCAATGTCTGTTTCCATGTAACAAAGTCTTTACGCACACGTTTCGGATTATCACGTTCAATACCCAACACAGCGGTCAGGTATTTTGAATCGGCAACCTGCATTTTCTGTTTATCGTCACCATATTCATTTGCCCACGTCGTCACCGTGCGCACCAAATCCGGAACCGACATAGCGCCAATATATTCTTTGGCCCACCATTCCAATTTCTTCATATCAAACAACCCACCCGACATAGGAATCTTCTTTGGCTTTAATTCATATTCCCAGAAAGTTTTTACCGCACCTTTTAATTTTGCTTCTTCATAACCCGGCGCCAAAATATTACCCAAATATTCAATCACGGCGTCGGTTGGCCAACCGCCCGCCAAAAAGAAATCTACGTTATTTTCCGGATCTTTACGTTTTGACATTTTGCGCTGTTTACCAGTTTCTGCGTCAATTTTATCCAATGTTGCCGTATGAATATAAATCGGCGGTGTCCATTCCATCATACGGAATAATTGATAATGCAATGGTAATGAAGGTAACCACTCTTCCCCACGAACCACATGTGTGGTGCGCATAAAATGATCATCACACAAATGTGCAAAATGATATGTCGGCAAACCATCGTTTGACTTAATCAAAACTAAATCTTCATTGTTTTCCGGGAAACCAATTGAACCACGCACCGCATCTTTACAGAAAATACGTTGTGACGGATTACCGGTTGAATACAACCGAATAGACGGCATTTCTCCGTTATCCAAATGTTTTATAATTTCATCGGACGTAATATCACGATCACGCGCAAATTCACCATATATACCAGTCGCAAACCCCGCAGACGATTGTTCGCCGCGTATTTTTTCCATATCTTCGGCGGTCAAAAAGCAGGGGTAAGCCAACCCTCTGCGCAGCAATTCCGCGGCAACACTGCGGTAAATATCACGACGTTCAGATTGAAAATAAGGACCGTATTTTTCATCATTTTTGTATTCAAAACCAAACCTACGCATTGTGTTTCTTGCTATATCCACAGCGCCCGCTACTTCACGTTTAGTATCGGTATCCTCTATACGCAACATAAACACACCGCCAGATTGTTGTGCCAATTTATAATCAATCAAAGAACTATAAAGGTTTCCAAGGTGCATAAAACCCGTGGGACTTGGCGCAAAACGTGTCACCATGGCGCCTTCGGCCAAATTTCGCGGTGGAAATTTTTCCTCTAATTCGTCAAGTGTATATTTCGGCGCCGCGCCCAAAACGCGTGCAATTAAATCTTCCGTCAAACCCGTTCTCATATCAAATCCTTGTTTTTTCAATATTCGCATTTTATACTAATATTATGGAAAAACAAGAAATAAGAACATTTGGCCGCCGTCATGGCAAAAAATTATCGGCACGCAAAAATCTGCTGATGGAAAACGTATTGCCGAAATCGGCACCAAACGAATCGGAACATATTGATATTTTGGAAATTGGATTCGGTGCGGGTGAACATGTTCGGGAATTGGCATTGGCCAACCAAGATAAAATTATTCTTGGGGCCGAACCGTTTGAAAACGGCGTCGCCGCCCTGCTCTCTGCCATATGTGACGATAATAATATTATAAAGGACGAATACAAAAACATTCGTATTTGGCCGGACGATGTTCGATTGATTTTAAATAAAAACAAATTTAAATTTTCTGAAATTTGGGTCCTGCACCCTGACCCGTGGCCCAAGGCACGGCACGAAAAACGCCGGCTGCTTTCCGCTGAATTTTTAAATTTATTGGAAACGAACCTCGCCAACGATGGCAAAGTCATAATTGGCACCGACCATTGGGAATACTTTGATTGGATTGGCGCACAGGTTAAAAACACAAGCTTGGCCGTATGCGATTCGGAAATTAAAACAATCGAAACCCGGTACCAGAAAAAAAACATGGCGCATACCGACGCCACAAAATATATGATTTTAACCCATAAATAAAACTTATTTTTCTACAAACACGCGCATATTTTTTTCCAATTCCGGTCGCATCTTATGAACAAGGCGCAAAACCTGGGTCACGCGCAGCATATTTTTGCCAAACATCATATGCAAATCCGAATCCAGGTCCCATTTTTCCAACATACCAAACACCCGACCGGCAAAATCAGAACTTGGGTCAAATTTTTCGACATGCCCAACCAGTAAAACCGAATCGGGCCGAATTTCGGTTAAAGCCTTAAATATTTCCGCCCATTCAACATCCCCGATATTATCCAAATCTATCCCTATAGAAAGGTACCGATCAAAAAACAAATCGCTTTTGATTGGGCACACTAAACCGGCAAACACGGTAATTTGATCCGCCGGTACAAAAACCTGGGCTCCGTCGGCACCGGTTCTGAATGCATTGGTTAAATTTTTTGCAAATTCAGACACGACCATATCGGTGTTCTGATTTTTTGAAATTTCAAAATCGAACCGCGTCAAAATTTTTACATTTTTTCCCTCGACCCACGGCCAAAAGGTTTTTATCACCCCAACAGGCACAGACACAAACGGCACCGCACCACCAATTGCGGCATCTGCCACGACCGCCAAATCTGCCGCATCTGTAACATCATCGTCAATCCACAAAGCCTTGAATGAATCAACATCATCAAAAATAAAATCAGATTTCATCATAACGCTTTTCACTTTATCATAAATATGATATAATTTCATCGAAATGACAAAAAAATTTGGAAATTTTTTACTGGGTCTATTGTGGCTTTTAACCATTACGTTGGCAACAACGTTTTGGATGAATATTAAATATGGGTTCAATATATTTTCTGCGGCGCATTGGGCATATTTGTCCGAGCTCCAGGCATATCGAACAGAAATAAAGTTGGATTTTTATATATCACTGATTGCGGCAATTATTATTGGGCTGACGGGGCTTTACCTGCTGACCCGACCCAGAAAACAGATGTTTTTCATAGAACCATCACAAATGCCACCTGCACCGAACGCAACCGCGACAAACATTTTGCCACAACCAAAACAATCCGAATCGGGAACACCGATTCAAAACAATAACCCGCGCCCAATGGTGACGTCTGCGCGTCCAATGCCACCAACGGCAATGTCGACCAATCGTCCACGTCCGGCAAACACCGCGACCATATTGGCACCACGGGTCACAACCGCACCCAATCAAAAACAAACCGAATCGCCGCATATTGGCGAAATATCAAGCATAATGGAAAACGCCGGATATATCGTAAAGCCATGTGCGCACATTGGAAAGTTGACCAAACCGGTGGTTGCGTTAGCATACGACAGAACCGTATGGGTATGTTCAGAAAATGTTTCTTTGGCCGATATTCAAGAAGCACTGCAAACTTTAATTGCGGTTTTTGACGACACATTGGGGGACACCGCCAATGACATGTTTGTTCATGGATGCATTGTAAATTCACCCGATGAATCACAAGACCCCGCCCTAATATCTACATTCAAGACCATTGATGAATTCCAAGAATTTATAAAATCGCATCCGAACACCAAACCTGACGATTATGACGCAGAATTGTTTGACGCAATATCAACCTATATCGGGACCGTCACGAATTACATAGGAAAACAATAATGCAATGGACAGAATCGATTGCGGAAAAACGCTTGAATGATTTGAAAATATCGGATTTGCCCATTGTTTCGATTCGCCCGCACATTGTTCCGGTCGAACGTGATTGGTTTCAAAAATATCGCACCGTATGTCGTGAATTTATGCGTTCACTGTCCGATTCTGTTCAAGAATTGGCAATGATGAACCTGGGCCGCGAAGAATTTATGAATCTGCTTATGGGACGGGAAATACCGGACAATATGTCGATACGTTTTCGCACACCGCTTATATGGGGTGGAAAATTAGAAATCGATAATTTATTTATGTGCTTTACGTTTCCGCAATCGCAAAACATAGATAGGTTTATTATGGAACAAAACGGAAACGAAACAATCTGGCTGCCCAATCCCGTCAAGAAAATCTATATGCCGATACATTCGACCATATCGGGCAACGGTGGCAACGGCGTATCCGACCGACTTAGCCAAATGGCCGCGGGCATTGCGGCAAACCGCCGAACACCATAGGACAACAAACGATGACACAAAAGGAATTCTTGGACGTATTAAAATCGCATGGGGCCGCGTTTGCACCACCTGCGCCGGTTGGACAAATAAATATCGCAAATGTAAATCTGCAAAAAATCCGTGCGGCAATATTACCAAAATTTATTACCGATTTATATCAAACGTGTGGCGGAATAAAATTAGGCACCGGATATATATTTGGACCGGCGCCATTTGGCAAACCCGGGAAACATCCAATTCCGGACATTTTCGGCATCAACAACGAATTGACCAACTTTGCTGTACTGCGTGGAAAAACGGTTTTTGGCCGAAACGATTTATTTTGGTTTGCGTTTGATTCTTTTGGTAATTGCACAATGCTGGATAATCTTGGGCTAAACGTTTTACGCAAATACGATGACCCATATCGCGCGATGTTGGACTGTTTAATTGGCGGGAAAATATAATATGAAGAAAATATCTGTATCTTTATCGGGACATCAAACCAGCGTATCTTTGGAAAATGCCTTTGCCGACGCCCTGCGCGAAATCGCCAACCGTCGAAAAACATCCGTTGCCGCAATTATCGCCGAAATCGACGATTCTCGCAAACCCGACGATAATTTATCTTCGGCGATTCGCGTGTGGATTTTAAATTATTTTCGCGTGTAAGTTTTAATCGTTTTCACGCGAAACATCATACATCCATATCGTCGCCATACACGCCAGCATAAGCAATACTATCATCCACATATCGCGTCCCAAACGACGATACATTGTTTTATGCGCCCCCCAAACAGAACCATCTATCACACCGGGCTGACCGACCGGTATTTCGGCAATCACATTTCCATCGGATAAAATAAACGCGCTTATTCCCGAATAATTTGAACGAATAATCGGCACCCCCGATTCAATGGCATAACGCCGCACCATATCCAGGTGCTGATACGTTCCCGGCGTTTTTCCAAACCAATTATCATTTGTGATATTGATAATCGCATCTGGATTGGTTGGTCCCGGAATTAAAGAATCTGAAAATATAATCTCGTAACAAACCGCCGGTGCAAACGTGAAATGCACACCATTTAATTTCATATTTATTAATTCCGGTCCATCCCCGGGCGACAACATTCCCGGCGTAGGAATTAAATTTCCAAACGGCCTGTATTCACCAAATGGCACCAGGTGTGATTTGCTGTATACATTGGAAATTGTGCCATCCGGCATCGTCACCAACAAAGAATTATACAAATCACCATCGGAAAAATAATTAGAACCTATGACTATCGGTTTATCCAAAATCATTGGCAAAGACATTATATCACCCGGCATCATAACAAACGGATATGCGGTTTCCGGAAAAACAACCAAATCATGTTCACCTTCGGTGTCCGCCAAAGATGCCATAACCTGTAAATTATAATTGGCATTTTGAATTGCCTCGCTGCGCGAATGCGTGGCCTTTTGGGTTGCGCTTTGTGCGGGTTGAACAATACGCACAATCGGCGTTCGCGCAAGATTTGTATCCCCGGCAATACGAATATTTTTTATGCCATATACAATCCCAACGGCCCCAATCAATATAAAAGATATCAACGCCAACCAATTTAATCCGTTACGTCTGTTTTTAATAACCTCGCACAAAGACGCAATTAAACCAACTATCACAAACGTCAATCCCAATGCGCCATACAACGACATAGAATTTGCAATATATACATTTTCAATCGCGATATTTGAAATTGGGTTCCATGGGAAACCGGTAAAAATCCATTCCCGCATCCATAAAACCAACGTCCAAACCGCGGCGAATAAAAATGGCCTGCACGCCGGATTTAACCGCACGTTTGATACTGCCAAAAACGGAATCGCAAAAAATATTCCACCAACAATTCCTATACCGATAATTCCCGGAACCGTCCATATTGCAAATTGGTTCGCCAATTCGGGAACCACGTAAATACTGTGTAACACCCACCAAAACATGGACATTGCATAAACGGCACTGAACGGAAAAATTCGTGCGAATTTTCCCAATAACGAATGCCCCGGCAAAGTTTTTAACGTTAACAAATACGCACCGGCGATACCGATAATTGTTGCCCACCACATATAAAACGGCGCAAAACCCAATGACGCAATCGCTCCAAATAATATATACAAAATTGTCCGCCCAAAACCCGACCGAAAAAATCGCCCAAGGCCATTAAATGTTCGTCCCCCCGGGCAACACGCTTTATCAACGCATACGGCGGATTCCGCCGTATAGGGATTTTTATAACCCAGTTTTTTCAGAATAGAAATTTCTTTCTTTTCCATTTTTTCCGCATCAGAATTTTTAATATGATCATACCCCATAAGGTGTAATATCCCATGCACAACCATATGCGCGGTGTGTTCTGCGACCGACATATTTTCATCTTGTGCTTCACGAATCACGGTATCGATCGATATAAAAATATCACCCAATAAAATGCTGTCCCCCAATTCAAAAGACAAAACATTTGTGGCCTTGTTTATGCCACGATATTTTTTATTTATTTTTTTAATGTATTTATCATCAACCAAGGTTATGGAGACCTCCGAATCAGAATACCGTTTACCACCAACCGCATCGGCAATTTTTTGAAAATCAATTTTATATTTTTTCCAACGTTTGTCTTCTATATTTACATAGACACGCATTTGTTTCCCCCTTGGTCTGTTGGCGAATTTATCAATTGCCAACGCATTATTTATTTAATAGAATCATTATATCACAAAAGCAGATAATAATAAAATGTCTAATACAACGCGACCTTTGGCAGATATCATGCGTCCCAACACAATAGACGAAGTTGTTGGGCAACGTGCATTATTGGGCGAAAACGGCATTGTCCGCCGCATGGTTGATGGGCATAAATTATCTAATCTGTTGCTGTGGGGCCCACCGGGATGCGGCAAAACCACAATCGCACGCGCATTGGCAAATTCTGTCGATATGGATTTTGTCCCAATGTCCGCGGTATTTTCTGGCACGGCCGACATAAAAAAGACGATGGAGGTCGCACGAACAAATGCGGCCCTGGGACGTGGCACTTTATTGTTCATTGACGAAATTCATCGTTTTAATAAAACGCAACAGGACACCCTGTTGCCATATTTGGAAGACGGCACCGTCGTATTCATTGGTGCCACAACGGAAAACCCCAGTTTCAATTTAAACAACGCGTTGCTATCACGATGCCATGTCGGCGTTTTGGAACCATTGGATACGGAAGATTTACTAACATTGATTGATCGGGCCGAAAAACATCTGGGTAAAAAATTACCATTGGATACTGATGCAAAAAAACACCTGGCCGAGATTTCGGACGGTGACGCGCGGTTCTTGCTGAACACGGTGGAATATTTGGTATCGGCAAAATTCAAGAAAAATCTGGCACCTGATGATTTAGATTCTGTTATTCAAAAACGCGCGCCGTTGTCGGACAAGGCTGGCGATGAACATTACAATATGATTTCTGCGGTTCATAAATCCCTGCGGGCCAGTGACACCGACGCCGCGCTGTATTGGGTTGCGCGCATGATGGCCGCGGGTCAAGACCCAATGTATATCTTTCGTCGCCTGACCCGGTTCGCGATGGAGGATGTCGGCCTGGCCGACCCGAACGCGATGCAATTGGCGCTAAGCGCGTGGCAGGTTTATGAAAGAATGGGCAGTCCCGAAGGCGACCTGGCCCTGACGGAATTGGTTATATATCTTGGTACCGCACCAAAGAGCGTCTCGGTTGACCGTGCGAAAATGGCATCCTATGCGGTGGCAAAACAAACATCAAATTTAATGCCACCAAAAAATATTTTAAACGCCCCAACCAAGATGATGCGAGAAATGGGATACGGCCGTGGATACGTTTATGACCCCGATACAGAATCCGGGTGCAGCGGCCAAAACTGTTTTCCCGAAACTATGTCACGGCAAAGTTTTTACCACCCAATCGAACGCGGATTCGAACGCGAAATCAAAAAACGTCTGGAATATTGGAATACGCTGCGTGCACGCGCAAACAAAGATTCATCAGAATAATATATTTACCGACAAACCCGTCGAAACTTCATCGGCCTCGAACGCATAGTCTAAATGCCACGCATACTGCGTCCGCCCATATTCACGCACCAATTTCATACCCAAAGATTCTTCATCATAATGTTTATTCGTTGCCTTGCGCACAAGGGCATTTAACCCAACACGCCAATTATTATTCACACGAAAATAAACCTCTGGTGAAAAATCTATGAAGGCCATACCTTGGGGCACGCTATCGAAAACCCAACTTGATTTGATGGTTCCCGCCAATGTCACACCCGCATATTGACGCCCGAAACGCATACCCGCGTAATACGTAGAATCGGCGTAATCCGGCGTCCGCACACGATGTGATCCACCAAATTTCAACCCAAACAAAACATCATAAATTATACGATTGGAATTTTCCGATGCATCACCCAATCGATAGATTCCGCCAATATCAAAACTGGAAAAACCATCTTGTGGGCCATCAAAATCTTGTTGATAGTGCACATTGCCACCAATGGCAAACCCGTCCATCAAACCATACGAAAAGTATTGTCCCAAACGCAGACCATTATCAAAATAATCCAAAGTCGTGGTTGATACAAATCCGCTGCGCGATTGTAAAAACAACGGGTCCGACGTATCGACACTTAATTCACCCGCGTGCGCCGCGGCACACATCAACACCCCAAAAAATCCGAACAATAATTTACGCATTTAATTACTCCCCATTTTTTGTTATAAAAAAATCCGGCGACGAATTACGTCGCCGGCACTTTATCATATATTAGAAGTAGAACATTATCCGACCACCAAAGGACGTTTCATTATACTTGTCCAATTTGGCCTTGCCCATTTCGCTCCATACGCCGGATTCCGTGCCATAGAAATCCAACTTTTGACCTTCGGCCGTATCATAGAAAGATGTTCTCGCATACAGTTCCAACGCAAACCAATCATTCGGTTGCCAACCGATTGCCCCCTTGATTGATGCCTGGTTATGCCAATCATAGTAACCGAATATTGCCTCAAGGTTCAATGTCCAATCTTCTTCCAGAACACTGAACACACCCAAACCACCTTCGGCAAAGAATGTTGTTTTCGCATCATTATTATATGATATAAACAAAGATTCTTCCACGCCCAATTCGTTTTCACCGGTGATACCGTTACCATAGTATTCTTCATCGAACCTTACCAACCAACCACGTGCCAAACCATAGATGGTCGATTTAGAGACTTTATACCCGGCCTTTAAATCCAACACAAATTCATTTGCGACATCTTTTTGTCTTTCATAGTACCCGGATAAAGTCGCAATCCATTTGTCACTATCGGCAAAACGCCATTGCAACCCGGCACCAAAGATATTCAAACCGTCATCATCCATTTTATCATCCGGCGCGGTTTTCCAATCAAACTTATATTTGCTAATATCATAACGCCCCATCAACAGAACGCCCAAACGGTCTGTAATTCCATAACTTAAATCTTCTTTGATTGCGAATTGCTTCATGCTCCATTTGGCATGCGTATCCGACATTTCGCCACTTGGGATGAAATCGATATCGTACTTTGCGGTGTTATACGACAAATCTGTTATCGCGCCAAATTTACCGGCGGTCGGCTGAAAGAACGGATGCGCCAGGTAATATTTACGTTTCACCGACGAACGCACTGTTTCGGTCCGTGCCGTGGTTTCTGTGCGTGTTGCGGAACCGGCATTATTATACGAACGATACATTTGTGAACGGTTCATCGTGGACGGTTGATAGTACGCACCGGCCCCCGTACTGCGCGCACCGGCATCCGAACTGTATGTCCGGGTGGTGGAACGCGTTTCATATTTTTGATAGTTCACATTTGACGGGTTCGAACGCACCGCCGGCGCACCGCTTAGGTCCGCCGTCGAACCGGCCTGGGTTCCCCAATTTGTGGCACCAACCGCCGGCATTGCGACAACCGCGGCCGCCAATACGAATATAGAAACAGTATTTTTCATATTAATTTCTCCTTTATTTAATATCCAGATTATACCATAAAAAACATGTATTATAAAGAATAAATTTAAACAACAAAAACCCGCCCAAACGGGCGGTTTTTTGTTGATATACGTACCTTATTGTATTGCATCACGTAATTCAGAAGACCAGGCATACATATTACATAAAATTGAACAATCACTACAATAATCACTTGTACCAACATAGACCCACGGTGACACCAAATCATAATAAGATAATCCCGTATCATTAAGCTTAAACACCTTGGTCAACTTACAGTAACAACTTGTGCCTACAATATTACCAGCAATACCACTGGCATAATCTGCATCTATCTGACTCTGATTTGCCGGTATATCACCTTCATCACTGCTGGTCACCGTACTGCATGCGCCACGTGTTATAAAGACCCCACTTACATATTCATCATTATTAGTTTCATCATAACCAGATACCATCTGACAACCATCCCACATTGACATTTGATTGTATACTTCATCAGGACATATCGGTGGGGAAGGTTTTTTACCACCATCTGCGGGAGTTTTTACTAGATTGCCATCATATCCCTGGTTATTCAACAACAACGCCAGTGCTTTTCCGGCGGCACTTGTAGTGCCACCTGCACCACCGCCACCACTTGCTGCCGCGCCATAGGCCGTCTGGGGTGTGATGGTCCACAGGGTGCATGCCGGGTCATTCGCACATACCAACTTCGTCGTCGTTGTCGTCGGTAATGCATCAAACGCACCCTTTAACGCCGATGCGGTAATCAGTTTATCTTCATCTTCCGCTGCCGTATAACTACTCGCGTCACTGTAAATACCGCGTTCACCAATTGTGCCATTGCCCGCCGCGGTATAGGTCATAACGGTATCACCCAGTGTCGCATTGTTCGGATTCGATGCAGGTATTTGTACCTGGGTCGTATCTATTTGGGTATCAACGTATCCCTTGGACGTCATAATCGAATCCGCATACGCAATCGTTATCACAGATAGCACAGATACGATTGATGTTAATAATATTTTCTTGTTCATATTATTCTCTCCATATTGGATTATTAATTACCTTGCTGTTGCTGGGTTGGACCATTTACCGTTTGACCCTCGATAGTCCACAGTGTGCAATCCGGATCATTCGCACATGTCAACTTTGATGTCTGAATCGTTG
>JAZROX010000050.1:0-1269 GCA_045648945.1 Candidatus Enterousia sp. | reverse complement strand
ATGCGTGGACGTCTTGACCGGCCCGCGTGGCCGTACAATGAATTACGATTGCATCAATTGTTTTCATCAATACGTATAAGTTACATTCAACGTTGCGCCGTAAAACCGAAAATAATAATCGCCGTTAAGACTTGTTGTCCCACGTTCGGCGTAAAATCTTATCCGTACATCTTCCAATTCTTGGCGTGTCCACGTTTCGCCCGAAAACGTTACAACACGCACAGTCGTTGTTGCACTTTGCGCCGAACCTTTCGGCGTTGTTCCGGAAAACATTTGGCATTGTCTTATTGCAATCCTTGAAGATTGCGCATTGCTTATAAAAATTTTTGCCTTTATTTCCACGGAATCAATTGTTGCCCCGGCCGGAATCATAGACGTATCGAATGTAAAATAAATATACGTAATTGCGCCAACCGAACCACGCGTTAAACGAATCATTGCATACGTCGTATTGTTTTCATCATTATAAGCGTTTGCGGCATCGCTTAACGAATACCATTCCCCGTCCGTCGCCTTTGGTATATACGCCGATGGATTAATTTCAACCGTGTGTTGGGTCGGGATTCCGGCTTGGTTTACAGTAAGAACACGCGTAATTCCGCCCGCTTGAAAAGTAATATCTTTCGAACGTGCGGAACCCGCGTTTGCGTCGGAAGAAACCAAAACGGTTTGGTTTCCCCCGAACGCATCCGCATTAATGTAAATCTTATCGCCGGAACCGTCGGCCCATTCAATTGTTTGCGTCATTGATTAAGAAATAGTCCACGACGTGTTGGAAGATACGGTAACACTTTCCGCCGTACCGGCCGCCGTAAGATTGATGGTCGTCGGGGAAATGGTCAAATAGGCATCGCCCGCCGCTTGCGTAATGTCGCACGTCGCCGTTTGGTTGTTGTTGGTCGTAACGGTCAATTGGGAAACAAGCGACGAAATCGTTGTGTTTTCCGGTATTCCTGTAAAGGTTATCGAAAATTCATATTCTTGCGCCGCGCCCGGGTCGCCCGTAATCGCCGTTCCGTTGTTCGTTTCAACGGAATTGGCAATATATTTGGTTGGCAAAACAAGCCCAATACCGTTTGGACCCGTTAACGCGAATGTCAATTTGGAAGAATTGGAACGGCCGTGAATTGTAATACTTCCGCCCGTCTTGGGAACCGATGCGGTCCCGTCAATTGTCACAAATTCAGTTTTTCCGGCCTGTATAATCGTCAACGTCTTTGATTCGACGCCCGATGCGGAAAACGTGGCGGTCGTTTGTCGCGCCGTTCG
>JAZROX010000049.1:0-2700 GCA_045648945.1 Candidatus Enterousia sp. | reverse complement strand
CCTCCGACTTCTTGCCGTTTCTGCCGGGTCGCATTTCATCGCCGCCCACGTCATGCACGACGCCCCCTTTCTTCCTTCCACGCCTTGAGTTTCCGCGCGCTCTCCCGCACGATTTCAATGTGCTGTTTCAAAGTAATCATGTTGTTCCTGCCTTTCTCCCGCATTGGCGCGGGCCACAAGCGGCGAACGTGCGCCGCCTGTCCGTCCGGGTCAATCGTTCGGGATCGTCGTTTTTACCCATTCCACGACAAACCGTCCTTTCCGGGTAAATATGTCAACGACTTCTTTTCCTTCCGCAAAGCGCCGGGCCTGTTCCAACGTGTCGAAACTTCGTGTTAGCGCCTTCCGGACATACCGGCCCGTCGTCCAGTTGAAACCGCGCGTTGTCTTCGTCATACAATCAGCACTTTCCCGGACGGCATGACCCGCGCCCGTTTGATCGAAACTTCCGTGTTCCAGTACGGAAGGTCGATTTCCGGGTGATTGTAAATCCACGACCGCCGGGCGTCGCACTCCCGCGTGTATCCGTACTTCATAACGAAATACGGGATTAAGTCGTTTTTGCGGCTGAACGGGTCGGGCGCGTCCGAATAAAGGCATTTTTGCTCTTTTCCGTAATATCTCAAATGTGCTTCACCCCGGAAATTTTCGTTCCGTTCTGTCGCTGTCGCGATTGATTCGACAAGGAAATATGTCTTGATTGCCATTTTGAAAACCCCTTTCGTTTTATTCACGCCGTTTGGCGTTTACTTCCGGGGCGGGCGTCCCGCCCCGGCGTGTAAGCGTCAAGCAACCTCTGTCACGTCCGCAATCTTGATGATCTCTTTTCCGACCTTTCGGACGATCATATAATTTTCGTCGTCAAGGTATACCGCCGAACCGTCCTTTCCGTACATGGGGCGGTATTCGTTCGTTTCGTTGTAAATGCGTTTCCACAGCGCGTCAGAAATCCCGTCGATAAGCGGATGAACATAGACGCGGGTTTCTTCCCATTCGCCGCAACCGTCAACGGGGGGAACCGTGCCGCCAAACCCGACATAAATCGCCTTGCGTGTACTCATAACAGAAACCCCCTTTTCATTAAAAGCAAAAGTCGGTATAAACAACGCGGTCGCCCGGGATATACTTTCCGTCCCCGTAACAAGACCATTTGCCCGCCCAATATTTGCGCTCCGTGCGGTCGTATTCGTCGCGCACGAACACTTGACTTTCTTTCGGTTCTTCGACGGGTTTAAGCGTGAAAAACTCGCCCTTTTTCAAATCCTTCATCTTGATAGCCTTCATTGCTTCATTCTCCCTTCGTTCGTCCCGGGGCCGCGCCCCTTGTTTTCTATATTGTAACTCTTTGGTTACAATGTGTCAACCCCTTTGCAGTTAAATAACAATGTCTATTCGTCCGGATAAAGAAAAATAGGCCCCCGAAAAGGGGCCTTTGTGGTTTGTTATTTGACTTCGTGAATAAGCGTCCGGAAATGAAAGCATTGAATATTCCAACCGCCCGCGCCGATGGTCTGCACGTAAGCAACGCCGCGTTCGCCGATAATCTGTCCGTTAAGGTCGCCTTTGCCCCCGACGGAAAGCCCGCTTGCGTCGGTGATCTTTCCGCAAATGGCGTTAACCCGTTCAACAATGAAATCATATTTCCGGTTAGCTTCTTCGTCGATATCGCGGCGCAACCGGGAAACGGCGTCGTCGTAATTGTCCCGGCAATCGTACGGGCGCAAATACTCAAATTCGCCGGACTCAACCTTGACTTTCCGGGTTTCTTTGCGGCCCCATTTGTTAACGACTTCCTGTTCTTCGAAAATGCCGCACGTCTTGTCGTGAAGTTCCTGCCACGCTTTTTTATATTCGGCATACGCGGCGTCGTATTCCGGCGTCATATACCGGAAGTTGCGAACCTTCGCGCCCAATTCCGCAACGTGTGCTTTCAGTTCATAGCACGGGACAAGTCCGGCATTGTAATAGTCGAAAACGCGCCGTTTCCAGTTGTTGAGAAACTCAACAATCGCGGGAACGTTCCGGGACGCGGCCTTTTCGGTTTCCGTCGTCAGTTCGGCCTTGTACTTCTCAAGGGACGCGCGGCGGTCGGCGATTTCGTCGTTCAACCGGGAAATGTCTTCCGAAAGATGTTTGACGTCGTATTCTAACCAACGCTTTTCGTTTTCGTCGGTTTCCGCGGCGATTTTCGCGTTCTTCTTCGCGATAAGTTCGGTCTTTTTGAGGATCGTGTTTTCCTTTTTCGTTATAAAATCCTCTGCCTTTGCAATGCGGTCTTTCAAGGTTTCAAGTTTCATGGTTAAATCTCCCTTCGTTTTATTTGCGCCTTTGGCGCTAACCACAAGGGCGGGCGTCCCGCCCCTGTCCGTTAACGTCAATCAGTAAAGGTAAACCGGAAGTTTCAACAGGCGGGCCGCTTCAATTTCCTGTTCGGTCGCCCCGGTATACGCTACCGCTTCGGGAATTTCCGTTTCCATGTAATCGCGCAACCGTTCTTCCGTCGCGTTTACGAAAATATTGAACCGGAAACCGTTCCTTTCACAAATTACAATCCATGTACGCTTTACCATAACTGAAACCGCCTTTCCGGGCTATCGCCCTGTTTGATGATACTATTGTAACTCATTGGTTACAACGTGTCAATATATATGAAGTGATATAACCGCAAAATATCCGATCTAAAGTCGGATCGTAGCCATG
>JAZROX010000048.1:0-30687 GCA_045648945.1 Candidatus Enterousia sp. | reverse complement strand
GCAATACGTTCCGCCCGTGCATTGCGTTTGACCCGTGCATTGATTGCCACTGTTGTTGCATCCCGTTGTATAGTAACCACTGCTCACTGTGCTACAACTTTCTGCGCCCGCCGCGCTGTACTTTGTCCGCCCTTCACAGTTATCACATGTGTATGATGTTCCATAGTATTCATTATCTTGCGGTTTATATGTCCCCGCCGCGCATGTTGCCAATGTTGTGCCACTGGTCCCACTGCGGACTTTGCCACCCTCCACAACCAGGTAACAGTTCGTCTGGGCACTGGCACCCGCCGCAGATGTGTACGATGTTGGGCACGACGCCAAAGATGCACCCGGTGCCAACGTATAATAAACCTTGGCGGATGCCGGACAATACGAACCTGCCGGACATGTGGTTAGTGATGTATGCTGACTGTTTGCAATATACTTTCCGCCATTTGAATCTGTTATCAAGAAACACCGCGTCGCCACAGATTCCGTTGCGGTATCGGTTTGCGTAAACAACCCGCCGCCCTGGGTCGAACACGCCGTCCGCACGCCATCTTTGCAGAAATATCCACTGCCGCAATTTTGCAATTCGCTGTCCGATTTTTTATACATACCATCCGTCACAGAATCACATGCCGCCTTGCCCGTCGAACCCTGCCATTGATTTGTCTCGCTGCATGCGGAACATGTTATTGCACCTTCGGCACTGACCGTTCCGGCCGCACAGGCTTCGCAAACATGACCTTTCTTAAAGTCAACACCATATCCACCACTGGCTGCCGTTATCACCGACCCATATCCCGCCGCACATGCAGATACATATGACGGATAAATATCACAATATGAATTTGTACCACCATATCCACCATCGGTAGAATTGTAATAGCACGCGGTTGTATAGGTTGCAACTGGATCATCATCCGAAAGATATACGTAACATCCGGTAATCGTATTATGAACACCCCCGGACCACCATCCACTATAGCCCGTCACGCGAGATGCCAATGTCCCAGACACCGCCGGACACGCCGAACAAGATGACGCACCCGCGTTTGAATATGCCGGCCGCCCTGTCGCACTATCATTTATGCATTTACCACATGTGTTGCCACTGGTGCAATCACTGCTGGTCGGGGTTGCAGATTTACCACCACCGCTGCTGAAATACCCGGCCGTAATTGAACCACCGCTGTAACTGGTGCTGCAAACGGCGCCATTTGCATCCGTTCCGCATCCGCTGTTCCATTTACCGCCGGAAACATTTGCGCAAGAACTTGTTCCGCCGTACGCAACGGTATGTGCGGCCTTATATGTTCCGGCGGCACATGTTCCCCAATTCGTGCTGTTTTGTCCGGCGGTCCCGATATAGTGTCCCGCGGTTACCGATATTGTGCACGATGCATTGCCCGCGTGTGACGCGGCCGTATCGCCACTATTGCCATATCCCGACGCACAGTCACTGCACCCCGACGCACCCGCATTCGACCAAGTATTTGCACCGCACACGCTGCATGTATTATTGGTATTCGCACTGGCTGTACCGGCCACACATTGACCGCAACTTGGTCGCGAAGAATTTGCGCCGTTAAGCGTTCCATAACCGCCCGCACAATTGGTCGTATATGTCACAGACCCATCAGTTCCAATTGCCAACCCGCAATTTGCAGAACCATCCGTCGAACAATTTTGCGCCCACGCACCATAGATTGTTGTCGCAGCATTCACGCGCAGTGCACTGACCGGTGCACCGTTTTTATTTATGTACAACGTACCACTGGATGTATTTGATGTGACATCTGCTATCTGGGTTGCAAAGTAACCACGGAAAGTATACGTGGCCGGACAACCCGTCGGATTCACATTCGTTGTTGCCGTATATGCCGTCCCGCATGCGGCGTCACTGTAATATGTGGTGTCGTTATCATCCGCCTTTTTATAAAGTTTCGTGACGCTGCCGCTGCTGCAAGAAGACCAACGATGATCCAGTGTAATCGCAATACAGTTCTGTGTCCACACCGCATACAGGTTTACCGTATCCCCGTTCGTCGCAGTAAGGTTGCTAACACTTTGGCCATTCGTATATGCGACGCTGCCACCGGCACTGGTTGCCCAACCTGCAAAGGACCAACCGGTCAAAGAATATCCATTTGACGTTAACGCCTTGGATACACCGTATGTGTGGCTACTGTTCGCCGTGGTCCCTGACACAGATGCGGTCGCCTTGGACGGTTTATTCGCATTATACACAACTGTATAGGTATGCGCGGTCCAATTTGCGGTTAACGTCTTGGAACCACTGGTCACGCCCAACGTCGCATTATTGCACACGATATTTGACCCGGCCGCAAAACCGCCCCAATTGTTAAACGTGTATCCCGTCGCAGATATCCCAGACGCAACCGTAAACGCGCTGCCATACGTGCACGTCGTTGAAGATGGCGCGGTCCCGTGGCCACCATTCGCATAGGTTATCGTTATTGTATTCGCAATGCATGCGGTATTACCACTGTTCGCGCTGTATCCGGCCTCGCACGTCCATTTTGCATAGAATGTTTTATTACCCGTTGCGGTTGTCGATACAGTTTGAGAATTCGAACAAGATGTTAATGCAGAATCCGTGCACCAACCACCGAACACACTATGCGCCCGTGTCGGCACCGCATTCACGGTTGCACCAACCGCATATGTGTATGATGATGGCAATGTGCCCTGGGCCGTGCCGGCGGTAAATGTCCCAGAACCAGAATTCGTTTTGAATGCCCCGGTCACAGTATCATACATACCCAACACATTATCACTGTTCCGTTTCGCGGGGATAAGATTCAATGCATACGTTCCATTTGCGCGTTTCAACCATACACCATAAATACGCGTACTGGTTGGGTATGAATATGTTGAACTATGATCACGGTACAAATAAACGGAATCATTGGAATTGAATGAACTGCTCAAACCGGTTTTGGAAATTGCATAACCTGCCCCACTTGTGGTATTCACTAATGCCGAATAGAAGCCACGAGAATCCAACGTCCAATGTTCAGTAAACCTTTTGTTCACCATATTGGCATACGTCAAGACAGGGGAATATTGCAAATCTGTTTGGGCGACATACATAGATGCATTGGTATAATTTTGATTTGACCGCCGCCCACCACCGGTAATGTTAACCGACAGTTGATTACCCGCACCATAACCCTTAGCTTCCTCAGATATGGCCTCTATCGGCATAAAATCAAAGAAGAATTCGTCACCATACAGGAAATTAACACCCGTATCGATATATTGTGTCCCATTTGATTGCAAGTATTCCACCCTGGTATACCCCGCCGGCAATGCCGTTCCACCATTTAATTCATAAGCTATCGAATAATTGTTCGCGGTCCATTTTGCAAAGAATGTTTTACCTTCGGTATATGTCCATGTTGTGCCGTTGGTCCATGTCGTGCCTGTCGCGCTGCCCACGCCCCAACCCGCAAAAGTATATCCCGTCCGCGTGCATGTATTTGTTGCAGCGGTAAATGCGGCATTATATGTCGCGGTACCATTCGATGGTGCGGTGGTTCCACCATTACAATTATATGTAACTGTATACGTATTCGCGGTCCATTTCGCATACAGCGTGATATTCTTGCGACCATCGGTGCCGGTGCTGGCATAGATATTATTTATTGTGCCGCCCGAAGAATTCACATATTGATTTCCGGTTCCAGTCTTGCCGACAAAATATCCACCAAATGTGTATCCGGTCAATGTCGGCACTGTGATATATTCGCCGCCACTGGCCGTGCAATTTCCGGTCGCTTCATCGGACGCAGACGCCAATTCTTTCGTATAGTAATAACATGGACTGTGCGTATTGTGACGATACCAATACGCGGTCGTGCCCGCCGATGTTGCCGCGGTGCCGGTTGTATCGGATGTCCCGGTATACCGTTTAGAATCCAATGTAACTTTATACGTCCGCGCAACACAAATTACCGCCGCAACCGTTTTGTTGTTTTGCGTTCCGGTCTTGTTAAAGGTCGTTGTTGTATTCGTATATCCACTCTGACTGTAACCATCGGTACATGTTACGGCACATGTCGGGGTATTCGAACTAACACTGGATGTTGCACTGCCGTTTGTAATTGAACACACCGGCGATTCCCATACCGCGTACAAAGATGTTACGGCCGATGCAGATCCACCCAATGCAACCGCGGTTCCGCCACTGGTTGCGGTGGTCCATCCGGTCAAGACTTTTTGGGATGCGCCACTGCCGTTTGTAATGTTGCATGTGCTGCTGTTCCATGTTGGCGCGGTGCAAGTTCCACCATACGAACACGTTATTGTTCCGTTGCTGGTTCCGCTGGCGTTGGCGCAGGTCCCGGTTCCGCCATTTTTATATACGGTTATCGTGCGGTTACTTGCGGTCGCGGTGTATGTTGCGCTGCTGGCATTATAATTGGTTGTCGCACCGCAATTTACGGTTATGGTCGCACTGCCGGCGGTCTTGTATGTAATATTGACGGTCGTGCCGGAAACGCTGACCGTGGCGACGTTGGTGTTACCGCTGCTTGCCGTGACGGTGCCACTTTCCGAACACGTAACGGTAAATGACCCGGACGTCGTCGGATACGTGACACTGCCGCTGGGCGCGCTTAGTGTCGTTGTGCCGGCGGCCTTGGCCATGGTGCAACTGTATTCGCCGGTCCAATCATTGGAACCCGTTGCGGACAATTTATAGCATATTGTTTTCGGACTTTCGCTAACACTCGTCATCGTTGGCGCGTTGCCGTATGTTCCGCATGTTCCACTTGTCTTGGTGGCATATGTAACGGTGACCCCGGTGTTGTTCGTAATATTCGCACAACTTTGCGCGGTACCATTGTATGTCAATGCCTTGGTACCCGCGGTCAAACATGCAGATGACGACGCGCCATTTACAACATTTGAATATGTCCCCGCCGAACACGCGCTGCGCGACCCGGTCGAACCATAATTTATTGTGGACGCCGCCGCATAGTACCCAAGCCCAACATTCACGCATGCACCATTGGGACTTGCAACATAGGTCCCGGCATCACAGTGTATTTGACATTGGGTATTTGCAGTTTTTCCCGCAGATGTATTATAACCATAATTTGTTGGACAGTCATATTGCACACCACTTGTGCAATATGTCGCACCGGTGCATTGTGATTGCCCCGTACAGTTATTATCGCCGGTGCATCCGGTTGCATACCAACCACTGGTGACTGGGCTGCAACTTGCGGCGCCGGCGGCACTGTATTTCGTGCGTGTTGTACAAGCCCCCAACGATGCACCCGGTGCCAATGTGTAATAAACCTTGGCGGACGCCGGACAATACGAACCCGCCGGACATGTGGTCAGTGATGTATGCTGGCTATTCGCGATATATTTTCCACCATTTGAATCTGTTATCAAGAAACACCGCGTCGACACAGATTCCGTCGTGGTATCGGTCTGCGTAAATAATCCACCACCAACATCTGAACATTTGGTCCGCACGCCGGCACTGCAATAATATCCACTGCCACAGTCTGTTATGGCGCTGTTGCTTGTCTTGTATTTTCCGGCCGGCACAGAATCGCATGCCGCCGCACCCGTAGACGCCTGGTACACATCCGCGGCACTGCACGCGCTGCACGTTGTTGCACCGGCGGCACTGGCCGTGCCGGCGGCACAGGTTCCGCAAACCTTGCCATTCATGCAATCCACACCCTTACAGGCCGCGTACTGCCCGGTGCTGGTCCAATTAGATTGACTTGCTATGATCGAACCGTAACCCGCCGCGCATGCACTGGGCGCATAGATTTGACATGAGCTGTTTGTGCCACCATACGTACCATCGGTGGTATTATAGTAACATATTGTTACAAATGTCGCCGTTGAATCAGAATCATTGAAATACGCATAACACCCACCAGCGCCATTACTATGAACGGCCGGATAATACGCGTAACTGCCCGTGGCACGTGACGCCAATGTTCCCGACACCACCGGACAAACCGAACAAGACGATGCTCCCGCCGCCGAATATGTCGGACGCCCCGTTGATGAATCATTGGTACACCGCCCGCATGCGGACCCACTGACACTATCACTGGTGCTGGTTGGTGTTGCGGTTTTCGCCCCACCGGCACAGTAATAGCCCGCCGATATATTACCGGTGATTCCCAAATCGGCACCGGTGTATGTTGCGTTTGTGATTCCGGGACAGTATTTCCCACCCGGGCAATTTTGGCACGACGCATCTGACGCACGCAGATATTTTCCCGCCGCACATGTATACGAATTCGTTGTCCAATTTGCGGTTAACGTCTTGGAACCACTGGTCACGCCCAATGTCGCATTATTGCACACGATATTTGAACCGGCCGCAAAACCGCCCCAATTGTTAAACGTGTATCCCGTCGCAGATATCCCAGATGCAACCGTAAACGCGCTGCCATACGTGCACGATGTTGATGACGGCGCGGTCCCGTGGCCACCATTCGCATAGGTTATCGTGATAGTATTCGCAACACATGCGGTATTACCACTGTTCGCGCTGTATCCGGCCTCGCACGTCCATTTTGCATAGAATGTTTTATTACCCGTCGCGGTTGTCGACACCGTTTGAGAATTCGAACAAGATGTTAATGCAGAATCCGTGCACCAACCACCGAACACACTATGCGCCCGTGTCGGCACCGCATTCACGGTTGCACCAACCGCATATGTGTATGATGATGGCATTGCGGAAACGGCCGGACAATCTAACGCGGTCGAGGTAGCACTGGTTTTGAACGCCGCACCAACCGTATCATAAAATCCGCACTTGTTATCACTGGTACGACGAACCGGAATGTAATTATGCGAAACGCCACCCTCTTCCGTCAACACCAACGCGTATATTTTCGCACCATTGGTTGCATACTGACTGGTTCCATCAGTACTAGTATTCAAATTAAATATATGCAGTGACTTGGTTGTCATCGCATTGGACGCCCCCAGGGTAAGCTCTGTTGTGTTAATCGAAGCTTTACCGTTATTCAAATAATTTATTTTATAATCATATATTGTATTCAAACTGTTCGAAACACTCACAATATTCGGGGCATAAGATGACCCGGTTCCACCATGTGGCAAATAAGAATTAGACGAGAATACATCAATCGAGAATGGGTTTCCACCCGCAAACGCGGTTACATTTGTTGCACCAAATATGATATTATCACCACTTTTCAACGATGTTAACGCTGCCCGTGCATAAACACCTGTGTTCAACGTGGCAACTACACCCGTATCAACATACGAACTGCCTGTGCCATATACATATTCAACCGGCGTATACCCCGACGGTAATGCGTTTCCACCGTTCAGGGTATAACTGATTGTATAGGTATTCGCAGTGCATGCGCCACCACTTACAGAATACCCCGTCGCGCATGATGTTGCGGAACATGTGCCATACGTTTTGCCGCCACACGATTGGGTTCCCGTACACGCCGAAGAAGATGTAGAACCGGCGGGACTGGTTTGATGATAACATGTCCGTGTCCATGCCTGACTCGTGGCCGTGGCGTTCGGCTTGGTGGTGCTGCCGTTCGCACATGTTGACGTGCTGGTTGTATCACTGCCGCTATCGGTGAATGACACATTACACGCCGGACATGTTCCGCTGCTAAGATATCGGTTGGCAACGCACGCCGTCGCGGCACATGTGTTTGAACCACTCTTGTAATAAATACCACTGACCGTCGAAGAACCGGTTACATCACTGGTCGCACACGAACGATAGCACATATTTTCGGATGTTGTGCCGGCCACACTGGTCGGATACGCAGAGGGACAAGACGAACATGCGTTTCCGTTTTTATAACTGTTCGCGACACACCCGGCTGATTTGATGGTACACAGGTTTGTAACAGTGTTCGCAGACCATGTTGCGGTTTCCCAACCATCGGACCCGCTGCGCACATTGGATTTGTTTGAACAATCTGCATTGCAACTGGTTTGGCCAACATCACTGGTTGTTTTGCCGTTGGTACACGCCGTACATGTCGCGGCACCCGCCGCGCTGTATGAACCGACCGCGCACGCCGTCTGGGTCTTGGTGCCTTCGGGGCTGTAATACCCCGCGGTGGTCGTTGTACAAACCTTGCCCTTCATACAATCGACCCCACTGCATACAGCAGAATTATCGGTCCGATTTTTCCATTCCGTGGTATTCTCGATGGTTTGATATGTCCCCGCCACACATGCCGTTATGTTTGCACCATACGTTTGACACGTACTGTGCGAACCGCCATATGCACTATCCGCAGTACTGTAATAACATAGTGTTGTGAATGTTGCGTTCGGGTCATCATCATTAAATACCGCAAAACATCCGGTAATCGCACTATGGACATCCCCGGACCACCACCCAGAGTAAGACGTAACACGTGACGCCAACGTCCCCGACACCGCCGGACAAACGCTGCATGACGATGCACCCGCCCCCGAATATGTCTTACGCCCGGTGGTGGAATCGCTGGTACACTTGCCACATGCGGCCCCACTGACACTATCGCTGGTACTGGTTGGGGCGGCGACTTTACCACCACCGGCGCAGAAATAACCCGCCGATATATTACCGGTAATTCCCAAATCGGAACCAGTATATGTTGCGTTTGTGATTCCAGAACAGTATTTTCCAGTCGGGCAATTTTGACACGTTGCATCCGACGCACGCAGATATTTTCCCGCCGCACATGTATATGTATTCGCGGTCCATTTTGCGTACAGCGTGATATTCTTGCGACCGTCGGTACCGGTGCTGGCATAGATATTATTTATTGTGCCGCCCGAAGCATTTACATATTGATTTCCGGTTCCGGTCTTGCCGACAAAGTACCCCCCAAATGTATATCCGGTCAATGTCGGCGCCGTAATCGATGCACCACTGTTGGCCGTGCAATTTCCTGTCGCCTCATCGGACGAAGACGCCAATTCTTTCGTATAGTAATAACATGGACTGTGCGTATTGTGACGATACCAATATGCGGTCGTGCCCGCCGATGTCGCCGCGGCACCGGTTGTGTCAGAGGTACTGGTATACCGTTTGGAATCCAACGTTACTTTATACGTCCGCGCCGCGCAAGATGCCGAAACAGACGTTGCGCCGGCACTGCCCGAAACACTGAACGAAGTCGTCGTGTTCAAATATCCACTCTGACTGTAACCATCCGAACACGTGACCGCACACGATGGAACATTGCTGCTGTTCACACTAACGGTGGCGGTGCCGTTTGTAATATTGCATGTTACCGCCGTCCAATTCGCAGTATACGCTTTGTCGCCGGTTGCGGTTGTTCCAATCGTCACAGACATTTGTGGCGTCGACCCATTTGACCCCGTCCACCCGGTGAACACGTAACCGGCCCGCGTTGGCATTCCGTTAATTGTCCGACCCGTACCATATGTATATGTTGTCGGTGCACCACTGTAATTGGTTCCACTGTTCATAGTATATGTAATGGAATAATCGTTAATCGCCGAACATGTTCCGGTTCCGGTGCTGACGGTATTTTGTGCAGCCTTTTTGGCGGTTGTACTGTAACCCGTATCGCATTTCCATGGACAATTATCTTCAACCGCATACATTGTGGACGGCGTCGCATACGAAGTATATGTTGAATGTGCGGGCTTGTTCGTGCACGCGGTACACGCCGTGTACCAATTTCCCCAATTTAATGGTGAAGACGCATAATAACCCGTGTTACATGCACTATAGGTGCGATATGCATTTCCACTGGGGCCACTGCGACATTGCGATTCATAAATATAATCACTGGTCGACGCGTCGTGGAAATGAAAGTCGCAAATACAATCGGAAATACTGGCACCATGTGTATAATCACTCCAACTGCCACTGCTTAACGAAGTTATCGAAACACTATCGGGTGTTGTGCCATTATTATTGACAACCGTGGAACACGCAACACGGTTTGTTCCGCCGGTACAGTAATTACCACTGCCGCATGCGGCGCACGAAGAACTGCCCGCGGCGGATGAACCGTAATATCCCGCAACGCACGACCATGGACACGCATTACTGGACGCGGAACCGGTATAGGTCGTATGTTCGGGCGCATTCGTACACGCGGTGCGCGATGTTGACGTAGAATTTGAATAATATCCGTTTCCAACGGCAACGCAGACCTTGCCCTCCATCGCGGCAACAGACGATTCCCACACAGACGCGTTCGGGGCATACCGTTCGGCCGCGCACGCAGATACGCTACTCGCCATACATGCGCTGCTGCTACCACCACCGATACCATAATCATTATTTGCATACGCACACGACAGACTATAATTTCCGGTTGAATCGTTTTCGGTTATGTCTGCACGGCAACCACCGACAGAACTATGAATATCATCGGAAGACCAATACCAATATCCGGTCACACGACTTGCGTATGTTGTGGCGGTGGGACATGTCGTGCAACTGCACGCGCCGGCACCGGAATACGTTGCGCCGGTGCATTTGCCGCAAGAACTGGTGCTGCCGTAATTTACGGTATGTTGCGCCTTGGCATATCCGGGGATACACGTTCCCCAATTCGTACTGTTTTGTCCGGCCTCGGCAATATAATGTCCGCAATCCACAGTGATATAGCACGACGTCTGCGCGGTCGCCCCGGTATTCGATGTATACCCCGTCGGACATGGTTCCAAACCAAAGTTTGTTGTGTGTACGGTTGCCTGGTTACTGCTGTTACAGGTCACATGTGTTTTACCCGGGCAATATGAACCCTCGGGACAAACATTCGCGGTTGAATAGTATGCATAGGAACCGCACGCGGCCTTGGTGGTCAGGTAATATCCGGCATTTACATCGGACCACCCATACGATGACGTTGTTTCATATTTGTTGGTCGAAGTATTATAATTTGCATATTCATACAATGTCCCACGCGTTCCGGTTATCCAACTTAATACATAGCATGACGCTTTACTGCTGCGCCCATTTTGTGATTGAACACTGGTACTGCTTATCGAACTGGCATAATAATTCGACGGGAACGTTGTCCGCTTATACGTACTGGCCGAAGGACATTCATTCTGGACCCCATCAACACAGTATGTTGTCCCGGTACACTGTAATTGCCCAGTACAGTTATTATCGCCGGTGCATCCGGTTGCGTACCAACCACTGGTGACCGGGCTGCAACTTGCGGCGCCGGCGGCACTGTATTTCGTCCGTGTTGTACACGACACCAAAGACGCACCCGGTGCCAATGTGTAATAAACCTTGGCGGACGCCGGACAATACGAACCCGCCGGACATGTCGTTAGTGACGTATTCTGACTGTTTGCGATATATTTTCCACCACTGGAATCCGTGGTCAGGAAACACCGCGTCGCCACAGATTCCGTCGTGGTATCGGTCTGCGTAAATAATCCACCACCCTGGGTCGAGCACGCCGTCCGCACACCACTCTTACAAAAATACCCGCTGCCGCAATTTTGCAGCGCGCTGTTACCATTCTTGTATTTTCCATCATCCACGGTTTTGCACGTCGTTGCGGTCGTGCCATCTTGCCATTCGTTTGTCCCACTGCACGGGGTCGGAGATTTTGCACCGGCCGGACACTTATTCCCCGCGCCACACGCGCTGCAGCTCATAATATTGTTGGACACGGCGACGCCGTTATTTGCATTATAGAACCCATTTGTACACGTATGCGTATATTGACAGACGTTCCCACTAACCCCGCTTGTAGTGCATGACGCATTCGTATCACTTCCACACGCACATGCGGTCCATCTTGCGGTCAATGTAATTGTTGCACCGTTTTCTGCGGTTACGTTTGCCAAACTGCCGCCGGCCGCAACGGTCGAAACGCTGGGCGTGCACGCCGTGGTTCCATCAGATTTTTTGCACGTCACGGTCCAACCACCAAACGTGTTGTTTGTTTTAAGCAGTGTCCCCTGGGTACCTGCGGTACATGTACCACCATAAGAACAACTATGATTACTCGGCACACTGCCACTGGTATTTCCGTTCCCGGCATAAGTCACGGTATATGTATTCGCGGTCCATTTCGCATACAACGTTATATTCTTGCGACCATCGGTGCCGGTGGATGACCACAAATTATTTGTCCCCGTTCCATCCGCAGTCATATATTGATTTCCAGTTCCGGTTTTACCAACAAAGTATCCACCAAACGTATACCCGGTCAATGTCGGCTTGGTAATAGTATACCCATTTGAACCCAACTTATTTGCCGCAACCTGGTCAGATGCCGATGCAACCTCAACATTATAAAAATACGAAGGCGAATTTGAATTAAACACGTACCAATACGCGGTTGTTCCCGCCGATGTCGCCGCGGTGCCGGTTGTATCAGACGTACTGGTATACCGTTTGGAATCCAATGTCACTTTATACGTCCGCGCCGCGCAAGATGCACTTACATTCTTGTTATTTTGCGTCCCGGTTTTGTTAAAGGTCGTTGTTGTGTTCAAATATCCACTCTGGCTGTAACCATTGGTACACGTTACGGCGCATGTCGGAGTATTCGAACTAACACTGGATGTGGCACTGCCATTTGTAATTGAACACACTGGAGCCTCCCACACGGCATACAGTGTTATGCTGCCACTGCTAATAATATTCTTGATACTCGCATTTAACCCATATCCGGTTCCGGTGCCATTTGCTGCGGTATTCCAGCCTGTTAGTATTTTCTGGGACGTACCACTGCCGTTCGTAATGTTGCAAGTACTGCTGTTCCACGTGGGCGTTGTGCACGCACTATCATACGTGCATGTCATGCTGCCTGCGGTTGTGCCCGTTGCGCCGCCACAGGTTCCCGTTCCACCATTCTTGTCCAGAATAATTGTTAGCGTATTCGCGGTACAGGTTGGCGTTGCGCTATTGTTTCCGCCCAGTGTATATCCAGTACCACACCCAGTCGTATAGTCCGCAGACCCATCAGTCCCAATCACCAAAGTACAACTGCCGTGACCCGGAACGGTACAACTTTTTGCCCACGCGCCATATATTGTTGTCGCCGCATTAATTTTCCAATTTGTACCGGTGGTCGTAGATGCGCCGTTTTTGTTTATTATCAATGTTCCATTTGTCGCATCCGATGTAACATCAGCTATTTGTTCAACAAAGTAACCACGAAATGCATATGTCGTAGGACAACTTGTTGGATTAACATTGGTTGTTGCCGTATACGCGGTGGTACAGGTATTATTACTATACCATCCGGTTGCATCGGCCTTTTTATAAAGTGTTGTGACACTGCCGTTGGAACACGAGCTCCAACGATGGCTAAGTGTAACCGCGATACAGTTCTGTTCCCACACGGCGTACAGGTACACCGTTCCATTTTCTTCTGCCGTTAGATTTGTAACACTTTGCCCGTTGGTGTATTCGACAGAACCACTCGAACTGGTTGACCAACCCTTAAAGGTCCATCCAGTCAACGAATACCCGTTTGTGGTCAATGCCTGGGGTATGTCGTATGTATGACTACTGCTGCTGGTTGTGCCAGAAACGCTTGCACTGGCGGCACTTGGTTTATTTTTATTATACACAACGGTATAACCATTCGGTTCACAGTACGCATACCCGGTTGCACCTTCGGCACTTTTTGTCTTGCCAACCAATATATTGGCCATAATGTTAGCAAGCTCTATTTGCTCGATGCAAGATCGCGCACATATATGATAACACTCTCGTGTCTCGGAGAAACCTCTCATAAACACGGCGGGACCATCGAACCGAAAATCTTTATTGGTAAACTTACCATCACCATCAATATCTGCATGCGTTCCGCGGCACCAGCAAAATTCACCCGGATCGCCTTCTTTCTTGGTCAATTCCCGCCAATCGGCGGCATAAAACTGGTCAGTTGCTTTTGCCTTTAAACATGCGGCCGTTCCATAAATTGTTGGGAAACCGGATTTTGAATTTCCCCACATATATTTCCATTGGCCACGGCCAATATCACCATACGCATCATAAACGCCATACGGGTATTGTTCCGTGCCACCAAATACATAATCTTGATCCATCACGTCATTAAATTGACTTACATCCAATTTATCTCCGTTATAGAATATCATTCCCGAATCGGCCACACTAGCATATTCTTTGTATATAATGAAATATCTTGAATATTCATTAACATCATAACCCGTACTGCGTGCCAACAATGCCGTCGGAGATCCTTTGGCAAACCTTTTTGCCAACATCTCTCGCATTTTTCCGGATTCAGCCACCATCAAATGATAGCCTTTGTCACAATCCGTTGCCTCGCACGTGTTATACCCACCGGAATAGTAAACCCCTGCGATATTATTACCCGCATTTGGCACATCCGAACTGTTACACGCGCGATAGCAATCCGTCTCTGCCACCGAACCTGCCTCGCTGTTCACATACGGACTTGGACAATCGTTCCGACCATGAACACTGCCATCATATCGCCATGTTCCGCCGGGGCACCATTTTGATGCACCACACAGTTGGCAATCAACACCACTCAGGTAATATCCCGGCCCGCACGTATATTCATTCACACTCCACGATGCATAGAATGTTTTGTTTTCGGTATATGTCCATATTGTTCCGTTGTACCATGTTGAACCAGACGCACTGCCGACACGCCAACCACTAAAACTGTATCCGGTCTTGGTGCATGTATTAGAACGCGCCGTAAACCCAGACCCGTATGTTGCGGTGTTACTTGACGGTGTTGTTCCCGACCCACCATTACAGTTATACGAAACCGTATATGTGTTTGCGACACACTCGCCATTGCTTAAATGATACCCCGTCGCACATGATGTTGCGGAACACGTGCCATACGTTTTGCCGCCACACGATTGGGTTCCCGTACACGCCGAAGAAGACGTTGAACCGGCGGGACTGGTTTGATGATAACACGTCCGTGTCCATGCCTGACTCGTGGCCGTGGCGTTCGGCTTGGTGGTGCTGCCGTTCGCACACGTTGACGTACTGGTTGTATCACTGCCGCTATCGGTGAATGACACATTACACGCCGGACATGTTCCACTGCTAAGATATCGGTTGGCAACGCACGCCGTCGCGGCACATGTGTTTGAACCACTCTTGTAATAAATACCACTGACCGTCGAAGAACCGGTTACATCACTGGTCGTGCACGAACGATAGCACATATTTTCGGACGATGCACCGGCATCCGAATTTGGATACCCCGATGGACACGTCCCACGCGTTCCGGACAAACCATAGTTTATCGTTGACGCCGCCGCATAATAACCACCGCCCACGTTCGAGCATGCACCATTTGGACTTGCAACATATGTTCCACCATCACAATGAATTTGACACTGGGACGCAGATGTCTTACCCGACGTTGTGTTATACGTATAACCCGTCGGACATGTTGTGCACGACGCGGCGCCGGCACCGGAATACGTTGCACCTGTACAAGATTGGCACACCGATGATGATGTCCCATTCGTCCCACCCGTATATGTCCCGGCCACGCACGCCGTGCGGGTTCCAAGCGAACCAAAATTTGTTGTGGATGCCGCCGCCCAGTGCCCGGTTCCGACATTCGCACACCCACCGCCACCAATAGAACCCACATCCGACCCTGCAATAAAATAACCAGACGAATGCGCATTCCCAAAGAACGTATTGCTAACCCGATCATACATTCCAATTGCACCATCACTATTGCGACGAACCGGAATAAAATCACGAACCACAACACCGGCGTTTTTAAGTTTTACATAATAAACCTCGCCGGGAAACGAATTTCCAGAACCTTTATTAAACAACCGAATACCCCGTCCCAAGACGCTATTATACCACGTTGAAGAAGAAGCCGATGTCCCGTTCGATGCTACATACAGACTACCCGCGGGATCTATCCTAAACTCGGTACTCCCATTAAAATTTGCCGCATCAAAACTAATTGTTACATTACCCGCAGAAGCCCAAAGCCAGTTTCTACCGACCGTAAATGAATTATCTGTGGCACAAACCATATTATTGTTTACTGATGTGGCATCCATCCCAAACTCGCCACTAAAATCGTAATCAGTTGTTATATTTGCATCGATATACGCCCCGCCTGAAGACTTTATATACGACAACTGGGTATATGACGGCGCAACATATGTTCCGGCGTTACAGCTAATTTGACATTGGGTTACGGATGACTTGCCGGCGGTAGTATTATAGGTATAGCCCGTCGGACACGCCGTGCAAGACGCAGCGCCAGTGGTGTCATTATAGGTTGCCCCACTACACGATTGACACGCCGACGCCGCGGTCCCATTCGTCCCGGTCGTGTATGTCCCGGCTGCACATGCAGTTCGCGTTCCGGCCGAACCATAATTTATGGTGGACGCCGCCGCCCAGTGTCCGGCACCAACGGCCGCACATGCACCACCAACGGACAAGGTCGTATCATCCGGCCCCGCGCTAAAATAACCGGCCGTCCTGTAATTGCCGAAAAACGCACGCGAAACCAAATCGTACATCCCAATTGCACCATCACTATTACGCCGAACCGGGACCAAATCACGAACCAAAACACTGTTGGTTATAAGTTTTACATAATAAACACGACCTGTAAAAAAGCTGGTCGTTTCGTTTCCGAACAACTTTGGGGTCCCCGAAGCCCCCTTATTCGTATCGGTTGCTTCATGACCATTCGAACTAATCCACCTGCCGCTATCATCTATTCTGAACTCAACCTCTACAAGGGTCTCTGTATTCCCCGTGGTGATACTTCCTTTACCACTTATCCACAGGTAATGCGGTCCAACCGTAAACTTATTATTTGCAACCACGTCTTTATCGTTACCATCAACCTTGAAACTGCCGCTAATTGTTCCCCCGATCACATTTATACCGGGGTCGATCATCGCTTTATTAACTGTCTCGATGTATTGCAACCTTGTATAACCAACGGCCCCAGCATCCGCAACATATGTTCCGGCGTCACAGTGGATTTGACACTGGGTTACGGATGTTTTGCCCGCGGTCGTGTTATATGTATAACCCGCCGGGCACGCAATACATGTATCGGTTGTGGAATCGTAATAGGTCGCACCTGTGCAATTATTCGCCGCAAATGCCGCACCATTGGCGAAAAACGCCGCAACAATACAGACAAAAGCGATGAAAAATCGCTTCATTTTTCTCCTCGACAGGTTCCTGGTTTCAATTAATATATTTTACCATATTCTGTGCCCAACTTGCAACTTTTTTTTGTCGTTTTTTGCGTTTTTATATTTTTTAACAAAGCTATTGACAATGTAAAAAATTTGTCTATAATATATTCAGAAATCAACAACAAAGGGGGTTGAAGATGAAACAAAAAAATTTAATTAACAGTTTGAAACTGGCCGGGTTGTTGGCTGTATCAGGCCTGGCCGGATGCGAATATAACTATTGCTGCCCGGATTGCTGTCCGGATTGCAACAAACAAAAAACAGAAGTCGTGAAAGAAACGCCGGCCGAACCTGCGCCTCAACCAAAACCGAAGCCGAAGCCGAAACCACAACCGGCACCGCAGCCAGAACCTGCGCCGGCCCCGGCACCAACACCGGCACCGGAACCAGAGCCAGAAAAAAAATGCGTTCAAAAAATCACAACTACACACACATATGTTACACTCAGTGGCGATCCAGACGACGTGATAAGCGCTATGCTCGAAATCTTGAACGCGCAAAGCCGTTAGTAACACATACATATAAACAAAACACCCAGGGCGATTCGTCGCCCTGTTTTTTTTGCTGGACACATTTCGCCGTATATGATAAAATGCAGAACGATATACAAGAGAGAGGACGAATGAAATTACTTAGGTTCTTGGCCGTTGCGTTGATGTTCGCGCCTTTTGCGCATGTGGCCGCACGTGCCGCGCCAAGTGATTTTACCGTCGCCGCACAATTATTGGCCGCGGCAAAAAATGCAGATATCCAGCAAGTGCAAATCTTGGTCAATAATGGCGCAAACGTGAACTATGTCGATAATACCGGATTATCGCTGGTGTGCACGGCGTTGATGAATAACGACCTGCGCGCGGCCCAGATTCTGCAGATGTATGGTGCGGACGCATCGCAATGCGATAAACAAATTCGGGAATACAAATCGCGAAACACGCCCCAGCGAACGGGCGGATTATTCGGTGGACTATCCACCGCCCAGGGTATTGCATTGGCGGCGGCGGGTGCCGCCGTTGTCATAGGTGGACTGTTTTTATTAACCGACGTATTCGACCCCGATAACGGCAACCATTCTTCCGGCAGCGGTTCGCACGGTGGCGGCGGTTCGTCCGGCGGTGGATCATCCGGTGAATCGGGAACGGCGATGTTTACGGGCGGCCTGCCCTTTGGACCGGCATTTGTTGGCATGAATACGGGCGACACCGTCGCGGTGAATAATCTGTATGCCGATAATTTGACATACTATGCAACGGGCGATATGGAAAGCACGTTCCAATTGATGAACAATTCTGAAAATTACCTATTGCTGATGCGCGGATATTCGCCACTTGCACGTGGATATTTGGGCCAGCGGACTTTGCGCAACGCCGACCGCAGTCCTATGGCACTGGCCGACAATTATACGGGCGGACGACCGATTAACGTCGCGTTAATAACCGCAAATGGTATAAACGCCGCAGAAAACACGTCACTGGACGATGCAAACAATGTTGCATGGTTTGACACAACGGGTTCCATTGTCGGCGTTTCGAATAAATACTATAACAACATCCTTACATCAAACGAAACGGGTTACACAACCGATGAAGCACCTGGATTCGCCATCGCCGGACACGACACCGCAATACATAACACGACCGCAAGTACCATGGATAATCTGTTGGCGAAAATCGTCGGCGGATACACCAGTGCGGGTGCTGCGACAGACTTTGTCGGATTCATGCCAAATGGTCAGATGACAATCTATCGTACCGGCGGCGGAAAAAATGCGTCAGATGCCACGGTCGATTATTACAACTATAAAGGACTGGCCGACGCATTGAACATTCGCACAAATGATGTTGGTGGTGCAGGCCGGTCACGGGTCGATGTAATTGCGAACCTGGACGTAATTGAACCATTGCATTTGCGGTCGGCGGAAACCATAGATTCCGTATTGGCGGCCGGCACAGATAATTATGAAACATCTTTCTATAACTTTATTGGCCAATCGTATGGCACGGCATCAACACCGGAGTCCGGCCTGCGCCCCGCCGATAATGCGTCAACATTTTTTGGCAACCTAAATAACCTGTATGGTGCGAATAACAGTTTCGATACAACGTCTGCGTCACCATTGGTTGCGTTCTCAACGGGCGCATCGATTCAAACGACGGGTTCCTCTTATTCAGATTCACTGCAAACCGCCGGTTTTGAAAACGCCGCACCTATTCTTTATTCAAACCTGGAACACATGTTTATGTCGGTGGTCGCCGTGGGCGTTTCATCAACGGAATCTGCAACATCAATTTCACCAAACACAGATGGTGTTCCCATCACAAGTGAAAAATATCAACTGGCCCAATGGCAGGTCACCGATGGTGACACCACAACATACTATAAATCGCGCATTTGCGGGGCGGCCGGGACCGGCAACAATGGCGCGTTGGATCCATGGTGCTTTGCGGCAACCGGTGTAACAGACGAAACGGCAACGGCGGCGGCGGCCGGGGCGGCGGGCATTTTAACATCGGCATTCTATTACATGTCACCAAGTCAGATTTTCACACTATTGGCTCTTACCGCGGACGGACCATTTTTGGGTCGCAGAACCACCGGCGAACGGTTTACCGAAGAAACATTGGTTTCGTATCTGCGTTCGATGTATACTTTGCCGGCCGAATATAATCCAACCGACGCACAATACCTGGATACATTTAAACAGGTTTTCGGTTACGGTGTAATAAACCTTGAACGCGCAACTACGCCGGGAACAAATTTGTATTTTTACGACGGGAATAATATTGTGTCCACGTCGGGCAATGCGTATTGGCGCGCGGCCACGAATACAGGTTTTCGTTCTTCGGCGGCGTTTGGTATTTCACGGGGGGCGATAAATATTTCGGCATATGATATGTTGGAAAGTGCCGATGGTTCTATGCGGTTGCCACGTGTTTGGAATAATTCTTTTGCATTTGATGACAACGGCCGACACAGTCTTTATATGGGCGATGTATTGGGCGATTTGCGCACACGCACGGCGCAGCCAAATGCGGTTCAAATCGGAAATATGTCATTCGCCCTCGCCCGGTCTGAACGCGCATACGACGATAATATGGGCGGGTTGGATTCCATGCGTTTGGCATACACAAATGGCAATTGGGACCTGGCCGCGGATTATCAACGTTATTTGACGGATTATGAATCGCGCTTTACCGGCATCGCGAATCCTATTTTGGCGCTGGCGTCGGGCGCGGTATCTTCATCGGCAAAATATAACCACGGCAAATGGGCATTTGGTGCGCGCGCATTTTCCGGTACAATAACGGACGAAGGCCTTCTCTCGGCCGACCCGACAATTTCGTCTATGTACGAACCAATGCGTTTGGGCACGATTGCCGGCGCTCAGTCTGAAATTGGATGGAAAAACAAACACTTTGGAATAAATACATCGCTCGGCACAATGCACGAAAACAACACTGTCTTGGGCGCATACGGCTCGGGTCTCATGGAAATTGGTTCATCGAACACGAACTATATCGATATAGACGCGCACTTTGCACCGTGGAATTCGGTTCAACTGCGTGCACGTGCAACATTTGCGCATACAAATCCGAACATGGCGACGAACGCGATGATTCAAATGTCCGACTTTGATTCCAACGCATTTGCGACCGCATTAGATATCGGGAATTTCAGTTTTGGCGCATCGATGCCTTTGGCGGTATCACATGGCAGCATCGAATATGCATACGCAGACTATGATATAATTGACGGCGTCGATGGCGTATACGATTTGGCAATATCGAACATGGGCACGCGCCACATGGACATGTCGCCACGCGCACGCGAATTACGTTTCAACGCATCATATCGACATAACTTTGGTCCGTTCACGGACGGCGCGGTTGGGTTTATCTATCGCATTCACCCGAACAACACCGATGAATTTGGTAATGAATCTATATTTATGATGAAGTTATCGCATGCAATCGGAATCTAAAAACTTGACTTGTTCATTATTTAGAATATCATTTGTTCCCCAACAAAAAAGAGATTGAATATGAGTTATATGAAATATTTACTGGGTAAAACGGGTTTGTTTCCAAAATGCGAACCCCAAATTTACGACGTATTAAAGGCCGCGTTCCAGGCGTACGAAATTCGCAAAACCCAAACCGCCCGCGGACATAAATACTTTTGTGTTATACCGGGAACATATCGATTGGACGACATCAACAAAATGGTCCAATTATTCCGCACGAACGGCGTATTCTTGGTTCCCAAAAGGCCCAAGAAAACCAACAATTGCAAAACGGTTGTATTTTGGGTTCGCGACCGCGGCCAACCTTTTATGCAAGACACGTTCCGCGTCAACCAAAACGCGAATAGTTTTCAACAGGTTATGCATCGCTATAACAATCGCAAAAGCCCGATGCTAAAAAAACTGTTCGGAAAGTTCGAGAACGAAAAATAAAACGCACCCGCAAAAAATATATTTTGCAACAAACACTTTTTTTTGATATAATATCCCCGTATAGACCGAGAGAATGAAGTCAACAAATATTGTTTTTATTGGCCTGGTGGGGGCTGTGTTTGCGTTTGGCGCAAACGCAGCGGTGCAAAAGTGTTCTAAAATCAACCTAACCCGCTGTTTGGATTCTGTGTGCGCGATAAACATCGGCGTGAACCCGGCCGCACGGTGCCAATATTGTGGAACATCATCCGCGGGCACACCGCCATCGGAAAAGAAATTAAGCAATGTTACCGCCGGACAATCCACACGTTACGCGTTAACCGCCAAAGAATTGGCCGTTGCTCCGTCCGACCCGGGCAAACGATATATGTGGGGAACGGCGGAATGTATAAAAAAATTGGACACCTGCACAACGGACGATGTATCCGCGGCGTATGACAAATTGATTGAACAATCATGCAAATCTGCGGGCATTAGTATGCAAATTGAACACGCGGCCGCCGACCTAAACAAAAAACCATCCAAGGCAAAATGCACCGATAGTTTGACCACGTGCATAAACCAAAAGTGTGGCAACGGTTTTGAATCATGCGTGGCGGATGCCGACTTTGACCGGATTATCGCCGAATGCGCGACGGATGCCACCGGTTGCGACGAATATGTTGCCGACGTTCGCAAAACCATTGCGAACGATCGCGAACAGGCATATACCATACGTGAAAACACGGTCCAGGCATTGGTTGACAGTTCTAAAACCACACGCGAAAACAAATTAAAGAACGCATTGGCCGCATGCAAAAACAACACCGCATCTGCATCATGTGTAGACACAGTATGTAAAAACAACATGCCCGGCAAATGCGATAACGATACAGAAAAGGCAATGGCGACACAGCTATGCAAATTCTATGACACGGCATGCGCGGTATTGAAATAGGAAACAATGAAGAAAGCATTTGAACATTTTGTTATGTGTTTAATTGTCGCGACGACGATGCTCGCGGGCACATGCGATGCGGCAACGGCACCGCGCAAAACGACGGCGACAAAGACAACCACGGCGGCAAACGCCGCGGCGGCTGCACGTGTACCAACGAAATCGGCGTCACGTGCACCGGTCACATCTGCGCCAAAGGTCACGACAACAAAAACCGAACCAGAAACCGAACCGGTCGTACCCCCCGAACCCGAACCGGTCACGGAAACACCAATTATCGTTGACAACAAAACATCTATGTTCCAAGACGTCATGTCTGAAATCGGCGCGTCGTCAACGGACGCATCCGAAAACGCATTGGCCGAAGCCATTCGGCGCCAACGTGCGTTATTGGACGGTGCGGCCACCGCAACAACCACAACCGGTGGCGGCAGCGGGAACATGAGTTCAGCGGCGGCATGCAACGCGGCACTGCGTCAATGCATGACCGAAAAGTGCGGCACCGGGTTCACAAAATGCGCGAACGATTCCACGGCCGTTTGGGGACAAAAGGTTGAAAGTTGCCGTTCCAAAACGAAATGCACCGGCCATGAATACAGTTTGCTGGCGCCGGAAATTTTGGCGGACCGCGACATGAACGTTCGCATGGCGCATTATAATTCCGTGATAAATTGCGGAAACAAATATAACGATTGCATATTTACCCAATGCGGAACAACGCTGAATAAATGCCTGGCCAAGAAAGATGGCGACAACGCGGTATCCAAATGTGCATCCATCGCGAACGAATGCAAGGCAATGGATAACGGATTGGCGTCGCGCGTAATGAACGTGTTTGGCGATTTACGCAAAACCGCCACGGCCCAGGCGACCCGGGACGAAGCCCGTCTGGTCGAACTGCGCAAATTAATGCGCGAACAATGCAATCGTTTTGGCGCAATGTTTGATGAAAGAACATTGGATTGTGTGTACACGGTGAATTTCTTTGCCGGCGAAGACAACACACTTATGGCGTCGAAAAAACTTTATTCCGGCGACGCGTTTCAATGCAACGCAAATTGGTTTGGCATTGACATAACCACATTTAAAGAAAACGCATATCGGTTGACCCGTTCGCAAAAGTCTGCATCGGCGGCGGCATTGGGTGCGGGCGTTGGCACCGCGGCGGGTATGCTGTCGTCCGGCGCAATTGGCCGCGCGATTGATACCGCCAAGGCACGCAAGGCCGAAAAAGACGCCGAAAAAGAAAAGGAATGCGCCGAGATGGGTTCCGAATATGAATGGGATGGTTCCAAATGCGTCAAGAAATCCGATGATTCAAACAGCCACGATCGCCCCAGCGCCCAACAGGAGGGCGATAAGACGGAGCAACATGTTGACAAAAACGAGGGGGGGGCAACATAACTCCACACCCAAAGAAATCGAAAAAGATTGCAATAGTCGCGGTTTTGAATATAACCCAACAAATAATACGTGTGAACCATGTCCAAATGACGAACAACATACATTAACATCGGATAATCGTTGTGTATTCACCGAATCCAGCGTGTCACAAATGACAAGCAATATAACATGCGGCATGAAAGCAAAAGACAAATGCACATCTCCATGTCAATGGGATGAAAACGCACGAGAAGGGAAAGGTAAATGCGTCGCGGCAAATGCAACCACATCAACCGAGGCCACAACGGCCTCGACCGAAACAAATGCACCCACAGCGGCAGCATCCGCCGCGAAAGCCGTTGCCGACATTAATATAGACATTCCATGCGACAGATATAACAACGCTCCAGAGGCGTGCGGCAAAACCAATGGTAAATGCAAATGGGAAAAAGATACATGTATAGAAAATAAAACAGAACCAACCAAACAAAACAATGCAAAAAAACAATCCAATAACAGTGATAAACAAACACAAAACACATCAAATAACAGAATTTGGATAAATTTACAAATTACCAGTCCCGCCGGAGACGACGCAGCACTTGTCAATTTAGACATGACATGCAATAATGACATAGAGTGGTATGGCAACCATGGCCAGAAAGATATGGGGCTCAACAGACTGCAACTGCGTGTATACGGCGAACAAACAAAATGCAAAATTACTGCAGACCATTGCAATCCATATACCGCAACTGTCAAAGACTTGCGTGCGCAAGCAGACACTAGAAAACCTTTACGACTTACCTGTCCGGATATTTCCGCCTGTATTAAAAATGGTGGAAAATGGGAATGGCGCACCGGTAAATGCGAATCCTAAGCCACAGGCCAAGCAACGGAAAACGGTTTCACCAAAGCCACAACTGGTTCATTTGGTTCTGGGTTTAATACAAAACTAAGTAGCTCTGGCAATTCTAATTTAGCCATTCAAACAAGTAACAAAATAAATTCCGAAAATGCGACAACCGACAACAACGAAAAATCAAACACCCTGAAAGATACTATTACACATATTTTTACCCCAGACGATAACCCGTTTGGGGACAAATCCACACCCAGTCCATCCCAGGAAAAGGCAACAAGACAAGAGGCGCAACAATTTATCAATGACCTTACAACTGAGATAACCAGTATAGGAATATAACCCCATATCTACACCAAATTATTCAGACACTGGTTTATTGATATGGTTCATTAATTCGTCGCGGTCGGTTATGATTTCTATGCCGGCCGCGCGCCATTTTTCAAACATTTCTTGCGAATCCATAATATTATGCGCACCCAGGTATAAAATCGGATGCAACGCATCATTCGCCGCGCACGCCGTATTCAACGCCGCAATCGGCGAAGGCTTTTGCCGGCCGGACGCAAACCAATCTGTATCATCCGCGACCCAGAAATCTTCATCGTCGTGAACCGCAATTACAAAATTATCAACCGTAATTAAATCGTTATCGCCGCGCACCGCGGTGTGCCCCGCCCCATTCAAAAATTCACACAAATCATCAATCATGGACGCGGACGCGGAATCGGCGGCAACTTCGTCATCAAAATTCAGATCTGAAAATACCGGAACGCCGTAATCGGAATCATTCGATGGTTCAACATCAAAATCGGTCGGTATCGGGAACGCCGTATCCGCAACATCGTCCGTCACGGGTACCATCGCCATTTCCGGTGTCACCGCGGGCGTCGCGGTCGGCGCGGCAGCCGCACTTTCCGCACCCATTGTCATCGGCCGATTAAAGATGGACATTTGCCGCACACCATAATTTTTCCGCGCCCGCATAAAACTTTCACGCATCTCGGCCGGGACGCCGGGACGCAATTCCGGTAAAGTTTCTTGTTCGGTAACAATCGGCGCCGGGGCGGGTTCTTCTTTTTTGGGTACGGGTTCAAAACATTTTGGCAACGGAACCTTTATCGGCACAGATTTGTTCCGCATGGTCAAAACCGTCGTCGCGATATACAACGGCACCGCCGCCAAAATCAAAACCCCAAATACCAATCCCGGAAAACCATGCAATTCCACCGACCGTAAACGCGCCCAATGCGCCATCGACATCATATTAAAATTAAACAGATAAAACAAAATCACCCACATTAAAAACACATAGAAAACCGTCCACGCAACCGCGCGCCCAAACTCCGACGAAAATATCTTTGTACTTGCCACTTACACTAACCACTAACACTAACCACTAACACTAATGTATTATAGACATATTTTATAATCTGTCAACCGACCATGGGTTTTATTTTTTTGCGCAAAAAAAAATTTAAAAAAAACTTTTTTATGGCCCCTTTTTATGATATAATGCAAAAGATAAAAAGGAGGGTTTTTCATGCAGAAATTGCTGAAAACATTGGAAAAAGGCGTGGTTTGCCTTTCGTTAATTGTCTTTACGGGTGTGTGTTTTGGTGACACATCGCCGGCGCGTGGCGCGGCCGCAATGGGACGTGGACGTGGAACAACGGCCGGGGCACGTATGCCGTCTATACCAATTTTGCCGGTCAGTGCAACGGGCAATATGACCGTTAGCGGCAACACAATCAACCCGACCCCCACGCCGGAACCAGAACCGGGACCGGGTCCACAACCGGGGCCGGACCCACAACCCGACCCAGACACGCCGGTAACGCCGGAATGTCCGGATGGTGGCGTTGCGAATTCTGATTACACGGTTGATGCGTGTATGAACGATATTTTGGGATGTGTCAATGGTGGCGCTTTGCCGAACGGCATAAATTCTCTGTTTAATGAAGACCTGCGTAATTCTATTGTGAACGGCATGGGACTTTGCCTGACCCAGGTGGAACGCTGTGTCACGACCGTGCGCAAAAATTGCCAATATATTTATGAATCTTCGGCGGACGTATGGTTGGATTTCAATGCACGCAAGGTTCAACCGGAATATTATGCGTTCGTCCTGCGTCAAACGGGTTTAACCCCGACCCAGGCGGAAAACACCTGTCTGTTGTTGGATCGTAACACATACGGCGTCGCGTTTGATGCGGTATCTGATTCCAACCGCGTGACCAGTGAATATAACAAAACCGTTGGCGCGTATAACAGTGCATTGAATAATTCTTTAAGCAAGACGAACCCGTTGGGCGTCGAAGTTAACCACACCGGCATCGATGGCGAACGCGGTTACTATGCACGTTGGGACGCAGAAAAGGCACAATGCCTGTTACGTGTCGCGGCATATAACAAAGACACACAAATCACGAACAGTTGGTTGTTCGGCCTGGTTGGCGACGAAAGCATGGCCGAAGTGTGGCAAGCCGCCGGTTCCACATTTACGTGCAACAAAGATTTATTTGGGTTCTCGTTAATGCCAACAACAAAAACGGTGGCGGCAACCGCGATTCCGGGCGGAACGTTGTTGGGTGCCGGCATCGGTGCATTGGCGGGCCACGGCGATCGTGATTTTGACTGCTCTAATGAAGAAATGCGGAAAACTTTGTTGAAGAAATTGCAAGACAACCAAAAAATCGGTAATTTAAATCAATTTCTTGACACCCCGTTGTCCAGTGCAGACCGCAACATGAGTCAAGCCCAATGCAATGAAATTGTTAGATTGTACGACCTGTGGCAAATGGGCAAAGAGGCAATAACGCTGTGCGATTCACAGTCTTCGCAATTAACGATTACAATAACCCAGATAGTAACCGAAATCGAAGAAGAATGCAAAAAAAGCAACACTGCAAATTCTTGTGACACGAAAATCGACCAATCTGCATACCAAAATTGGTGCAACAAAAAACCGGACGATTGCAAAAACGTAAGTTTTGCCGACCTGCAAAACGCGCAAGACAAATGCAGATTCATAGATTTGAACCGTTCACGTAATTTCGGTCTGGACGTCTATTGTACCGGCACAGGTGACGGATGCGTTGACAAAGCAACATTCCAAAAAGACCTTGATATGTTGGGCAAGATATTCAACTCGATTGATATTTTGGAAGGTCAAAAATCAAATCGTCTGAAAACAACATTGATTGGCGCGGGCACCGGCGCGGCCGTTGGTGGAACCGCAACCGCAATCACGGCATTTGTTGAAAAGAACAACATCAATTGCCGCGTGGCGGACGGACTGGCCAAGGTTGGGTTTGGTAAATCATATACGATTGACCGCCTGCGCGACTTCTATGTCAAATGGGCGTTAAAGTTGCCGCAAACATTGGCACCGACGGCGATTGTTACAAACTGTGACAATTGGCAATTGACATGCGCAATGTTCACCGATTTGGATGAATGCACCGCGGCCCAGTTTAACTATCGCCCCGGCAATTTGTCCAGCACGACCCTGGTTCAAAATCCGTGCAAGAAATCCGGCAGCGCATGTATTGCGAACCTGCCTGTGGCGCAATCATACGGCGTATGCATGGTGAATCCGGACGGTTCGGACACGCCATCGGCCGACTATGCGAATGTCAAAGATTGCATCGAATGGCAACGTGCGTGTCGTAACATTACGACCCAATCGGAATGCAATAGCGCCAAGGTTATTTACACGCCACGTTCTATGCAGGTATCCCAGGCATGTAAATACGACGCAACAAATCGCGTATGTGGATACAACCTGAATAAATTAAGATTGTATATCGATGTGGCAACATGTCCGTTGGGACCGGCGCCAAATAATTCCGGTACCGCATGGATTAACAACGGCCCCGCCGAAAGATAGAAAAGTTTTTGTTGGGTGTCCCTAAAGAAAAACGGTTGCGAATGCGACCGTTTTTTATTTTTTATTCTTGGTTTATGACCTTTTTTGTGATAGAATATAGGGGATAATAGGAAGGATTTGGAATGAGAAAAATTCTGTTGATATTGTCATTTTTAGTTTATGGGTTCAGTGCGAACGCCGCGATGCGCGCGGGCGGCACAACAAACGCGCGTGGCACCGGCACAACCGTGCAGCAAAAGGCACCAACACAGTCCGCAACAACATCGACCGCGGCACGCGCGGCGCGCAGTCGCAGCGCAACCCAAACGCCATCCATCCCGGTCACAACCACATCAACCGGAACACGCAATATCACAACAATAAATTCTGCACCATCTGCGGGCCACAGCGCCGTCACCGCACGCAGCGCAAAACAAAGCGTAATCAGCACAGGTACCAAAGTCGCCGCCGCCGCCCAAAACACCGTTGTTGATGAACAATGCTGGAACGGATTTATGGGGTGCATGGATTCATTCTGTATGTTGGACAACGCAAACGGCGGTCGTTGTATATGCAGTGATAAAAATGCCGAATACGATTCGATTCTGGCGGAAATTCAATCACTGGATGAACAAAGTTATCAAATGGCAACCGTCGGTGTTGAACAAATCGAAATGGGCGACGCGGCCAAGGCGGTCATGGAAAAAACAAATTCCATAACAAAACGTATCGAGACAGATTCATCGCAATCAAAACGCAAATCTTTGGATTTATCATCGTGGAATTTTAACGAGGTAGACTTTGACAGCGATGCCGAAGATATATTTTCATTGTCGTCCGACGGCACCGGAATCACGAACAAGACCGGTGACGCCCTGTATCGTGCGGCGGCAAAACTTTGCAACAAACAATTACCACAATGCAAATCGCAATCGAACATGATGGAATTGATGTACAAACAACGCGTACGTTCCGATTGCACCGCATATGAAAACAGCCTGCGCCAACAACGCACGCAAAGCGCACAAAAATTGGCATCCGCACAAAGCGCGATGCGTGAAGCTGCATTAGAACAATATCGCAACGCAAACAAATACGACCTGGGGCAATGCACGGTTCAATTTAAACAGTGTATGCAAACGACCGGCGGATGCGGCGAAGATTTCACCGGATGCGTTGAATATTCTGTGCGTGATTCTTTGACAAACACCGACGGCCAAGGTAACACAAAGGCAAAAACCAAAACCATCAAAGGCACTACGTCGAAAATCACTTTGTTGTCATCGACATACGAGGCATTAGAATCAAAAAAAGAATTATGTATGTCGGTTACCCAGCAATGCGTTAACGTCCGTGACCAGGTATGGGATACATTCCTGCGCGAAGTCGCACCCCAGGTAAAATCCGCGGAATTAATCGTGGAATCGAACCAACGCACATCTTGCATTTCCAATATTGCAAATTGTTTTCAAAAGGCATGCAAAGAAAACATGGACCCGAATGATCCCGAAGGTTCATACGATATGTGCCTAACACGTCCGGAAACTTTGCGCAGCGCATGCAAGGTTGAAATTGACCCGTGCGAAGGCGCAATACCAAATATCATGACGTATGTCGAGGCACGCCTGGCATCTATGCGTGTTGATTCGTGTACCCGCGAATTCAAAGAATGTCTAACATCCGAAGATCGTTGTGGTTCTGATTATACACAATGTGTTGGATTGGACACAGATACAATTGTCAAAATGTGCCCACGGGATAAATTGGTTGGATGCTATAATTCCAAAAAACCAGATGCAGACGTATACGATGAATTGGCGGAAATCGCAACAGGTATATTCCTGAATATCGATAATAATATGTTAACCGCATGTCAAAAAGCCGTGCAATCCAAAGTATTAGAAATCTGTGGCAGTTTGTCCGAATGTGACGCATTCGCAGACGACGATACCATCGGCACA
>JAZROX010000047.1:0-112740 GCA_045648945.1 Candidatus Enterousia sp. | reverse complement strand
CAAGGGATACGTTGACACCCAAATAGATACGACCCAGGTAAAGATACCCGCGTCGAATCCGAACAATGCGACACTGGGTGATACCGTTATGACCTATACCGCGGCGGGCAATGGCACAATTGGTGAACGCGGTATTTACAGTGATGCGAGTAGTTATACAGCGGCAACGGATTCGGATAAACTGATTACCGCATCGGCGTTAAAGGGTGCGTTTGATGCATTATCGACAACAACGACCACGAAATTGACCTGTGCGAACAGTCCGACATGCGACCTGTGGACCATCACGCCCCAAACGGCCTATGGCGCCGCCGGCGGCGGTGGTAGTTTAGTTAATTTTGATTGGTGGAGTTTGAATGACGCCAGCCCTGCATGTTCCAAATATTTTGGTAAATTTTATGATGAAACGGAGGGGGTATACGATTCTTCCTATGTTTATTCACAGGATGCGATAGCAGAGTGCAAGTCTCATTTGCAATATCTCGGTCAATGGTATGCGACATTGCCCACGGGTAATGTGAGGGGGGTGTCATGGTGCAGCGAAATAAACCCGATAAATGGTGAAATTCACGGTGATTATATTGATGGAGAGAATGAATTTTCATATATGTATGGGGAGGTTTATCCAAATGAATCTGTACAAACATCATTAACCAATGAATATAATACATGGAAGGCCAATCCTGTGACGCCCTCGTTTGTTGGACACAATGTGCGTTGTTATTGCCGGACGGAAGAACCCGCTTCGCGATGGGTGTTTACGGAAACATATACTGATAAGAATTGCGGTTATTACTGTCCGCAAACTTGTTCCACTTTTATTGTCCCATAATAAGGATTTGATGTATGTATACAATCCCCTGCCATGTGGCGGGGTTTTTGATAATAATGTTTTATTCTCGATAATTTATAATAAACAAGAATTGTCATGGCGGGCTTGGTCCGCCATAGGGCCAAGCAACTGGGACGCGGTTTGTGTAATAATTCCGCAATATTCGTCACGGGTTTATAGACCCTGTTGCGGCCTGCGCCGCAATGACAAGTTTCTGATTTTTTTCTTTTATTGCGTATTTCCAGATACCCGTCATACCGCCGAAGGGCGGTACCCAGTTTGCGACTTTGTCGCAAACTTGCCCCGCAGGGAATGTGGTGCACGCATACGCGTGCGACACACCACTACCCCACCGCCTGACATCACCCACAAAATTTTTCAAATTTTGCGGGGCCCGATCGGTGGCCCTCCCCTTCTTCATAAGCAGGGGAATGCCGCGACGTGACCCGAAGGGGTCCCGTTTTACAACGGGACGGCGACTAATTCATCAACAAAATATACGCGTTCAGGTAAAATGCAAACATCAACCACAGCAAATATGGAATAACCATATATGCCGCCGGACGACTTAGCCGGACAAAATCGCGCGCCATCCACGCAGCGACCAAGAACAACGCCAACAACAAAACTAACGCCAACCCCGGCATATGCGCCCCAAAGAACACGTACGACCACAATCCGTTCAACAACAACTGAACCACGAACAAAATATAGGCACGCATTTTCCGCGCATTCTTATGCGCACTGACAATGACCAAATATAACGCCCATCCAAGCAGGAAGTATAAAACCGTCCACGCAACACTGAACATCCAACCCGGCGGCGTAAGGCCCGATTTTACCAATCCGTTATACCACACATGCGAATTCCCGTGCGGCGTAAAGAATACTCCGAATATTCCCGGCACAAAAGAAATCACCATTGCGATAATAAACCACATCCATTTTTTCATGTTTTACTCCCTTGGTTAATACGCACGCATTATACCACGCCCACCAACAACATAACACAGGAAACAAAACCGGATAGTGGTTAGTGTTAGTGGGCAATGGTTAGCACACACTTGTTTTTTGAAAAAAATCGGTTATAATATGCACAGTGCGCCCGTAGCACAATGGATAATGCAACAGATTTCTAATCTGTGGATTGCAGGTTCGAGTCCTGCCGGGCGTGCCAGGAATAAAAATAAAAACATCGCCCTGTGCGGTGTTTTTTGTTTTTACCGTTGGAACAACGGGGAATCGAACCGGGGTTCGACACGATAGTTGGTTCGCACAAGTGAAACGCAGTGCAAACCTTACGTGTGGTAAGCAAAGCGAACAATCCTGCCGGGCGTGCCAGGAATTCAAAAACGGATGCATGCGCATCCGTTTTTACTAACCACTAACACTAACACTATTTCTTAACATGCACGTCCATTTGCGGGAACGGAAAGTGTATTTTCTTTTTCGGCAATTTGTTATAAATCGCCTCCATCATATCGCCGCGACTGGGTAACATATCGGCGGATGCGGTCCAATAACGCACCCCCAACACAACCGCACTGTCCGCCAGGTCCGCGACAAACACAACCGGCGCCGGGTCGCGTAAAACACGCTTGTCCGATTTCAGTATCGCAATTATTTCTTTGCGCGCCACATCAATATTATCGCCATACGAAATCGCAATAGACAAATCCGCGCGCCGCGTTTCCGTCATGGACAGATTTGTAATCTGGCTGTTCGACAATGCGCCGTTGGGCAACAATATAACCTGGTTATCAAAGGTATGAATTTCCGTCGTGAAAATCATAATCTTTTTAACGACGCCGGTTTTGCCGTCCGCGGTCACGATAATGTCATCAACCTTGAACGGTTTAAGGAACATTATAATAATGCCGCCGGCAAAATTCTGCATGGTTCCCGACAACGCCATACCAATTGCCAAAGACGCCGCGCCCAAAACCGCAACAATGGATGTCATTTGCACCCCAACCGTCGCAAGCGAGATTATGATTACGAATATACGTAAAACTATATTCATAAACGACCCAAGGAACGAAACCAATGATGCGTCCGCACCGCGCCGTTCCAATGTGCGTTTAAATGCGCGCGCGATACGCTTGGCCAACCACATACCGCCGGCCAAAACAACAAACGCCGCAATCAATTTTAATCCAAAGTCAACCGCCATTCCGGTCAAAGAATCAATCAAAGCCTTTAACCGTTCGGCACTGGCCTGGACCTTTTCCGGGACGGCCGTAATCACATCGACCGCGCCACCAACAACACCCTCTACAACCTCTGTATTTTCCATTGAATTTTTCCCCTACATTTCTATATCGTCACATTTTTCGATTGGATCGGATTCCGTGCAATTTGTTTCACTGTACGCACCGATAATCCAAATAAAGCCATTCGACACCGTAGATTCACAATCCTTGGTTATCGTCGAAGAACAAAGCCGACATATACGTTTTTCACGATTAAACGTTGACCACATTTCACGCGTGCCATTTGGTATTTCAACCTGGGTTCGTGTTGCGGTTGCGGCCGATAGAGCACTGCTTTCACTGCGCCCACCACGCGCCAACAATTTATCACTTAAACCCGCACCAACCTCATAACTGATTGCATACGGCGGATTCAAACTTGTTATTTCATTTTCCAAACCCGAACCATCAACGGGCGCGCCACCCGATACGGGCAACATTTGACACAGGTACTGCGCCACATCCGCCGAATAATCTTTGGTCGCCTTGGTCAAAAGTTCATTATACTTTGCCTGGTAATTATTCTGGGCCTGGCGCAGGGCGGCGATTGCAATCTGCATTTTCACCTGGTTCAAAAGGTTCGGAAAACGTGCATCTGTTTTATTATTCGGATCATTCCGCTTCGCATTTGGATCTATCTGATTCAAACTGCGTCCGTTTACACAATATTGAATTTTCGGATCTTCGGCAATCATATCGATTACACGATTTATATTTCCGGCAACATTTTCCAGTTCTGACCGTATGGCCGCAGAAATTCCGTTATAGTTATCGACTTCTTTATTGTATTTTTCAACATTATCCATATATTCATCTATTTCGACATGACCATATGTGTCTTCATCAGTGCTGATTTTTAATGAGCCAAACGAAATCATACCGGTTATGCGATATACATTAAGATCTTTTTGTTTGAACAAACTTCCCGTGCCAATCGTATCGTCGGACGCGAAACGGTTGCAACCGGTCGTAGAACCACAAATTTCGGTCATTTTATTTTCAACCAATTTCTGGCAATTTTCCAATGCTTTGTTATCTATGTTCAAATACAGTCCAATAATAATTTTATCGATATCATCCCTGGAAACTTCTTTGCCATTTTTCTTGTTACAGGCAACCAATGTATCGGTTGGGCACATATCATGAATAAATTCATAATCCATACCAATACAATTCGCAAAGTCCGGTCCACAACGTGTTTCGTCTGTAAAGCACGCTTTGACCTGGGCCGTGCAAGAATCAACACGCATCGCCAACAATTTATCCGTTACATAGGACCACAAATCATCACCCGCCATTTTTTTGCACGGTTCAATTTGATTTCTACAGAATTTTTCTGCCATGTCTGGCCGTGTCAAACATGCATCCATGCTGGCCACGCCTTTACCCGCAATATCATCTTGGCACGCCTTGTGCAGGCATTGCGTAATATCGGTCAAACATGATTGCCGCATATTCGATTCCGCGCGCATTTCCGCCAGTTTCAATGTCGGCGCAGCCTCACGCAGAAACGCATCCCAAACATTATCGCGCACCGCCATACATTGGTCCAACACGCGTTCACAAATTGTGCGTTTTGCATCCAACCGTTCCATAACCAGTTGTGAAATTCCATTTGCGCCCTTTGCGACATTCCTATTCTGCATTTTTTCGGATGCCACACCGCGCACACAATCAACCCAATCGGTTCCACACGCATCCGCCCCGGTCATGCATTTTTTTAACTCGACCATGCATTCGCCTTGGTTGTATTTATTGGCGGAATCAAAACTGTCTTTTAATGCCCCACGAACCTCTTTTTCCGCATTGTTCATCGCGGTTTGGGCCACGGCGCGTTGTTGGGCAATACTGTTTGCAAAACCACGACAATCAGATTCAATTTGCCGCGCATAGGTTTGGCGCAGGAACGTCATATCTTTTTTACAATCCGCCCCAACCTGTTTCTGGCACGTTTCATTCGCCGCATTAAACAATGCCACGCCGGTTTTATTCATAATATCGTCTTCGTCCGTGTCATCTTCTTCAAGAAAGTTTGTATCAAATAATTTCAACAAATCTTCACGATTATTTTTGGATGATTTGGGTTTATCATTGTTCAGATTATAAACAACATTACCCTTGTCATCATACGTGCGTCCACCACCAAAGACGATATCAACGTTGGACCCAAGTTTTATTTTTTCAACCTCGACATCACGAATACGTTCGGCCTCGGCCAGCATTTCATTTATTTCTTTTAATTCATCTTCATATTTTGCGTTGTCATTACTGCACAAACAACTGCCCCCGTTTATATTATCGGAAATACAGAATTGATCCATGCATCCATAATATGCATCATAGCATTCCTGGGAATATATACCGGTTGCCGCGACACGCCCACGAACATTTGTTCCGTTTTGAATTGCAGATTGTTTTTTCGGTGCCGCCCCAAACGCAACCACGGGTAAAACAATCATTAAGGCAATCAAGGCAATTTTTTTCATCATAAATCTGCCCCCCGACATCCACCATCAACGCCACTAACGTCAATATCTTCACAAGATTCTATTTCTTGGCAAAAATCTTTTTCACCACCAGACATCGCACCACCAACACCACCGATCAATGCGCCACCGGCCGCCCCGATTAACGCGCCCCAACCGCCGGCCAATACACCGGCCGATGCACCTGTCGCCGCAAGCCCACCACCATATTTCAGTGCAGATTGTAATTTGGATTCTCCACCGGTTTCGCATACACGTTGCATACGGCATACATGACAATTACACAACGATGATTCAAACGTCACACTCTTTATATACGAATAATTTTTATTCTCGTCGGTTGCCTTTGGCTTTTTTTCAACCGCATAGGTAGATAAACACCAATCACGCGAAGTCCCAACGGCACTGGCACGTTTTAATTGTGTAAGTTTCGATTCCAATTCGGCCAGATAGCGATTTTCTGCGCCGATTTCTGCGATTCCCCTAACTATCCCGAACATGCTGTCCTTCAAACTGCGCCGGCCGGCGGGTTGCGCCGCACTTTTACACGCGGCAATCGTCCGTTCGTTATCAAATTGTGCCAAAAACTCTGTAACGGCCTTTTTACTTTCGGCACGAACCTGGGCCTTCAGTTCTTTTTCGTTTGATGGAACCTCTGTTAAACCGGCAACAATATCACTTCCAGGCAGACAATTCATATCGGTCCCACAGACGCGCCCCAAAGCTTCGGCAAAATAATTTTCGCAACCTTCGACCATTTGATAATCCATCTGTAATAAAACGGAACTAACAATCACGTCAAAATATTTTTCATCCTTGCACGACGGGAACATACTCTTGGGACACAGCGCGGTAATTTCAGACGTCTTTTTGCCCAAACATTCCGGCGCCGTGAAATTTGTGCCACATTTTCCACGCAAACATTTATCAACATCGTTCTGGCAAAAACTGGTTCGCAGGGGCGTAAGTTTATTATCCCGCCAATCCGCCTTGATGCCCGGGATTTTCGCTTCACATTCATCAATAATCGGGCAAATTCCGGCCGCAACACTTATATTTGTTAAACACAAATTATCCACACCAACCGCATTACCCGACGAATCCTCGGAAATCGAACACCCCTCTTCCAAACACGCACGAATTTTCGCATTGCATGTAAGGCGCATATTTTCATCTGCATATTTCGCGGCATTTGCCAAAATCATTTTTGATTCCGCCGTCCAATCTTCCAACACAAAAGATTTTACCGCCATACATTGGTCCAAAACATTTTCGCACGCATTCGCACGACGATTCAGCAACGCCGCATCCAAACAATTTTCAAAGTTTACACCACAACCACCCTTGTCCGAAATGCACGCGCGATACGCCGACAAACATTCGCCACGATTGTATTTGTTTGTGGTATCCAACATTTCCAAAGTCGCAGAACGCACCGCCGCCTGGGCCGTCCGTTTATTCGATTCTGCACCACGTTTTTGTTCCGCCAAATATCCATCGAACGCCTTGCAGTCTTTGACAATTTCACGTTGATACAGCTTTTCTTCCATTTCGGCGCGTTTAGGATCACATTGGTTCAGCACATATTCGCAACTGTCCGCCGCCATAGAATACAAATTGTCCCCAATATCGTCGTCAGCCGCCAAACTTTCGGCGGAACCACCACCATTTATCCACGCAACCAGGTCAATTCCCGACACCCGCGACGCCTTTTTTGCGGTTTCACTTTCACCGAATTGTACGAATTTTGCCCGTGCACCCAATTTTTCACGTTCTACACCTTCGGTATACAGCAATTCCGCATCAGATTGTAATTTTTGAATCTCTTGGATTAAAGTCTTCGATTGCTTGATATTATCCGAACAAGAACAACGCCCACCCTCGGATTCATCCAGCAAACAGAAATCATCCATACATTCACGATATGCCTCGCGACATTCATCCGGCCCGATTACGGCGGCAACTATCGCCTCGGCCTCGGGCGCGGTCGTGTCCACATCGGATTCGGCAATAACCTTGGGCGCCGCAATAACATCGGATTTTTTAACACCGGTCACCTTTTGCGCGGGCGTCATCGTCGACATGGACGCACGTATCCCAACACGCGACCCCGCCGTCCCATCACGTGTAGCACCAAACGCAAGCGTTGGCAAAGCGGCCAATACAATAGCAATCAATTTTATATTCATATTTTCCATCCTACACTTTTATATAACTTTATCAGATTGCGCCCCGCCCCGCAACAAAAAATTCTTGATTTTTTTGCCGGGGCAACATATTATATGGGAAAACAAATCCAAAGGGATAAATATGGCAAAAGATGATGTTGTTGTTTTTACGGGAACTGTGGCGGATAAATTGCCAAACACAATGTTTCGTGTAACATTGGACAATGGGCATGAAATTTTGGCGACCGTTTGCGGCAAAATGCGCAAGGCACGCATTTGGGTGAACGTTGGCGAACGCGTCCGCGTGGAAATGACCCCATACGATTTGGCCAAGGGTCGCATTACCTTTGTGGAACGGAAACGTCCGACAACCGACGCCCCGGCACAATAATTTTCTATTAACAAATTCGTAAAAGATAAAAATGCACTTGCGGTGCGTTTTTATTTTTTGCTAACCTTTATATGAACGGAGATGAAAAGACTTATTGTTTATATCGTCGCATGCGCGCTGGGCACCGGCGCGGCGTCGGCCGCGGTTCGCGGGTCCGATTCGTTGTCACGTGTAAATTCCACCAACGCGTCCACCCCGCAACGTGACGGGGCCGTCGTATCACGCACCGGGACAAATGTCGCAAATCGTTCGGACACCGCCACACGCGGCACCGTTCGCGCGCGCACGGACACACGCCCGACCACATCAACATCGTCCGCCCGCGCATTGGATTTGCGGACCGCGCGCACCGCAACCACGACGGCGCGCCCATCACGTGCCGCAACAAACAAAACCGCACGTGCCACACTGAACGCGGACCTGAAATCCATTCCAACAAATACTTTCAACATTCAACAAAATGAATGTCAAGACGCATATTTCGCGTGCATGGACCAATTCTGTGCGGTGGCAAACGATAAATACCGCCGTTGTATATGCTCGTCACGGTTGGAAACTATCAAGGCCCGCGAACGCGTATTGAATCAGACCACCGACCAACTAACGGACTTTAAAAACCTTAATATCGAGGCGATTTTGAAAACCCCGGCCGAGGTCAAAGCCATGTTAACGGCAAGTGAAGGTGAATTGAAATTAACCAAAACACGCGACAATTCTGAATCATCAAAAAAACTGGCCGCAATCAGTGATGTATTGGCCGGCACACGTTCGAACGCACTTTCCACCGCGGGCCAGTTGGACATAGGTGGCGACATTAAACAAATTTGGAATACTACGGATTTGATATCGGGCGCAAGCATCGCAAACCTGACCGGCGAATCTTTATATAACGCCGTTCATTCTCAATGTTCGGAATTGGTTGCCGACCGTTGTCCATCGCAACAGACTTTGAATATGGTCGCATCTGCATACGGCATGTATATTGAAAACGACTGCACGATAATTTTATCGAACCTGGACAAACAATCTACGAACGCAAATACCGCCATACGCCAAACAAATCGGGAAATGAACATCGCACGATTGGAAAACTATGATGCGCACAACGCAACAACAATAAACGATTGTGTCGCCGGCGTCCGCGAAAGTATCACCGCAGATACCGCATGCGGAGAAAACTATGTTCATTGTTTGGATTTAACGGGATTGTATTTGAACCGCGTGACCGGTGCACCAATATATTCTGAAAATTTTTATAAATTGAATGACCAGGTGTCTTTATCGGGCGATATTTTAACGAACCCGACAAACGCCAAATTGGTGACCGAATTGAACAAGAAAAGAAAATTTGCAGAAAAAACATTGGAAACGTGCCGTGACATTGCGGATTCTGTATGGGACGAATTCATGCGCCAGGCAATAACCGAAATATACCAAGGTACCCAATCCAAAATCCGTCAGGTTAAAAATGAATGTATGGATGTTGTGAATACTTGCTATGACGACAAAACAAACCAATTGCGCGATTACAGCAATATAGAAGATCAGATGTTATTGGGTGATCGATTGGTTTTATCTGAAACGATGTGTTCGGAAAAATTGACGACATGCAGCAACCTTTATGGTGGGGGACCGACGGGATTGCAATTACTGATTTCCGAAATGCGAAATATTACGGACCAGAAAATCGCGCAAAATTGCCAAACCACCTTGCAAAATTACGCCAAGAAATTGTGTCGCACGTCCGGTAATGATATGCAAAGTTATCCATACGGTTGTCGCATCTATGCGCCGGGCGACATATTGTATGCACAGAATCCCCATTGCACATACCTGAACGGTCCCGACACAAACGAATATCACACACAACCAGAAGACAATTTATGGCGAACATTTACACCATCAATTGATTCGACCAGTGCACTTAACAATTTTACATGCTGGGAAAATCGTATATACAAATCTTGTCAACCGGGATATTTCTTGGCGAACAATAAATGCTATACATGTCCCGACGGATGGTCTTGTCCCGGTGGCACGGATTCAGCCCGACCGGGTGCGGGATCTTGCGGCACAGATTACCTGGGCAGTCTGTATCAGAAAATGGTTGTTTACGCATTGGAATATTGCACGCGCCCGGGCACAACCGCAGACACCATGCCGACCGAGGTTTTGGCCGACGTAAATACGGTTATGGATTCTATCAAGTCGGACATGGCAACGATTTTGGCGGCCGAATGCACAGACCATGGTGGTGTATGGTCAACGGCATACGAAATCAATCCCGAAACTGGCGAACCCGACGGCGGGCTTACAGATTTCTACAATGATACGAACGCAAACATTGGTTGGGGATTGTGTCGCGAACCATAACTTGCACCCATCGTAAAAAAATGATATACTAGTATCCAGGAATACAAGGGACAGAGATGAAAATAATACCATTCATTACGTTTACCATGATATGCAGCACCGCATTTGGTGCCATAAATTGGTGGGACCAAGATACAATTTGCACAATTGACGATACACGTTGCTATGCCAAATCTACACCGGGTATTGACGACACATTGGAATTTGGATGGGACGTGTCGGCCGGATGCCGCGGGAAAAAATATATTTGTCCGGATGCATTAACGTCGAACGTCGATGAACCAATTGCAATGGAACGTGCGGATATAATAAACGGTACAAGCATCGCGCGCGACTTTGATATCGATGTCTATGTTGCCGACGGTAATTGTTACGGCGCCCGCAAATCAAAAAGTGGCGGCACGATGGTCTCGGTTGATGGCAAATATGTCCGTGTGTGGTGCCATGGCGTCCTGGCCACACCAACCGAAGAATTATCATACGGCGACGTTACAAACGCCAACCAACCAACGTGCAAGGAATTGGCATCCGACGGATACGCCGCAGTATTGGACGGCAAATGTTATGGGAAATATTATAGTCCAGAAAAGTACGCAATTGATTGCGACGGCGAAACACCAAGCTTGGTGTTACTGAACGGTGCAAATTATGACCCGGCCGCCAAAGGCAAAACCCAATCGGATGCAAATTCCGCATTCGCCACAATGTTTTCCGCGTCTGAACGTCAACGCAGCAAACATTTTAACAGATAACCCAACAAAAAAAATCCACATTGCTGTGGATTTTTTATTTTAACGACTTTTCTCAGGAATACCGTTACGGAACGTGCCACCGATTTTTGTAAACTGGGGTTTGTTTCTGAACAAATACGGATTTTCATTATCCACAATAATAAAGTCACCATCAACCTTTAACGGCGCACCTTCGAAACGGGTCAATCTGTTTCCACTTATATCATAGTCCCCATGAATTGTAACGGTCCGCATATCCGGCAATTGGGTAAGGCCTGCATAGGACAAATCCATATCGCCATTGTAAACAAAATTCTTTGGCAAATCATATATATTATAGTACTTACCTTTTTGTTTGATTATGCCGGTACACGCCATATCGCCCATAACATCCAAATCTTTTTGCACGATAAATGTAACAATTTGGCGAATATATTCGGCCGGCCGAGACCCGCGAACACCACGACACCAAACAACCGCATCATTCACGGTCTTGATCATAACATGCGGCGCACCATCGTATGAACGTATCGAATAAAAGTTCACATTATTCGCTTCCTCGGTGGCATGCAAATCTTCGACCCCAAGGCGCAATTGCAACTTATGCGATTCACGCACCATGGCGTCATTTACAGAAAAATACACCGCGTACATGGACCGCGGCAAATCCATAATTTTATGGCGTCCAACACCCAGCCCAGGATAATTTTGTAACATATTTAACCTCTTGTTTTTTAACACAATACTATTTTTTGTCCAAAAAGCAAGTAAAAAATAAAAAATTTCCCGGACGCGTCCACACATCAAAAAATACTTGCTTTTCTGAATTTTTTGTCATATTATACGGGCACGTGCCGAAATTGGCGCGAAGAACACAGTCACCAAAGGGAATTTCTGTCCGCGTATGCGGTTTTCATCCCCGGGTGACGAGGATAACAACAGAAATAAAAGGATAAATCATGGCATTGCCAACTTTTACTATGCAGCAATTGATGGAGGCCGGCGTTCACTTTGGACACCACACCCGTCGTTGGAACCCGTTAATGACACCGTATGTTTATGGCGTCAAAGATAAAATTCACATTATCAATTTGAATAAAACCGCACCTTTGTTACATCGTGCGTTGGTTGCGCTGGAGGCTATTGCCGCCGCCGGGGGCAAGGTTTTATTCGTCGCAACCAAGCATCAGGCCAAAGACATCGTCAAAGATGCGGCCGAACGTTGCGGTCAATTCTATGTAAACAATCGTTGGTTGGGCGGTATGCTGACCAATTGGACAACCGTTTCACAATCTATCCGCCGTCTGAAAAAGATGGAGGCAGACATTGAAAACGCCGACAAATTGGGCCTGACCAAGAAAGAAGTTGGTGTTATGACCAAAGAAGTTGCGAAACTGCGCGACATTTTCGGCGGTATCTTGGATATGCACGGCGTGCCCCAGGTTATGATTGTTATCGACGTTCCGCGCGAAATGAACGCTGTGCGCGAGGCGAAAAACCTGGACATCCCGACAATCGCGATTTGCGACACGAACGCCAACCCAGAAATGGTTGACTATCCGGTTCCGGGTAATGATGACGCGGCGCGCGCGACACAATTGTATTGCGATTTGTTTGTAGACGCGATTTTGTCCGGTATTGAAAAACGCCTTGGTGGCGCGGCCGGCAAAAAGGTCGAATCGAACATGATGGACGAACAGGATGCATTGGAAGACGAAATGAAAGACAAAGAAATGAAACAAAAATCCAAGGTGTCTGCGTCACGTGCCGAACGTCGTGAAAAATTGGCAGAAAAGGCCGACAAATAATCTTGTAATTAATATGTGGGCGCCCGCATGGACGTCCACGCAATAAATTTTTTAAGCAAAGGGGGAAAATTATGGCAGAAGTTACCGCAAAATTGATTCAGGAACTGCGCGAAAAAACATCCGCGGGTATGATGGATTGCAAAAAGGCATTAATTGAAAACGACGGAAATATCGAGGCGGCGGCCGATTGGCTGCGCCAGAAAGGTATTGTCAAGGCGGCATCCAAGGCCGGCCGTGTTGCGGCATCGGGTTTGGTCACCGTTGTGAAATGCGACAATATGGGATGCGTCGTAGAATTGAACGCCGAAACGGACTTTGTTGCGAAAAACGACAAATTCCAAAAATTGGTTGCCGACGTCGCGAACAAGGCTTTGGAATTGTCCGGCGATTTTGATGCGACATTGGCGGCGGTCAAAGATGACATCGCGGCGACAATCGCGACAATCGGCGAAAATATGAACCTGCGCCGCATTGCCAAGGTTTCCGGCGGGCATGTGTTCAGCTATATTCACAACGCATTGGTTCCGGGCATGGGCCAAATTGGTGTGGCGGTTGCAATTGATGGCGATTCCGATAAAATCGCAGAAATCGGTCCAAAGATTGCGATGCACATTGCCGCGAACAAACCGGAATTTATGACGATTGCCGATGTTGACCCAGCGGCGGTTGAACGCGAAAAGAAAGTCTTCATTGAATCCGGCGCGACGGCGGGCAAACCGGAAAACATCGTTGAAAAGATGGTAAATGGCCGTTTGCAGAAATACTATGCGGAATCGGTTTTGGAAGAACAACCGTTTGTTATGGACCCATCCAAGTCCGTTAAACAGGTTGTGGCCGAGGCCGGCGGTAAATTGGCGGGCTTTGCGTATTTCGTCCTGGGCGAAGGCATTGAAAAACGCAATGACAACCTGGCCGAGGAAGTCGCGAATATGTTGAAATAATGCGAACGCAAATAATGATAAAAACACCGGCCCAGCCGGTGTTTTTTTAATTCACATTTACCGTATCATCGTATATGGAATACGTCACACCGCCATATTTGACCTTTAATTTTTGCGTGGTGCCGGCGTGCATAGGAACATCCGCCGTCGTCATATTTCCATAGAATATATCATTCCCGACCCGCACATGCATCGCCGGCGTGGTCTTTTTTACGCCATGCAAATACAAAGTCGCGTCGCCAACGTGCAAAATATGCCCACATTGGTTCGCATTCGACATCCCCGCCGGCGAATAAAGTCCCGCCGGACAAGTGTTCAATCCAATTGTGTCTTCATACGTACCGGACGAACACAATGGCATAGTGGTGAATCCCGGACAATAAGACCCCGCCGGACAAGGTTGCGCATCGCGGTAATACATACGCCTGTTTGGAACCGCCGAGCAATATGTAACCGTATATTTTGTGACACCATAATACCCCGGGTTTATTGAGCGATAAAATGTTGTTCCGTCACTGGCATCATATTTTCCGGTCGCGGTATTGTATGGAATGGATTCCGTGGCAAATGTACCACGCGCATTAGAATAAGTATAATTTGCTTTGCATCCACTAATGGAAGTAATCCCCGTTGTCCAATCTTGGTTTACTATAGAAACCCTGGTTGGATTATAATAGTTTGCCGGATATGTGGTTCGGGCGGTTGTCGCGTCTGCGACCGGACACGCGGTTGCGCCACTGTCTGTTGATTCGCTGTATTGATAGGTCCCGCCGGTACAGTAATATGTTCCGGGACATGTTGCGCATTCATACCCGTGTGCAGGCAGGTATTGACCGGCATCGCACGTAAAACTTGCATCCACACACGAAACATGCCCGTCCCAGTAATCTTCGTAACCGGTAATATACTGCACCGTTCCCGCCGGACATGTAGTGGCAAGATTTGTATTTTCAAATATGTTGCCCATCATGTTTACGCCATACGGTGAATTATCTGCAACCAGCCTAGCGAATAACGATGGTGGGACATAACCAGATAAAGATGAGCAATTTCTAAAAGTCTTCAAAAATGTATAATGTTTTGAGTCTCCTGCCTGAATATTGGCAAACAAATTTTCCGGTATAGACAATAATGAAGAACAATCATAAAATGTACAATAGAACTCGTCTCCTTCGGTCAAGGTTATACCTGAAAATAAATTTTCCGGTATGGACGTTAATGATGTGCAAGCCTGAAACGTTCTCTCAAACAATTTATAGTTTCCACCCGTAATCCCATAAAAAAGATTTTCTGGAATAGAAGATAATGAAGTGCAACCATAAAAAGTCGCCCTAAACATACTGCTGGTTGCGCCTGTTACTCCATTGAATAAATTCGCAGGGATACTGGTTATTGGTGTTCTTGCAAAAGTTACATAAAACACCGGTTGTTCAGAGTAACTTTCGCCAAGTGTAGGAAATATTTGTCCAATTGAGCCAGAAATGGCCGCCACAAGCGTATTGCTTGTATTGTCGCTATATGAATCATAACCAAAACGAATCGCGGCATATAACCGTTGTCGATTGGTGGTTGCTGTTTCTGCGTTATACCCCGTCGCGACGCCACCCATACGAATTGTTTTGACGCCACCGGTGGAATATGTGCATGTGTATAACGCCTCGGTCGTGCCTGTGCGGGTTATTGTATCGCCCGAAACACCGGCACCCGAAAGAGTTCCGCCGTCGCCGCAATCAACATAGAATGTTCCCGATGCAGACATCGCAAAACTGAACACATCACCCGCCCCAAGGTTCGTCGTTGTTACGGTGAATTTAGTATCCCACGCATTTGCAGCACCGGCGGTAAAAATACCAACCACCAACACAAAAAGTATGACAAAAAATCGTTTCAATACGCCCTCCTTGGCACAAACAAAAACCACCGAAAATTCAGTGGTTGGAGACTCGAAACAATTCAAGTAGAAATTGCGTGCCTATTCCATCATACGATGTTATTTAGTCACTCTCCAACCTGTTGAAAGTTGGAGTTTTCATTCGATATATACAAAAATCGAACGCTACTTGGAATGGGTTTCGAGGCCCATCAGCAGAACACCTGCTGACGAATTTATCCTAGCAAACTATCAAAATAAACACAACTAAAAATTTTCCTTTTTTTGATTTTATGACGATATTTTTTTAACAAAAAAACTTGTGTTTTAATATTTATATTCTAATATAAAAGTATCGCAAGGAACGGAGAATCTATCTATGTTACGAAAAACAGGCATTTGGGCATCCCGCACAATAAAAATTATGGGAATTATCGTTGCCGCAATGGTGTTGATTGGGCTGGGGTTCTATTGGGTATCAACGCGCAATGCGCAAATTACAAAAATGGCCGCATCGGTCGATGCGCCCGTCGCCGCGCACTTTGCGGATGATAAATCTACGGTTTTGTTAAACGACACGCCCGATACAAATAACAATCGCGATATTGCCCCGGCAACGGCGTTGCGTATTTCATATGATTATGTTTCCGGTCCGGGCGCGCCCACATTTAACACAAACCTGTCGCGTTCTGAATTGGCCCAAAATATCAAGATTTCCCCCGCGATTCGTGGTAAATGGCATTTTGTAAATCCGTATGCGATTGCGTTCACCCCCGATTCTGATTGGCCATCTGATACACGGTTCAATGTAAAGATTGGCGAAAAATTGTTCTCGCACGATGTGCGCCCGAACACGCGCCATGTGTCTTTCAAAACCGAACCCATCGCCGCCAAAATAGATATGTTTAACATATACCCGGCCCCGGGTGGTGACCGCGCGGTCATCGGTGTTGCGGTGGTGTCCTTTGATTATCCGATTCAAACCCGCGACTTTGCGGATAAAGTTTCAATGCGCCTGGGTGGGCACCGGTTAAATTTCGATGTTAAAATAGACCGGTATATGCGCACGGCCATCATCCGCACCGACCCAATCGAAATTACAGACAACGCGCAAACTTTGCGTTTCAAACTGAACAGAATCTATGATGCCGACGGTCGGTCCCGCACAAAGAAAATTACCGCACATGCGACAATCGATTCCGCAGATAACTTTTTCAAAATCGCCGATATTTCCACCATTACCGCGGACGACAAATACGGCAATCCGCAACAACTGATTTTGGTGGATATGACATCGGCCGCGGCGGAAAATACGAATTGGAATGACTATATCGACGCGTACCTGTTGCCAAAAAATGCCGAAGGAGATGAAAATTCCGACGAATCGCACACGTGGGCAAATGACGAAATTACGGCGGATGTAATTAAAAATTCCAAGAAAATTAAACTGACGCGGGCGAAGTTTGTGAATCCTGCGGGCACATATCAATATGCGTTTTCATACGATGTTTCCGACAACGACCCGCGGTACCTGTACGTGACGATTAAACCGGACATACATTCGACCAATGGATTCGTATCACAAAACGGCGTTGGTCGCGTAATGCCCGTCGCATACCCGGAACGCAGCGTTAAAATAATGGGCGGTGGCGCATTACTGTCTATGGCCGGCGATAAAAAATTGGCCATCGTTGCGCGCGGCGGTGTTGATACAGCCTATGTGAACCTTTACAAAATAGAATCGAATGCCATCAACCACCTTATTACGCAAACATATAATTTGTTCTCGGATGTGGAATTCCGCGCACCGTGGATTTTTGACGCGTATGATATGGCAAGTGTTTTCCAAAAGAAAATTCCATTCAGTGACACTTCCAAAAACCATGTGAACTATGCCGCATTAAACCTTGGCGAATATTTGGATCGGACGTATACGGACAAAACCGGAATCTTTATTATCAAAACGGGCGCATCAAAGCATGCCGCCGAATACGGTGATGCGCGGTTAATATTGCTGACCAACATGGGCATTATTCGCAAGATAAACCTTGACCGGTCATCTGTGGTGTTTGTGTCATACCTGTCCGATGGGCGACCCGCGTCGGAAATCGACATAACAGTTCTGGGGCGCAATGGTTACCCAATATGGGCGGGGGTTACCGACTCAGACGGCCGTGCAAATGTCCCACAATTTTCCAGTGACGAATACAGAAATGAAAAAGAACCCGTTGCCATCGTCGCGCGTCACGATTCCGATGTTTCGTTTATCCCGTACTATGCCGACATGGCGCAAAGTGCCGAATATTCTAAATTTGATGTCGGTGGCACATATGCAATGATGGATACACCGCTGCGCGCATTTATATTCTCGGACCGTGGAATTTATCGGCCGGGCGAAACGGTCACGGTTGGAACAATTGTTGAAAACAAAACTTTTTCACCGGTGTCGGAAATTCCGGTAAAACTGGAAATCACCGACCCGCGCGGCCGCACCATTTTTGATAGAAAGGTATCTTTATCATCGGACGGCATGATTGATATTACACACAAATTAACCACCGACGCGCCATTGGGCCGGTACGAGGTTGCAATTTATACCCTGAACGGGCGCGGCCATATCCAAGATACAATCGGCACCGGCAACTTTGATGTCCAAGAATTCGTTCCCGACACAATGAAAATTATGGCCACCATTAGTAACGCGTCGCCCGCGGGATGGATATCACCCGATAATTTGACGGCAAATGTGTCACTGAACAATTTGTATGGCACACCGGCAACCGATCGCCGCATATCTGCACACGCGGTATTGCGTCCGGTTGATTTTACGTTTGACGATTATAAGACATATAAATTCACATCGAATTTCAATTCTAAAACGGGACTTGCGGGTGGTGCGGCACACAGTGCACAAACATTTACCGTTGATCCCACGGACGTGCGCACAGACGAAAACGGCAACGCTACGTTAAGTGTAAAATTTGACCGCGAAATTCCGGTGGGTACATATATGCTGAACCTGGCCATCAATGGGTTCGAGGCCGGCGACGGGAAAAGCATTCAAACAATTCTGAATTCGCGTGTTTCTAATTTGAAACAAATCATTGGTTATAAATCCGAATCCGACCTGGGGTACCTGCACCGCAACGCCAACGTCACAATCAAGATGATTGTATTGGATGCGGCCGGTACCGCAATCGATGCGAATGATATTACCATGAAATTGATAAAGCGCGAAAATTTGACCAGTTTGTTAAAAGACTATGATAATCATTACAAATACCAAACGACTTCACACGATGTCATTGTTTCTCAATCCCAGGTTTCTGTATCCAAAGACGGTTCGGAAATAAAATTGAACACATCAAATGGCGGAACATATTACGTTCAATTGCTGGATTCAAACGAAAACATTTTGGCAAATATAGAATACTTTGTTGCGGCGGATGAAAACACCGACATGCGCGAAGATTCACATGCGGAATTACAAATTAAACTTGACGCGTCCGCATACAAACCCGGCGACACAATAAACATCGGAATCGTTGCACCATATGCCGGCACGGGACTTATTACCATTGAACGTGACCGCGTATATGCGCACAAATGGTTCAACACAAAAACAACTTCGTCGACCCAGAAAATCACCCTGCCCGCGGATTTCGAAGGCACGGGTTATGTAAATGTTTCCTTTGTCCGTGATATCAACAGTCGCGATATATTCACAACGCCTTATGCCTATGCGGTTGCGCCTTTTTCGACCAGTATCGACAAACATAAAATATCTGTTAAGTTGGACACGCCGAAAACCGTCCGCGACAATAAATTACCGATTGAAATTACAACCGACACAGACGCGCGCGTGATGCTGTTCGCGGTGAACACGGGCATTTTACAGGTCGCAAAATATTCAATTCCAAACCCGATAAAACACTTTTTCCAAAAGGCCGCTTTACAGGTTGAAACATATCAAATACTGTCATTGTTGTTGCCGGAATATAACGTCCTGCGCGAAGTCGCAAAAATCGGGGGCAGTGATTTTGAAGAACTTGGCGGTATCGACACACCGCTGTCCAATCCGTTCGGGCGCAAGACTTTGCCACCGGTCGCATTTTATTCCGGCATAATCGATACATCCGCGAACACACCAAAAACTATCAATTTTGACATTCCCGAATATTTCAATGGTGGCGTAAGTGTCTATGCCGTCGCCGCCGCACCCGGTCGCATTGGTGCCGCCGACACAGATGTTCGTGTTCAATCACCGGTGATTATATCTGTATCTGCGCCATTGGTTGTTGCGCCAAACGACAAATTTACCGTGAATACCATCATATCAAACCTGGCCACGGAATCGGGGGACGCCGCAACGGCACGTAACGACGCAATTGCGGGCGGTCAGTTATTGCCAATTGAAAAATCTACGGGCACATTAAATTTGCCGGAAAACACCGAAAAGTTATGGACATTTGATGTTACCGCGGCGAACACACCCGGAATCGCCACATTGGATGTATCAACCGCATTATTCGATGACAAAAACAATCCGATTGCGGCACGTCGCACCACACATGAATTATCCGTTCGACCGGCGACGATGTTCCGCACAGACATTAAATCTGGCATTCTGGATTCCGATAAAACCAACATACGGTTGAACGATCCGAATATGTACGATGCCGAATATTCAAACATTCTTTATATATCAAAGTCTTTATCGATTTTGGCACGCCCGATGTTTATGTATCTGACGCATTATGTTTTTGATTGCACCGAACAATTGGTATCACGCGCGTTACCGTATGCACTTGCCCCCGAAGATAAATTATTGGGAACCAACCGTTCGGATTCGACCGCGATTGTGAACAAAATAATTCAGACTTTGTCAAATCGGCAAAACGGCGATGGTTCGTTCGGCATGTGGACGGATGACGCCACGCGCACGGACAATGAAACAAATCCGACAACCGTTTACCTAACGGCATACACTATGAACTTTTTGACAATCGCACGCCGCGCCGGATTTAACGTTCCACAATCTATGTTCGCACGTGGCATTGATTTCCTGCGCACATACGCGGGGACGCGCACAACATCCATTGCCGACGCGCATGCCAAGGCATTTACGATTTATACATTAAGTTTGAATGACTATGTCACAACAAGCTATATCGATTTATTGGAAGAATACCTTGGGCAAAACGTCAAAGATTGGCAATCCAATATCATCGGCGCATACATTGCGGCGTCATATAAAATGTTAAAGCAAACAGATAAAGCATTTAATTTGATTTCTAAATATAAATCTGGCGACGATATATACGATGGCCAATTTGCCGGGGCGGTTGCCGCCGATGCAGTCTACACATTTATCGCGCGCAATTACTTTGATATGGTTCCGGAAATCGCGACACGAAACATTCAAAATTATATCAATCGCGGCGACTATGATTCGTTTACCGCGGCGGCCATAGTTATGGGTACGGCCAACATCCCGGGCACAGAGGAATTGGATAGTAACGCTATATCGGTTTTTGCGGGCGACAATAAATTGGACCAAATCATGAATGCCGGAACAATGATGTTTAATATTCCAAATCATACCGATAAATTGCGCATAAATTGCGAAACATGCAAATCCAAGAATTTTGCGTTTTATACAATTGTGACCCAGGGTTTCCCACGCGACGCACGTTCTGAATCAAACGGAATCGATGTTTCGCGCGAATACTATAATACAAACTGCGAAAAAATCACCCACGGCGAAATCGGGGATATTGTGGATGTAAAAATTATGGCGCGCACACGTGGCGGCACGCAAAGGGTTGAAAACTCGGTTATATGTGATTTGCTACCGGGCGGATTTATCCCGATGTCCGATTCCGTTACCGGCGACATGCACCACAATGAAATTCGCGAAGACCGTGTCTTGATATACGCACCATTGACACGCAATCCGTCAACATTTACATATCGTGTCCAATTATCTGTGGCGGGTGAATTTACCGTTCCGCCGATTGCGGCAATGGATATGTATAATTCGGAAATTCGCGCAACATCGGATTCCGAACAGTTTAGTGTATCAAATGCCCAAGATTAAAAAAATTTTTAAAAAAATCGCGATTGTTTTTGGCGTTATTTTCGTCATTTGGTTGATTGTCCGTTTATTCTTTACCGCCCCGTTACTGACCGACGTTTCTTTTTCGCGCGCATATTACGACCGAAATGGAAACCTTTTGCGTCTTACTTTATCCGCGGATGACAAGTATCGAATTTATACGCCACTTGCGGAAATAAGCCCACACATAATCAACGCGGTCGTCCTTTATGAAGACAAACACTTTTACAATCATCCCGGCATAAATCCGATTGCTCTATTACGCGCGTCACGCCAGTATATATCCGGCACGCCCCATCCCGTTGGTGCGTCAACAATCACAATGCAATTGGCACGTATAAAATATGATTTGAACAGTAAAACTTTCGGCGGAAAAATGTTACAGATTGCGGCCGCAATCTACATCGACCTGTTCCATTCCAAAGACGAAATTATCGAAGCATATCTCAACCTTGCCCCGTATGGTGGAAACATCGAAGGCGTTGGCGCCGCATCCACAATATACTTTGGGAAACATGCGCGCGACCTTGGCAAAATAGAATCCATCACATTGGCGACCGTGCCGCAAAACCCGACCAAGCGCGGTCTGAATACCGAACGCGGAATTAAAAATATTGAAAACATGCGTGCAAATTTAATCGACAAATGGATTGCCGAATATAAAACAGACGAAAAATTACGGACATTTGCGGCAATGCCTTTGGCGGTGAACGCGGTATCGAACCTGCCCTTTCTTTGTCCACATTTTACCGATTTTATGAATACGACCAAAATAAAAAAATCAGAAATCAAAACAACCATAGATTTAAAACTGCAACAAAAATTAGAGCGCGCATTGACGGCCGAAATCAACGCGCGTCGCAATATCGGCATCACAAACGCGGCGGCCATTTTAATCAATTACAAAACGATGGATACATTGGCATATATCGGATCGGCGGATTATTTCAATCGCGACATATACGGTGAAAACGACGGTGTTCGCGCCCGGCGCAGTCCCGGTTCAACATTAAAGCCGTTGATTTATGCAAACGCGGTCGATTTGGGTTTGATACATGGCATGAGTTTGCTACGCGATGCACGCGTGAACTTTGGTGTTTATGCCCCCGAAAATTCGGACAGCGAATTTTACGGTCCGATTTTGGCACGCGATGCATTGACACACTCGCGAAATATTCCGGCAATAAACCTTGTACGCGAAATCGGCGTTAAGAATTTTCACAAATTATTGAACGACGCTGGTGTCGCAAATCTTAAAAATCCCGAACATTATGGAATATCAATCGCCCTTGGCGGGGCCGAGGTTTCAATGTGGGAATTGGCAAACATTTATGCGACCATGGCGAACATGGGCAATCACCGCATGACGCGTACTCAAATAGATTCACCGGAAGAAACACTGGGCCACCTGCTTTCGCCCGAGGCATTCTTTTTAACACTGGACATGTTGGCGCACCAATCAACCCCAACAAAGAAAATTCCGTTTGCAAAAACACGCCAACAAACAATACGACACTATTGGAAAACCGGAACATCTTCGTCATATCGTGACGCATGGACGGCGGGAATTTTTGGTGACTTTGTTTTGGTTGTATGGGTCGGCAACTTTGACGGCACACCAAATAATGCGTTCAGTGGCGCCCGCGCCGCCGCCCCAATATACTTTGCATTGGCAAACACGGTCGGCGAATACTATGCGGGCATCGGCACCCCGGTCCAAAACAATGATTTTTTGCGCGACGATATGAACATTATCGAAATAGAAATGTGCGAAGTCGGTGGCGAAATCGCCGGCGAATATTGTCCGAAAAAATCAAAGTCATATTTTATTCCGGGTAAATCCCCAATCACACGTAATCGCATCCACCGGCAAATTCCAATTGATAACAAAACGGGACTGCGTGCATGCACGGCCGACACAAAAACAACGCACATGGAAACATTTGAATTTTGGGATGCAGAATATTTAGATATGTTTCGCCGCGCGGGGATCAAACGCAAAACCCCACCGGCATTCATGGCAACGTGCGACATAAACGAAATTCCCGATGACGCGGTCGCACCTATAATCGTATCCCCAATTGCCGATACCAAGGTGGTAATTACAACAGAAAACGACTTTGAACCAATTGGGTTTATGGGCCTGGCCACGGGACCGGATGATAAAATATTCTGGTTCTTGGACGACAAAACACTGGGTTCCACACGCAGTGGTGAAACATTGGAATACAAAGTCCCAATGGGCGACCATAACCTGCGCGCAACCGACGGGGCCGGCACCACCACCCAGATGAATTTTAGTGTGATAAAATAAAACTACATCAACCCGAACTTAGTTATATAATTAAACGAAAGCCCGATGATAAAATTGCTGCCGTAATGTTCGGCATCACGTGCCTTGGCACGACGGTATTGTACATACGGTCCCAACGCAAAATCGCCCCACAGTTTTGTATCCAAACGCCCTACAACACTAAAATCGCGTTCCAAATCCGTTCCAACATATTGCGAATAATCAAGGTATTCACGATAGTATCCGTTCGTCGACAAAGTCACGCCTGCCCGAACATCATATTCCAAACGCCAGCCTAATTCGGCCGCCAACTTACTAACCTGGTCATGGCCGTATGTAAAGTCATATTCATACACGCCCGCGATATACAGTTCTTTGATAATCGGTGAATCAAATATCGAAAAACCCGCCATTCCACGCAGGACTTTTAAACGATTATCAGAATCATTTGCCGGAACAAACTCGGTTTCATACGCGGCACGCACCATTGGTCCCAATTTGAAAGAATCAAAATCCCAACATGCATAGTTTAAATTACTGGTCAATAAAATCTTATCGGCACTTTCATTAACCGTTTTCGGTCCGTCATACGGCCGCAGTTCCGTCCGTCCATATTCCATAAACAAACTGTTATCCCAATTAAAACGATTGTGTTTGTATTCAAGTGCGGTATCAAACACACCCTTGATAAATTCTTGATTGTCGGCACTTAATGCAGAAATTGGCGATCCCTGATATTCTCCGGAATGCCGAACCGATGTTTTCGATACATCCAATCCGATTCGACGAATATTCAAAACCAATTCTTTACCTTCCAGGTCAACATCCGCGGCATTCGCCACAAATGGCGCAAACGCCACACACATAAACGATAATAATTTTTTCATATTCTCCCTCACATTAAGCTATTTTGAAATATACAGAACGCCATCCTTATCACTGTACCGCCAACCCGCATTCCGCAGTGCAATTGTCAACGCACCGCGTCGCGTCGCCGGCACCCGAAAGGTTATTTCGTTTTCCCTGATAGACTTTGTGTTCAAATCTATTCCGGCATCCGCCGCCACGCGACGCACACGCGACCAATCCGACAATTTATTATCCAGCGCGACAACGACCCATGTTTCATTTCCCGCGTCTTCGCCATCGCCCAACCAATTTTGAACATCGTTCGCAACCAGCCAATTACGCGCCGCGGCCCGATCCAGTGTCATGGTTATATTTGCAGAATACGTTGTATCAGATTGCCGTTCGCCACTAATTCCGGAACTTTCAATCAAAGTGGTTAGAACCGCGGATTTTTCCCCCTTGACCGCGGTCCGCAATGCAGACGTGTCCGCATATGGCGATAGAGCCTCGATAATAACCTGGCGACGGGCCTCGTCCATGGCCATATTTTTTGCCGTTGCGGCGGTATCACTGGTCACATTCACATGCGCCGTTCCGCGCAACGGCGACGCCCACGCATCACCGGCCACCAAGAAAAAACCAACAATCAAAAATCTAAAAACATTCTTCATACGTCACCCACCGAATTAGAACTTTGCCTGAATTCCGATACGAATTCCCAAAGATTTATAAATCGATTCGATTTCATTGTCAACCTTGCATACCCATCCCGGACAATCTTCTATGGTTTCCATAATATTCACCGCCGTCGGGTCCGGTTCTAAGACAACCGGGTCATTGGCCGTCGCCTGGGATGCGGGCTTACCACTGGCCGTTGCACCATACAGCATTTGATATTCGGTATGTTCATCGGCCAACCATTCAGCCAACACCTCATTATAGATATCCATATAATAATTACCATTCAGATACGTATTTGCCTGGGCACCGGACAATGTATAGTAATCAAACGTGAACCCTATGGTTAACGCCACGGTATCACTTAACGCCGTCATATAGTTTGCACCCAAACCAATATGCCATGCATCGCCAAAACCGCCCTTGTCTTCCACGCCCTTTGGGTGTTGCCAATCGGAACGATACGGCTGATCGCCGGTCGATTTATATAACGGCAAACCAAATTCCAACCGCGCGTTCACTAAATTGTATTTATCGATTTCATAATCTAAATCCAACGCCAAATATGGTCCCATCCATGTTGTTTCATAAGAATGGCTAACCCCCGGCAATTTAAACATATATGTTCCGCCCGTATTCACAACATTTTCGCCCGCCGGGAATTCCCACCACCCGGTCCAAACATCATTCGCATTATAAAGTTTATTTTCTTCCCACATTACTTGTTGACCCTTTAATTTACCATCACTGCCCAATGTCGATAAAATCACAATCTGGTCACACTGGGTCTCGCCACCTGAATGTGTGGAACACGTCCCCGTATCAACGGTTAAACCATAATCTTGTTTAGTCTCTAATTTATATTTCAAATAACGAAATCCAACCGACGGTGTCAAACGCGCACCACCCAATTTCACAAGATCCGTCAAACCAAACCCCGCATTAAATCCCATCATATTGCCACTGGTGCTGTTGCCGATGGAAAGCGAATGCCCCATCTGTTTACCCAAATATGTCAATTCACCAGGTTCTACAATATTGTCGCCATCGTCTTCCCATTTGTTCCATTCGGTAACAACAAACCCGCCGTTGCTAATATCGTCGTCAATCATCGGGGAATCACCAAATTGCATACCATATTTGAACCCGGCGTCAATCTGCATCCGCGTATTACCACCGAACCGATAGCCCGCATTAATATCCAAAACATTCCAACGCAAATTGTCATAGTGCAACTTACTGCCGGCCTGTTTCATTTCAAAACTCCAATTTGCAAATTCGTGCGACAGCCCCGCCCCAAGGTAAAATCCATTCGCGCGTTGAATATTTGTCCCCCCCGCACCAACGGTTGATTTTGCCACGGTATTTGTTTGCTGTTGCGAACCGACAACACGCGTATAGTTTTGATACGGTTGACCAATGGTTGCATTATCATTCTGTGTCACGGTCCGTGTCCGCGTATATGTTGTATCCTGGCTATAATTGGCGCCCTGGGCACGATTCGCATAGCCAGATGTGGCATAATTTCTCTGGGGCGAACTATAGTTCCCCGAATAATACGTTCCGGCCGCCGCCGCGATTCCCGGCACCATCGCCACCAACGAACAATTCAACACAATCGAACAAAATCTTTTTCCCATTTTTTTCTCCTAAATATTATTGTCAGGCATATTTTATCACAAAAATATTGAAAAAAAAACAGGATTATGTAAAATGCCATCGGTTTTTTATCAAACCGTGCGGTTATGGCGGAATTGGTAGACGCTCAGCACTAAGGATGCTGTGGAGAAATCCGTGGGGGTTCAAGTCCCCCTAACCGCACCAATATTTTTTTGTTTGGCGCATTTTCTGCTTGCCCGAAAAATCATAAATTTGCTAACCTATATCCGAAAGGGATGAAAATTTTTAGACTGCTTTTTGCTGTATGTCTTGGCGTGCCCGCATTATGCGATGCGCGCGGGGTCGAATATGATGACATTGCACGCGCCGCATCACGCACAAACGCGACAAACGTTTCATCGGCCGCGCCGACACGTGGTACAAACACAATCGTTCAATCCCAGAAATCTAATAATGCCGCAACCAATCGGTCGGGTGGCACAAATGCGCGTACGGCCACATCGGCGGTCACTGAACCACGCACTGCGACCAAGAATGTCGCACCACGCACAACAACAAATACCGTTGCGCAACGCATAAATACCGGAACGCGCGCGCCCACACAATCGGTCACCACTCGCACGACGCGCCCCACGGCCACGGCGCGCACCGCATCACGTTCACGTAACACATCCCCCGTTTCCCGCAATGCATCACGCTCAAAGAATGCACGCACGGCCCGAAACATATCACGTGCGGCAACCACGAACGAATCGGGCGCGTTGGTAACAAACTATACCCGTTGTCGCGAGATTTATTATGAATGCATGGACGAATTCTGTGCGAACAAGGATGCCAATCTGCGCCGTTGCGCATGTTCGTCACGCGCAAACGAATTTGATGCCACCAAAAAGAACCTTGCCGAATTCGAAGACAAAATGTTGGATTTTAATCAACGATTGTTGCTGGTGAATCTGGACGCCGAAGACGTGAACGCCATAAATACCGCGACCGAGGGCGAAGACGCATTCTATGGCACCAAGGACACAACCAAATCCAAACGCGCGTTGGATGAAATCGCAAAAAAACTAAACACAACCTTTGGCGACGACGCGTCCGGTACATCACTTGCACCGATATCATTATCATTGAACATAGATTCTGCGTTCGACACGGTCGATTCGTTTATGGGTTCGGATACAACGGCAAAGTCCGGCACGGCACTGTATAACGCGGCGATTCCGATTTGCCGTGAAACGGCGATGGAGGTTTGCAACGAGGATGAATTGTCTTTGGCGGTAAGTGGTTATTTAATGTTAATGGAACAAGATTGCAACACGGTTCAGCGCGCATACCAGGCCCAGGTCGACACCGCCCGTTCCAAGGTTTTCGAAAGTGGCGCGCTGCTTGATATGTCGCGTCTGGATGCATATCAAACCCGCAATTCCGATGATATTTTAACATGCAAACGAAAAATGATGGAAATGTTAACCAACACGACTGTATGCGGCACAAATATGGAAAAGTGCCTGGATATGACGGGCAAATATATCGACCCAACAACTGGCACGGCATTTTTGACCCAGAACCTTGCGGACCTGGGGTCACTTATTACGCGGCCCGACGCGACCCAGTCATGGACGTCGGCAAATGGCGCGGGTAAATTCATTACATATCTGAAAAACAAAAAGCAATTCTTGGCGCCGGCAATGGAAAATTGCCAAGATATCGCGGACACGGTATGGGATGCATTTATCGAAGATGCATTGGCACAAATCAAATTGGCCCAAGACGCCAAATTGGAGGAAATCCGCCAGGCATGCACAACACTAACATCTGAATGCTTAACATCCGCATACGATTCGATTGGTGAATTTGACGCGCGCGCATTATCGGTCTTTGGGGTCGCAGCGAATCGGACCGTTGACGCCATGTGTGGCGACGTTCGAAATTCTTGCACGGCGTTGATGAACGCAACCGGCGATTCGGGTTGGGAATCCGGCATGTCGGCCATCGCAACCGCCCAAACCTATGACAGTATTATAACCAGTTGCACCCAGGTTGGGCGTAATTGCATCATCCAATCTTGCCGGTCGATTTCCGGAAACTTTGACCTGTGCGACGACATAGACTTTTCACCGAATCGGCACGCAATATTGGAACGCACGGCGTGCTGGCCGGCGGTGTTGGATTGTGTTGCGACGGCGGGCGACGACACGATATTGGCGATAATGGCATCTTTGGACAAGGCACCTACCGACAATTTCTATCGCGACCTGGGATACATTGGATATACATCGACATCGGCATTGGAACAGTTATGCGATTGTTCGAACAAGACCGACGCTGAATGCGCGACATGCCGAATCGCGGAACGCATTTGGGGCAACTGTGAAGAAAACCCGGCGAACACAATCGGTGTCACCAATGGCACCGGCCACAACCACATATGGATGCCGGCAACCAAGAATGACACACTATTGTCTTGGTTTGCGATAAATACCGGCACCGCCGCACCCGATGGCACATCCAGCAACGCACGCAGTTGCGTCAACACCCGTTGCACATCAAACGAATATTACACGGGCGCGAACGGTCCCGCACACCCAATCTGTGTTCCCGAAGGCGACACCGGCGCGTCCATCACAACCGACGGCCTGTATTGCCCGGTTGACCAGGGTCACCATCAAATGACAATTCAGTCCGGCATAACAAATTGCTGCTTCAATAACAGTGATTTTTGGGGTCACATTTTCATCGCCGGCAACGACAACAACGGCGCATGCTGTGAAACCGGACGAACAGTTTCCGTAATATCAAACAGCAGTAAAAATATATGTTTACCGAATAATGCGGAATATAAAACCGTTCTTAAGCATGAAAACGATACACCAAATGACCCCAGTGACGACTATTACATCGTATGCGTAGGCACCAACCAAATTACCGCCACCCCAAATCCCGAATCGCATTTTCCAGCCGGAGACGCATTAAGATGCATCACTGTCAGCGATGCCCGCTTTGTATTGATAACGAACAATAATAAATACATAACCCCCAGCGATGCATCCATAACGCAATACAGCCCACAAATGGTTTATTATCAGACTGGCGACAACGCCCATGCAACCCCGCAAACCGCAACCGGAACCAATGCATGGTTTATACGATATGGCGAGTAGTATCGGCATCACACCTTGACAAAAAGATATTTTTTGCTATAACAGGATTGAACCCAGAAAAAAGGATTCTGATATGAAAATAAAACAAAAGTTTCCGTATAGCATCCGTAAGTCTTTGGTGAAAATATTGCCATTTATGGCAACCGCGATTATGGCCACATCCTGCCACAAAGAACCGTATAAAGACATAACAATTGATTGGGATTGGACAAACCTTCCTGAGCCCACCACAATCCAACAATATGCAACAGAGCGATCTACTCGAACAATTACTTTAAATTTGCTTCCTTCTACCACTGGTTTAGCTTTGTGTCCGCGTTCATTCAACAGGGGTTTTAATTTTCTTGAACAAGAATGTTTTTCTATTGCCCCTGATAAAATTGTTGGTTCTGGCACGGTTTTTGTAGATGAACAAGGGGGGGCACATATATTGGACCCGCAGGAGACAGACATAGCCGGCATGTCATTATTTGATAGTATTCGATGCACGCGGATGGGGTTCAGTGTTGCACGCGGTCGTCCACCCGCAAATTCAAAATAATATGTTATTATCGGCATAACAATGCCGATTTTTATTGCAAATAAAATTATATTATTCTATGCTAAACCGTATGAGAAAGAGAGTAACATTTCTGTTTATATGTCTATTTATACCTTCGTATGTTTATGGTAATTATTGTACCGATATAGAAAACGACTCTGTGACATGTTGGGGTACAGAGGGTTGCCAATACTATGGAGACAACATTGGATGCGATTTGTGCCAAGCTGATTCTTATTGTGATGGCAACAACACCCAGGCCCTACCATGTCCCGCTGATGATTTTTCACATTCCGAAAGGGGCGCCAAATCCATAAACGAATGTTATACCAATATTTCATGTCACAAACCCGACAACGAGGCCGAACAATGTCGCCATTACTATGACCAAACGGTTAGTAATTGTCCAACAATAACAACCCCGCATCTTGAAAGCAACGGTGGTTCTATTTCTTGTTGTGCAGATACCCGCGAATGTAAATATTTTGGTATCGCCGCCAACAGTTGCACACAACAAAATATTTCTGGCACCGCAACTTGGCATTCACTTAGCGAGGATTGGGGTGTTGGAAATTGCGAATGTGGCGCAACAACCTTTACAGACAATACCACCAGATTTTGCAGTGGCACCCAATCCGGTGTACATCCACAAATACCCAACGTTGATTATGCAACCAGCACGATAAATTATAACGGAACCGCAACTGGTTATCGTTGCACACATTGTATCTTGGACAATGGTAATAACAAATATTATGCATCTTCCGCAGATGGCGATGGTTGTACCGCAGATTTACAATCGGGTACAGTTTGTAAATGCGAAACATCCACGTACCGCGGACATTACCGCAAAGGGAAATGCAATTCAAATGAGAATTGGTCCGACAACGGTTCAAACATTTGCACACGTATCGCATGTAATATTCCTGGAACGACCACAACCGAATTGTTACCAATTAGTCAAAATAATTCCGTATGTGTATTTTCTGCACAAACAGAACTGCGTGATTCGGACGAATTTACATTGGGTACATTACAACAGATGTTCGGGCTTGATCCATCGGGATGGAAGATGGTCGATCCCTAATCCACCAATTTTATTTCACCCAATGTTTTTTCTATTGTTGATAATTGATCGGTGGTAAATCGGCCCAGCACCCAATCAACCGGATCAATTTGTGAACCGATGTTCCGCGGGTGGTCAATACCGATTCGAATTCGTGTATATTCGCGCCCAACATTTGCATCAATCGACTTTATTCCGTTGTGACCGGCACTGCCGCCGCCGACCTTGGTCCGCATATCGCCCAATTTCAAATCCATATCGTCATGAATCACAAACAGATTCTCAATTGGAATCTTGTAAAAATCCATTATTGCACGCACCGCACGACCACTGTCGTTCATATATGTCTGCGGCATTGCGAATATCACGCGTCGCCCATCAATATTTGTTGCAAACGTTCGCGCAAATAATTCACCGCGCCATTTTGCATCCGCCCCCGCCAAATGTTTCACCGCCATAAATCCAACATTATGACGCGTGTGTTCGTATTCGCCACCCGGGTTCCCCAGGCCAACAATTAAAATTGGTTTATTTTCTTGCATATGTTTAAACTCTTTTTTATTATTATATTATCATACAAAGGAGCCAAATATGAAGTTAAAAACGTCAATAATTTTATCCGCCTTGACAATGGGCACCTGCGCACCTGCAATCGCGAATCCGGTTTGGGATTTATACGCCGGCGCAACAATCGGGGCCGGTGCGGAAACATTGCTGGTTCACCATAAAAACGAAACCAATGCCGCCCAATCTTTTGGCGGAATGCTTGGAATCGACCTGCCGCTGTTCCGATTCGAGGCCGAATATAATTACCTGCGCGAAAAGACCGATTTGCATGCGCAATTGGCGTTGGCAAACGCATATTTCAAAATACCGGCCACGCTTATTAAACCATATTTCGGACTTGGTTTTGGTTTGGTCTTTGATGGCGAAAATGATAAACAGAATGTCGATTTTGACACAACCACCGCGTACCAGGCTACATTGGGTTTAACATTTGCGCCGGCCGCATTGCCGTTCAAGTTTGATATCGAAGGTCGCACAATCTATATGCCGGATGTTTACAAGGTTGGTGATAGCGAACCGGACATCCTGCATTACGAGGCCCGCGTAAAAATCCGCTATATATTCTAAAAAAAATCAAACGGGGCGGCAACGCCCCGAAAACATTTAATGGGAAAAATATGCTTACACTAATCGACGGAAATTCAATTTTGTTTCGCGCATATTACGGCGTGCACAGCCGCCTAACCCGGGCCGACGGAACGCCAACCGGCGCGGTATACGCGTTTTTGAATATGATGTTGCCGGTATTTGCCGCCGCGGCCCCCGATGATATTTTTGTATGCGTATTTGACGCGTCACGGAAAACTTTCCGCCAAGATATTTATCCCGAATATAAAGCGAATCGCGATGAAACACCCGCCGATTTAATTACTCAATCGGTTATGGTCCGCCAGGGTCTAACAGAAATGGGTGTCCCGGTCCTGTGCATCCCTGGGGTCGAGGCCGACGATGTCATCGCGACACTGGCCACACAAAATTGCCAAATCGCAGATAAAACACGCATCATGACCGGCGACAAAGATTTAATGCAATTGGTGTCTGATTGTATATTCCTGTACGACGGCATGAAACAGAGAACAATCGGTCGTAATGAAGTTATCGAAAAATTTGGCGTGCCACCCGAACACGTCGTCGATGTGCAATCTTTGATGGGCGATTCGTCCGACAATGTTCCCGGCGTGCGCGGTATCGGTCCGAAAAAGGCCGCCGAATTGATAAACGAATTTGGAACGCTGGATAACCTGTATGCGAACATAGACAACGTTAAAAACGAACGCATTCGCAATATGCTAATAATGTCACAGAAATTGGCGTATATATCGCGCGACTTGGTGACATTGAAACGCGACGTAGATTTATCCGGACTAAAACTAAACCCGTTTAGATTTAACCGCGCGGGCGCAATCGATTTTGTTCGCAATGAATTAGAAAGCAATTCTTTGGTTGAAAAAATTTCACGCATGTTCCCGAACACGGCACCCACACCAAATCAACCCGCATTTAATTTTCCCGGCTCGGAATGTCCGGTTGACACCGCGCCCGCCAAGATCGCACCACACTCCACGCCCAAGATGACATTTGACAAGATAACAAATATAAAAGAATTAGAAAAATTTTTATCGGGTGTTAAAGATGTCATCGCATTGGACACGGAAACAACCGGTCTGAATCAAATGACCGATAAAATGGTCGGCATGTCTTTGTCGATTGATGCGACGCACGGCGTTTATATTCCGTTGCGCCATCGCGCCACGGGTGGCGATTTATTTGGTGGCGCAGAATTGGCACCAAACCAAATTTCCATTGACGATTTGTATAAAAAAATCTGGCCGATACTTACCAACAAAAATATTACCAAGGTCGGACACAACATAAAATTCGACCTGCATATCATGGCGAATGAAGGTTGGGACATCGAAAAAATTTCACCAATCGACGACACTATGTTAATTTCATACGCATTGCATGGAACATTGCATCCGCACAACATGGATGAATTGGCGACGAAATACCTTAACCACCAAAATATAACTTTTGCATCGTTGTTCCCACCGAAAACCCGCGATGCAGATATGCATTTTGACGCGCTGCCAATCGACACCGCATATCCATATGCCGCCGAAGACGCCGCGGTAACTATGGCACTGTATAAACACATGCGACCCGAATTGGACGCGAACGAAATGTTATCAAAACTTTACGAAAATTGTGACCGTCCATTGATTATGGTTTTGACCGTGATGGAAAGGGACGGCGTTTTGGTTGATCGGGCGCGATTGAATAAATTGTCGGGTGTATTCCATGAACAATTGACCAAAATCAGTAACGAGATTTTTGAAATGGCCGGTCACGAATTTAATGTGGCCAGTCCTAAACAATTGGCAACCGTTTTGTTTGATGAAATGCACATGCCGGAAAATAAAAGACGTTCCACGGATGCGGATGCACTTAACGACATGATTGACCACCACCCAATTATCGAAAAGATTTTGAATTGGCGGTCGATTGCGAAATTGGCGGGAACATATGCGGACGCCCTGCCCCACCAGATTGGGCATGACGGTCGTATTCATACAACATATTTACAGACCAGTACGAATACAGGCCGCCTTTCATCACGTGACCCGAACCTGCAAAATATTCCGGTCAAAACCGAACTTGGTGAAGAAATTCGCAAATGTTTTGTTGCGGGACCTGGGCGCGTCCTTATTGCGGCGGATTATTCACAAATTCAACTGCGCCTTTTGGCCGATGTTGCGAACATAAAAACATTCAAAGACACATTTAATGCGGGCGCGGACATTCACGAACAAACCGCGCGAAAAATCTTTGACATTCCGGCATCAACTATTGTACCACGGGATTTACGTCGCGCCGCCAAGACCGTGAACTTTTCAATCATATACGGAATATCATCTTTCGGCCTGGCCGCGCAATTAAACGTTCCACGCGCCCGTGCGGCCGAGATTATAAATTCGTATATGGCCGGATTGCCCGAAATTAAAACATACATCGATAATATCAAAAAATTCGCAACCGAAAACGCGTGCGTCTATACCCCATGGGGCCGCCGCATAGAATTGCCCGAGGCGAAAAATCCCCGCATGCGTGCGTACGCAATGCGTGCCGCAATCAATGCACCGATTCAGGGATTCGAGGCCGACCTTATGCGATTCGCCATGATAAAAACATTTAATGAAATCGTTGTTCCGAATCGCGACAAAATCAAACTGATTATGCAGGTTCACGACGAAATGGTATTTGAATGCGACGAAAAATTGGCGACAAAATTTGCCGAACAAATCAAATCCATTATGGAAAATGTGACGAAAATATCTGTGCCATTACGCGCAGACTATGTAATCGCACCATTTTGGGGTAAATAAAATCTACATCTGAATAAATGAACCCGATTTTTCGGATATTTGTTCAATCGCCTTGTCCAACGTTTCGCGATATTCCAAGAACTTCTTTTTGTTTTCCGCATCCAGGTTATTTATCGCCGGCAATTTAACCGTCATAGGATTCACATGTTTACCATCTTTGATAATTTCATAGTGCAAATGCGGCCCCGTCGACAACCCCGTTGAACCTGAATATCCGATAATCTGGCCCTGTTTTACGGGCGTTCCAACCTTTACATTCTTTGCGAATTTTGACATATGCGCATACAGCGTTTCAAACGATCCATTGTGACGAATCCGAACAAAATTCCCGTGCCCGCGATTATATCCACGTGCGACAACGCGACCCGCACCGGCGGACGGTATCGGCGTTCCGGTCGGTGCCCGGAAATCAACACCCTTATGCGCGCGCGTAAATCCCAAAACGGGATGTTTGCGCCGGGTTGAAAAACTGCTTGTCACCTTGGCATTATTTATCGGTGTCCGTTTCAGTGATTTAATCGCACCATTTCCATTCGGGTCATAGTAACCGACGGTCTTGTCCGCCTTGCGGAAACGATACATCTTAACATTTCCGCGTAACGCATCAAAAGACACAACCACAACGGAACCGTTATCAACCTTTTCCCCGTCGCGATAATTTTCTTCATAAACGACCGAAAACTTTTGCCCCGCGCGCACATCACGTTCAAAGTCCATTTCAAACGCCAATAAATCATAAACCTCGGCCAAAATACCGGCGGGAATATCCGCCCGCATACCCGCCAGGTAAAAACTATCACCATCCAAAATTTCACCCTGGCGATAAACCAGGCGCGTATCGCGTTCAATATCAATCGCGTTGCATTGCCAATTGCCACCCGCGTCGCACGTCAGTTCCACGCGACGCCACGGTCCCGGCACAACGGTAATCTTGGACACCGCGGAATTTTCCCCATCACGCAAGAATTCGATTTTATCCCGATCCGCACGCAGACCGTTTATTCCGGCATCTGTCTTTAACACCTTGGCAATGGCATTTATATCATTGTGACCCAAACCCTGCTCGGATAATAATTTTGAAAGCGTATCCCCCGCCACAACATTTACAACGATAACATTATTGTCACGCGGTGCGGGTCCCGCCACATCGACATCCATGCGACGACCAAAGACCAATACAACAACCACCGCCGCAACGGCCAAAAGGCCGGCCAACCACAGGACCGCACGAACAAATCTGTGCGACGTAAGAATATTTTTTGCTTTTTCCATGGGGCATATTATAATATTTTTATGACAACAAATCAAGCCTTTGAAATTTTGAAAAACGCCGGCGGCATCCGCGCGGCCCGAATTATCACAGACAACATTAAAAATCTGTCACGCATTCGCGTGTGGTTTATCGCACGCGCGCTGCGCCGCGGCATGCCGGTGGCCAAGATAATTCATCAAAAATGGTTCTATGGTCTGCCGTTTTATACAAATAAATATACATTGGACCCGCGCCCCGACACCGAAACATTGATTGCCGCGGTAATTGCCGACAATCCGCAAAAGCCAAGAATACTGGATTTGGGAACCGGCACGGGCTGCATAATTATATCATTGGTAAAAAATATCTATGGGGCGACCGGTGTGGGCGTCGATATTTCACGCGCAGCAATTCGCGTGGCACGCCGAAACACAAGGAATTTTGGATTATCGGACAAAATTAAAATTGTGCGCGCGTCTTTTGGCACGCCAGGCGCGGTGCGCGAAAAATTTGATGTTATCGTTTCCAATCCGCCATATATTGCACGCGGCGATACTCGGGTGGATGCGGGCGCAATGCACGACCCGCACATCGCACTATACGCCGCACACAACGGCAACGCGGCATACGAAGAAATTGCAAAAAATGCAAAACATTGGATAAAGAAATCCGGTCGCATATATGTTGAAATTGGTGCGGACGGGGAATCCACGGTAAAAAACATATTTACATCAAACAAATGGAAATTCATCCGCGCCGAACGCGACCTTGCCGGCATCACACGTGTATTAGTATTTACAATTTAATCCCCTTCGCCCCAGGCCCCGAAAAATGCATAGCATTTTTTGGGTGGGTTCCTGGCGAAGGGGGGACCGCGTATCGGGTCCCACAAAATTTGAAAGATTTTGTGGGTGATAACCGCGGTGGGGTAGTGGCATCACACGAGTATTGATATTTACAATCTAAAAACCCAGAGTTTTTTCGGGGTTCGTTTTTATCTTGTTTTTTTATTTGCGCTTTTGCCAAACAATTCTTTGCGACGGACTTCACATGCCATCACAAATTTTTTGTAATCTTTTGATTTCAAAATGAATTCAAAGGTTTCCTCAAAATTTTGGCCAATTGAATAGACACCGTGGATTCCAGAATAAACCGCATATTTTTAGTCAACAACCCACCTAATTAAAGTATCGATAATTTCGCCATCGTTTTCATATATTTGAACTAGGCCACCAATCGCATATATGTACAAAGCATAAAGATTGTTATTATCAGGTTTTATATCTAAAATAGTCTTGTACGCCGTAGATGCCTCGAACAATGGTGTTGGAACTGTTTTTGAATTTGTTTTATCCATCTTTTATTGTCCTTTTTATATAGTTTAATCGCTATAATCTGCGGCGACAAGATGCCCACGTGTCGCCACCAATTGATGCCATGCGTTAAGGTATTTATCAACAATTGCCTCAATCTCGCTGGGTTTGGTTTTATACGGCACATCGATTTGCACACCGCGGAACACCATCCAAACATTGGTTTGATAATCGTACGATATCTGAATTGATGCACCAACCGCGGTTTCGACATACGTTCCAACAGATGGGGTAAATTTTATACTGGGCCATGGTCGTCCATCAAATTCATTCGGCATATGCATGACATAGGACCCAACCAGTTTGTTATCATCGGAATAGTATTTGTATGGTCGTATATGACTGCGAATAATTTGTTTAAGGGTTATTCCCGATTTTGGCTTTTTACAGTTAAACCGAAAATATACACCATTGGCATCACACGGCCGGCCATATTCTTCGGAATCGTGACAAAGTGTCATAAGTTTAGATTTTGCCAGATTTTTAACATTACCATTTTTATCAATTGCGCCGCTTTTTACATCATCGCGATATGCATACACCAATTTTGATACCGCGTTCGGTTTGATAACGTCCCACAATATCCCATATTTGAAAATAACCTCGTTATAATATGTGTTTGAAATATCCCGGAATTTGTCCGGCAAACTCCGAACCAGGCGCGCGGCCGCCAAACTGGCCAGGGTAAGTTCGGGGCAATCCGAAAATTTTTCTGGGTTGACTTCTTGCAAGGCACCAATTCGGACACGAAATATTTCCGGCAATTGATCGAGTTCGGTTTTATGCCGGTCCAATTCCTTATTCAGTTCGATTGTTTGTTGATCGCGAAATTCTTCCTCTGCCTTGGCCGCGATCTTTGCCATTTCTTCATCCGACTTAACCCTATAGACATGTTTATCATACGAATTCGACATGTTTTGCCTTTTTATTATCGCGAAATTTCGGTTGTTTTATTGAATAATTCAACCAATGCCGCCGGTGACTTTCCGGTTGCCTCTGACCAAATCTGGTTCAAATTAGCATCTTTTATCTAATGTTTTTCTTACATTCATTGCACATACGATATATATTGGACCAAGTTATTGTTTCTATATCTGGTATTTCAACTTCTATACGATTTTGTTGAACTGTATTACCATCGCCATTGGTAAAGGGTAAATTCCGGATCTTTATATTTTTTTGTAATGGATACAACATTTGATATACTTGGCAATCACCTAAATTCACCTTACATAAAGGAATATGGACATCAAACCCGCCATTAGGTTTCTGTATTCTAAATTTTCTTTCAGTCAGTTGTTTAGCATTGTTCATTTTTTATCCTTTGATCATTTTATTATCTTTCTTTCCCATATTTATCCGGGAACAACAGTGCACCAACGGTCCGTTTAACCAATGGCGATGTGCATTTGCCGTCCGCCAAATACTTTGGACATTCGCTTTTTTCATATGCACCACATTCGGGGGATTTCATAGGCATGGTTTCTATTACCATTTCTTTGTCACCATTTCTGCGATATTGTGGTTTATAGTTCCTTTTCATATTAAACGGAGCAACCCAAGCATTGAATTTATCATAATACAAATTAAACCCGCAATGATTGGCAAAATTTGTTGATTCTGGGTCAAAGCGCATAATTGATGCCAAGAAATCTTGTTTCTGTTTTTCGGTTATTTCGCCACAATTCAATTTCGTTCGTTCACCCAAACCCTGTGGAATATTGGTCAAGGTTACCACGGTTTTCTTGTCCGTTTGATTCATTTTTTATCCTTTTTATTGCCGACCTTTGGCGTGCATCAAACTGTCGCGATAGTGTTCAACCGCCTGTTTATATTCCAAGTACTCTGCCGGCAAAGTTTTTTCATATGCTTTAACTTTTTCTTCCACGCGTTGCGTTTTTTTATTGTTTATATAATCTACCACACCCACCCCTATAATCGACAATCCCCACAACATGAAGACAATACCAGTTCGTTGTCCCGAGGTCATATGTTTTTTGCCTGTCTTTTTTCGTTCTTTGGTACGCAAAAAATCAAGTGCGTTTTGTTGTCTTTCTTTTGATTTATCGGCATATTTAGAACTACACAACCTATACAATTCTTCCAAATCCGGCCGTGCCCCATAAAACTTATAAGTTTGGTAATTTATGTCTATATTGTATTCCGTATAATTATTATAACATCTCTGAATTTGAAAATATTTTTTCCTACCAATATATACACTGTAAATACCATTATCACATAAATCTTTCACCCAGGCCCTTTTATCGCGGATAATATCCAAACATTTTTGGATTATCGGGTCATCGGATTGTATTTCTTTTTCTTCAAAATTATCGTTATTCGCCATTTTGCACCCTTTTCTTTTATATGCGATAAATTTAGCACAACTTGTGGTAATGTCAAATTATTGTAAGCGGTTTTTAATATCGCGCATCATGGAATCCGCCCCATGTCCGTGAACAATATATGTATCGTTGGGTAAATTCATTCGGCCCAAATTCGCAATAGATTCACGCAAAGTTTTATCGTCACCACCCGGCAAATCGGTGCGCCCAACCCCTTCACGAAAAATTGTATCACCGGTCAGCAATATTTTATATTCCGGAAAGTAAAACATTAGCCCGCCCAATGAATGCCCCGGTGCGGCAATAACATCCATATCTATATTGTCCAAAATTTTCATCTGTCCCGCGGTCAAATCATGCGGTTGCACAAAGTCATCCGGTATACGCGGCAATTCCCAAAAATCCAGAATCTGATTACCCCACAAAATCAGCGGCACATCACGTGCATTCAAAAACCATGGAATATCATAATGTTTGGCCAACGCGGGCGCGGCGGAAATATGGTCACTGTGCCCATGCGTCGCATAAATCGCCATCGGTTTTAACCCACGCGAATTCAATAACTTTATCCAATCGTCCGCGCGCCCCCACGCATCAAAAATCACGCACCCTGCACCATTCGACACCATGACCGAATTGGTAAATTCGGGCGCCATTTGTAAAATTTCAAATTTATTTTTTTGCATTTTCTTTATTTTTGGTTTGCATACATCCTGCCAAACAAGGTTTTGCCGATAATTTTACGAACAAAATCATCTTTGCACCGGCCACTTTTAATATTGTCCAAACAATGATCACATTTACACTTTACACCTTCAAAATCAATCTTTAACACATTATAAAATTCTTCAAAATTTTGATTATTATTTGGTGCAACAACCAATATATGTTTAGAACTTTTAGTCAAAACATGGGCACTTATCTGATTGAAACACCCAGATTCTGGAACCGATTCATATTTAGATAATTCTTTCAAAAAATTATCTACTTGGCGTTTCGTTATATTGCCACAAAAGAAATTATCCCTGTTCAGGACATACACCGAAGGATTATCCATATACAATTCATATTTATCTGAACATTTTGCCACAATCAATCCTTTTTCTTTCGGTTTACGGTTTTGACAACACGCACAGATTTTTTATTTGTTTTTTTACCAACAATTTGCATAATTTCTTCACCGGTCAACGTTTCGCGTTTCAACAATTCTTCGGCCAATTTTTGAACGGTCGCCTTGTTCTTGCCCAAAATACGAACCGCATCCGCGTGCGCTTTTTCCAACCAAGATTTAATTTCTGCATCAACCATTTCGGCGGTTTTTTCCGACGCGTTTTCCAACGGCACGCGCGCGCCGAATGTTTGCGCCTGGTTTATTGCGACCAAACCAATTTTATCGGACAATCCCGCGGTTGTAATCGAACGCCGCGCCAAACGCGTTGCCATTTCAATATCAGATTCCGCACCGGTCGTAATTTTATCCGCACCAAAGAATATTTCTTCGGCCGCACGTCCCGCCAATGCCACGGCCAGGTCTGCCCGAATTTCCGCCAAAGACATCGAAACTTTATCATCAATTGGCAAATGTTGCACCATCCCCAACGCCCGCCCACGCGGAATAATTGTCGCCTTGTGAATCGGGTCGGTAACGTCGGCATAGACGGTACTAACGTACGCATGTCCGGCCTCGTGATACGCGGTCAACTTGATATCTTCGGGACGCATTTTACGAATCTTGCGCGGGCCCATGATTAGTTTATCGCGCGCCTCTTCTATATCATCGGGCGCAACCATTTTATGACCAGATCGCACCGCATGCAGCGCCGCCTCGTTCAACAGGTTTTCCAAATCCGCCCCCGAACAACCCGTTGTTCCACGCGCCAAATCGCCCAGGTTCACATCTTCGTGCATTTTAATTTTTTTCGCGTGCAGTTCCAAGATTGCCTTGCGCCCCGCCATATCGGGTAAATCAATATGAACCTGGCGATCGAAACGACCGGGGCGCAACAATGCCGGGTCCAACATATCCGGTCGATTCGTTGCCCCAATAACGATGATGCCTGTTTCATTTGAAAACCCGTCCATTTCAATCAGTAATTGGTTCAATGTCTGTTCGCGGTCTTGATCGTTAAAAGAATTCTGGCTGCGGCGTTGCCCGATTGCGTCTATTTCATCGATGAATAACAAACACGGCGCATTGCGTTTTGCCATTTCAAAAATTTCTTTAATTTTTGCAACGCCCAGCCCCACGATGATACCGGAAAAATCACTGCCCGATGCGGCAAAGAATGGCACATTCGCCTCGCCTGCAATGGCACGCGCCAACAATGTTTTACCGGTTCCCGGTTCCCCCGAAAGTAACACACCACGCGGAACGCGCGCACCCACGGCCGCAAATTTAGATTTGTCGCGCAAGAAATCCACCACTTCGGCCAATTCTTGTTTTTCCGAATCGATTCCGGCAACATCTTTGAATGTAGTCTTTGGTTTGCCGGTCACGATTTTTGTTGGATTTTGCCCAAGCAACGTGCGACCAAGGCCGCCCGCCCCACCGCGCATTCCACGGAAAATCCACCATATAAAGAACAGCCCCATCAAAATCGGCACCCATGTCCCAAGGTAATCAACCCAGCCCTTGGACGTATCAATGGAAACAACCGTTCCACCATTGGACAATTTTTCCAACAATTCCGGATTATATGTAATAACCGCGGTATATTTCTTGCCATCGCTTAATTGGCCGGTTGCGACATTGTCGCGAATTTTCATAGTTTTAATCTCGCCCGCCCTGCGCAGGACATCGGAAAACGTCATCTCTACGGGTTCATCAACCACAACGTCGCCAAAGCCGCCAACGCCACCACCCGACACAAACGCACCACCAACCAGTCCCACGAATAAAATCGCGAACAGAATTAAAAACAACCCAGAATTATTACGCTTTTTATTTTTTAATATATTTTTTTCCATATCTTTTCCTGATTCTAAAACTTGTCTTTTGTCCCTCACGCACAACCAAAATTCGCCCACGCAGGCGCCGCACAGTACAATGTCCAAGCGTAAATTTACAATCCGCACGCAATTTTTCCATCGCGTTCATCAATGAATTTAACCTTGGTTGATAACGATCCCCCCCAACCGTTTGAATAACGGTTCCAAGAAACTTTAGCCCAATATCAGGCCCCAGGTCAAATAGAAAAGATTCACCAAACATCGCGCGACCATTTATCATAAAACGCGCAACCATTTTCGATACATCCGATTCCAACGCATCACGCACGCGCCCCATATTTTGAATCGCCAATAACACGCGCACATCCGAAATACCCAGTGCATCTTGGACCAAGTGCCGATTTTGCCGAATCTTTACGCGGGTATAATGCGGGTCTTCGTTCATTTCATCCGCAAAGTATTTTATACCACGCGAATCGCAATATTCCTGTAACTCGCGACGAAACACATTAAGCAAAGGTCGCACGATTTTAATACCATCCATTTCACCCACGCCGTGCATCGCGGCCAAACCGTAAACCCCACTGCCCCGCCCCAGGTTCATCCAAAAAGTTTCAATTTGGTCATCCGCCTGGTGCGCGGTTAAAATGATTTTAATTTTATGTTCGTGGCAAAAATCCGTCATAAATTTATATCGGGCAATCCGCGCCGCATCTTCCAGGCCCGTTTCCGGCTTGTCCCCATCCCAAGAAAACACGTGACATTCAACGCCCAATTTTTTGCACAGATCTTGAACATACTGCGCCTCGGTCGCGGCAGATGGGCGTAAATTATGATTCACATGCAAACACACAACGTCCGCCCCAATTTCCACCAACCAGTGTAATAGCGCCACCGAATCGACGCCGCCACTAACGCCGACGGCCATTTTTTGACCGGCAAACTTTCCCATAAAATTCAAAAAATTTTTGTTCATAACCATCATATTCTATGCTATAATTCCGGAAAATAAAGGAAAAAAAGATATGAAGAGCAAAATCAAAACTGTCGCAGTTTATTGCAGTCATACATTTGGATTATACCCCGAATTTATGAATGATGCCGCTTTAATGGGCGAACTTATCGCAAAAAATGGTCTAAACATGGTATTTGGTGGTGGCAATGTCGGATTGATGGGTACGGTGGCCACTGCCGCAATTAAAAATGGTGCGCACGTAACCGGTATTTCAACCGAGCATGTTGTCGCCCTGCAAGAACCGGTCCATAAAGAAATAGATGTTGAAATTGTTGGCGGGGTAAATGAAAGGAAACAAAAAATGTATGAATTATCCGATGCCTTTATTATATTACCCGGGGGCATTGGAACGCTAAACGAAGTGACGGATATTTTAACCATGCAACAGATTGGCGAAACATCCAAACCGATATTCTTTTTGAACACTTGCCGATTTTGGGCATCGTTCCATGATTTAATTGTCGATATGTTAAACAATAAATTTATTGAAACATTGGACGATTACAAGGTCAATATCTGTGGCACCCCCAAAGAACTTATGGATGCGATCTTAAGTTACAAAGCCTAAGGAATTTCGATAACTTTATCACGGGATGTGTCACCGCGAACGATTTTTATTTGCGACCGCGGAACATCAAAGTATTTCGCCAATGCCTTGACAACCGCGTCGTTCGCCGCGCCATCAACCGGTGCGGCGGTTATATGAACACGAATACGCCCATCATCTTCGACGGTAATTTTATTTTGTTTGGCGCGCGGAATCACCCGCAAATTTATTCGCCGCATATCATCCCCCGCATCATTTCCACGCACGCAGGTGTCTTTTCCCCGGCAATAAGGTGCAGATGAAAATGAAACACACTTTGGTTAAATATCGGCGCCGCCAATCCCGCATTTGCAAACACATTAAATTCCGCATTCACACCCAATTTGTCCGCGGTTTTCACAAAGCAATCCCAAAAACCCGCCTGTTCGGCCGCGGATGCACGACGCGCAAAGTCCAAAATATTTTCGTATTCCCCACGCGGCACAACCAAGACATGTTTTTCGCACATCGGATTCACATCATAGAAAGAAATCGCATATTCGTTTTCAACGACTTTCTTGGACGGAATTTCGCCCCGAATAATTTTTGCAAATACATTATTTTTGTCATACATAAAAAATCCCCTTTTAAAATCAAAGGGGATTTTATCAAAAACAACTCGACATTCAATTAATTTTTTTTTCAAACACCAGGGCGCCCACCCATATCTCGTTTTGCACCGGCCTTTGCGGTCACCGCATCCTTTAATTCATACAAAACATTCCACACCGAATCTTTTGCGGTCGGTTCTATAATTCCCAAAACAGGTATACCACCCGATAGAGACGAAACAAAATAATCCATACCATTCGAATTTACTGAACGAAAATCGGGTCGTTTCCCAGAATTTCGATTTATGCGCATAATATGTTGCTCTGCGGAAATTCCCAACACACGCAACAATCCCTGGGCTTTCGCCATAAAGTTCAATGGGAAAGTTAAATAAATATATCTAAGTCCATCTGATTCATAAGGCGTATACCCGTTTATCTTTTCTTTTAGTTGTTTTAATGCATCTTGTTTTGCACGTGCAGCTATTGCATCTTTCAACTCATTTATAATTTTATTTGTTCGTTCATCCATATTTTTTATTGGCAAAGCGGCGCCACCGGTATATTTTTTCACATTCCATATACCAAACTCGGCCATTAAATCATACGCACGATCAACATCCGTGAAATAAAGAAAATAATGTGAAGGCTCTTTTTCATCAAAGTATCTAGCAGGCTTTATATTGGTAACCAATTTTTTTAATTCTTCGATTCCTTCTTTTGCAAAAACGTCATAATTTCCACGTTCATATGCCTCGCGATCTTTTTTGCGGTCGTCCATCTCCCTGCGCAAATTTAATGCGTCCGATAATTCATTTATAATGTCCGCTTCTTCGCCCGGGACCATTGTCGCCGGATAACGCAGAACCGTAACCTCATGCCCGCCAAAATGACTCACATGCCGGAACACCATCATATCCAGGTCCGAAAATGCCGATGCAACCTCATCCAATTTATCGTATGGTGCATAAAAATAAAAATATTTACCGCCATCATCACTGGACTTTATATTACCCTCGATTTTGGTCAAAATCTGTTTCAATTTGTCCATGGCCGCCTTGCGTTGTTCACGACGCGCCCGTTCGGCATCCGGGTTATAATGTGCGACCCGCCGAAACAGCCTATTAACCCGAAACGGCAAATCCAGGTCTTGCGCCATTTCGTTCACGGTTGTATCTATCGCTTTACTTTGCCCAAAATCAAAGAAAATTTCTTTAACATCTGCACCGCTTACGGTCGATATGCCACCCGGTTTAAGTTCGAATTTGACATCATTCATCGTCAAAACATTCTGCAAAATTTTTCCCATACCATCACTGCGCGGCCGAATATATCCCTTGTGCGACGTTTCGTCCGGGGCAACGGCCTCGGCGCAGACCGTAAAAACATCACGAATTTCCGGGTAAGTATATCGCATTGAAAATCTCCTTCCTATTGCCACGTATTATACCACATTTTTTAACCCCGTTCAACCGCGTGCACTTGAAATTGCTTTTTTTCTTATTATATTTCCATCAACGGCATAGTATATGTATATAAAAGGAGTTATTATGTTCAAACCATTAAATAACTATGTTTTAATCCAAAGAATTGAAGAAGAAAACAAAACCGCCGGCGGAATCATCATTCCCGACACGGCCCGTGAAAAGCCATCCCGTGGTCGCGTTATCGCGGTGGGTGAAGGCGCATTTGAACACGGCGTTCGCGTTCCAATGAATGTCAAGGCGGGCGACACGATCCTGTTTGCGAAATGGGCATCATCTGCGAACGAGGTTAAAATAGACGGCACAGATTACGTTTTGATAAAAGAATCGGATATTTTGGGAATATTATAAGAAGTACTTGTTTGCGTCAGAATCGCCCAAGGTGGGGTAAAAATTTTCCGCAGTGTACGAAATGATACATAAGGAAAATTTTTACCACGATTTGGACGATTATCACGCAAACCCACACAATTAAGGAGATAATATTATGGCAAAAGAAATAATTTTTGATACAGATAAACTTGCGGCCGGCGTTGATAAATTGGCCAACGCGGTAAAAATCACTATGGGCCCCAAGGGTCGCACGGTCGTAATTGATAAATCGTATGGCGCACCGGTTGCGACCAAGGATGGTGTCACGGTGGCCAAGGCCGTATCTTTAAAGGACCCAACCGAAAACATCGGCGCACGCATGATTCAAGAAGTTGCGAAAAAGGCCGGTGACGACGCCGGTGACGGAACGACAACCGCAACCGTTTTGGCGCAAAAGATTTTCCGTGAAGGTCGTCGCGTTATCGCCGCGGGCATGAACCCAATGGACATCAAACGTGGTATAGATTTAGCGGCGTCTGCGGTCGTGGCCGACATTGAATCGCACGCCCGCCCGGTGAAAAACAGTTCCGAAGTTGCCCAGGTTGCAACAATTTCTGCGAACGGCGATGCCGACATTGGTAAGAAAATCGCCGACGCAATGGAACGCGTTGGCCAAGAAGGCGTCATCACCGTCGAAGAGGCCAAAGGGCTAGAGACGGAAATCGACGTCGTCGAAGGTATGCAATTCGACCAAGGCTTTATGTCGCCATATTTTGTCAGCAACAGCGAAAAAATGTTGGCGGAATTGGACGGCGCGGCGGTTTTGGTTTCCGAAAAGAAAATCACGGGGCTCCAGGCATTATTGCCGATTCTGGAACCGATTGCCCAGCAAGGCCGCCCATTATTGATTATCGCCGAAGATGTCGAATCCGAAGCACTGGCGACATTGGTTTTGAACCGGTTGCGTGGCGGATTAAAGGTCTGTGCGGTCAAGGCCCCGGGCTTTGGCGACCGGCGCAAGGCCATGTTGGCGGACATCGCGATTGTAACCGGTGCAACGGTTATTTCCGACGATATGGGCATGACATTCGACAATATCACACCGGCGGTTTTGGGTTCGGCAAAGCGCGTTGTGGTTGATAAATCGTCCACACTTATCGTTGGCGGTGCCGGCGACAAAGGTGCAATTTCCGCACGCGCGGACGAAATTCGCAAACAAATCAAAGAAACGACCAGTGACTATGACCGTGAAAAATTGGCGGAACGCTTGGCCAAATTGGTTGGGGGTGTCGCGGTTATTCACGTCGGCGGCATGACCGAGGTCGAAGTAAAAGAAAAGAAAGACCGTGTAGATGACGCGTTGGCGGCGACGCGTGCCGCGGTCGCGGATGGCATTGTCGCGGGCGGCGGTGTCGCATTGGTCCGCGCGGTATCGGCACTGGCCAAGCTCAAAGGTGCGAACACAGACCAAAACGTCGGCATCGACATTGTTCGCCGTGCGATTGTTGCGCCGTGTGCGCAAATCGCCGAAAACGCGGGAACCTCGGGCGAAATCGTCGTTGGCAAAGTATCGGAATCCAAAGACTATAATTTCGGATACAACGCACAAACAGACGAATATGTCGATATGATGAAGGCCGGAATTATCGACCCGGCGAAAGTCGTCAAAACCGCGATTATGGCGGCGGCATCGACCGCGGGCGTGTTATTGACAACCGGTGCAGTTATGTCCGAAATTCCGGAAGAAAAATCATCCGCCCCGCAAATGCCGGGCGCCATGCCGGGAATGATGTAGACAAAAAAATCCCCTTCAGGTTCCCTGGAGGGGACTATTAACCACTAAAAAAACGCCCGATTGGGCGTTTTACTTTATTTCTTTTTTGCCGGGGCGTGTTTGAATTCTTTATACAGCGCCATAATGCATGCGTATCCCAACAGTGCCGACAACGCGGTGATAATACCACTTATCAGTCCGTCCGAGAACATCGCAAACAATATAATCGACAATACCAAAACAACCGTATAGCCCAAATTCTTGACCAATACAGACAATATTTTTTCAAGTGTTTTCATTTTTCTTCCTTTTTGTTATACCGGTATTATACCATATTTTATCGCAAATGTAAAAACGAATCGCCATGTGGCGATTCGTTTTTAGTTTTTTTATCCGAACCTAACGATTATAAAATCACCTGGCCACCGATGCGCGCGTTATACGGCAACGGACCAAATGAAGATTTCGGACTTACGTAAATATTGCCGGTCACGGTAAACGGACCACAGAATTGCAATAAATGCACGTCACGCAAAAACATATTGCCTTCGATAACAACATTGCACGGCAAAACATATTTATGCATGCGTTGCAGGTAAAGGTTCCCACGAATGCGCGTGCCACGTTTCAACATCATTCTTTCGCCACGCGATTCGATAATAACGTCACCATGAATACGGCCGTCGCCTTGGGGACGCAGTGTGGGATTATCGCACGGCGTGGCCGGAACGACGTTCACAGTTTCCTGCATGGCGCCACTTTTCGCGTCGCGACGAATCGGCAATGGAATTTCTGATTTTGGTTTTTCGGACCCGGTCGATTCCACCGGAACCGCGTTCACAGACGTTGCGGTCGCATTATTAAAGAATATGGATTTACGATCACGTACAATACTGATTACCAACAAAGAACACAAAACAATTATCGCAACCAATAATGCCAGATTAATAAGCCCAATCAAATTGATACCGCAAATCCATGTCCAAATTGCGCACAACGCCCAAACTAATACTTCCCAAACCCAAGACAAAATCGCCGCCATGCAATCATACGTCCAACGAAACGCGCGACCAATCATGCGGAACGGCCACGAAATAACGGTCATAAACGCGCTTTCGCGGGCAATAACATTTTTCTGAATCGCCGCATAGTCCAATTCGCGTTGCATGCGACGGGCGGCCAATTTCATTTTTAATTTATTAAACATACTCTACCCTTTTGGTTATTTGCTATAAATATAGCCTAAAAAAAACTTTTGTCAAACAATTTTATCGTTTTTTTAATTTGGGTTTTGGTGTATCATACAAATATGCGAAAAATACTAATTCTTTTGATGTTGATGGGCTGTGCCGGCACATGGACGCCACCGGAGGAATTTACGCAACGCGATGTTGCGACGGGGAACTATGAAATTATGACGTACCAGAAAATAACCGACCGCGCCGCACCAATACATATATATATAGAAGGCGACGGCCATGCATTTGACGCCCGCGGCAAACCGACACGCGACCCGACGCCACGTGGAACATTGATGCGCGATTTGGCGGCACGGGACACATCGGCAAACGTCGCCTATGTTGCGCGCCCGTGCCAGTTTATAATGTCGCCGTCGTGTACGGTGTCGGATTGGACCGACGGGCGATTCTCGGCGAACATAGTGGACGCCACCGCGACGGCAATTCGCAAAATTGCGGGCCGGCGGCCGGTCATATTGGTGGGATATTCCGGCGGCGGATTGTTGGCGGGATTGGTCATCAACCGGCATCCGGAAATCAAAGTAAAAAAATGGATAACCATTGCCGCCGTTCCGAATCACGCTGCATGGACAGAATACTTTGGCGACGCACCTTTGACCCGGTCTTTAGATTTGACCACCACGCCGCGCATACCGGCGGTTCATTATATCGGCGAACGCGACCGTGTTGTGCCGCCCGAATTGTCACGACGTTTTTTCCCGGCCACGAAAATTCGCGTGGTTCCCGGCGCCGGTCATGACGATTTTATGGATTTGAATATAGATTTCGATTAAACACCAATCAATATTTTTCTCTTGTTTTTTATAAAGCAAATTTGCTAGGATACTTTTGTCGGCGGGTGTTCTGCCGACGGGGTGTAACTACCTCGCTGAAGATGTTGAATAATTTTTCAACAAAAAATCCAACCCCACGGTTGGATGGTTGCGAATATATTGAATAAGCACACAATTTCTTCAGATTGTAGTTAACATCCAACCACTGATTTTTCGGTGGTTTTTAAATCCCCTTAAAGTCCCCTTCAGATTCTGAAGGGGGGGACCGGCGGAGCCGGTGGGGTAGATAAAACCCGCAGGAAACAGCGGGTTTTGTATATGTGCGACCTGGGCAAAAAGGAACGTTTGTGTCCACATCTTTTTTAAAAAAATCGACTATTGTTTTTACTTTGTTTTTTTAAGGGGTTCCCGGGTGGGCACAAACGTTCGTTTTTGCTACAGTCTTTTTGCGTAACATAAAGGGAGGAACTATGCGGAAATTTTTAATAGCAATTATCTGTGTTTTGGCGGTTGCGCCTGCGTTTGCGGCGGGTGAAAATGTTGCGACAAGTAAGGCCTTTGTTGATACCAACGTTGCATTAAAACAAGACAAAATCCCGGCCAACTCCGGCACGACCCAGGTTTTAACGAATACTGGTACCGCCGGCACCGTTGGAACGAAAGATATTTATAATGCATCGGGCGAATATGTGGACCAAAAGGATTCCCTGATTGACGCCGCGACCATGAACGCCGCGGTGCAAAACGCAATTAATACAGAATTTAAATGTGTGCAATATAACCCCAATGACCCGACAGATTGTTGGTTGGTGGACGTATTGGGAACGCCGACACAATCCATCCTGCCCACCGGATACACCGCATTGGAGTATATCGAAAGCACCGGAACACAGTATATTGATACGGGGATTGTTCCGAATAATAATACAGGCATTCATGTAAAATTTAATCGTCAAGTAAATGGAGACCAGGTTGTTGTTGGGGTTATAACAAGCGTGCTAGCAAAAAATCTATATATAAATCCTGCGGGTGGTTTTTATGTCCCTTTTGCCGAAAATTATGGTACGGCATATGTTGAGGACGCGGTCAATAATTTTGATTATGACGTTAAAATGAATTATATGAATGATAGACAAAGATATGTTCACAGTGTAAGTGGAGAATATAATCTGGCTATAACCAAGACATTGGTTACACCGCAACATACGTTATATGTTTTTGCCAGTAACACTTCTACTGATGAGGCGGGGTGGGGTTTTAAAGGGAGAGTTTATTACATGGAAATCACAAATAACCAAACTCTTGTTCAAAATCTTATTCCTGCCCGCCGAAACAGCGATAACGAAGTCGGAATGTATGACACGGTGACGAATACATTCTTTACCAATTCTGGGACGGGGGATTTTGTTGCCGGGCCGGTTCAAAACCTCTATTTACCAAGTGGGAATTAAGAAACGGGCGCAAAATCGCGCCCGCACTAACCACTAACACTATCCACTAACAACTACTTCACCACCAATTCTTTGCCGTGGGTGTCGACATAGACTGTGCTGCCTTCGCCAACCGAATCCGACAGAATCAGGTCTGCGATTTTATCTTCGACCGCCGACGTGATAAGTCGTTTCAACGGGCGCGCACCAAACACCGGATCAAACCCGTTTTCGCCCAACCACTTGATTGCCGAATCGGTTACATTCAATTCTATGCGCCGCGCGGCCAGGCGGTTTCGCAAATTGCGTAATTGAATTTCAACAATGCCCGCCATTACGTCTTTGCCCAATTGGTTAAAGAACACAATTTCATCAATACGGTTTATAAATTCCGGACGAAAATGTTTTTTTACCGCATCCATTGATGGCAAATTACTGGTCATGATTATTATCGTATTCGTAAAGTTCACAACGTGCCCCTGGCCATCTGTTAAACGTCCATCGTCCAATATTTGCAGGAACACGTTGAACACGTCCGGATGCGCCTTTTCAATTTCATCGAACAACAATACCTGGTACGGGCGACGGCGCACCGATTCGGTCAGCACCCCACCCGCATCGTATCCAACATACCCCGGGGGCGCACCGATTAAACGTGCAACCGAATGCGGTTCCATATATTCACTCATATCTATACGCGTCATCGCGGTATCATCATTAAACAGATATTCCGCCAATGCCTTTGCAACCTCGGTTTTACCAACGCCGGTCGGCCCCAGGAACATAAAGCTGCCCGACGGTCTGCGCGGGTCGGACAAACCCGCACGCGAACGACGAATCGCACGCGCAACGACCGCCAACGCGGCGTCTTGACCCACAACACGTTTGCGCAATTCATCTTCGATGTTTAACAATTTCGATTGTTCCGTCGCACTTAATTTGTCGGCCGGGACGCCGGTCCATTTACTGACCACCGCCGCGATATGTTCCGGCAACACGGTTTTATATTCACGCGATTCGGAATTCATCTTTTTAATTTTTTCTTCCAATTCCGGAATTTTACCGTATTGCAACGCAGACGCTTTTTCATAATCACCGGCACGCATCGCAGATGCAACCTCGGCCTTGGCGGCGTCCAGTGCGGCCATCGCATCCGACAGTCCGCGCATTTTTTCTTGTTCCGCACGCCAATCGGCGGTCATTTTTTTCGATTTTTCTTCGGTTTCGGCAATCAATTTTTCCAAATCGACAAGGCGTTTTTTGGAATCTTCATCTTTTTCTTTTTTCAACGCCTGTTGTTCGATTTTTAATTGCATCAAATGGCGGTCCGTCTCATCCAAAGCCTCGGGCTTTGACGCAACCTCGATACGAACGCGCGCGGCGGCCTCATCAACCAAATCGATTGCTTTATCCGGCAAAAACCGGTCGGTTATATAACGGTTCGAAAGTCGCACCGCCGCCACCAACGCGGAATCCGCAATACGCACACCGTGGTGACCTTCGTATTTTTCCTTTAACCCGCGCAGAATGGAAATCGTATCATCGACCGTCGGCTCATCAACATAGACCGGTTGAAAACGCCGTGCCAACGCCGGGTCTTTTTCAATATATTGGCGATATTCATCCAGCGTTGTCGCACCCAAACAGTGCAATTCGCCACGCGCCAACATCGGTTTAATAAGGTTGCCGGCATCCATGCTGCCTTCGCCCTTGCCCGCACCGACCAACGTATGCAGTTCATCAATAAACAAAATGATTTCGCCATTTGCATCTTTGACAGCCTTTAATATCGCTTTGAACCGGTCTTCAAATTGACCACGGAACATCGCGCCCGCCATCAACGCGCCCATATCCAACGACAATAATTTCTTGTTCAACAGGTTTTCCGGTATATCGCGCGAAACAATGCGTTCCGCCAAACCTTCGACAATTGCGGTTTTTCCAACACCCGGATTTCCAATCAGAACCGGATTGTTTTTGGTTCGCCGCGACAAAACCTGGATAGTGCGGCGAATTTCTTCGTCGCGTCCAATAACCGGGTCCAATTTCCCATCCGCCGCCAATTTAGTAAAATCGGTGGTATATTTTTCGATGGCCTTGGCCGGTGTTTCTTGCATTTCTTCTGGATTCATAATGACTCCTTTTTTTATCAGACATATATATAGTGCGTATTTTTGGAATTCAAGGACACAGGAACAAATGCCCCAACCACAAATATTTGAAAAACATAAAACAATACTTGACTTTTTGGGATTTTTGTTATAGATTATGCCGCAGTGATTAAAGGATATGATATGCCACGTGTATGTAAAGTAACAGGTAAAAAAACAGAAGTCGGTATGAATGTTTCCCATTCGGAACGCCATACAAAGCGTACATTCTTGCCGAATCTGCATGTATTAAAGTTCCACAGTGATATTTTGGGTCGCGATTTTTCATTGCGCCTGTCGGCCGCGGGTTTGCGCACATTGACCAAACATGGCGGATTGGACGCATATGTTATGTCAAAACCTGTATCACGTTTAACGCCGGATATGGCGGCGATTAAGCGCGCCATTGACAAGAAAAATGGCAAGGCCGAAAAACCGGCAAAGAAACCTGCGCACAAGGCGAACCGCAGCGCGCGTTTGGTTAAGAAAGTTGAATCAAAGAAATCAAAATAGTTTGATTCTGGCCCTGTGGTGGAATTGGTAGACGCGCTTGACTCAAAATCAAGTTCCGCAAGGAGTGTCGGTTCAAGTCCGACCAGGGCCACCAAAAATTAAAAACACCTTTTGGTGTTTTTTATTTTTGTCCCACAGTCGGACGGATTTTTACAAACGAAGTGCAGTAAAAATAAATTGCAAATGCAATTTGTCGTCATTCCGGCGCAGGCCGGAACCGACCAGGGCCACCACCAAAAATTGTTAATGCGCACGTAGTGCGCATTTAAAATTTTTGAGTGTCGCGGCGTAGTATTAGTCATAATTTAAGAAACAATGTTCACTCTTATCGGCGAAGGCAAACAAAAAAATTCCAAATAACAAAAATATCGGTAATATGGTATAATACCACAAAAGGAAAAGATATCATGAAACCTAAAAACAAACAAAATCTATCAAGTATACTTCGTTGGATTGCTTTATTGCCGGCGATATGTTTGGTATGGTGGACCGTTTCGTTTATATGCACAACCATTGAAAGATGGTTTCCGGCAAGGTTATTACTGGGACATCATTTTTGGTTGGGAATGATTACATATTTCATGATATTGCCCGCCATTGCCATATTCTTTACCGCGAAATATATCGCACCGAAATATAAAATTCTTATGGGCTGCATCGCGGTGTGTTTATGTATCTTGTGGGGATTGTTTCTTTGGTATGGTCTAAGCCACATGGCATACTAGATATAACTAACCACTTGCACTAACCACTAACACTATCATATACTTACCATTATGAAATTGGAATCGGTTGGAATTTTAATTGCGATGCGTCCATTTGATGAGAAAAACGCGATTGCGCAGATCTTTTCGCGTGACTTTGGTGTTATGTCTGGCATGATGCGCGGCGCGATTGTCGCGCGCACTAATCGTCCCTTGGTGGGGCAAGTCGGTTCTGTTTCATGGAACGCGCGCCTGGATTCTGCATTGGGCGTATTTCATTGGGAACCAGACAAGAATTTGTCTGCACCAATTATGGTTAATGTGAATTTATTACCATTTATGAATTCTGCATTTGAAATTATTGCAACAATGTTGCCCGAACGCGAATCGTATGAACATTTATATGACGATACTATCGGATTACTAACCGCCCTGCCCGTCACCGACGCCCCAGAAAACGAATATTTAAAATGGGAAATAAATTTATTACGCGAATTGGGTTATGCATTGGACCTTGCCCGTTGTTCGGGATGCGGACGTTCGGAAAATTTAAATTACCTTTCCCCACGAACCGGCCGTGCGGTATGCAACGAATGCGCCGCGCCATATATAAATAAGTTATATAAATTACCAATAACATTAAATACGACACTAAAATTTTTAGAAAATATCTGCGTAACGGTCGGCACAAACGTGCCACAATTCCGCACAATGTTACATCCAAAAAAAATTTAAGAATTTATTTCATTTATTTGTTGCACATTGTAAAAAAAGTTTCTATGATAACACCGTTCAACAAAAGGAGAAAAATATGCTTTGGACAATTATCATTCTGATTGTTGGCGTTGCGCTGTTCTTGTTCGGCGGCATGTTCGTTAAACAGGATGGCAAAAAACCAACAACTGCTTCTGTTATCGTTAGAAAATTAATCAAATTGATTTCTATCTTTTTGATTGCCGGTTGCGTATGCCGTTTGTATACGCCAATCTACCTGACGCAGACCAATCCGTTGTTTTTGCAAGAAATGGTTTCTGCGATGCAGGAGGCACAAAATGCCGAAAAGAATAAGGCGGTTCGTGCCTATGTTCGTTCCAATTTGGGCGAAATGATTGCGGATGCACCAGTATGGGGACCGGAAGATGCGAAACACACAATATTCTTGTGGTCGGATTATTCCTGCCCGTATTGCCGTCGTGTTCATAACGAATTGGCACGTGTTATGGCCGCGCGTGGCGACGTTCGCGTCGTGTTAAAGAACTTCTCTATCCATGGCGAATTGTCTGATGCCCCGGCCAAGGCGGTTATCGCGGCAAAATTGCAAAGCAATGAAAAGGCGGCTGCATTGGACAAACGGTTGATGGACAAAGAATATTACACCCAAGAAGACATGAAAGATCGTTCAAAATTGGGCGAAAAGATTCAAAAGAACGTTATGGCTTTGGCGGCCGAAGTTGGATTGGATACAACCCAATTGGAAAACGATATGAATGGACCGGTTGTCGCGCGTGAATTGGCAAACGTTCGTGATTTGGCACAACGTTTCGAAATCAGCGGCACACCGTACCTGATTATCGGTGAACAGGCGTTCCCGGGCGCAATCCCATACGACCAAATCCTTGAAGCGTTAGATAAATAATGCTGGATTAATTAATCATACAACCCCCACCAAACGGTGGGGTTTGTTTTATAAATAAAAATACTTTGAAACCTTAAAAATTATTAATCACGTGTCATTTCGCGAATCATCGCATCGACGGTTTTTCTCCAAGAAAATCCCGCCGCACGTTTTAAACCGCGCCGTACCATCGCATCACGAAACTTTTTATCATTATAATATTTCTCATACGCGGCAATATGTTGTTCGTCACTATCCCAATCTATCATCAAACCGGCATCACCAACGACCTCTGGCAAAGATGAATTATTCGATGTTATAACCGGACAACCACACTTCATTGCCTCAAGCGGTGGCAGGCCAAAACCTTCGTATTGCGAAGTATACACGAACCATTCTGCACCACTATACAAAACCGGTAAATCCACATCGTCAACGTATCCCGCACGAATAATCTTGTTTTTATATTTACCCAAATCTACAATTTCATTTTCTAATTTACCGATAAATTCATCCCAATGCGCCCCACCCAGGACGAACACCATATCGTCAATTTTATTTTTTTTAATAAATTCTATAAACGTTTTTACCGCACGAATAAGATTCTTACGCGGTTCCAATGTACACAACGAAAACACATATTTTTTACCGGCGGGAATATTATATTTTGCGCCCACCCGGGCAATTTTCTTACTATCAGACACATGATAAAAACCATCGTTTGCCGCCAAAGGTGTTACAATAACATCATCTGGATTTACGTTTAAATATTTCACAAAATCGGCTTTGGTTGCATTCGAATTGGCAAAATATTTGCACCCTGAATCCGATTCAATATAATCAACCAACCCACAAAACCAATGTTTTTTTAACTTCACAGACAAATAATATTCCGGCAACACCAACGGTATAACATCGTGCAGCAAAATATATCGCCGATTCGCATGGATTGTTTTCGAAAACGCACCCATCGGAGAAAACGCGATATCAAAGTTTGGAATTCGGACGTTTTGCCCAATGAACTTGACCGGCCTGCGAACAAAAACCTGCAACAACAGTTTTACAATATTATGTTTATTGGCGCGCAATTTATTATCCAATTCAGACATTTTTGATAAAAACATCGCATACCGGTTGGCATAATAAACATTCACACTCTCGCCACATTCCCGCTTTACAAACTCTATGAAATCAACACTGTTAATCGTACTGTACAAAGAAATATCAAACTGTCCCGAATTTATCAAATTCTTCAACACATTATATGCTGCAAAATATATTCCCGACCGACCACGCCCCGCGCCCAGGTTTTCCGAAATCACCGAAGCATCAAAAATCAAGGTCTGTTTTTTCATAATCGAGCCTATTTCTCGAACCTGCTTTTATTTGGAAACTTTTTTTCAAAGAATTCTTTATTATGTTTAAAATTCACATCCGAATTGCACCAACTATCATTTATACACATAACCTTGGCCCCGCACTTTAATGCCCCGGATTCCAACGCATCGGTACAATAAAATGCGGAATCACGCACCGACATATAATGAATCAAATTATAGATAAAATCCAATATAACGTTATGCCCAACATGCTTGCCATGACAACGAATCATTTTGGCACGACCATGCACAACATCATACAAATTGAATATCAACCGATGAACATCATCTTTGTCCCGAAACCTGCGATAACGGGTTGCATCAATATATTTCCGCAAAATCGGATTTGCATAGCACTCAACCATAGAAGATTTTATATACGGGTCAATGCCATGCGACGCCTTATAGTTATATAACCGAACGCCAAACGCATTTTCGATTGCGGCCGCCGCGTTTATCAATTGCAACTGGTGAACACTTTCTGTGCCACCATCCAGATGCCCATTTTGACGATAGTTATAACGAAACTTTGCGCGACCCGCCCTATCAAAGAAATAATTCCACGATGTTGGTTCATTAAAAAACATATCATCATTGGCCAATATAAAATGTTCGGACAATCCCGGTATATTCGCCAAAGAAGCCTCTATCGCACACGAATTAAAAATCGGCGACGCATCGGCCGGCAGAATAGATTCTTGGGGGACAATTGTCACACGCGGATTTTTTGTATCCAACCAAGATGGCACCTGGCCAAAACCGGTCACAATATAAATATGATTTATCCACGGCGCATTCTTTTCAACCGAACGCAGCGAATACTTTAATTCATCATTATCGCGATAAATCTGATCTTTTGTGGCGTCAACATACTTGCTATCGTCCCTGCCGGCGGCACGCAGGTATTTTGCTTTGGTCTTTCTGAAATCGGGGCTACTGCCATCAATCCAAAGATAGACCAAATCTATGGGGAACAGAAATTTATAATCAGATGTCTTTTTCACGATGTCTCTTTTCCTAGTTTGTACAATAAATTTTTGCATAAAATGCGCCCAAAGTCAAATGGCAATATATTTACCCCGGTGCAACACCGGGGCAAATATATACAAACGATTTTCAGAAATTTATTCTGCAACCTCGGGCGCCGGTTCTTCAACCGTTTCGGATTTTTCGGTTGCTTCGGCCAGTTTTTCTTCCGCCGGGGTTTCTTCTTCAACCTTTTTGGTTCCGAATGTTAAAACCTTGCCCGCGACCAACGCTTCGATTTCATCGTTGGTACGTGCAACATAAACCTTAATCGGAACAATAACATCCGGGTGCAATGCGATTTTCGTATCAAACGCACCAATAGATTTAATCGGTGCGCCCAACATAACCTGGGCCGACGCAACATCGATATTTGCAATTTCTTTCAAAGTACGCGCGATATCGCGACTTGACACAGAACCATAAAGTTGACCTGTATCACCGGCCTGGCGAATCATGTACATTTTTGCATTCTTGACCGCATCAACCTTGGCCTCGGCCGCCTTTTTCGCGTTTTCATGACGCGCCTGCAATTCGGCCTTTTGCGCCTCGAACAATGCGACATTTTCACGCGACCAACGCAACGCCTTGTTATTTGGCAACAAGAAGTTCCGTGCATAACCGGTCTTGACCTCAACCGTGTCGCCAATATTACCCAAACGTGTAATTTTTTCTGTCAAAATAACTTTCATTTTATCTGTCCTTTATTTTGTAAAGTTAGGGATATTCCCAAATAGTTTAACCAACGTTGTTACGTACAAACGGCAACAACCCCAAATGACGCGCACGTTTGATTGCGCGGGTGAGCATTCGTTGATCTTTTTGGGAAACGCCACTAATACGACTTGGCACAATTTTACCACGTTCGGTGATATAGTGCCCCAACATTTTAACATCTTTGTAATCAATAACCTTGCCCTTTAACGGGTTAGATTTTTTACGATAGATTGCTGCACGAACTGCCATTATTCTGCCTCCTCGGTATTCTTTTTCATCATGATTGATGGGCCATCGGCCAATTTTTCAACACGCACATTCAAGAAACGAATAACGTCTTCATCAATGCGGCAACGACGTTCCAATTCTGCAATCGCGGTCCCCGGCATTTCCACATTCATCATAACATAGTGTGCCTTGCGATTTTTACGAATAACATAGGCCAAGTTTTTCAATCCCCAAAATTCGGTGGATTTCACATCGCCCTTTAATTCTTTGATAACGCCTGCATATTTATCCGCTTTTTCTTTAACCTGCGGTTCGGTCAAGTCCTGGCGAAAAACCAGAACGTTTTCATAGTAAGCCATTTTATTTCCTTTGGTTTAAGTCAGCCGTAATCCCCATGACTACGGCAGGAACGTCCGCAATTATTGCAGTTTTTTACAAAAAATCAAGTATTTTATAATTTTTCGCTTTTTATTGTTTTTTCATCCCGAACGCGGAATTAAATGACAATTCGTTCACATTCGACACATCATCACCAACAATGCCGGTTGTTTCACGAATTGATACAATGCCGGTAGATTCTGTGGCATCACCATTCACCCCATAGAATGCCGTATCATATCGACCAATCATCCCATTTTGCCCCATTCCATATGTCTGGGCATTAAAGTCGGCATATTCGGTTTGTTCAACCTGTAAATCCGGATTTATCGTTTTTCCATCCGCATCGAACCGAATGTCCGCGGTACTTGAATTCGCCTGTTTTGAAACGGTGACCGTGTACCAATCACCAAAATTCATAACCAAATTTTCGGCACCGTTATTGAAAGTCAATGTCGCGCCACCTTCACCTGTATCCAGTGGTTGGTTTGCAATCATTTCAGCATTTTCTTCATCATAGCCACCTATTTCACGATTCACCCCACCAACAGCACGACCGGAAAACGTCATTTCACCACTCATATCGTTTTTATTAATCTTATAGTGTTCATATCCGCCGGCCAACGCAGTATCCCACTGGGTCCCAGATTCAATGTCGGTGGTATGAACATAACCAAAATCCGAATACCTTAAATTTCCAATCATATCAACTGTGACCGTTTCATCAGAATCCGCGAACACTTTGTCCCCGACCCGGTTAATCATATCGCCCCGTATTCCTTTGTGTATCATCGTGATACCGGTAATTTTTCCGGTATGTTCGTCGGTCTCTAAATCAATATAATCATAATCTGCCGTATCTGTGATTTCGGACATCGTAAACGTAACATCATTCAGGTTAAACACCATCGTTTTGTCTTTCAAATCCGCCAATGGGGTGGCAAAATCGGCACGATGCGCCAAAATACGTTCCGCGGTTGTCTCGGCACTGCCGCCAACAAAGCAATACATATCATCCAATAATTTTAATGCCGCTTTGATTTTATTTTTATCGGTGTTCGAATTATTAAACATTGATACGATATCATCTTGGGTTGTGGTATCGTTTGCCAACCATTCCGCCAATTCCACCAACTCGTGCGCCGTATCATAATCCATACCATTTCCCGAATGATCGCGGTTCGTCGCGCTGCGCGCCAGGTTCGCATCATCACCCAATTTATTTTCAACATAGCGCGCAACCTGGTATTCGCTGTTTGAAACCATGCGTGTAATCTGTGCATTGCTTTGACCAATTTCGTCTACATACGTTACGTCACCCGGCCGTGCGCCACCGCCGGACCCCCCATGACACGCCGCCAAAGCCAAAACAGATGTTAAAATCAAACTTTTTTTCATGAATAACTCCTTAAATTCCTTGTGGGGGTATTCTATCATATTTACGGATTTTTATCCACCCGTAAAAAAATTTTTATTATTTTTATAATTTTTCCCATTTCTTTACTGTTGACATATGGGACAAATTTTTTCTATGATGACGATGTAACGAGAGAAAAATATGGATAATTTTCACAGAAACCTTAACAGAATGGCGCTTTTTACGGCATTTATGCTATGCCTGGGCATACTGTTTTATCGACTATTTTTCACGATTGCGATTGCCAACATATACCTTAACGGAATCATTATCGGCACGACCATTTTCGGTATAATTCTGTGTTTTATCAAGATTTTCCAATTGTTGCCCGAATATCGGTGGTTAAACGCGTACACGCGGGGTGCGCGTGGTGCCAAGATTCCGCCACGCCTGTTACGCGCGGTTGCGGTAATGTTGCGCACACGGCCCCAGAAATTGACCGAGGGCGGCCTACGCGGAATTCTGGATACGATTTTGGTTCGTATGGAGGACGACCGTGAACCACTGCGCTATGTGACAAATACTTTGGTGTTTTTGGGTCTGCTGGGGACATTTTGGGGATTGATTTTGACGGTCGGCGGTTTTGCAGAACTGATTGGAAATTTAAACTTTAATGACGAAACGGTTATGGAAACGATGCAGGTCGGTCTGTCGCGTCCATTGGGCGGCATGGCCACCGCGTTCACCAGTTCGCTGCTGGGTCTGGGCGGCAGCTTGGTTGTCGGATTCCTTGCACTCCAGGTTCAATTGGCCCAAGGTGCAATTTTTCATAAGTTAGAGGATTTTTTGGCCGCACGCACAAATGTGTCACATGCCGATGCGAATAATACATGGCCAAAAATCGAATCGGCACTGGATAAAATTGGCAACAGTGTGCGCAGTATCGACCGCAAAACCATACCGCAACAATAAAGACACAAGAAAGAGAGAGAAAAATGCTGAACAGAATATTTAATAATAACAAAACAAACACTTGGCCGGCGTTCGTAGATTTGTTTTCGAACCTGGTTATCATACTTATATTCTTGCTTATTGTGTTTGTATTTTTGTGGACCACAACCAGCGTCTTTAACAAACGAACCGGCGTTCAAACAATCGCGGAATTGAAACAAACCAATGCGGAACAAAGCGAGAAAATCCGTCAAATGGAGAACGATGAACGCGAGGCGATGCAGTTATTGATTCAGGCGCGCGCGAATCTTGAAAACGCACAAATTGATATAGATGCCCAGAATCTTTCTATGATTGACCTTATTACCGCATATGAAAACCAGGTAAATAAACTCCAGGCCGAAGATGAAGTGGCCAAGGCCCGCCTGGTTGAAATGCAGGGACAATTAGAGGCCCAGGCATTGGCCGCCAAGGCGCAATTGATTGAATTGGAACAACAACGTCAAGAAATCGAATCGAAAATGTCGGCACAATTGGCAACCCAGGCCGCCGAATATCAAGAAGAATTGAAAAAAATAAGTGAAGCACTCTCGGCCGTCGAGGTGGCCGCCAAAGAACAAGAGGCCCAATATGTCGAAATGTCAAATCGACTTAACAAAGCATTGGCCGATAAAGTCGCCGAATTAAACGAAATGAAACAATATCAATCCGCATTCTATCGTGCAATTAAAACGGCCCTGGGCGATACAAAGGGCATTGAATCAGACGGCGATCGGTTCATTGTATCCAGTGACATTTTATTCCCAACCGGTTCGTACAAGTTATCGGCCGAAGGCAAAAATCAACTGCGCCTTATATCCAATGTTATCAAAGAATTTGAAAACAAGATTCCATCGGACACAGATTGGATTATCCGAATCGATGGTCACACAGACACGACCCCGGTTATTCCCGGCAACCGCGCATATCGTAATAATATGCAGTTGGCCATGTTACGTGCAACGGCGGTTATGAACGAATTGGTTGCGGATGGGGTGTCGGCGCAACGCCTTATCCCAAGTGGCTTTGGCGACATGCATCCGGTGGCAACCGGCACAGATAAAGAGAGCATGCAAAAGAATCGTCGTATAGAATTGCAATTAACAAACAAATAAAAACAACGGGGCAAACGCCCCGTTTAATATCGTGCCAATAATTTATTTATTCTTTGATTTTGCATTGCGTATGCGATAAATTTCTTTTAAGGCACTTTTATATTCATCATAGTTTACCTTGCATTTATATTCTTTGCATGCCCCAGTGTTGACATGGTCACCATATTCCCATTCGCCATCTTTATTAATAAAACTGCCGGGGCCATAATCATACGACAACGGCGCCTTTTGAATCTTTTCCCAAACATCGGATGCAGTCGCACATGTTTTTGTATATTTCAACACAACATCCGCATCACGTTCCAACGCCTCACGATGCGATATAGAATCGTTTCTGACCTTGCGCAACCAAACTTCGTCTGCCGCATTATATTCATAATTTTTATCAAATGACTCCAAAGCCTCGGCATTCGCCTTGTTCAACATCCATTCTGCGAATTTACGCGTGAGTTTTTGGTCGTGTTTTTGTTCGGTTTCACAACTTGCCAACAGCAACAATGCCAACAAAGTTCCCGAAACGCCTGTCGCCAATTTTTTGTTTTTCATGCCAAACTCCTTTGGTTTATATTACACCCCATCACACAGATATATATAATACAAATTTTTATAATGTCAAGACCATAAAGAACAAATAAAAAATCCGCCAAGTGGCGGATTATTTATAATTTTTTAATTGCGGAAACATCAACTTCTATCATCGACACACCGTTCTTATCAACCTCGCCCCAGATTTCCACAAAATCATTTGGCGACACGGTCAAACCACCCCAATCTTCGGCGTCAATTTCCATATTGATTGTCCCGGTCGTATCCTGGAACACATATGAATTTTCACCATTTTGACGCAGCAGATATCCCTGCATCACCACCGGGGTATTATCGCCGGCGGCACGCACCTGCTCTACCGTCATGACCTCTACCATATTATTATTCATATTATTATTCGCCATATTGCCCGGCCCCGCGAACGCAGGCGCCACCGCAATCACACCAACCACGGCCATTATTGATATTTTCTTCATTGTTTTTTCCTTTGGTTAAATAATGAATTCGTGCCTTTGACACGCGCATATTATACCGCAATCGGTCATAAAAATATTTAGGTATGGTTTCGCAAAAAATCAAAGAACCTGGTGCAAACGCGCGCCGTTCGTGTTCAGCCACCGCTTGGCCCGTTCCACACCGAACCCGTAAAGTTCGCGAACCGTCGCCCAAAACGCTGGCGAATGGTCCATGTGTTTTGTATGCGCCAATTCGTGCATCACCACATACCGCATAACATCATACGGTGCCAAACCCAACCGCCACGAAAAAGATATCGTCCCCGTCGTCGACCGCGACCCCCACCGCGACGTAGTATCACGCAGACAAATCCGTCGCGGCCAAAATTCACGCGGGGTTTTACGAATTAAATCTTTGATGTGTTTTAACAATTCCGCCTTGACAAACATGCGCACACGGTTTTCTATCATTTTATCATCACCACCGACAAACAACGTGTACATTCCATTATCGTTCAAAACAAATCTATTCGCACGAATGGTAGCATCGTGTATGACCTGGACCCGTTTATCCAAAAAATCAAACCAATCGCCGGATTTAATATGAACCTTTTGCGGTGCGTTCGCAAAGAACCGTTCTAACCAACGACGCTTTTGTTCTACAAATCGCATCGCCGCCGCATTAGACGCAATCCACGGACGCGATATCTCTATACGCCGGTCATCACCACACTTTGGTCGCAGTGTTATATTACGCAGCCCCCGCCGCACATTTATCACGATTGGTATTTTTTCGCCCGTCGAAGTTATAAATTCAAAATTTGCCATTTTTCATTCTGACCCGTATCGCCGCCACAATCGCATCGGCATCAAATCCGCATTCACGATACACCATATCACCCGGCCCTGACAAGCCAAAATCGTCAAGTCCAATAACATCATCGGCAAATTCAAACCATGATGCGGTCGCACCCGCTTCGATGGCAATCACATGTCCACGCAGGACATGCTGTTTATATTCTGAATCCATATCACGGAAATGGGATACAGATGGAATACTGGCCACTTGGGCACCACCCAGGCGCCGTGCAACGGCGACCGCCAAAGGAACCTCGGACCCGGTGGCGACGATAGTCAAACGAATACGCACGCCCCGTGGTTTATATATAACATATCCGCCCGCATCAACATATCCCCAAACTGGATTCCCGACATGCATAATTTTCTGGCGCGATAAAACGATACACGATGGCCGATTGGTTTCTGACAATGCCTCGCGCCAAGACCATGCGACCTCGGTCATATTGCATGGGCGAAACACATTCATATTCGGGACCAATCGCAATCCCGCCAATTGTTCCACCGGTTGATGCGTCGGGCCATCGGGACCAACGGCGACACTATCATGCGTCAACACGTACACCACCGGCAAACCCGCCAATGCAGAAATGCGCATCGCGCCACGCATATAATCACTGAACACCAAAAATGTAGAACCCACCGCACGCAAACCACTGTACGCCATACCATTCATAATTGCGGCCATCGCATGTTCGCGCACACCATAATTGATATAGTTTCCCGAAAAATCATTCGCCGTAATATCGACCATACCATCGACCAAGACGTTTGTGCTGCGTCCCAAATCGGCACTGCCACAAATAACACCATGGGCGCGCTGTATAATTTTCGACAAATACATTCCCGACATTTCCCGCGTAGAAATAAAGTGCGGCACATCCGGCAACAACGCATTCGGCACATTTGCATATTTCCGCGCATGTGGCGTACAATGCGACCGTGCCACCACACCCCACAATTCGCGTCCACGCACAGAATCCAATTCTTCTATTAACGCGGCCATTTCCGAATCGGAAACATCGAATCCATGCGCATGTCGCGTCCCGGCAACACCCGATCCCAAACCCAAAACCGTATTACATTGAACAAAGACCGGCCCCGCCGCCGGCGCAGAAATTGCATCATAAATTTCGTCAAAATCATGACCATTTGCCACACGCACATCCCAACCCGCCGCACGCATACGCATCGCAACATTGACATCCGTTTGGGCCGCGCCATCAATAGAAACGCCGTTATTGTCCCATAATAAAACCAAGTTATCCAATTTATACCGCCCGGCAAAAGAAATCGCCTCTTGCGCGACGCCCTCCATCAAATCGCCATCACTGCACAGGCAATAAATTTTACCATCACTTTCGAAATGTTTTTCTGCGATTGCCATACCGACCGCATTTGCAACGCCCTGGCCCAGTGGCCCCGTGGTCGCGGCAACGCCGTCAATTCTATATTCCGGATGTCCCGGCAAACCGTACAGGCGCCGCAAAGAATCCAAATCACCAACCCGATACCCCGCCAACTTTAATACAGAATACAGCAACGCCGACCCATGCCCCGCCGACAAAACGAATCGGTCGGACGCCGGATTTAAAAACACCGCATAAATCATCGTGACGATATCGGCCGCCCCCAGCGCAATTCCGATATGCCCGGTTTTTGCATGACGCAACGCGCGCAGGGCCGTGGCCCGCACCGCATTGGACATTTCGCTTAAATTCTTGGAATCTATGAACATTTTATGATATTATATCATAAAAAGGTGATAAATAAAATGTTAAAAATCTGGACAGACGGCAGTTGTTTGGGCAACCCCGGCCCGGGCGGATGGGCATTCGTTGCAACCGACGGCAAAAACATCGCACATCGCAGTGGGGGCGATCCCAACACAACAAACAACCGCATGGAATTGATGGCGGTCATTCGCGCGGCAACCGCGGCGCATCGTCATGCCGAAATTGAAATCCACACCGACAGCCAATATGTAAAAAACGGCATGCAAACATGGATAAAAAACTGGCGCAGAAATAATTGGCGCACTGCGGATAAAAAACCGGTAAAAAATCAAGACCTGTGGCAGAAATTGGACGAGTTGGCGGGCAAAATAAAAATTCACTGGGTATGGGTGCGCGGCCACAACGGCGAAGAATTCAACGAAATGTGTGACGAATTGGCACGCACCGCCGCAGAAAAATTAAAATAGCAACTAGTGTTAGTGGTTAGTGTTAGTGGTTAGTGGTTAGTGAAAAACGGATGCGAACGCATCCGTTTTTTAATTTTGTGGTAAATAACTGAACACCGGCCCGGCAACGAATGTACCTGTGCCGGAATTGGTAAAGAACGTATTTGAAACTGTATCATACATCCCTAAAACACCGTCACTGTTACGGCGTGCAGGGACAAAGTTACGAATCGCGGTGGCGCCGTTGGCCATATACGCACCATAAAGTCGTGCACTTGCAAGTGTGTTTTCCATTCCACTTTGGTCATTGCTAACCGCGAACAAATAAATATTATATGGAATTTGTAACGCCCCATCCTCCATCCCAGACAATGACTGTATCTCATTATTAATACCAAAAGTACGTGATTCTGTATCCATAAAGAAAATATTTCTATTGGCAATAGATACACTTGGCTGACTTTCTGAATATGCACCTCCGCATTGAATTCCAACAACATTTGCCGATTTTATATCGAATTTCAACCAATATCTTCCTCCAAACACACCAAAACCCGCATAGTTAAAATTTCCATATGGATTTATATATTGAACATCTATTTTCCACTTCAGATTATTGGTGTTTTTCGGTGCGATTCCCGTATCAATATACTGCGTTCCGGTTGATTCAATATATTCCAACCTGGTATAACCCGATGGCAGGGCGGATTGCGCCGCTCCCCCAATATCCACCAACCAACAATCGGTTGAATCGTTTGGATTATACTGAACACACTTGAACTCGGCGTCTATCGCATTCTGCACGGCGGCGTTCATGGTTGCCGCCTCGACCAAAGAATCCGCCTGGCCGGCGTATGCGGCGGTTGAATCATAGATTTCTTTTGTCCCAACTGTGCCCGATTCGCCGCTATTCGTTAAAACCTGGGTTGTGCCGGAATTTGCGGGGATTTTGTCCTGTTTCAATACAACGGCGGTGTCAACGAATGCCTTGGACGTCGCGACATTTTCACCCGCCGCAAATGCAGAACATATGCACAATGCACAGATTACCGACACAAAAAATTTCCGCATAATTTCCCCCTTTACGTCACGTAAAAAACTGTAGCAAAAAGGAACGTTTATGCCCACCCAGTGGGACCGCAAAAAAAATGCAGTAAAATCAATGTTTGAATTTTTTTAAAAAAAGTGTGGACACAAACGTTCCTTTTTGCCCAGGTCACGAATCGCCCCAACCCGGCGGAAATCCGCCGCCCAAAACACACGCAAATGGGTGTAAAAATTGGTGTATTATGCCGCCTTTTTCGCGTTTTGACGGATTTCGATTGGTGGTTTTTTGCCCAAAACCACGTCTTTATCAATCACGATTTCGGCCAAATCGGTCTTGTCCGGCGCATTAAACATTGGTTCCAATAATATCTTTTCCAAAATACTGCGCAGGCCCCGCGCACCCGTTTTCCGTGCCAATGCCAACCGCGCAATTTCACGCAGGCCGTCTTCGGTCACGGTCAATTTCACATCATCCATCCCCAACATCGCAACATATTGACGAACAATCGCGTTCTTCGGTTCGGTCAGGATTTTAACCAACGCATCTTCATCCAAATCTTCCAGTGTCGCAACAACCGGCAACCGCCCAATCAATTCCGGAATAATTCCATACTTTACCAAATCTTGCGGTTCAACATCCGCCATGTGGTTTTTCGATTCGCGTTCGGTTTTTGATGACACGTCTGCGCCAAAACCAATTCCGGCGCGTTCACATTTCCGATTCGCAATAATCTTGTTCAGCCCGTCAAACGCCCCACCACAGATAAATAATATCTTGGACGTGTCCAGGCGTAATGTCGCCTCGCCCGGGTGTTTGCGTCCCGCGCCGCCGGCGGAAACATTTGCAACGGTGCCTTCGACCAATTTCAATAATGCCTGTTGCACGCCTTCGCCGGAAACATCGCGTGTCAAAGACGGGTTTTCCGATTTGCGCGCAATTTTATCAATTTCATCGATATAGATAATTCCACGCTGGGCCTGGTCTACATCAAAACCCGCGTTGTGTAATAATTGTGTTAAAACACTTTCCACGTCGTCGCCGACATAGCCGGCCTCGGTCAAAGTTGTGGCATCGGCGATTGCAAACGGCACATCCAAAATACGCGCCAATGTTTGCGCAAACAATGTTTTACCCGTTCCCGTGGGTCCAATCAACAAAACGTTCGATTTTTGAATTTCTACATTCGAAGACAATGCGACATTGTGACGTTTGTAATGATTATAAACCGCAACCGCCAATGTGCGTTTCGCATTTTCTTGGCCAATGATATATTCGTTTAGGAAATCATAAATCTGGCGCGGGGTGGGTAATTTTTCCGCCTCTTTGGTGACCTCGGTCCGAATGTCGTCCGCCATAATATCATTGCACAGCGCGATACATTCGTCACAAATACACACATTGCGACCACTGACCAATTTTTTCACTTCGTACACGGCCTTGCCACAGAAACTGCAAAACTGATTTTTATTTTCTGATTCTGGTGTTTTTTTATCGTCACTCATTGTGTGCACCCCATACAATTATTTACGAACCAATATGTCATCGATTAAACCGAACTTCTTGGCGGCTTCGGCATCCATCCAATTATCACGTTCCATCGCATCAAACAATTCTTTTTCTTTGCGACCCGTGAAGCCCGCCATTTGCTTAATCAACAATTGTTTTGTCTGTTTAAATTTCGCGACATGAATTTCCATATCTGTCACCTGACCCTGGGTTCCGGCCATAGGTTGATGAATCATAATCTGGGTGTTTTGCAGACAGAAACGTTTACCCTTTTGCCCCGCCGCCAAAATCACCGACGCCATTGACGCAACCAATCCCATACCAATGGTTGATACAGGTGCCTTGATATAATTCATTGTGTCAATGATTGCTTCCCCAGCCGAAACATCACCGCCTGGTGAATTTATGTACATAGATATATCGGCATTCGGATTTTCTGATTCCAACAATAATAACTGTGCCACGATGGTGTTCGCCATGCCAGTTTCAATTTCGCCGGTCACCATAATAATTCTGTCACGCAGCAGGCGCGAATAAATGTCAAACGACCGTTCGCCACGTGGGGATTCTTCTATCACAATTGGTACCAAAGACATTATCAATCCTTTAATTTTTCTTTTGATTATATCATATAAATTTGTGGTTCGCAAACATTTGGGGATTATTTGGCAACCACAACCATCGCCGTCCGCAGAACGGTATCACCGAACATGTAACCGGCCTGCATTTCTTCAACAACGGTGTTCGATGGCGTGTTTTCCGGCGCATCCACAACCTGGATCGCATTATGCAGGTTTGGGTCCAACGGTTTACCAACCACGTCCATACGAACAATTCCAATTGAATCAAATGCAGACTTTAACGCCATGGCCAAAGATTTCATGCCGTCATCATCGGGCGTATGTTTCAATGCCGCATCAACCGCATCCATCATCGGCAGAATTTTTTCCGCCACCGCCATTGCGCGCGACCGGGCACGTGACTCCGCGTCAATTGCCGCACGACGGCGAGTATTTTCCAATTCTGCCATCGCACGCAGGTATTTATCATTCATGTCGGCCAAGGATTTTTCCAATTCCGCAATACGCGCATCGGTCCCGGATTCGGGTTCGGCAACCGGTTGGTCTGGGACGCGTTGGGCATCGTCTAATGACACCTGTTCAACTTTTACTTCTTTATCTTCTTGCATAGTTTTATCTTTATTTTGTTATTTAACACTCTCTATTATAGGTATGAATTCGTCCGGTTTCAAGGATGCACCACCAACCAATACACCACCAACATTTTCTATTGCCACAATATCGGCAACATTGGCGGCATTTACACTGGCCCCATACAGAATCGGCGTTCCGTCCAATCCCATATATGACAAATTATCGGCAATTACCCGATGCGCGGTTGCAATTTCATCCGCGGTTGGCGTTATACCCGCACCAATGGCCCAACGTGGTTCGTATGCAATTATGATGTCGTCTTTGACATCCGCGGGTACAGATTCCCGCACCGCCGCCGTGATAACATCCAATGTTTTTCCGGCACGCTTTTCATCCATAGTTTCACCAACACAGATAATGGGGGTAATACCAAATTCCAATGCACGTGCGGCCTTGTCCCGAACAATATCGTTTGTTTCATCATGATACATACGGCGTTCACTGTGGCCGACAATAACGTATTTTGCGCCGGCTTCGTTCAGCATCCCCGCAGATATTTCACCGGTGTATGCGCCACGTTCATGCGTGCTTACATCTTGGGCACCAAACGCGATAACGTCGGATTTTTCGCCCAACATTGTAAAAGGCACACACAAAACCACGCGATTTTCGGTTTTTACGCCATTTGCACGTTCAATCATGTCGCGCAGTATTGTGCGCGAACCGTTCATTTTCCAATTTCCGATAATAAATTTCATATTTTTTCCTTTTTTTTCATTGATTTTTTATGAATTGTTCTGCTATGTTACCGCAAAAGGGGATAAAATGCTAGAATATTTACGTAATGCGGCAGATAAACCTGTCGCGAAGGTCTTGATGGGGATTTTAATCTTTTCATTCGTCGGTTGGGGCGTTGCCGAATGGGTGTTTGGTCTTACGTCTTCGGATACAACACTGATGCGCGTTGGTGGTGAAAAAGTATCTATCAATCAGTACACTAATATGAAATCCAAAGAATTGTCGGATATGCCACGGGAAGAACAACGGACGCTGTATACCGACCCGGCCGCGATGTCCGCGTTCCAAGACGGTGTTATTAAAAAGATTGCGTCTATTAAACGTTTGGAACAACACGCAGACGAATTGGGTTATGCCGTATCTGACCGAAAAATTGCGAACGAGATTCGCGAAATTCCGCAATTCCAAGAAAATGGAAAATTTTCACCCGAGGCATTTGATGTCGTCTTGCGTAATTCGGGCCTTACCGAATCGGATGTTGCAAATGATATTCGCATGAAGACGGTAAATAAAATGGTCGAAACACCAATTGATGCCGAAATCAAAACACCAAAATTTGCGGTCCGTGCGGCATATAATGCACGTGGCGCGTCACGCACAATTGATATGGCAACGGTAAAGTTCCCTGATTTCAAAGTGGCGACACCGACCGATGAACAATTGCGTGAATTCTATAAACAAAACCCGCATCGTGTTGATGAAACGCGCGATATTTCATACGTGTTGTTATCAACCGAAATGGATAAACCCGATGAATATGAAAAAAATCTGAAGGTCGCACAAAAAATGGAAGATGATATCATCGGCGGTGAAACATTGGCGGCGGCGGCCAAAACGCATGATGCGAAATACAAAAAGTATGAAAATGTGACGGCCAAGAATTTGCCGGATGACAAATTCTTTGATAATGCAATGATTGCACGCGTGTTTGATATGGATGCGGGTGTGGAAAGCGAAATGATTGAAACGCGCGATGGATTTGTAATCGTGCGTATTGATAAAATCACACCTGCGCATGACGCGGAATTCGATTCGGTCAAAAAAGATTTGGTCGCCGAATGGACACGTGCGGAACGTCGCAAAATGGCATACGTTCGTGCAAATGAAACTTTGGTTGATTTAAACCATGATGGTAAATTGGCGGGCGGAAAAACTGTGACCGTTACACGCACCGATGGTGCCGCGCCGGCGGTCTTGGTTGCCGCATTCAGAAATGCAATTGGACAGAATACCATCGTCGAAGATACGGATGCGTTCTATGTAATACATGTGGCGGGTGAAAAAATGCCGACCCCGGATGACAAGAAAATGGCCGCATTGACCGACGAGGTTTCAAAAATGGCATCCGGGCATATTCGTGCGGATTTTGATGCATATTTGGAACGTGAATACCCAATCAAAATAAATGAAAAAACATATAACAGATTTGTAAAATAATACATGACGTTTATGAAAAACCGGCGGATTTTCGCCGGTTTTTTATATAATATATTTTACTTAAATTTTTAAAACTTTAAATTCAGGATCGCCAATATTCATATATTTAAGGCCCAATTCTTCCACATAATCCGGGCTATATTTTTCTAATAGACTTATATGCTTTTCAACCGTTTCCAATTTCTTCTGTTCCATGGCCAATGTTTTGCGTTCTGTATTCAGGTGCCAAATATTCGCGACAAAATGCGTAACATTTACATCCCCCATAAATATGCGCACAAACATGAACATCGCAAAAAACGCAAAAAATACGCCGACCTTGCCATGAATGCCGCCACTCCATGCGCGACCAATAAACCCAAATAAATTTTTGATTTTGTCTTTCATGCGTGTCATTATATCACAAATGTTATTCAATAATCAAATTTTTGCTGCACCGATGGCGGGCATTTCAGATTTGCCATTTCGGACAATTATTCGGGACTTTGCACCCGATGTGCCGGTTGTTACAGAAATGATTTCATGTCATTCAATTGTCGGGCGGCATAAAAATTGCCTGCGAAATTTTGAAAATTATTCGCGTGAGGGTAATGTCGGAACCCAGATTTTTGGTGCTGTGCCGGATTTAATGGCGGACGCCGCAAAAATATTGGCGGACGCAGGCGCGACATGGATTGATATAAACATGGGATGTCCGGTGCCAAAGGTCGCAACACGTTCCGGGGCCGGTGCATTCTTGATGCGCGACCATAAATTGGCTGGCGAAATTATAAATGCGGTTGTGCGGGCGGTTAATATACCCGTATCAATCAAAACACGCCTGGGGTGGGACACGGATAATATGGATTGGGCGGATTTAATTCATGTCGCGGCCGATAACGGTGCGGCATGGGCGGTGCTGCATGGACGTACGCGGGCGGCGGGTTATGCGGGGGGGGCCGTTCATCCGGCAATCGATAATATGCCAATTCCAATTATCGCAAATGGCGATTTAAAGACGCGCAACGATGTTGAATCTGTAATGGCGGTGGGATATTCCGGGGCGATGATTGGCCGCGCAATGCTGGGTCGGCCATGGATTTTTGGTGAGATTTTGGGTGTGTCACATGCGCCCGACAATATTGGACCGGTTGCATTACGGCATCTGGATTTAATGATAGAATACTATGGTGCACATGCAGCCGTACCGATGTTTCGCAAACATTTGGCGTGGTATTCGGCTGGCCTGGCAAATTCGGCCGAATTTCGTATTAAAATCAATGGAATAACCAATCCGGACACCCTGCGACAAGAAATTTTGCAATTTTGGGGTTGCGCATAGAAATATATGGTCTATGATGTGGTCATAAATATAAAAAAAGGGGCAGCGATGGCAGAAGAAATCAATGATATGAAAATAAACGCCGAAATGACGGCGGGCGAGATTTTACGCGATGCCCGAACAACGGGCCGGCGCAAACGCGAAATACCAACAATCGCAAAGCAACTTTGCATACGCGAAGAATTCTTAATGGCCCTGGAAGCGGGTGATTATACCGCGTTGCCGGAAACGGTTTATATCTTGGGGTTTGCACGGAACTATGCAATGGAATTGGGGTTGGACCCGGATCTTATTGTAAACAAAATCAAACAGGAACTTGGTATCGGAAAACGCAATGTTGACGAAACGGCGACGACACCGGTTGAAAAACATGAACCACAAAAGGTCGCACAAAACAAAGAGGATTTTGTAAAACAACTTGGCAAGGTCAAGGATAGCGCAGCGTGCAAGTTTGTTGTTAAATATTGGAAATGGTTTGTTGGCGGACTTGTGTTGCTTGTGGTTTTGGCGGGTATCGCAACTATGTTGATGATACCGTCGAAAGAAGAGAATGTAGTTGCCGACACAACGGTGCAAGTTATTAGCAATGAACCGGCATATCAACAACCTGTGCGTGAACGGTTTGGTTTAGAAAATCGTGAATCGGGCGAGATTGTTCTGCAATCAATCCAAGAATCTTGGGTCAAAATTGAAGATGCGCGTGGTAAAACGGTATTTAGCCGCGTATTGGTCCCGGGTGATATTTACTATATGCCGGCCGGGAACAAACACAAGGCGACGTTTGGCAATGCCGGCGGAATCGACGTTTGGGTACGCGGCGAATTGGCGCCACATGTTGGTGGTGACAATGTTCGTAAAACCGGCGTGCTGATGGATGCAGACACATTATTGGGAATCAAAAAAACCGATACAGGTACGAAAAAGACCGAAACGGCGAACAAGAAGCCCGATACGAATACCAAAAAGGCCGACACGGACGCCAAGAAAAATGAAACGGATGTAAAAAAATCCGAACAGTAATTTTTAATCGGCCCATTGAAAATCTTTATAAAAGTTCTATATTCTGAACGCTATGAGTGGTGTTATAAAAATTCGCGGTGCACGCGAAAATAATCTTAAAAACATTGATTTAGACATACCAAAAAATAAATTGGTGGTCTTGACCGGTGTGTCTGGTTCGGGAAAGTCTTCGTTGGCATTCAATACGATTTATGCCGAAGGACAACGTCGGTATGTGGAATCTTTGTCCAGTTATGCACGACAATTTTTGGATATGCAGAAAAAACCAGATGTTGATTTGATTGAAGGTTTGGCCCCGGCAATTTCTATCGAACAAAAAACCACATCTAAAAATCCACGTTCCACCGTTGGAACCGTTACAGAAATTTATGACTATTTACGCCTATTATGGGCGCGTATTGGTGTGCCACATTCGCCGGTGACCGGCCTGCCGATTAAATCCCAGACCATTGCGGAAATGGTCGAACAAACTATGAATATTCCGGCCGGCGTGCGTTTGTATATTATGGCGCCGCTGGTTCGTGACCGCAAAGGTGAATATAAAAAAGAATTGGCATTTTTGGTAAAGCAAGGCTATCAACGTGTTATTATTGATAATGAATTATACGATTTGGCCGCACCACCATCGTTGGATAAAAACAAAAAACATAATATTTTTGTAATTGTCGATCGTATTCAAATGCCGGCATCGGATGCACCCGAATCGGATATGGAAGATTTTCGTTCACGCATGTACGCGTCATTCGAAGGTTCGTTACGATTGGTGCCGGGTTCGGTTTTGGTGCGACGCCTGGATACGAATGAAGATATTTTGTATTCGCAAAATTATGCGTGTCCCGTTAGTGGTTTTGCGGTGCCAAAAATTGAACCGCGACTATTTTCTTTTAATGCACCAATGGGCGCATGCAGTGCATGCGATGGTTTAGGGGTTCAGCTAAACATGTCGCCCGATTTGATTATTCCCGACCCATCAAAATCTATATTGGATGGCGCAATTGCACCATGGTCACGTGGTGGCATGTTAAGTCAATTTGACCATTTGTTGGACGCGTTGCATAAACAATATAAAATTCCACTTTCAAAACCATGGCATTTATTGACGTCCGAACAAAAAGATATCGTTCTTTATGGGACGGGTGATAAACCGATTAAAATAAATTGGAATGGATTCATTTATGAAAAACCGTTCGAAGGTGTCGTGAACAATATTGAACGTCGGTGGCGTGAATCTGAATCCGATGCGGTGCGGGCGGAACTGGCTAAATATCAATCGGAAAAACCGTGCCCGGTATGTCATGGGAAACGATTAAATATCCAGGCATTATGTGTAAAAATAAACGGTGCAGATATTATCGATGTGTGTGATATGGCGGTTGATGATTCTTATAATTGGTTTGTGGATTTACCGAATCATTTGACCCAACAAGAAAATGATATCGCGCGAATGGTGCTACGTGAAATTACGTCGCGTCTGTTATTCCTAAAAAATGTGGGGTTGGGTTATTTAACAATGTCGCGTATGTCGGGAACACTGTCGGGTGGCGAAGCGCAACGTATACGTCTTGCGTCCCAAATCGGCAGTGGCCTGTCCGGTGTCCTGTATGTATTGGATGAACCGTCAATTGGTTTGCATCAAAGTGATAATGATAAATTGTTGGACACACTTAAAATGCTGCGCGATAAAGACAACAGTGTGATTGTGGTCGAACATGACGAAGACGCAATGCGCGCGGCGGATTGGTTGGTTGATATTGGACGTGGTGCGGGTGTAAACGGTGGAAATATTATTGCCGCCGGAACACCGGCCCAGGTGATTAAAAACAAAGATTCTTTGACCGGACAATACCTATCGGGGAAAAAGAAAATTCCGGTTCCGAAAAAGCGGCGCGCAGGCAACGGCGAATCTATCAAGATTTGCGGTGCACGGGAAAACAACCTTAAAAATATAGACGTTGAATTTCCATTGGGAAAATTTATCGCACTGACGGGCGTGTCGGGTTCGGGCAAATCAACATTGTTATTAAATACTTTGTATCCGGCATTGATGCGCGCGTTGTATAATTCTAAAATTGAATGTGGCGCACACGATGTTATTCGTGGCATGGAAAACATTGATAAAGTTGTTGATATTGACCAATCACCCATTGGACGCAGCCCGCGCAGCAACCCCGCCACATATACCGGTGTATTTTCAAACATTCGTGACTTCTTTGCCGAATTGCCCGAGGCCAAAGCACGCGGTTACGGTCCCGGACGTTTTTCGTTTAATGTCAAAGGCGGCCGGTGCGAGGCGTGCCAAGGTGATGGCCAGATTAAAATAGAAATGAATTTCTTGGCGGACGTTTATGTAGAATGCGATAAATGTCACGGCACGCGATATAACGAAGAAACATTGGCTGTGAAATATAAAGGCAAATCGATTGCGGATGTGTTGAATATGACCGTGGACGAAGCGTATCGGTTCTTTATCAATCATCCGCAAATAAGTCGTAAATTGGAATTATTGAAACGCGTTGGGTTGGATTATATAAAACTTGGTCAAAGTTCTTTGGATTTGTCGGGGGGCGAGGCCCAGCGTATAAAATTGTCACGCGAATTGGCGGCACGCAGTACGGGGCAAACTCTTTACATCTTGGATGAACCAACAACCGGTTTGCATTTTGAAGATATAAAACAATTGTTAAATGTCTTGCATGAATTGGTTGAACAAGGAAATACCGTTATTGTTATTGAACATAATCTAGAAGTTATCAAAACCGCGGATTGGATTATAGATTTGGGACCAACGGGTGGCGCGGGCGGTGGAAAAGTCATTGCCGTTGGCACGCCCGAAACTGTCGCGGACAATCCAAATTCTCTGACGGGAAAATATCTGCGACGATACCTGGACAAATAAAATTTTATTGATAATATATAATCATAATCACAAAGGAGAACGAAAATGTTTGGTTTTGGAAGAAAGAAAAAAGAAGCAACCGAAAATAAAATCGAAAACACCGTAGCACCGGAAATAGAAGAACCCAAAGTGCCCAAAGGCATGAAAGAAACCGCCGAACGCATGATGGCCGGCCAATTCGACATGAACGATATGTTGGCGCAATTGAAACAGATTAAAAAAATGAGTAATTTTAGCGGTCTGCTTAAAATGGTACCGGGCATGTCGGGCGCGGTTAATGCCATGAAAGAAAAAATCAAAGACGGCAGTGTCGATGCCCAGATTAAAATACTGGAAGCGATGACGGCAACCGAACGTGCCGATCCGGAAAAAATCTTTGCAAATGCCAAGGCACGTATTGCCGAAACCGCAGGCGTGACGGTTCGTGATGTTGAACATATTATTAAACAATACCTGAAAATGAAACAGCAAATGGCCATGATTCAACGTATGGGCGGAATGGAGGCCGTTATGGAACGCATGAAACAGGGCGGTGTTCCGGGCACAAAATAAGAAAAGGGAAAAATGATGAATGAATTTAACGGAATGCGGTCTAAACCGGTTTATGATGAAAAGACGGGCAAATTATTGGGATGGAAATTGATTTACTTGGTTGAAACGAATGGTTTTATGTCACCTGTGGCGCAATCGCGTTTCTTCAAAGAAAAAATGTTCCGCAGCAGTTATTGTGCGATGTGTCGTTTTAAAACAAAGTTGTTAAAGCAACAAAATGAAAATACAAAATAAAAAAATCGCAAAACATAAATCTTCGGTTGCATGGTTACAACGCCAGGCATCTGATCCGTATGTTGCGCGTGCACACGCGGATGGGTATCGCGCGCGCGCGGCATATAAACTTATCGAAATAAATGATAAATACAAATTTTTGAAAAATGGCCAGGTGGTTGTCGACTTGGGCGCGGCGCCGGGTTCTTGGTCACAATTCATTGCGCGAACTTTTCCAAAAACAAAAATCTTTGCGATGGATTTGTTGGATATAACGCCTATAAATGGTGTCGAATTTTACAAGGGTGATTTTACCACCGATGCCGCATTGGATTGGTTAACCGAAAAGTTGCACTTGGATGAAAATGCGAATGGCGCGGTAGATGTCGTCGTGTCCGATATGGCACCAAATACCGTCGGCCATCAAAAGACGGATCATTTGCGACAAATGGTTTTATTGGAATATGCGTTTGATTTTGCGTGCCGCGCGTTAAAGCCGGGGGGAACATTTGTGGCAAAGTCTTTTACCGGCGGCACAACAAACGAATTGTTAAAACAAATCAAAGAAAAATTCGAATCGGTTCATCATGTCAAACCGAACGCATCGCGGCGTGATTCTGTGGAAATGTTTATTGTTGCATTGGGGTATAAAAATAATTTATAATACAGACGTATAACAAATTACCAAAGGGGAAAAATATGGTTACAAAAAAGAAAACTGTTCGTCGGGCATCACCTTCTATGATGGGTTTTGGAACGGCAATTACAAATTTCTGGACGGGGTATTTTGATTTTATGGGCCGCGCGTCACGTGCGGAATTCTGGTTCGGGGTTTTGTTTGTATTTATCGTGAATTGGATTTTTGCAGCGTTGTTTGGTGGAATTATCGCAACGATTGTTAGTGCGATTTTGTTCATTCCGTCAATGTCATTGTCGGTACGTCGTTTCCGTGATGCGGGCATTTCGGTTTGGCTGTATATCATTCCGATGTTGGTTATTTATGTTGTGCCGATTGTGCGCGGCGCGGCATGGTACAAAATGTTATCTATCAACGCGGTAACATCGGGAATGGTGGGATATTCGTTGTTCTTTATGTTGTTCTTGGTATTCTGCATTGTTGTTGGTTGTTTACCAAGCAAGAGATAAAGATATTATAATACATCGATAAAACCCGCAGAATTCTGCGGGTTTTATTATATTAACGAAATATTATTTCTCAATCAACACCGCGATGCCGGGTAATTCGCGACCCTCGATAAATTCCAGAAACGCGCCGCCGCCCGTTGAGACATACGTTATATCATCCATCACGCCGCACGCATCCAGGGCCGCAACCGTGTCCCCCCCACCAACAATGCTTTTTAATTTTCCGGCACGCGTATTTTCCGCAATCGCACGCGCAATCGCAAACGAACCATATGACCACGTGGGTTGCCATTCCGCCATACCAACCGTGCCGTTCCAAATAACCGTTGATGCGCGCCCTATTTCATCGGCATCACGCGCGGCGGTTTTGGGTCCACCATCAATAATAACATCGTCCGATTTTATATCCGCAATGTCTTTATCGGTGCGTGGTGCGTCGGGTTCAAACACCGGCCCCACCCCTTTGTCCAACGGCAATAAAAATCGACAATTATTTTCCCGCGCATATGCCATAATTGCGCGTGCATTTTCCGCCTGGTCTGCTTCAAACAATGAATTTCCAACCGGTTCGCCACACGCAAAATTAAACGTTGTTCCCAATGCGCCACCAACGATAACCGTATCAGACAATTTTATCAATGCGCGCAAAACACCAATCTTGGTTGAAACCTTGGACCCCGCAACAATGGACAACACCGGATGTGTCGGGCTTTCCATTACCGCGGTCAGGTTTTCAATTTCACCATTCAACAACAGTCCCGCATAGGACGGCAAAAAATTTGTTACGCCAACGGTACTGGCGTGTGCACGGTGCGAAACGGCGAACGCATCATTCACGAACAAATCGAACCCGGATGCCAACATACGCGAAAATTCCGAATCGTTTTCTTCTTCGCCCGCATAGAACCTAACGTTTTCAAGCAGCACCACATCACCATCACGCATATCCGCCATAAAATCTCGATTAAGGCAATCTTCAATCAACGGCAATTTCATATATTCCGCCACGGGCCGCAGCGAATATTTCATATCGCGCACGCCCTTTGGCCGGCCCAGGTGCGAACAAATCGCAACACGTGCCCCCGCATTACGCAGGAATTCAATCGTTGGCATGCTGCGCTCTATACGAAATCCTTCGGTAATTTTTCCATTAACAATTTGCACATTAAAATCATCGCGCAGTAATACATACTTGCCACGCAAAGCCGCATCCTCCAATGTCCGCAGTTTCATTTTCCCTTCCTTTTTATCTTTCTTTTACATTCATCAAACTGTCACGATAGTTTTCGATATTTTGTTTCGGCGGAATTTGTTCCCGACCACGCGGTTTTGACCCGTCGCCGGTACACAACAACATAATTGTTATCAATGCAGACTTCACAACTATCATCAGGTATTCGTCTATTCCGGGCAAAATTTTTTTCTTTTTCATTTTTTCTCCTTTTTTATTTTCCTTTCACATTCATCAAACTATCACGATAGCGCGCGACATTTTGTTTTTGTTCCAAATATCCCGGCAAAGTTTTTTCATACGCTTCGACCTGTTTATTCACGCGTTGCGTTTTTTTCTCTTGTATGCCACGTATCACAGCAGGACTGATAATACCCGCTATCGCCAATCCACCAAACATAAACAGAATACCAGTTCTTTGTCCCGGTGTTAAAAGCCTTTTGTCGGTTTTAGTTTTTTCGCCTCTGTCGACATCATTCAAGAAATCCAACGTACTCTTTTTCCTTTCTTGCGATTGTTCATTATATGTAGAAACACATAATCTATGCAATTCTTTCAAATCTGGTCGTTTTCCACAAAATCTGTAATCCTGATTATTTATGTTCATTGTATATACCGTGCCAACCCCAATCAAAAAATCTTTATGAATCATAAAACATTTTTTATTACCAAGATACACGTCGTAATAGCCCAAATCGGGTAAATCTTTTACCGTAACCTTTTTATTGCGAATAATATCCAAACATTTTTGGATTATCGGGTCATCAGATTGTATTTTTTCTTTTTCAAAATTATCGTTATTCGCCATTTTTATCCCTTTTATTTATCTCTGTTTTTCACGCAGGTCCGGTATAAAATATTTCGGAACAAAATCGGACGAGGCCCATGGACGGCGTTTTTCCAAAGCCTTTATGAGCGGGTCATTTTTATCTATCTTTGAAAAATCTGTATATATTATAGACTTTCTTTTTATTGATTGTTCTTCTGCCATTTTAATATCCTTTTGTTTATCTGTGTTTCTCACGCCGGTCCGGAATAAAACATTCAGAAACCTTAAAATTCTTTTTTATATTCCATCTCAACACCCCTTTACTTTCTGTAATGCCGTCAGGTAATTGATATAGTTCGCCTGTGATTGTTGATTTGTGGCGGCCGCGACCTGTTTTGCCCGGGGCGCAGATGTGTTTATTTTCGCCGGTGTCCCCGCAAAATTTGCCGTCATCAACAACGCGATTACTAAATCTGGGATAAAGCTTTCCGGTACAAAATCAGATGGTTCATATGGTCTGTGCCGATTTACCACCGTCATAATCGCATCAAAAGATTGTAACGCAGTTATGCCTTTGATTGGTTTCTTCTCGTCTTCTTTCTGGGGCTTTGGATTATCACAAAAATGTTCCCATTTTTCAATTGCGTTTTCCGCCGACATATTTGATGGATGGCGTTTTGATTTTTCTATTAATTCATACACCGCGTCACATTTGTCATGACCAATTATACCGGGGCCAAAATCCCGGCGATATATGCACCAACCATAATCAGCCGATTTTATTGTAATCTCGACATCTCTCGAATAGACCGATTGCTGTTCAACATATAACATTATCGGCCCCATCGAAGATTCCCGGATTTCATAATATCCGTATGGAACACCATCCGAACGATGCGTAATAACATGATCCGGACACCATTCCGGCAATGGACGACAGACCCGCGTGAAATACAAATCTGGTTTTTCTTTTTTCAATTTGTTAATCACATTCAACCAATCTATCATAATACCAACCTTTACTTTTTTTTGGCACAAAAATTGTACCAAAAAAAAACACAAAAAGTCAAGAATTTTCGCGGGATTCCAGGCATTTTTTGACCGGTCCAAACGTCCGCCGATGATGTTCCGTCACGCCATATTTTTCAATTGCCGACAAATGTTCTGCGGTGGGGTACCCCGCATTTTTATCCCACCCATATTCGGGAAATTTTTGTGCAAGTTCATGCATAATTTTATCACGCGTTTCTTTGGCAATAATTGACGCCGCCGCAATAGAAAGTGATTTTGCATCACCCTTTATAATCGCCCTGCCCCGCAAATTTTTCGGCACGCGGTTCCCGTCAATTAAACAAATTTCCGGCGCGCGGGAAAGCGATGCGACCGCACGTTCCATCGCACGCATAGACGCCCAAAGGATATTCAATTCGTCAATTTCCGCCGGACTGCATTGACCGGTCGCCCAGATTGTGTTTTTTGTTATCCAATCATACGCGAGTGCCCTTTGATGCGCCGACATTTTTTTAGAATCACGTATCACCACCGGAATTTCGATATCACGATTCGGAAATATCACCGCCGCCGCAACAACCGGGCCACAAAGTGGACCACGTCCGGCCTCGTCTACACCGGCAATAAATTCCGCACCAATCTCATTTTCAATGGAAAAATCCGCCACCGTTACCATATCGCACCATTAAATAGAATACGGAATATCTTCGACACGCACGTATTCATCTTCACTATTATACAACGGCCAATCGGAATCCGCCAATACTTTCAATGTCGTCAAAGGCTGGCCCAATCGCGCACGATAAAGCCACAAATTCGCCATCACGCGTTTGATATAACCGCGCGTTTCATACGCCGGAAAACTTTCGATATAGAGCAACGGGTCGTTTGTCGTAAAAGATTTTTCGAACTTTACCACCGACCCCATACCCGCATTATACGCCGCCAACATTTTAATAATGTTGTTGTTGATATTCGGATGCATCAATAAATCTACAATATGCTGTTGCCCCAAGAACATATTGTGTTCGGGGTTTGACATATCTATATCGGACATTTTAACCTTGTTCGCGCGCGCAACCAACTTTGCGGTGCCGGGCATAATTTGCATAACGCCGTTCGCGCCCGCACCCGATTTTGCGCCCGTCCGAAAACCACTTTCTTGTTTAATAATCGCCAACAATAACGCCCTATCAATGGACCACCCGCCCATCGGTTCCCAATCCGGCAACGGGTATTGCGCAGAATAAATAACATCATCATCAATTTCCAAAATACCGCGGTCACGTATCACACCCGACGCCAAAATCGCAACACGCGACAAACCAAATGTCGTCGCAATCGCGTTTATGGCGTGCAGACTTCTATCGCTGACCTTGGACGTCATCATGTATTTAAGGTATTCTTCCGCACGTTCACGACGATTCACCTGAAGCAACGCCAACGCGATTTTTCCATACCGATCGCCACGCAGTTCATCAATATCTTCTTCGGTAAATTCTTGTTCAAAGAATTCATATTCCGGCACATTTCCCATCATGGTCGCCGCCAACGCCCCATAAAATGCCATCGGATGTGCCGCCGCAATCGTCCAATATTCATCCGCCTTGCCACCATCGCCCCGCATAGACGCCGCACGCCCCGCCCAAAACGCGGCCTCGGTCTTGCGTGCATTATTTATCTGTTTTAATTTCAAAATGCGGCCAAAATATTTTTCGCTTTCTTTATACTTTTCTTCTTTGAAATACAGCAACCCCATCGTCCACAATCCGTATTCAGATTCCGCATCGGACGCGACGAACCCCCATTTTTTCGCCAATTCATATTCGCCATTTGTATAATACACATATGCCAACCGCCCGGCCAGGCGTCCATAATCCGATTCGGTCAGTTTCTTTTTGAACGAACGTTCTTCTAATATATTTCTTGCGGTTTTCGTACTGCCGCTGCGAATCGCCTTTTTAAATTTATTTATTTTTTTATTTATCGAACCCGAATATTCTTTTGCCGTCCATGTTTCTGATTGCGCCGTTTCAATAGACAACCCACCGGTCAACATACTTGGCACACGCGCAGATTTTACCGAAACTTTTTTCAACTTAGAAAGTTTTTCCATGCGCGTCGCACCCGGCATATCATTGTATTTATCCATCCACGCCTTAACCTCGGCACTTTTAGTATGATATGTTTTTGAAAAATAACGCTGATATAAAATTTCATTTTTCAAAATCGGATCGGACAATTGACGTTCCAAATTTTGCGCAGTCGAAATTTTCTCTGCATCTTGCAACATAAAGATTTGCGAATACAAACTTTCATCCGCATCAGATAATACGTCAATATCCGGCGCGGCAACCGCCACCCGGCACGCGACAATCGCAAAAGCAAACACTAATAATTTTCTCATCCCCTTAAAATCCCTTTAAAACAAAGTGGTCTTTGGTAATTTGCAAACAATCGTTTCGTCTGTAATTTCTGGAATTGTATCTATAATCTTTTTGAAATCTGAAATCTTGGAAAACTTGCGATACACCGAAACAAAACGCACAAACGCAATTGGATCCAAATTCAACAAAGAATCAGAAACCATTTCACCAATTTGGCTACTCGTTACCATATCGTCGGCACCTTCCGTTTCCAATCGACGTTGAATTGATGCAACCAAACGTTCAATTTGTTCATCGCCAACCTCGCGATTATGGCACGCCAATTTTATACTGCGCCGCAGTTTATCGCGATCGAACGGTTCGGTTTTCCCACTGTTTTTCCGCACGACCAAATCGCGCATCTGCACGCGTTCAACGGTGGTGAACTTTGCGCCACATTGGTTACAAACCCGCCGACGGCGGATTGTTCCACTCTCCATGTCCGGGCGCGAATCTGCGACCCGACTATCTGCATAATTACAATATGGACATCTCATGCCTAATAATTTAGCAATCTATTCATCGCGTGTAAAGTGATTTTATTTTCAAAAAATTGCATTTTTATAAAAAATCAAGGCCTTTTTTTTATTTTTATGCATTTGCGCCAAATTTTTCACCACCGAAATATGATATAATATCGTCATTGAGGGAGAAAAAGTGAACAAATACCTGAACCAGATTTTGCTTGGTGACTGCGTGGAAATTATGCGCAATATTCCCGATGGTTCAATTGACGCGGTATTTGCCGACCCGCCATATAACCTGCAATTGGGACAAAAAACACTTTATCGTCCCGAAGACCAAACCGCCGCGCGTGCGGTGCGTGACGATTGGGACGCGTTTGCGTCACCGGCGGAATATAATAAATTTTCACGCGAATGGTTGTCGGAATGCCGGCGTGTTCTGCGACCTGATGGTGCAATGTGGACAATTGGTTCGTATCATAATATTTTCCAGGTTGGCGCAATTATGCAGGAACTTGGTTTCTGGATTTTGAACGATATTGTTTGGGTCAAGACCAATCCTATGCCAAATTTCCGTGGCACCCGTTTTACAAACGCGCATGAAACACTGATATGGGCAACGCCACACAAGACCGGGAAATACACTTTCAATTACGAAACAATGAAAAAATTAAACGGCGGCAAACAAATGCGTTCCGATTGGGATATGAATATATGCCTGGGCGAAGAACGGTTAAAGGCCGCGGACGGGAAAAGCCTGCACAACACACAAAAACCGATGGATTTATTGCGTCGCGTTATTTTGGCGTCAACTAAACCGGGCGACATTATTTTGGATCCATTTGTTGGATCGGGGACAACGGCGGCGGCGGCACGTGAACTTGGCCGGCAATTTATCGGTATTGACCGCGAAGAATCCTATGTTAATGCGGCACGCGAACGCGTCGCACACGTAACACCGATTGATTTATCTGATATCGAGGTCTCCAAACCCAAACGCGACGAAGTGCGTGTTGCATTCCGCGAACTTATTGATGGCGGCCTACTCTATGTCGGTCAAACATTGGTAAGTCCGCGCGGTGAACGCGTTATGATTTCGGCGGACGGAAATCTGGTCCATGGAATTTACGGTCGCGCATCCATTCACGTTATGGCGGCACGTATCCAACATTGCACCAGTTTTAATGGTTGGGATTATTGGTCGGCGGAAAAACGCGACGGCACATTGGTTTCAATCGACGAACTGCGCAAATATGTCCGCAACATAAAAACCGGAATCAAACGGGCCGCATAAACATGTGGCAATACTTTTATAAAAAAACACCGGCAATCGCCGGTGTTTTATTAACCACTCTCTCTCACTAAACACTAGAATTCATATCTTGCCTTGACACGGCCGGTTTGCGATGTATAACCTTCGCGCAGTTCAATGTCATAGTTCAATGTCAAATCAACCCCGCGATATTTTACACCCAAACCCGCACCGAATTCTGCGCCAATACGCGACAGACGGGTTCCATCCATCACATACGAATTGACACCCGGCATCAAAACCGTCGCGGTATTTTCATCGGATACTAAATCATATTTAACCGCATAGTGCAATTCCGGACTCAAAATCCAATCCTTGCCAAGTTTCGCGTCATAGTTCCAACGCGTATCCAAGACCGCGGTCAGATAATCAGAATCTTTCAATGAATTCTTGATACCCAACGAGTTCTTGTAATCATCCGCGCTAACGTGCATATAACGCAACCCGATTGCCGGTGTGATTCCGCCCGCGAAGTCATATCCGGTCATAACATGGCCACCCCACGCACGGACATCATAATCCGCCGCAACGCCTGCACCCAGTGCGCTGCCACGTTCGCTGTAATCAGACATCGTATAATTCGCCATTGCGTTCACAAACCATGCCGTCGGTTTGTATTGGCCATACACGAATATGGTCGAACTATCTACATCGGTATTACGCGCGGTCCCCGAAATATCAGAGTGTGCATACGAATAACCGGCACCCAACATCCACGCACGATTCAGTGTCATATCAACACCGGCGGCAACACTGCGGGTATAACCATTAAACGCACCATTCTGTTTGGACTTGTTGTAAATACCTTGGGCCCAAACACCGACACCCGTGATATCTACATCACCACCACTGCGGCCCATTGACACCGCGGCCAAACGACCGGTCGTCAAATTCGCAACTGTGTTCTGGATGGACGCCGCCACAGATTGCACAACCGATTCTGTTTCCGGGTTAATCGCCGCATGTGCGTGTTCAACCGCACCCGTATCACCCGCGGCCAGGCTGTCTTGGATGGCATCGGCCAACGCGTTCAGTTTTTCGGATGAAGAATTCACCAAATTCGTAACGGTCGCGGCGGCCTCACCACTCAGTCCATTATCTTCGGCAATTTCCTCAACGCTCTTCATACTTACGCTAAGCGTATCCAAGTCATCATTCCAAACATAATCAAACAAAACCGAAGACACATTTATATTAATCTTGCGATTATCGAACGTCGCCACGTCAAAGATTTTGTATTCACCGGTGTTATACAGACTCAGGTTCAATGTCCCGGCCCCATCAAAGGAATCAGACACATTAAACTTTACGAAATCATTTGTATCATTAAGCTTCGCATTCATCGTTCCGTTTAACACGATTTTTTTGATTGCAATATTTTGCGTTCCAACATCCACCGTGGCGCCATTGGCAATCGTCAAAGTCCCATTTCCGGCGACATCTGTGTTAAACACACTGGTTCCGGCGGTTACATTAAGTGTATCCTTGACATTCAAAACGCCACCATTAAACGTCGCGTCGGCAATATTTGCATTTTCAACAACGATTCCACGATCCATATCGGCGATATTTACCGTCCCATTGTTAATTGTAAGATTGTTCAATGCGTTGTAATACACACCTTCATACAAATCCGCGGGGTAATCAACCGTGCCTATTCTCTGAATGCCTCTAACTACATTTTCATAATCCGTAATCTTGGTTGCATTCCACACCGCCCCATTCTGTAAAGTGACATCAGAAGAATTGACTTGCATCTTTACATTTGTTGGTTTTGTAGATCTGTAAACAACTAACTCATCATTTTCATCGGTTAATGGATTACCTTCGCCATCTTTCTGATATGCGATATAATAACCATAGCTGACCACTGTGTTACCGGTCCAATATGAATCCGCACCATTCAAAACAACATTAACTTTTGCATCTATTTCCGAACCAGAATTTGCGCCGTAATAATCAAACGCCAGGTTTCCGTCCATTTTTACCGTGTTTTTTCCAGATTCATTAACATTAACGGTTGACTGACCACGCGCCAGAATCGCATCACGTGCCTTGATGGTTACATTACCATCCAAATCAACCCAACCATTACTCATCGCGGAAACACCTATATTGTCCGCGGTTAAATTGATATTTTTCGCTTTGATTGAAACAAAACTGGTATCTTCTTTTGCTATATCCGGATTTGTGGTAGAATTTCCCACATGAATCGCACGCGTATCATCCGAACCATGTGCAACAATATTCACATCACCTTCTGCATTAACAGTAACCTGAGATTTCATATAGTTAGCACCAATTCCCGTTTCGGTGGAATTAATTGTTAAATCACCTGTATCAATCCGTACTTTTCCCCCAGAACCAGGATAATACGAAAGCACATTTCCATCGTCATCTTCCTCAACCCCGGTCCAAACAGAAATACCATTATCGCCGGAAAGATTAATATCTTTGGCCCGTATTTCCAAATTTGTGGTTTCATTTACCATTATCGCATTACTGGCGGTAATATTTATATTATCTCCAACCATAGTGGCAGACCCGGCAAGATTTTCTGTATAATTGCCCCACGTAGTAAAGCCTTGGGCATCTGCGGTAATATTTATATTTTTGCCGTATATATTGGCCACACCGCCATCCCAAACGGTTATACCCCTTGAATTATCCCCAACATTCGTAATATTGATAGATCCAACGGGATTTTCCGCCGTTCCCAGATTAAGGCCCGAACCTTCGCCTTCAACAAGGACCAAATATTTAATACTTTCATCACCTGTTATAGTTATACTCGGCGTCGTCAAGGTGCCAACCTTGGCATCCCCAGAATATAACTCTTCCGTTATGACCCCATCTTCAAACACGGTATTTAAATCAATATTATCAACAATATCATATCCCATCGCAGGCATTATCATTAACGCCGGCAGCACGGAAATACCCAACAAAACATTATGAAATTTTTTTTGCATGTTGTTCTCCTTCCTTTGAACAATCGCAGTCTAGAATATTTTATATCGCAACGCAACAGTTTTTTTATGCACATTCACAACACAAATCTAACCATCACCCAACATGCGCAATTCGCAAAACATAAATTACACCACAAATAGCTCGAAAATGATAAAAAACTTTACCAAGCAGTTATATTTTTATGGTATTCGTATGCATTTTTTCCTATAATAAACCAAGAAAAGGAATCGATTATGAAAAAAATAATCTTGTTTTTTATGTTTATTTGCCCTTCATTTGCGTTTGGGGGAACCGACGCACTTAAAACGGCGGGCGATTTAATTAAAAAGGGCGACATAGAACGCGCCAATCAAATATTATCTGATATGCCACAATCCAAAGATGAATCTGTGGAAATTGAACGATTATTTTTGTTGGGAAAAATCGCACAAGAACGAAACGATTATGATACAGCCATAGAAATTTTCAGTAAAATATTAAATATCCAACCAAATCTTGCCAAGGCCCGCTATGAATTAGCGGTGTGCTATATACATGACGAACAATGGACACGTGCAGATTATCATTTACGGTTGGCAATGGCAGACGATAATTTATCAGACGACATGAAACAAAAGCTGGATTATTATCGTTATTTTATCCGTCAAAATAAAAATTGGGATGTTCGGTTCCGTATTGGTACAACCCCTGATTCTAATGTGAATAATGGAAACGGCGGTCAAGAATGCATCATAGACGGTGTTCGCAGATTTTGTCGCGATGCAAAAGATCTTGAGGTTATCAAAGGAACAAACTTTTCAACCGGTGGCGATTATGAATTTAAATTATCTGACCATTGGCGTTGGAAAACTGACGCATTTTTATATACTGATATGTATGAAAAATCTGGTTATGACGATTTATATTTATCTGCATCAACTGGGCCACGATATATTTGGTCACGTGGTGATGTCTGGTTGGCGGGCATTTTGGGACAAAGATTCTATGACGGGAAAAACTATAATCATGGATACGGTTCCAAGATAGATGCAAATTACGATTTTACCCGAAAATTATATGGTGGAATAACAGTATGGATGATGGATAACCGGTACAAACATTTTGGTGAATTTTTAAATGGCCAAGCATATGCCACAGATATGCGTTTAACCTATTCTTTTGATACCCGAATGTTTCTCACACTTAAATATGGACTAACACGCGAAGACACCAAAGACCCCGCCTATTCATATTGGGAACCAAATATCAGCCTTGGGTTTGGCATAGAATTGCCACTTGGATATTATATATATGCAGAACCTGCATTCTATTGGTTTTACTATGATGATGTGCAATGGATTGCACAAGACGGCGTTTATTCACAACTCAAAGAACAAGACTTTATGCAAAAATATTCTCTATCTTTTTCTAACAACAGGTTGGAATTTTACGGTTTTACGCCGACCTTAATACTTTCTTATACAAAAAAAGATTCAAACATATGGCACAACGGAAACAGAAAATATTCTTTCGAAATTACCCTAAGACGCAGATTTTAGAAAAAAACCCCTCTGTAACGGTTAAATTTTTTGATTGCATTTGGTGTGCAGTTCCCGAGCCGAATTGTTAGAGATTGGGCGGGAGATTGATGAGTTCAAGAGGAAACAAATCTAATAAATCATATTGTACAATATTATCTATCTATATTAAGACCACGACCTATTCGCAGTTTAGAATGATTGCGTTCATATTCATCAACATATTCTTTGATTGCATAATATTGCCCCGCGCTTATTCTAATTAATTGCGTATAAATATCATCCTCAACAAGAAAAATCTTTTTACCGTTTTCGTCCTCTACTGATTTTCCGTAGCCTTTTACATATGTATAAATCACCTTTGCTAAATCCGGATTTAATTTTTCCGCTCTTTTCATAAGTTGTACCAATTCTTCCGGTTGACTCTCTTTTGAATACGACATCCATTCTGCGTCTTTTAATTGTCCTTGTGCAAAAACTTTATCTGTTTTTGGCACGTTTATAGGACTGCGATATGGTTTAGTAATTTCTTTTATATCTTCAATAGTTTGTTTATCTACTTCTTCCATAAAATAAAGTGTGACAGGATCTGAACGCGTCAACCACATGTTATCATCTGCATATCTGGGGGTTTTGTAATAACCGTTGACTGGATTACGCCTTACAACTTTTCCGTTTATTGTTCCCAGAGAAAAATATTCATCTAATGCTAAAAACAAGTTCCCATCAGCAACACAATTAAGTGAGATTCTATATTTTGGAAAAATTTTATAATCAAGTATATTATGTCTTACGATTGGGGATTTATGATAATTCCAATCAGTATTTTTTTCAATAGACATACCATGATGTGGCGATTCAGCATTTGCGGACCAGTTTTTATCAACAATTCTGCTTTTTGAAAAATCTGCTTGCCTAAGATTTATATATTTTTGTTGTAGTTCAAGCACATTTCTCATTTTATAAAATGATTCTTTTAGCGCCTCTATTTTTTCTTTTTTGGGGAAATTTATTTTCAAAACCATTATTTTTGTCCTTATATACCGCTTAAAAGTATATCACAAAAAGTTCGAAAATGATAGTTTTTTGTTGTTTTCTATTTTCCAACTTTCGAACTTTACGAAAGTATTAGAAAACAAACAAAAAACCGCCCTAAAATGAGCGGTTGTAAATTCTGGTTGTGCTATCTGTGCAATTCGCGAGCCGATATTATTGAAATATGGCGGGAGATTGAAGATGTGAAAAGAATATTAAATATTGACAAGAAGTAATCGTATAGCATAATACTAACTACAAATATAACAGGTGATATCTAATGAATTTTATGCCAGATTATAAAAAAGCAATAGAACAAAGCAAAGAATATGCTGCAAATCCCATGATGTTTACAAATCCTATTTTTGGAACATATTCTTGTGCTTTTATTGTTACTACCGAAAATTTGCGTCAATTACCACAATTAATGCCAAAAAAACACGAAAAAGTTTTGACTGTGGCTTGCTCTGGTGACCACCCGTTATGGTTGTCATTATATGGGGCCAAATATGTCGATACTTTTGACATAAGTTATAATGCAAAAATTATGATGGATATAAAAACTGCAGCATTAATTTATTTAAGTTGGTGTAATTATAAACGTCTCTTAGAAGATTTGTATGAATTAAAATTTTATCCTTGTATGCATATTTCACAAACAAGAAACATGCAAAAAATATTACCTAAGTTGCCTAAAACAGAGTCTGAATATATAGAGTCTATAGAGTCATTAGGTAGTGCAAGCATATTTCGCGATTATGGCAGACCATCAAAAACCAACGCATTGCCTACTTTTTTAGAATATATAAAATTGCGTATGATTGTTAGAAAACCTTATAATTTTTATATGACAGATGTAAGAAATTTAGGAAATTTTTTAACAACGTCTTATGATGTTATACATTTATCAAATGTTTTGGACTATGTGCCTGCCACTGAACATAAAGGTATAATTTTACCTTTGCTAAATCATGTAAATCCTGGCGGGCGAATCATTGCACATAACATGAAATATAATACGTCTAAAAGATGTTATGATAACTATTTTGGTGATACGGCCAAAGAAATAGCCAGCTCTTTAGATAATTGGCAACATATTCAAAAACCTATTTATTCTCCGGCACCGGGTATAGGACTGCTGAAGGATGGCACACATATTCTTGAACGTGTAAGGTAATATAATGGTTGGTTCGAAAGTGGTAATTTTTCACCACTTTTTTAATTCAAACTTTCGAACTCAGTGAACCACTCGCTTTTCTAACTAAAACCCGCCTTTATCGGCGGGTTTGTCTATTTTGGTTGTGCTCGATGTGCAGTTCGCGAACTAATGATTATGTTGATTTTATTGAACTTGGTGAAGAAGTTAAAAAGTTTCTGAACAAATACATGTATAACCATATACCCGTATGATGTATGGTCCCATCTGGCAGTATCGACAAGCGGTCCCGCAGATGCCACCAATACGAACCCACCGCACCCCATACACCACCGTCCATCCGGTTATAAAATCGCTAACTGTAAATTAAAAAAATTTCAAAGGCCTTTACGCGAAGGGTCAAATTTTTTAATGCATGCTATTCAGTGAAATGTGATTTGACCCACTTGGCACACCACAATTTTGATAAAAACTTGCGATTATTATGAACATGGTGCAAAATACACACATCAAAAACAGGTGATTTTATGAAAATAACATACAGAATTGAACAATACGAAGTTGATAATTTTATAGTGGTTATAACCAGTCCAGAATATTTGGCGGGTTTACATACCAGAATTCACACCCCATATTTTTTGTTATCAGAATTACAACAACATATAAAAACAAATCTGAATCAAACAATTCGCAGATTTTGTATTAAACATAAACAATATGCTGACATTTTACATAATGAATCTTTTGAATTCGAACCAGATAAACACGATAAATATGATGAACACGATAATTCATGTTGGTTTTATACTGGAAAGTTCATAGATGATACAGAACGCGAATTCTCAGATGAAGAAAAAGACGAAATATCTTATGAAAATCTTATTCGATATGACCGTACATATTCACCTTCAGCTGATTTTTCTGCTAAGTTAATAGTTGCCACAAACTGGTTAAAAAATCGTCCTGGTGGTGTTATTAAAATACAATCATTAGAACCACACAAAGCAATCGATGTGTATAGAGTGCATGCTTCATTTGGTGTGAGTTTTCCAATAATTTATAACTGGGTAAAACATCAAAACTCATTTGCACCCAACAAAGGCAATACACACGGGACACAAACTGTTTTTCCACGACACATAAAAAAAGAAAATGGTGAAATTCGTTTTCCAATATCAGAACTACAAAAATATCTGAACATATTATATAAGCGTGGATATTCTTCGAAACATCCCAGCGAAAAACATAAAAAAGCATACGACGAAATAAAAGAACACTTAATCAATTATTCAAAAACTCATACACCACGCAGATTTCTTGAAAAACATGAGTTATAAAAACTAAGAAAACCCAGAAAACAGCCACTTTTTTGGTGAACGGCAGTAATTGATTTACTGCCTTTTTGCATTTATATTGTGCCCAAGTTAACCGAAAAAAAGGAGCACAGTCATGAAACCGCACCCCTAAAATCTTAAAACAGGCCAAGTAAAAAATGGACTGTATAAAAGACTCGAAACATCTTAATTATACAAATTCCATTTTTTACTTGCAACCAAAAATTGCCGATAGGTGATTTAGGTTAAAAAAATTTTCAGTTAATTTCGCAGGAACCTCATATAAGTGCCTACGGGCAAGGTGGTTTTTGCGGCCAAAAAACTCAGAAGGAGTAAAAAATGGCAGCAACAAGTTTATCTACTTCAAGCGGTGCGACAGCACCAACATTAACAACTTCAACCCCAGCAGTAATAACTGTGGCACCACCCGCTTTACCTGCCACACCTGCTGGAACAGCGGACTATATTTCACAGGGAATGATAGCGACTGATGCGGCAATTGAACTTATGAGGTCTTGCGCATATATGGAACCAGAATTGTATAATTACTTGCTGGACCTTGCGCAAGATATTGCTGGAAAAGTATTGGATGAAGGCGTCAGAATTGCGGATAAAGTCAGAGCGCTTGGCCCCACAAAAGGCAGTGGCGCAGCAGTTACAGCAGCACGGATAGCAAAAGATAAATTAATGGAAGCGCATGGGTTTAAAAAAGGCAAACGCTGGCGTAGCATCTGTGAATTGGACGCAGACTGTGTGGCGAAAGCCAAAGCAGAAGCCAAGGCCAATGGTGATGTACCAAGCATCAACAGCGCCTTGACAATAAAAAGGGGCTGTAAAAAGAAAAATCCCAAATTGGCAACACACACATGTCATGGTGCGTTTTCAAATATTGTTTTGCCAGCAAATGTTAAATTTGATAAAACAGTGCGTGCAACCAGTTTGTTTGCAAACATCGGTTTAGGCACGTGCCTGTTGAAAAATTTGAACATCAATGTTGCCGTAGCAAACGAATTACATGATAAACGGGCGCAAATTCATCAAGAATTGTACCCAAGTTGTAAAGTCATAACGGGTAGTATAGCCAACCTAAGCGTATACAAACAGATTTTGAAAGCACACAAAAAGCGGAGATGCCGCGTGGTGTTAATGTCACCGCCGTGTCAGTCCTATTCCAAGGCGGGTACACAAAATGTCAATCGGGTTGATGCTTCATTGGTCATGTATGGTATGCAATTTTTGGAGGATATCGGTGATAATAACGATATGTTTATGTGTGAAAACGTTCCCGAATTTTTGGGAGGTTGTCCAGACACAATTAAAGATGAAAATTATGATACCGTCTATGATTACATCAAAGATAAGGCCGACGAATTGGGCTACATCACCAACATTGATTATCTTAACGCAGATTGCTATGGCACAGGCGAAAACCGTAATCGTGCGATAATTCTGGGTATCAAAAAAGAATTTGTGCAGAAAATTCTTGGTACAACCGAAATAACCGACGCCAATATCTGGAAATTTCCCAAACCAGATGAATTCAAAATTTCAGAAGAACTGTGTTTGCAGGATATTCCTTCTATTGAAGCCGGCGAACAAAGAATGGATGTTAATCGATTGCATTATGCGCTGGATTTGGCACCAGAAATTATTGAAGCGTTGAAAAATACCGAGGCAGGCAAAAACACTTTGGCATTAGTTCATAATTCGGACGGTAGCATAGAGAAAGTGAATATCAAACGCGCACATGGTGATAGACCGGCCCCAACAATTACTGGCGAATCTTCACACTCTGGTGCACCGGCGCATTATTTTCCGGCTGGTCGTTGCAGAACAAATGGAACACAGTCTGACGCACGGCATAGAACACTTTATGAAATTCTGGTGTTGATGGGTATGCCGAAAGATTTTGAATTACCTGAAAAAATCAAAATCAGAGACGGCAAAGGTAATATCTGGTGCAAAAATGGTCCGATTCCTGAATCCGACCCAACCGCAATACAACACGGTGATATTGTGGTGACGGATGATGAATTCAGAACAATGCTGGGCGAACACTACTGTCCAACTGTCGTAAATCGGTGCTTCGCGCAACTGATTTATCAGATTCAGAACAAGGATTTCTGATACAGTCCCCCTTCGTTGGGGGATTTTTTATATTTCGGAAAATTTCTGCGACATGAATCCTGTAAAAAATCGGTTCTATTAAATTGGGCATCGCGTCCATCATAACGCTTTGCTGTTCGGATTCAATGGGACCTGTTTCGCGCTGCCCTATGTAAATTTTTATACCCATTAAATAAAGGTTTAAAAAATGTATCAAGATAAAGTTAATCAATGGCTGAACGAAGAAAAACGCGAACCAACACCAACCCAAATCAAGTTAATAAACGCCATATCGCAATATCACCCAAGCCACTTTTTAACGGTGCAACTACCATTGAATTGGCGAAATGGCGGTTTAGATAAATATAACGCCAAATTAAAAGCTGTCATAAAACGATTTCAAAAATGCCTTAGGCCGAACCATTGGAATAAAAACCCGCTACCAATGATATGTGTAGCAGAAAAAAATTCATGGTTTGGTTATCATTTTCACATACTGATTTATGATTGCAAATATACAACCGAACAATTACAAGGTGCGCTGGATAGAACCGAATATGATTTGCGCCTTACACACCAAACATTTGAATTGGAACCTATAACCTTTACACCGGAACATTTATTTTTTTATTGCGTCAAACAAATCAAAACTGAGCATGATATAAAAGGCCGTATATCAACCACAACGACCATATTTAACATCCCAGAAAAGAAACAACAAAAGTGGTGCACCCAACAGGTCAAAACACAATCCAAATTCGTAAAATGGGTTAAACGATTTGTATTAAAGCCATTATTTATCGTCTGTTTATGGTATCAAATAGCCACATTACCGATAAGGTTGAATATTACAAATTATAAGCCAGATTATCTAATCAATAGTATAGCAATCACCTGAAACATACCATATTGTTCCAAAAACCAAGTGTGGTCGCCCCAAATACTAACCGGATATAAGTTATAAACCAAATCAAATTGGGGTGATTCTGGGCTAAATTTGGAATAACTGTAAAAAACAACCTGCCAATTCAAAATCAGCAGGTTTTTATCTATTCGTCGTCAGAATATGGTTCGCTGGAAGTTATTAACACATTACCAGTATTTTTATCTTTTACCCGTATAACTGTCCAATCTGAATCCGATGTATCAAATTCAATCGCAATATCTTTATCTATTTCAAATACCGCCATACCATTGAATTCATTACGACCATTTGAATTTTTGGATATATGTTTTTGTATAGTATCTGTTAATTCACATACACAACACATCCCAGAATCAGCAAAGAAATCAGATTTTATTACATTTTTACCCCAGATTTCATTAGTCCAATCCCCATATCCAGTTGAACATGCTTTTGCTTTATAATCGCCACTATATTTTTGTAATGCAGCGGTTATTCCATTATCAAATAATTCCCGTTGCATTTCATAATCACGATTTTCCATTGCTTTTTTATACGCAACAGAATCAAAAATTTCACAACATTTACTCCAATCGTCGTCGGGTATCAAATAACAAGGGTCGGTTATAATATACTTTTTCATATCAATTCACCTTTATTTTCCAAACAATGTTCTACCGCTTGCGTCATAAGTCCAAACGGTTGAATTTAATCTTATGCTGATGGTTTGAGATGTGTATCCAACTAATTCGCCACATTTCATAAACAGAGTTAAACCCTGTTCGTTTAAAACACGAACATTATTTCCAACTTGTTGAACGGCTGCTATCATATAATTTCCTTTTGTTTAATATTCGTCTGCGCGCATTATCGTTAAAACACGCGTGGTAATATCTGGATTACTTGGGTCATCAGAACCGGCATCCATATCAAGATTGTAGTAGTCTATTTTGAACAAATAATTTATTCCCCTGTGTTCTATGCGTGCAAAATCATGTTCTTTATACGGGTCGTTTGCGTGATTAAAATCATTAAAATTTTGAACTTTATCCAACAACCTAGCCCGTTCAAGATACGGCAAAGAGTTAACACCATGCGATATAAACACCTGGTTTTGCCCAGGTGTAAATAAGTTCTTTCGCAGTTTATCATTTAATTCGGCAATCTTATTCATATTACGCCACCTGTGTTTCAATTAAGAATTTAGAGAAAGCCCGAACACTGCAACGAACCGCACGGCTTTTCATACGGCCACGCGCAGAATGTTCACCGATTGTGTATTGTGGTAAAATCGTTGAAATAGATTCCGCCAACTGTTCAATCGTCTTTGATTCCCAATGACACACTCTAACCAAAGATGTCATATAATCATACACGGTCGATGGTTTGTTATTCTGCGTAGTGGTAGAATAACCTTTTTGAATTAACCAGTTTTTGTAAAGTTTAAGCATTGTATACTCCTTTGTTTTTAGGTTCTTTTTTGCTTCTTTTACACTTAAATTATGTCGTGTTTTTAGGCCTTCGCGAACTAAAAAATGCAAAAAAAGAGTCCCGAAAAGCCCTATTTTTAAGGATTTTTGACTATTTTAGTCTTTCGGAGCAAAACAGAGTCGTATTTACTATTAAATTGATATAGTTAAAGATAAACTGTTTAAATTGTATAGCTATCGTCGTATTTTATGCGCAAATGGTGAACGGCAACAATACTTATGCAAAGAAGTTCAATAAAACATGCACGAATGCTTCAAATTCAAGCCGTGGCAAGTGTTAACTAAAAAAACAAATCCCCATATTTGCATATAGGGATTGTTTATACTAACAAAAATAAATTATCAGGATTTATTAAAACAATTTAAATTTGTAATTTGTACCGGCACGGAATGCAACCTGTGTTTTATCACCGCTTGCAATACCAGCCCCTGCATTGATAGACCAGTTATCTGACAAGCCCATCGCTGCACCAAACGCCATAGCAGATTGGTTGTTATAATATCCATAACCACCACCTACAGACATTTCACCTTTCTTTACATTAGATACCCCCACCGATGATAAAGCTGTAGCTGCTGCAACACCACCAGATACATTCTTTTCAAGTGTGTTCACGCGGCTGTCTGTGTAAGAGTTCGCTTTTGACAATGTCAAAGCATCAGCAGCAGCAATTTCACCACGGATAGCAGCTTCTTGTGCTGTTGCACGAGCAACTTCGTTGTCGATATTGTTCTGCAATGTAGTATCAGCATTAGCACGAGCCAAAGCTTCTGCATCTATATTATTCTGCAAAGCCGTATCAGCAGCTGCACGAGTGCTTGCTTCGGCATCAATGTTAGCTTGCAATGTAGTATCTGCAGCTTGGCGAGCTGTCGCTTCTGCATTTATGTTATTTTGCAAAGTAGTGTCTGCAGCGGCAAATTCACCACGGATAGCAGTTTCTTCACCTTGTGCACGAGTTGTTTCTGCATTAATGTTATTCTGCAGAGTTGTATCGGCTGCTGCAAATTCGCTACGAATAGCAGCTTCTTCACCTTGTGCACGTGTCTTTTCGGCATCAGCTGAACCCGCTGCATCATAGTTAGACGCTAAACCATCAGCATATGCTTGAGCATTTGCTAACACTGTTTCATCCTTTGCATCTATACTTTTACCCAAAGAATTTTCATAGTTATTATATGCAGTTGCAACCGGAGTATATATTGCTAAATCAGCAGCATAAGCCCCTTGTGCTTCTGATAAGTTTCCAGCAGCAGCAGTTTGATTCGCCTGTGCTTCTGCAAAGCTTGTTTCATAATTACCATAATTAGTATTTAATGTGCTTTGAGTATTTGTATCAGATTCATAAACACCATGAACAGTATTATAATGGCCAACTGCACTGTTATAATTGGTTGTGTTTGTCGCAACAGCACCATTGAACAAAGTTGTATCAGCAATCAAGTTGTTAGATTGTGTTGTAACCTGTGCATCCGCAGCTGCAATATCTGCTGCATCCAATACAACATCGCCATCATAATTATAAGAATACAAGTGTGTAGATTCATTATAAACCAAATCAAAGTTCCCTGTGCTACCATCATGTAAATCAACAGTAAAACCGTATTGGTCAATACTTGGTTTGTTTGTTTCATCATTACCGTTAACAGTGATTGCACCTGTTGTTAAAGTAATATCATTATGGAAAGAACTCAATTCTGGTGCATCCGCTGTCAAAGCTGTTAATGCATCACCAGAGTTATCAAAGTTAGCCATATATTGATAATTTCCTAAATCAACGGTTGTTGTATTAGCTTCTAATGTTGTCAAATCAGTTGTACCATCAGCAACATCTATTGTTCCGGCTGCACCTGTAAAATCACTTGTTGTAAATCCAGTTGCATTAGCACCTAAGTTAGTTGTTGCACCAGTATTGTCTGTATATGTGAATACTGTATTGTCTAATGTTTCAGTACCATTGTTTGTAGTTAATGCAATTTCAGCTGTTTCTGGATTATTATCATGGTCGTATGTATATAACCCATATCCAGCTTCGGTGCTATAATCTGTTGTTCCTGCATTAAAATCACCCATGCTAGTTGTATAATTTCCGTCAGATTGCACCATATTGATACTATCGTTAATAGCACTAATATCACTAGGTGTAATTGCTGCATTCGCACTATTAGCAGTTGCAACCGCCATAACACCAGCAATAAAAGCACGTTTTAACACACTTCTATATTGAGCGGTTAATTCTTTTAGTGTTGTTTTTGATTGTCTCATTTTTTTTCCTTTTATTTTTAATATTAAAAACTGTGAATAGTTTTTTTATCCACGAATAGGACTATAAAACAAACCAACGATTGTTTATTAAACCGGTTAACCCGAACATCTAAACAATATCAAAATCTTGTATATGTTGCTTTTCTAAGGTTTTTTGACTGTCGCAATTTTTGTAATAACTAATTCAAATTAGGAAAAAACATGTTGATTTTATCGTTCTATTAAATTGAAGCATTTTATCAACAAAAGGATTAAAAAAATGGCAGTTATTGGATATATTCGCGTATCATCAAATAAACAAACATGTGAACATCAACATTTTGAAATTGAACAATTTGCACATCAAAACAATATCATAGTGGATAGATGGGTTGAAGAAACTATCTCTTCACGTAAAGCGTTAAATAAACGACAACTTGGGCGATTACTAGAAGAATTAAAAGAAGGCGATATTTTAATTTCTGCGGAAATATCAAGACTGGGGCGTTCATTATTAGAAGTTATGCATATATTGGAAAATTGCTTGAACAAGAATTGTCAGGTTTGGACCATCAAAGAACATTATAGATTGGGTAATGATATTCAAAGTAAAGTTATGGCTTTTGCTTTTGGCTTGTCTGCTGAAATTGAACGAAATTTAATATCACAAAGAACAAAAGCATCTTTGGATAATATCAGAGCAACCGGCAAACGATTAGGCCGCCCCTTTGCAGCCCAATCAAAAAAATTGAAATTATCACGCAATACCAAAAAGATAAAACATTGGTTGGATACAGGCATGACCAAATACAGAATAGCAAAAATGATGTCTGTATCCCCTGCAACAGTATCAAATTTTATAAATCGTATGGGTTGGTAAAATTTCACGATAACAAAAACAGATTCCAAAAACTTACTAATATATCAAATAATATTTTGCAGATAAATTTGTTAATTTATGGTATAAAATCTGTTTTTCCAGTTTTTATTTCTGTAGGCGGTTCTTGAATTATTACTGCCCGGCCAGACTCAACATCAGCTTTTTCTTCTGGTGTCAAAGCAGTATCCGTTTCCGAATTTTTAAACTTTTTAATACTTTGCATATGGGCTGCATCTATGCTTTCTATTATTTCAATAGCATTTGTTGCAATTTGCTTTAAATCATCTTCTGATATATACGAATTATTGTCTGTAAGTGTTTGTGCACTTCCATGACATTGTTTATCTGTAATCTTAATAATTTTATCAAGTTTATCTATTAAATTTTTATCATAATGACTTTCTTCCATGTACCCTTTTGCGTCGTTAAGACCTGGACTTCTTTTATTTTCATTTCTGGCCCATAACATAGCAAATTTAAATGCAAAAAATGTTTCTAATACTCGTCTAATGAAATTTGGCAAATATTTTCTGGCATCTTTATATTCTATCTCGGAATTATTAAATTTTTGGATATCTTTCAACATATAAAAATATGTTGTTTCAAAATTTGCCAATTCGTCTGGTAAAGGGCCAAGTAAATCTTTATTTATAAAGAATTGTTGTGGATTTCCAGGATATATCGCATTAAAAAACTTCAAAAACAGAAAATTATGACTTAATACTATCAACTGTTTCGTTTTCTCAAACATATCTTTTATCAAATGTGCAGTACTATAAAGCCTATTTTCATCCAGACTGGAAATGGGGTCATCAATCACAACAATAGCATTTGTTTTATGTGTTTCATCAAGTTCATTTTCAAATTTGCTGAGGAAATACGCAAAACCAAGAGCGGTTTTTTCACCATCGCTTAAACATTGTTTCGTTTTTGCGGATGTGGAATTGGCATAATTTACAACAATATCTTTCTTTTCTTCGCCGGGTTTATCACGCAAATCTATTGTAAATGTATCTATCCCCATATTTTTCAAAAATTTATTTATACCTGCAGACTCTGCTTTTATCTTTGATAATTCCATCACACGTTTGTTATTCCAGTAAAGCAACCCTTTTTCATCATTCGCATCTGTTGTATCAATATGTTCCAGTTCTTGCTTTTTAGTATTATATATTTCCAACATATTAGAGTCAGAATCTAACTGATTAAATTCAATGATTGCTAAATCTTTATAAACCCTTTTTATATCGGTTACGATGGCGTCTGATTTTCTCGGTGCAATACTTTGTAATTTTTTTAACAACTCTGTTTTTAAAGAAATAATTGATGTTATATTGCTGTTGAATTGTATCAAACAATCAAATGCTCCTGCTGACACAGTATCTGTCAAAGATATATTTTGCAATTTATTTTCAAGACATGTTTTGACTATATTTAATGCATTTCTGACACCAACAACATCTGGTTTAATATATTGTAATTCTGGCAAAATATCCTTGTACTTAGAATATAACGCTTCTATTGCATTTAGATTCCCCTCTACTGATTGAATTTCTACAATTGCTGTATTAACACTTGTTATATATTCGGAAATCAGTTTTATAAATTCGTCATATTTTTTATCGAAATAACCATCAAAATCCTGCAATATAGTTTCCAATTGCCCTGTTAAGTCTCTATTACAAATCGGGCAATGCGTTATTCCCGGTTTTTCTAATATTTGCTTACCATGTCTAAACCATTCTTCAACAAATGCCCCAGATTCACTATTTGTAAATTTATTTTTGATATTTTGAATTCTGTCTTCTAATGCTGATTTTGATAACTGTGTAATTGTTCGACCAAGTAATTCATTTATCATCTTTATGTCTAAATTGATTTGATTTAATGAAATACTTTGAAGTTGGGTAATATGATTTGCAATTTCCAACGACTTTGTGCTATGTTCATGCTCCAATATCAAATTATCTTTTTGTTTTTCTAACTCAATCTCTGTTGTTTGTGGAATTGAAGCATTATCTAACGTTAAACCGGTTAACCGAAGCGAAGGAAATTTTTTATTAAAATCTTTACTCGCCGCCCCCTTTATTCTTTCAAATTCTTTTTCTAAACGTTCAATTTCTTTAACAGCATCTCGCTTGTTTTTCTCTAATTCTTCAATTTTGTTGTTTGTGTCTTGTAATTCTGGTGTTGTCAATCCGTCATTTGCGCCATTAAATTTTCTTACACCATTTGACACATGGTCCGAAACAAAATTTGAATTAAACACATATATCGGGCCTTCTCGTATCGTATCAGAGTAAGGCAATTTTTGACCATTTTGTAATTCCAATTTTATACTTGGTATATCAGCATCGTCTCTTGTCATAGCACGCAAAATATCCGGTTTGTTTTTCGAAAAAGAACCATCACCAAATAACGACAACACATTGGAAATTGTAGATTTTCCAGAACCATTGAACCCAAAAATGATATTACAATTATTTGTGGATGCAGCTGTACGGATGGCAAAATCCTGTTTTTGCCGAAAATCACTGAAACGACCAATATTTATAAGTTCAAATATTTTCTTAATCATACGTAAAATATAGCACAAAAACCTTAAAAAGCCAGTATATTCTGCTTAAATCAATACAAGCGTTCGAACATATTTTTTGGTTTTGATATTTTCAATATAGTTTTATTCGACATTATTGTTTGTGGTCTGCCCCATCGGTCAAACCACATTTTTATCAGAATTGGAAAATAGTTGTCCGAATTGGAAGTTTAGTTCGAGAACCGTCTGTTTCGAAAAGATTCTAATACATATCAATAACGCGGTGTTGTTGTGTAATTAAAGGTATTGATATGAACAATTTTGAAATATTAAAGCAAGAAATTCAATCTTGGTATCCTGATTATACTTTTTCAGACGAAGAATTAAACGGTGCAGTTCGTGATTTAATTAAATTCTTTGCAACCGGTGCATTATATACATTCGAAGCAAAAAATAAAAGCGTACAAACCCCAGAAAACTTGGTAAAATCAAATAAATAAAGAGGTAAAATTATGTTAGTAAATCAAAATACAGATATAAATTTTAATAAATTAAGACCATGCAACCAAGCAATAGCATTCGCGAGGGTTTCCAAAGACCATCAGGCTGAAGGCGTTTCTTTGGATGCACAGATTGAAAAGATAAGGGAATATTGTAATAATCATAACTTTTCTGTAATTCAAGAAATTAAATTGACCGAAAGTTCAACACGTGGCGATAGAAAAGAATTTCATAAAATGTTGGAATTTGTAAAAAAGCAAAAAAATAAAACGGCCATAGTTGTATATTGTGTTGATAGGTTTCAAAGAAGTTTTAAAGAATCTGCTGAGATAGAAGCATTATTAAAAGAAGACGCAATAGAAGTTCATTTTTGGAAAGATTCACTTGTTTTAACAAAAAATAGTCCAGCGTCAGATATTACTCGTTGGAATATGGGAATCTTAGCAGCTAAAATGTATGTTGATGCATTAAGAGATAATGTTAAAAGAAGTATGGAATATAATTGGAAAGTAGGAATTCTGCAAAACAAAGCCCCCACCGGCTATATAAATATTACAAAAAACAAGAAAAAAACGGTTATTATAGACGAAGAACGTGGAGCATTGGTTAAAAAAATGTTTGAAGAATATGCAACTGGGTTATATTCTTTGAAAGATATGGTTGTTTGGGCCAGAACCCACGGTTTAACGTCCAGATTTGCAGACAAACCATTATGTCGTGCAGCAATACATGCAATTTTACAAAATCCGTTTTATTGTGGGGTTATGTATGTCAAAGGGCACTATATAAAACACATTTATACACCTTTAATTGATGAAGATTTGTTCAATACGGTTCAGAAACAGTTGTCAGGAAAAGCAACTATACATACCAAAACAGAATACGGTAGTATGGATTTTGCTTTGCGTGGGTTATTTCGCTGCGGCAAATGTGGTTGCACAATGACACCAGAATTACACACAAAGAAAAGCGGCAAACAATATTCTTATTTAAAATGCAGTCATACACATGGTAATTGCGACCAAAAGCCCATAAACGAACAATTGGTGTTTCAACAGATTGAAGACGAATTGGTAGGTTCTTTTCATTTTTCAGACAAAGCATTAAATGCATTAAAATCAAGTATTCGTGAATATATCCAAAACGAAAATGGTTTTAACCGTATGCATAAACAGGAATTGCAAAAACGATTGAGAGATGCAAAAAACCGATTGGATAATGCCGTTAATATGTTATTAGACGGTGTTATAACCAAAGAAATATATGAAACAAAAAAACATCAATTGGACACTGAAATAGCCGAAATTGAATCAGAATTAAATAAATGTTCTGACGATTTTAATGAAATTGGTGAAATTATTGAAAATATCGTCGAAATCGCTGCAAATGCCGGAAATCTAATACGGAGTTCGAAAACAGACCAAAAACGGGCACTTTTGAAATTGATACTTTCGAACTCGACCATCGTTGATAAAAAAGCTTGGATTTCCTTGAAAAAACCGTTCGATTTACTTAAAAATTCGAACGGTCGTACATCTTGGTTGGGGCAGCTGGATTCGAACCAACACTGACGGAGTCAGAGTCCGGAGTTCTACCATTAAACTATGCCCCAGTGTGCGGGGTATTATATACCGGGCTTTTCGTTTTTGCAAATAAAAAATATTCCATTTGTGGTGACGCAATCGTTCCTATTGGGCGGCGCCCTGGCCCGGCGTATAATACATGCATACAACCAAAGGATGAAAAATGAAGAAAACTTTACCAATATGTTTTATCGCCGCATCATACTCTTTGAACATTGTTGGTGGCGCAAACGCATGCACAGGCATCACATTAAAATCAACCGACAATTCCGTCATCGCCGCACGCACTGTGGATTGGTCGGGTTCAGAAATGAACAACATGTACGTGATATCACCACGTGGACATACCGAACAATCGCTTTTGCCCGATGGCGGCAAGGGCGGCATGCGATTCACCGCAAAATACGGCTTTGTCGGCCTGGGGATGCAGCAACCCGAATTCGTCGTCGACGGCACGAACGAGACCGGGTTAAACGTGGGCCTGTTTTATTTCCCAAACTTTGGCAAATACCAATCCTATGACGCAACATATCGCGATAAAACACTGGCCGATTTCCAGGTTGTATCATGGATACTGTCACAATTTTCCACCATTGACGAAGTTAAAAACGCAATCGATACCGTTCGCGTCGTCAACATAGACCCAACCGCATCCACCGTTCATTGGCGCATCACCGAACCCTCGGGTCGCCAGGTCGTCATGGAAATAATCGACGGCATGCCGACATTCTATGAAAGCCCCGTTGGCGTGATTGCAAATTCGCCGAACTTTGATTGGCACATGACGAACCTGGATAACTATGTGAACCTGTATCCCGGCCGCGCGGGCCCAACACAGTTTGGCCCAATTAAGTTAAAATCATTAAGTAACGGCACAGGCCTGCGCGGATTGCCCGGCGATTTTTCATCACCGTCACGTTTTGTGCGCGCGGCATTTTTGAAAACATACTCTATACCGCAACCAACGGCGCATGACACAGTTATGCAATCTTTTCATATTTTGAATAATTTTGACGTTCCATTCGGCGCGTCATATAACATCGGCACCGCAAAGTTCGATATGCCGTCTGCAACCCAGTGGACAATTTCGACCGACACGGCGAACCATATAGTATATTATCACACGATGTATAACCGTACACTGCGCAAAATAGACATGGGCAAGATAGATTTTACCCGCGTCCCGTTCCAGCATCACCCACTGGACCCGAACCACAGCGAAACGATTATCGACGCCACGGTTAATATGTAAAGCATATTATGTTGCCTTTTGGAAAAATTGGGCCTATAATCGACGCGGTTTAACAAAGGAGATGTTATGAAAATAAAACCATTCCGTGGCATTCGCCCACCAAAAGAATTGGCCGCCGAGGTTGCTTCGCGCCCATACGACGTTCTTAATTCCGTCGAAGCCAAGGCCGAGGCCGGTGAAAAATCTTTGCTGCATATTATCAAACCGGAAATCGATTTCGATCCAATCGCCGACGAACACAGCCAGGCGGTTTATGACAAAGCCGTCGAAAATTTTAAACTGTGGCAAGACCGTGGTTGGCTGCGCGAGGATGACAAAGAAATGTATTATATCTATGCGCAAACAATGGACGGACGCACCCAATATGGTTTGGTTGCCGCCGCAAATGTAGACGACTATATGACCGGGAAAATTAAAAAGCACGAATTGACACGCAAAGACAAAGAAGACGACCGCATGATTCACGTTCGTATTCAAAATGCAAACATCGAACCGGTGTTCTTTGCGTATCCGGATGTAGACGAAATGAACAAAATCGTCGCGGACTTTGTTGCGAATAACGCGCCGGAATATGACTTTGTTGCGGCCGATGGCTTTGGTCATAAATTCTGGGTCATTCGCGACGACGCAATCAATGCGCGCATAACCGAAATATTCAAAAACATTCCGGCGATGTATGTTGCGGACGGTCACCATCGCACCGCCGCCGCGGCACGTGTTGGTGCGGAAAAACGCGAACAAAATCCGAACCATACCGGAAACGAAGAATACAATTATTTCTTGGCGGTGATTTTCCCGGAATCACAATTAAAGGTTATCGACTATAACCGCGTCATCAAAGATTTGAATGGTTTGACACCGGAACAATTCTTGGAAAAATTGTCGGAATCTTTCGAAGTTGTCGAAATGGGCACGGAAATTTACAAGCCTACAAAATTGCATAACTTTGGTATGTATTTGGGCGGCAAATGGTATTCTTTGACGGCACGTCCGGGTACATATAATGACAATGACCCGATTGGCGTTTTGGATGTAACCGTTCTGTCGAATTTGGTATTCGATAAAATATTGAACCTGGGCGACCTGCGCACCAGCAAACGTATAGACTTCGTCGGCGGCATACGTGGTCTGGGCGAATTACAAAAACGTGTCGACAGTGGTGAAATGGTTGCGGCATTCGCACTGTACCCGGTTACAATGCGTCAAATAATTGACATCGCGGATACGGGCAACATTATGCCGCCCAAGACAACATGGTTTGAACCAAAACTGCGCAGCGGTTTGGTCATTCACAAATTGTCTTAAAATTTTTGGACATAAAAAACCGGCATGTTTTATGCCGGTTTATTTTTTATCATCACAACGCGCTATCATCATAGATGGAATATACCGTATTCCCTATCTTGGCCTTTAATGAACGTGTTGCGCCATCACTCATGTGCAGGTTCTCGGGCGACATGTTTCCATAATACAC
>JAZROX010000046.1:0-1292 GCA_045648945.1 Candidatus Enterousia sp. | reverse complement strand
TAATCAACCCCGGCCCGGGGAAACCCGGGCCACAATCCAATCAAGATATGAAACAGGCAATAAAGGTTATCCCGATGTTCCGGACCGACAATTACGAACAGAATTACAACCGTGCGTTGGACCGTGGCGCAAATTTCGATACAACGTGCATTTGTTGCGGCCGCAAACTGAATCCCGCGACGATGAAAGAGGTTCAAGGGCTTGCACCCGGTTATTTCGTTGATACCAACGTGGCGACCATTCCCGAACGCGTGAACGAAACCGAACACATCGAACCAATGGGATGGTATAGTGTTGGCCCGGTCTGTTACCGCGAAATCCGCCGCCGTTTGGCCGAATCCACAAAAACCGTTGTGGTTGATATGTAAAACCCCGGGGCCGGGCGACCGGCCCCACAATCCAAAAGAAATATGAAATACGGAATCAAGCGCAATATTTACATCCCGGGCGAAATCAAGACGAAAACCGAACTTTTCCGTGTTATCCGGGAATTAACGAACGCCGGTTATTTCTTCGAAATCCGGAATGGCTATAACGGCAACGGCCGGGCCTTTTATATGGTCGATGTTTTATCCCATAAATCCGAATAAGCAATGGAAACGTACAGAATCGAACATTACGTGGTCAACGTTGAAACCAACGAACCGTACCGCCCGGGCGTCAAAGCGACCGTCACGATTAAATCGGAAAGGCCAAACGCCAAATATGCGTCCGTGTATTCCGTGTTGATGTTCCCGGACGACACACCCAAGGATTTGGCCCAACAGGCGTTCATTCATTACAAGATGGGAACCCGGCCGGACCGCAAAGACATAATCCAACGCGGAATCATTGACGAAACAGGATGCCAACGGTACACAATGACGTTGGAACAGTTGCAAGCCCTGTACAAGCAATTCGAAAATTTCGTTGCCGATTGCCCGCAACAGGAATATAACGAAAACAAATCGGCAATTATCGCGGTTTATTCGCTAATCCATAAACACATCAACAACGAAATTTACAAGTAACGATTGGCCCGGGAATTATCCCGGGTTTTTCGTATCTTTGCATCGGTCTTAAAAAAGAGGATTCATTATTGGAGGATTAAAACCGGGGCGTTGTGAAATGTCCCGGTTTTGTTTTACATTTGTATTGCTACCAAAAAATTTTTTCATATCGGGCCGGTTGCGTTGTGAAACGTTGCCGGCCGTTATTTTACTGAAAAATGAAAAATCGAAAATAAGGCCCATTTGCGGGCCTTAAACGGGCGGGATGATAAATGTATCATCTTTGCGTTATAAGTTAAAATA
>JAZROX010000045.1:0-141886 GCA_045648945.1 Candidatus Enterousia sp. | reverse complement strand
GTTTCCTGAAGGGGGGGACCGCGGGACGCGGTGGGGTAGACTGAGGCGAAAGCCTCGGCGCCCTTGGCGCCCCAACTACCCCGCCACTTCCAGTGGCCCTCCCCTTCTTCATAAGAAGGGGACTTTTGGCCCGCGATTCGTCGGGATGACGATGCCCGATTCGTATACAAAAAGACTGTAGCAAAAAGGAACGTTTGTGCCCACCCAGGGACCCATTAAAAAAACAAAGTAAAAACAATAGTCGATTTTTTTAAAAAAGATGTGGACACAAACGTTCGTTTATGCCCAGGTTATACACGACCACGAATCGGCGTGATTTTGGCGACATCCGGGCGTTTTTTCACACTTCAAAATTTTTCTTGCAATCGCGATATTTTGATATAAAATAATGTGCGTTGCACCCATAGCTCAACTGGATAAAGCGTCTGACTACGGATCAGAAGACTGAGGGTTCGAATCCTTCTGGGTGCGCCACGAATTCAAAAACGCCCGTTTGGGCGTTTTTTAATTCGTTTTGCGCCCAAAAGGGACGAACCCGACAAGTTGCGAAGCAACGCAGGGTTCGAAACCAAGTAGATTTTGGAAGCAAAGCGCGCCAAAATCGTCACGGGTTGCGCGCAGCCGGCACATCGTGCCGTGCGAGCGAATCCTTCTGGGTGCGTAGTGTATTTTTTATTATTGTGTATCAAGGGGAATGAATGGGTGCGCCAGAAATTCAAAACCGGCCATTTGGTCGGTTTTTTCATTTGTTATGGCAGTATTTTATGATATAATACATGCAGATAAAATCAATCATAGGAGTTATGTATGGATGCAAATGAAAAAATGGATAAGATTATTATCGGAATAATTAAAACCGTCATGCGTGGACGCGACTTTGACGTAGATATTCAACCCGTTGGCAAAAATACATTGGAAACAATTATGGGTAAATCGCAAAATGGCGAATTCAAAATTGTGTACGACCGAAACAAAATATACGTTAGTGCCAATGGCCAAGAAAGAACATTTAATGATATTTGGTCTAACGCATTCAAACGGTTAAACGGTGAAATAAAAAATCAAAATTATGGTTATCGCAACAATCACTATTATTACGATAAAGGCAATTGGGTAAAAATGCCCGCCAAAACCGGATTTTTTGCACGTATATTCGGCAAAGGTTCAAAATAAAGAAACCGGCCATTTGGTCGGTTTTTTAACAAGTAATAAAATCTTTATTATTTCGCGTCAACCGATACAGGTTCGGCCGGGGCCGCCGGGATGTTTGCCGCATCCGTTGGTTGTTCAGATGGTGTTGGTTCGCCCGCCAATTCATCCGCCGCCAATTCTGCACGCAGACCACTTTGCGCGTCACCAATACCGGACTTGGCCGAAACAATGGCCAATGCCGCGCATAACACAAAGAACAGCACCGCCAACCATGCCGTCAGTTTCGTCAGGAAATTTCCCGCCGCCGCACCGGTAAGCGCGCCACCAAACATAGATGCCGCGGCCGAACCGGACATACCACTGCCCTCGGACTTCTGTAACAAAATGATACCGGTCATAAATACCGCGACAATGATTAACAACACTAACAAAATTGAAAACATTTTTAATTCCTTTATTTTTATTCGATTGTAATAACCAAATTATGAATTTGCAAGTTTTTTGAATAATGCCGCCGCGGCCGCGATACTGGCCGCCTTTTTCGACGAACCCGAACCGGTTGCGCTTTGCCCCATCGCCGTTACAACCGACGTAAAAACCGGGCTGTGCGCGGGGCCGGTGGCATCCAAGAATTCGTACACGGGCAATGCGCCATTGTCATACTTTTGAACAAATTCTTGCAGTTTTGTCTTGGAATCTTTTGGGGCTTCGGCCTCGGCCTCGGCCAATGGACGCCAAATTTCCCAAATGAATTTAGCCGTATCATCAAAGCCACTGTCGAAATACATCGCGCCCAGGACAGCCTCCATCGCATTCGCAACCAGGTGACGTTTGCGACCGCCCGTAAAATGCCCGTGGCGCAAGGATTTATCCAATTCCATCTTTAACGCAACCGACGCCAATGTATCGGTTGACACCAAGACCGCAAAACGCCGTGCCAATTCGCCCTCGGTTTCCGCCGGAAACATACGATAAAGCAACGACGCCACTGCAAGGCCCAAAACGCGATCGCCCACAAATTCCAATTTTTCGTTATTATGGCCGATATTCGCGCCACTTTGGGTCAACGCCAAGTCCAATAAAGCTTCGTCTTTAAATTTATATTTTAATTTCATTATATCGTCCTTTTAATGTATGCCTTGGCCGAACCGGTCAAAACGCATCTTAGCACCCCAATTCCAAAATGCAATCATTGGCGCCGCATAATTATGCGAATACCACACGAACCATACGCGTCCCAACATATTATCCACCGGAACAAAGCCAACCTCGGAACGACTATCATTACTATTATCGCGATTATCGCCCATAAAGAACAAATGATTTTCCGGAACGGTATACTCCGACGTATTATCCATATATCCAGTATCTGAGAATTCTATAATACTGTGTTCGACGCCGTTTGGTAAAACCTCGGTATACTCGGTGGCCGGGAATACACCACAAAGTCTTTCGTTGGTGCGGCACAGCCGGTCATCTTTATATTCGATTGTATAATTGAAATCTGCGGGTTTATCATCAACCAAGATTTTATTACCCCGCACCGTCATATTATCACTGAAATACCCGATATTGCGCAAAGAACGTGGCAAAACCGCAACAATGTACGGGCGCGGGTCTTTGCGTTCCACCATTTCGCCATTGATATACAGACGGCCACCTTTCATCTGAATACGGTCGCCCGGCAATCCGACAAGACGTTTGACATAATCCACAGATTCATTTTTCGGATTACGAAACACAATAACGTCACCAACCCGTGGCATTTTCTTGAAAACGCGACCATTCCAAAGCTTCCACGAACCAAACGGGAAAGAATAACGCGAATAACCGTATGACCACTTGGTCACAAAAATATGGTCGCCAATGTGCAACGTCGGTATCATTGAACCAGACGGTATGTTAAACGGTTCCAAAAATAAACTGCGAAAAACAATCGCTATCAAGATACCGTAAAACAATGTATCAAACCATTCACGGGCACGATTTTTAGATTTTGTTGGCATATTCTTTCCTTTCTTTTAAAAAAATTTACGTTTCGCATTTTATAACTTGAATTCAATTATGGCAAGTCTATAATGTAAAAATCATGATTTCTTTGAATTCTATTATTTTTAACGGAATGGATGCAACCAAGATTGATGTCCAGGTGCAGATGTCCGCGGGCCTGGGCAAGCAGGAATTTAAGATAATCGGACTTGCCGACCGGGCGGTCAAAGAATCCGCCGAACGCATTGTAAACGTGTTGTCTGCATTGGGATTGCAATTGCCGTCAAAACGATTGACCGTGAACCTTTCGCCGGCGGACGTGGAAAAAAGTGGCGCACATTTCGATTTGCCAATTCTGTGCGGGATTTTATGCGCGTTTGATATTTTGCCCCAAGATGAATTATCAAAATATGTTATTATCGGTGAAGTTGGATTGAACGGCGCGATTGTAAAAACTAATGCCGTGTTGGCGGCCAGTGTTTGGGCCGGGAAAAACAAACTTGGAATCATTTGTCCCGGCGATCAAGGGGCCGAGGCGCGCCTTGCGGGGCATGACAATATATTGGCACCGTATCACGTGTTGGCATTGATAAATCATTTTAATGGGAAATGCCCCCTGGGGGCGCCCGATATGCCACAAATAGGCGAATCAAATGAGGCGAACATAGATATGGCCGAGGTCCATGGCCAGGCCGCCGCCAAACGCGCATTGGAAATTGCCGCGGCGGGCGGGCACGCGATGTTAATGGTGGGGCCGCCCGGGTCTGGCAAAACCATGTTGGCGTCACGTTTGGCGACGATTATGCCCGAGATGACCGCGGATGAAATGTTGGAAACATCGATTATTTATTCTATTGCCGGCGGTTTAGACAGCAAGACTTTGATGTCACGACGCCCATTCCGCAGTGTTCATCACACGGCAAGTCCCGTTGCATTGGCCGGCGGCGGTTCGGATGCGCGACCCGGCGAGATATCTTTGGCACACAATGGGGTTTTGTTCTTGGATGAATTGCCGGAATTTAACCGCGCCACATTGGAGATTTTGCGGCAACCAATGGAATCGGGTAAAATTATGATTTCACGCGCACGACGCAACGCAACATACCCCGCACAGTTCCAATTGATTGCCGCCATGAATCCGTGTCCATGTGGTCACTTGGGTAATGCCGCCCTGTCCTGTTCCCGTGCACCCAGATGTGCCGAGGCATACCAGAATAAAATTTCCGGGCCATTACTTGACCGAATTGATCTGCATGTCGATGTTGACGCGGTAAACCCATGGGAAATGAAGACCGTCGATTCCAAACCGACGGAATCCAGCGCGACAATACGCGCGCGTGTCGCACGCGCACGCGATGCCCAGATTGCCCGCCAAGGTTATGTAAATGCGCGTCTGGATGGGGCCGATTTGGAAAAACATGCGCCACTGTCCGACGAAATGACAAACTTTTTGAATACCGCGGCGGAAAAAATGGGAATGTCCGCGCGTGGATATAACCGCATCAAACGCATTGCGCGAACGATTGCCGACCTGCGTGGTGCCGCAAACATAGAAATGCCAGATTTGGTAGAGGCGTTATCATACCGCCCGATAAACCGGGGCAAATATGGGGTTTAATACATACGGAATTAAAACTCTAGACGAATACCCAACATTACATTGGTATAGATTAAATTCTTGGCACTGAACCAATCCATACGACGCGAATCATCCGAATTGGTAAGGCGGTATTTAACACGTGGTATATACGATACGCGTGCGCCGAAATCCAAGAATACACCTTCTACAAAACCATAGGAAAATCCCAACGCCGCAACACCGGCAAGGTTTGATGTATTGGTGGTCGCCTTGTAAAAATCTATGACCCCGCCATCGGTTTCGCCAAATTGTTGCAGAATCCAATAATCCGACAAATCCCCAGAATTATCATAGAAATTCATAACGGTCTTTGTGTCGGCATAACCAAACCCAATTCCAATATACGGAATAATCGTATGCATCGGTTTTACATAACCACTAAAGAAATCATAAAACGCCATCATACTAATCAAATCGGTGGAAATCTTAGATTGAACGCCACCAATTTCAAGGTCTTGGATTGTATAACCATTACCTAATTTCAAATCACCCGAGAACAACGGTGCTTCGTTATAATCAAGTTCCGAAAAACGATCCCATCCCAATTCCAGACGCCACTGGGGAGCATTCGGTATTATCCAACCAATACTTGCCCCGGCGGCAAAACCAACCTCGGACAATTTGCTCATCCCCAATTTACCCATATCGCCCGTTGCATATTCAAAACCTTCGGGGCATTCGCCCGTCCAATCTTGAACCTCGCCCGAATCGCTAACGCAATAGGAAAAAACAATTGGGCTATCATTTTGCATTTTGGCCATTGCATACGTTGCACCGCCACGAACGGAAACCGCCACACGGCCACCATTATCGTACGCGTTCATATCGTATGTATATTCCCCAGAATATTGCCAATTTGCCAATGCCGCACCACCATTTAGCGTTGCAGACAAAATTAAAAAACTTAAAATTCTTTTTCTCATGTTTGGTATTATATCACAAAATTTTATAATATAAAATAACTTTTTTACTAAAAAAATTCACGGGAACGATTTCCCGTGAATTTTATGTTAATATTGGTTTTTATTTTTATTCCTGTGTCCAAGGCCAAAACCATGTATTAAACGTTTACCCAACCTTTGAGTACCGGCGGCAAAACCGCGATAATCTGACGATTTTATTTTACCCAAAACCCAAGACAATGTTTCTGGATCGTACGAAGCGTAATCTACGCCTTGGGCATATAAACCACGGTTTCCATAATTAGAATCGACGATTTCGGCAATAACCAAATTATTATCAACATGCGTCGCCACATTGAGATCATATTTATCACCAATGGCGCGATTCAATACACTGCCAATTTCCAACAAATCGTTATTGGCATAGCCTTCATTTACAATCGTATGGCCATTTGGTTTTAAAAATCTGGCCGGATACCAACCACGAACCGGGCGTTTCGTCCGCTTATCGACCACCGTTGTTAGGCAAAATGGTATGCGTATCACATCATCATACGGAACACCATCATGCAAAACGTTACTTTGGTTTATTTCAACCACCACCACAGGTTTATCAAAACCATCCGTCACAATTCCACCGCGACCGTCTAGATCCATCAATTTCACCGGCACACCACGAATCGAAGTAATTTGATGCTCATGTTTTCCGGTGCTCCGGACCGGTTCAACCGGTTTGGCAACATCAGGTTCAATAATTTGTTTTGGTTGTTCAAAGGTTTTTACCGGTTCAAACACCATTTTTTCATTGGGCACGTCTTCAAACACGGGCACCAAATCATTTTCAGATGGCAATTTCACATCGCCACGCGCATTTTTCTTTTGGCGTTGAACCCCCGGAACCGGCGACGGGAAATATAAATCAGATTTATCCGCCATCGCGCCATCCAAGGTTTCTGTACCAAATTTGTCTATTTTTTTCTGAATAGTACGATCCAATTTCGCAATATCCGCACGCCAATCGGCAATATCCCATTTTGTCGCATTTGCACCCGGGCCCGCATCAATCAAGGCCTGCTTTTCATTCAAAGCCTCACGCAACAAAGCCTCGTTTGCAGCACGATCAATGGCTGCATAATCATGGTGTCCGACCTCGTTACACAATTTGTTGATAAGGTATGTCAATTTGGATTCTTGGGCGTGCAATTTGGCCGCTTTGGACGCATGCGGACTTTTGCGCAATTTCTCACGCACTTTGTTCCGTCGCGCGTTCAAATCGTGCCACGCTTTGGCCTGGGGCCGCGTAAGGGCAAGGATTTTTTTGCCCGGCACAACATCCAATTCAGTTGTGTCTTCCACCACGGGTTCTATAATCTGTTCGTTTTCCGGTTCGTTATCAATTGGTGCCGGGAATACATCATCGAAGTCAATATCGGTTTTTTCCGGCACCGGAACTTCATCAACTATTATCTCTGGTTGTGGTTCTTCTGTGACCGGAATTTCCTTTGTAACCTTTTTTGGATCTGGGAATACATCGACTATTATCTCTGGTTTCTCAATGACCGGGACTTCTTCTGTAACCTTTTTGGGAGCTGGGAATTCATCGATTATACCTTCCACCACCGGCTTTTCTTCAACCACCGGAACATCATCGATTATGACCTCTTGTGACGGCTTGTCTTGAACCGGCGGTTCGACCGGCGTGCGTTCTTCACGACGCGGTTGTTCCGTTTCTATTTTGTCCCAAAATGCACCAATACGATCGCGTGGTGTGGTTTTATTTTTACGCGGGTTATAATTTCCAAACGCCGCCCTGTTCGCGCCACCATCACTTGCACGCATATAGTCTGTTACATTTACATCCTTGTATTCTGTCTGGATTTCGTTCCATGTTTCGGTGTGTTGCGTTGGCGTCTCGCCAAGTGGCGCATACACACTGTGCACGCGACCGTTGGCACTAACCTCGCCTCCACGCGCAATATCGTTTTGCGGTAACACACCATCCGTATGCGCACCACGCACGCCATCAACGACACCCACCGTTCCTTTGACACCAAGGTGATGTAAATCCAAATCTCTAACAATATCCATACATGCGGAATTTATAGTACCATCAGGATTAAATGTATGTGCCGCCAAATCTATTTGTTCGGGGGTATACCCATATGTATTCTGCCATTTCGGACCAGTATAGACACCATGTTGCCCATGACTTGGCACCGAACCACCATTATTTACATGCAGCATCATATTGTCGGGCGTCTGTTCCCCGGCCAAACCAATAACATTTAATGCACGATACGGATTGATATCGGTTCCATGTTCGATGTTATATTGTTCAATAGCATCGATACGTTGTTGCAACAAATCGGGATTATCACGATACCAGCTTTCCACACGCCCCTTGGCACCTTCTAGCATTTTATCTGTATAATCCGTGACCGTTTTACTGCGTTCAACTTCTTTGGTGAATTCTTGCCGTTCAGTGCGGGTCGTTTCATCTTGGAATAAACGATTTTCTGGGTTTGCATCATTGTATGTGTTGATGGCCACGTTTGCCACCATACGTCCGGCCATTCCACCCGCCACAACCGCACCGGCATTGGCAATCGCCCATGCAATAGATTCCGCAACCGACATACGTTTTCCATCGGCGGTACGCGAATTGCGCGCATCATGATAGGCCTCGACCGCGTTTTTGGTGCCACCCAACGCCAATGCGCCATACCCCAATGCCATGGCCGCCTCGGCCATACCGGCCGCGCCAAAGCACATTGCAATAACCGCAATTGCACTGACCCCAAGTGATGAAAGTAACCTTTTGTCTGCCAAGAATGCACGAATATCGGTTGGCGCGCCCGCCTGTTTTTGGGCACGACGCCAACGATTGACCTGAATCACCCCCATACCAATTGCAGTTATAATCCCGATTGCCGCCATAGACGCCGCCAGCGATATACCGGCCGTTGCCGCCGCCGCGGTTGCAACCGTGGTGATAATCGCACTGGCAATAAATGCACTTGCAAAACCCTTTAACACACGTTTGAATAATTCGATACGTTTTTGACGCATATCAACCGGTTGCGGCGCCATACGCACGCCCGATAGGCGGTCAACTTTTTCATTACGATGAAAAACCTTGCCAAAAAATCCACCAATTTTTTCCGCGGCCGTACCCAATTTTTTCTTGAACCGTGCACCCCATCCGGCGGTGGCGTTCGCATTTTCATCCAACGCCGCGTTATATGCCGCGTCCGATATTTCACCACCCGCATTACCAAGGCCACGGACAAACTCCGCACGCTTTTGCGGGTCCATAAACACCTCGGGATTTTCCGTCGCCATTTGGACAATTTTGTCAGCGTTTGCCGTTTCATACAATTTTATTAAAAATTCATTATTTAATTCTTGTTCGATTTCATCCGCATTAACCGTCGCATTCAAATCTGTAACACGACGACGTGCGATATCGCCACGCGTCAAATCCAATAATGCAGCCGCACGCCCATCTGGATCCAATTCGCCATTTTCCAAAAATTGTGGGATTGTTTCTTTATTTTTATCTGTAAAATTATACTTTCTAATCTGTTCTTTGGTTTCATTGAACAATCCGGCGCCATCCAATGCATTATTCAATTCGTCCCAACGATGTTCGTATTGCGGTGCATTTTCGATACGAACTTTGTCCAATCCCCACGCAGCATCATAATCATTGATAACCGTTTCCATTTGAGCCAGGTTAGATTTCATTTCGGCAATTTTTGCCGCGTCACGCGACGCATCCAAATCCGCCATACGAGCAACCAATGCGTTTACAAATCCTTCGTACACATCGGCAATATTTGATAGGTTAACCAACGGCCAATCGGTTCCGTTATCCAAAACCATACCGCCGGAATTTGCAAAATCCGCAGACATTTCATCAATGCGCGTGGCCAACGCCCGCGCCACGGGCGTATCTTCGCCACGGGTTGCCATATACGCATACGACAATATCGCCGGGGTTGCGCCATTAAAGTTTTCCGTGTCATCGCCCACAAAACTTTTGCAGAATTTCAACCGCATCGGCACTTCCATATTCGGAATATCACCGATAATGGATTGAATAACATTGATATCATTTGTATCAAGCACTTCGTTATATTCGCGTTCTGTAATAACACCTATTTTGCGATATGCGCGCGCGCTGTTTTTTGCCAAACGAATCCAGTTATCATCGGCCGTTTGATGAATGATATTATTACGAACATTATTTTCTGGCATAGTTTTATCTCCCATGGGCTACATTTTTATCGACATATATTTTATCACAAAATCTGTTTTAAAAAAAGTGAATTTATGGTATATTATATGGCATGATTGAATCACTGATTTTATTAATCGTCGGATTTGTATTACTGGTTCGTGGGGCGGACGCATTTGTGGACGCCGCCGCCGGTGTGGCGCGACGCTTTCATATTCCGGCGATTATAATCGGGACAACACTTGTCGCCATCGGGACCAGTGCACCCGAAGCCGCAATCAGTATCGCCGCCGCATTAAAGGGTTCGGACGGCGTTTCCATCGGCAATGTTATCGGCAGCAATATTACGAACATATTCCTTATATTGGGGTTGACCGCGGTAATCGGTGCGTTGCCCATACATAAAAACACGAAAAGATATGAATTGCCATTCGTCGGATTGGTAACTTTGTTATTGATTGGATTCGGAATTTGGGCGGGGGCCGTGTCACGCATTGCGGCATTTGTATTTCTGGCGATGTTTGTTGGATTTATTACGTACACAATAATCATGGCGCGGCGTTCGAACGAGGCGGCGCCGGAAATTAAAACTTTTTCTTTGCCGATGACGATTTTGATGATTGTGGCCGGTATCGCCGCCATAGTCATGGGCAGCAACCTGACCGTGGATTCTGCAATGGATATTGCAACGCGCGCGGGCGTGTCGGATCGCGTCATTGGATTGACATTGGTCGCCCTGGGGACCAGTTTGCCCGAATTGGCGGTATGCGTTGCCGCCGCGTTAAAGCACGAATATGATATGGCCGTTGGAAATATTGTTGGTTCGAATATATTTAATATACTGTTTGTGCTGGGCACGGCGGCGGCGATTCATCCGTTGCCTTTTAATCCGGCGTTTATATTGGATGGTGCGATTGCAATGTTGGCGGTTATAATGTTGATGATATTTACGGCACGTGGTTCACGCCTAACGCGGATTGGCGGGCTTATATTCTTGGTCACATACGCGGCATACGTAATTTATTTGATACGATAAAATTTCCTTGCATTAAAAATATCGTTTTTGGTAGACTAAATATTGAATCAGATGGGAATCTGGTTCGGGGCTGTCGAAAGCCTGCAAATCTCGGTGTGAAGCATAATTTTTGGATGTTTTGCGCCGCAACAATACCCCGATTGCGTCGGGGTGCCGGTGGCGTATATATGAATACCACCGGAATCATCAGATTTGTGATTTTCGAACGCCCCGACCGTCAGGATTTCCTGGCGGTTTATTTTAGTTAGTGATAGTGGTTAGTGTTAGTGGTTAGTGAATGTAACAACAAAGGGTGAAAAAAGGAGGAAATCATGAAAAAATGTTTGGTATCGATAATTTGTGCATTGTGTGCGGGGGCTGCATTTGCGGCGGGTGAAAACGTCGCAACATCCAAGGCATTTGTTGACAACGCCGTTGCACAAAAACAAGATAAAATTTCCGCGAATAACGGTGCGACCCAGGTTTTGACAAACACCGGTGAATCGGGCACGGTTGGCACCAAAGATATTTACAGCGCATCCGGCGAATATGACGACCAAATGGATTCTTTGGTTGACGCCGCGACAATGAACGCCGCAATTCAAAACGCGATAGATGCGGAATTTCAATGTATATCTTGGAATGACCAAGGCGAATGTTTATTGGTGGAAATTTTTAGCGGCCCAAACATTGCGCATCCGGCCCCATTTAATGCGACATTCGATCAAACAACCGGAATTTTAACAAATACATGGGCCGCACCAACAACATTTTTAAACATTAACCTTTGGCTTTATAATACTACTTCAGACAGCCAACCTGAACTAATTATAAATGCTGGCACCTCTGTTCCAAGGTTGTATAGAACAACATTCACCACAAATGCATCACAACACTATTTAAAAATAAAACACAATGACAATCCACGTGATATCGGGGCGTGGATTCCGGTGGAACCTTTGACGCAATATACAATCTTGGTCGATGTGTTAGAGGCAAATCCGTCGGTTGTTGGTGGATTAAAGATGAAAATCATGCTGGTGCGTGGGGAATGGGACCACGATTTCCTGTTGGCGCCCGGGGAAAATATTTATATGCCAAACGCGAACTAATGCGAACGCGGCAAAGCGTAAAAACGTTTATTTTTCAAAATTGATATACCCGATTCGGAGCCTTTGATTCGCAATATGGCCGAATTTTCGATATGGTTGTTCAGGCATTTATCCAAATACGAATGCGGATTAAATATATTCCGGTCTTCCAAATAACACAGCACAAAATTTATAACGCCGCCGTGCGTCACAACCAAAATATTTTTACCGTAATCCATGGACAGCAAAAATTCGCCCACGCGCGCAAAGGCGTGTTCAAACGGTTCTGCGTCAAACTTGACCGGGGCCGCAAAGAATGATTTTATCGTCTGGGCATCCAATTCTTGACGGACGCGCCCGGTTAAATTTCCAAAGTCATATTCACGCAGGCGCGGATCGTATTCGACATTTATTCGTAACGCGCCACCGATTATTTGCGCGGTTTCCGCCGCACGCGACAGGTCGGACGAAATAACATATTCCAAATTAAACCGCGATAATTCGGTCGCCACCTGGGTTGCCTGGGCCCGGCCGGTTGAATTTAGTGGAATATCACTTTGGCCCTGAATCCGGTGCTCAAGGTTCCAATCTGTTTGTCCGTGTCGCACAATGTATAACATACCGGGATTATATGATAAATAAGATTGATGTCAAATTGTATCTGGGATGTCGACCCGCCTTGGCCACTTCGCTATGGCTCATGGTGGGCCCGGGGGGATTTGAACCCCCACAGGTTTCCCCAATGGAACCTAAATCCATCGCGTCTACCAATTTCGCCACGGGCCCGTTCGGATGCAGATAATATTATGATAAAAAAGACTTGATTTCCAGTAAAAAATAACCTAGAATCTGACCCAGTACAAATAAAAAGGGCAATAAAATGGCATCTAAAAAAGGCAGCAAAGAAATTATCAAACTGGAAAACAAGGAAACCGGTTATTTTTACACTGTATCAAAAAATAATAAAACCGCCACTGGCAAGGTTAAACGTCGTAAATACGATCCGAAATTGCGTAAACACGTCGAAATGACCGAGGCCAAAATGCCACACTAAATAGTTTGTGGACGGCGTAAGGGATTAAAAAACGGGGCGTTTACCCCGTTTTTTTATTAACATCACGTGCAACTAAAATGCCTGTTTAACCCACGTTATGTAGAACCCGTGAATTATAATCACGTCAAACCGCGCATCACCCATCCAACGTTTCTGTAACAAATATGTTTCCGCCGCCGCGCGCAGCCGTTTTATTTGCGGCCATGTAATTGCATCGAATCCCAATTCGATTGTTTTGCGACGTTTGACCTCTATGAACGCGATTAAATTTCCACGACGTGCGATAATATCTATTTCGGCACGGCCCGTATGACGCCCCGTAGTATATCGCCGGCGCACAATCCGAAATCCGTGCAACATTAAATACACGCACGCGACAATTTCCGAAAAAATACCTTTCTGATAAGAATCCATTTTTTAACTAAAACGCGTAATCTTTGGCCGCAAAATTATCGGTGGATTGTTGCATATTTATTGAACTGTCTTCGGATTGGCGACCACAATCGACCAATTCCAATTCGCCGTAATACGCGGTCATCATTGGGTCGAATGCGTTATCCGAACTGGCCCATTTATCTGTGTTTGAATTTGGATTGCCGTATTTTTCCAAAACGTTTTGCCACCAAGCCCAGATTTTTTTATCACGTTGATTTGCAAACTTTTCGGCGTCGCCTTCGATTTCATCAACATCGTTTTTATATACAATCTTCCATGCGACGTTGTCGGTGGCGTTGCTTGTAAAATATACATCTATCGTTTCGCCGGTAACACCACGCACCAGGTGCAATTCGGACGCATACAGCACGCCCCGATTCCGTGCCAACGAATTTATACACGCATTCAACTTGGCGGGCGCGTATATTCCACCACGCCGACATTCGTAATCAAGGCTGTATTTCCAATCGGGATGCATAGAATATACAACACTATCTTTTGGGCGATTTGTGTACAGGCCATTTTCGCGCGCGACCATTTGAACCTCGTCAAAGGTCATGCCCAACATTATGCCCGCGATATCAAAAGATTGGACCGCAACCGCTTTATCGCCGGCATTTATTGTGACACTGTCCATGTGGCACGCATTATCTGAATCGCCATTTGTTTCAATTGCATATTCATCAAAATTATCATATTCCGGGGTTTCGGCAAAATCTTCATAGTCAAAATCATCGGCGACCGCCGGCGTCCCCGCCACACACAACATCCACAAAAATACACCACACAAACGCTTCATGTTATTTATTCCTTTTCAAACATTACGTCCGATACGCGAAACACAAACACAACCGCCGGGTCAACACCTTTCATAAGGGCGCTTTGAACCGCATCCATATCATCGTACAGCCGGCCCATTTTGTCGGTATCCTGCAATTTTATATGCATTGTCCCGCGCGTTGTTATTGGTACTTCCGCCATATCATTTGGTTTATACCACGTTTTTAATTCATAATCAACATGCCAATAATCGCTGTTTTCTGGTTTAAAGATTTCATTAAACACACGCACAGTTCGACGCGCACCACTTTCCGCCAAATCTTGAATTTTTGGTGCCTGGTTGCGTTCCCATTCACGCATAACATTTGGCGCGGACATATACCAAATAACCGAACCACGCTCCGTCCGTTGCGCAACATTTTCAACATCGGGAATTACATAGAAATATTCTGTAACAAATTTTTGAATTAACCAATCACGTATTTTGCGTTCGCCAACATCGGATATACTGCGCGGCATGCCGGTTTGGTTCGCGGCACTTAGACCCGTGCGAAAGAAATATGGTTCAATTGTCGCCCGGGTCCCCGTATCATATATTGCGCCAACCATATATATCATCGCAAATACCGCGAGTATTGTTGCCAAACCGATAATATATCCAAACAGTTTTTTCATATTATTCCCTGTATGCACTGAATCCCGTTATATAGTATCCCAATGTTTGCGGATATCGCGCCACATCATATGCAACCTTGACATACGCAATAATATCAAAGTGTCCGTTTACATTCGAATAAACCTGGCCGCGCGCAATCCACGTCCCGCCGGTTTTAGTGATGGCGCCACCCGGGAACACAGTAATTTTATTCGGGTCAACATACCATTTTTCACCAACCAATTCATAGCCTTGGTACAATGGCATCACATCCGTTACAAACTTTTGATATAAACCTTCGCCGGAAATGCAGTATATGTCGCACCCATCCATATTTGCAAACGTATTCGGAACGCGACGTGCGCAATCATTTTCACGACTGCACCGTTTCCAATGTTGTTCATTTTTTTCGGCGTTGCCCGTCACAGTAAACCATTTTTCGGTGAATATACCAACCAATGCGCGCTGGACCGACTGATAATACGGCACATCTTTTTTATCCAATGGACGACCAATCAATTGCCATTCGCCGCGCATACTATCAACATATATTACAAAAGGATTTACGGTCTGATTGGCACGCAACCATGGTAATGCGATACACACACCGATAATAATCAAGAACGCGATTGTCGACCAAATTCCCATCGTCCGGGAAAGAGCAACCCGCTTTCCCGCAGGAAACGCCGACGTATTAAAATCGTCTGGATAGACCAACACTCTCTCCTTGGACGTTACGGTATGATTCCTAGGCGCGATAGACCATGATGCATGCGCACGGACTTAATTTTAATTCATTTGTGTCGTATCCGATACCAACCGGTTCGCGGTCATAAATCTGACCACAACCCGCCAAAACCAACCCAACAAACAATCCAATAATAATTTTTTTCATATTCTTTCCCCCATGTTTATTTCGATTATAAGAAAAAATCGCGCCCCCGGTCAAGTGTAAATAACACACTAAAACTGGGTTTCAAATGATAACAAGAAACGACGTTCACGATCGTGCTTTCCCATCTTTAATGGCCAACCCCAACTGAAATTCATCGGCCCCATCGGCGTGTTCCAATATATACCAAAACCGGCGGATGTGCGAATACCACTGTCTATGTAATTCGGTTGTCCCAAATACGTGTTTTCACGTGCGGGCGGTTTACCCAAAATACCATAGTCCATAAATACAAAACCCTTTATCTGATATTCGTCTGGAATAAACACAGGGAAATTTAACTGTGTTGAACCGTTAATCTTCCACATACCGCCAAGGGAATATGACCGATACGCCCAATTACGACTGCCTACGCCGGCGACATCAAACCCGCGTAATGATTCCCCACCAAGGAAATAACGATAAACACGCGGCACATAATCATCGCCCAATGTTTGAATGTATCCAAAATCCAACGATGTCTTTAATTGCCAACGATCTTCCAAAAATTTAACCATCGCGGTCGCATCGGCACTGTAACGCAAGAAATTTTCGGTGCCGCCAAATCCGGTATATGCCACCCCCATGTTCCCGACCAATCCGGTATGGGTATTCTGTTCAAAATTTGTGTCCAGGTTATAATACTTTAAATACGTCCCCAATGTATAAAGGCGCGCCTTTTGCCAACCGCCAACCTGTAAATCATAGTTTTGATCAAATGACGCGGACAAACGTAACGTTTGCGACCAATGGTCGGTCAATTGCCACCCAAGCCGCCCCGCAATGGTAAGCGAATCACGGTCGTATCCAAATCCACCAAGGTGTTTATAGTTATACATTGTGTACGAAACATCGAAACCCGCGGACAATGCGCGTCCGAACAGGAACGGTTCGGTAAAACTGAACAACGCCTGTTTCTGGTACTGGGCAACAGATCCACGCAGTTGAACTATCTGGCCCCGGCCCATAAAATTGTTTTCCGTAATACCGGCATCCAACATGAATCCGTTTATATTTGACCAACCTATCCCGCCCGACAATTCACCGGTTGGTTGTTCTTCAACCTTGATATCCAGGTTCATCATATTGGCATCGGCGATACGCGATGGGACCATTTGCACATCTTTGAAATACCGTGTCCGCATTAAACGTTGTCGGCCCTGTTCAATTGTTTGCAGTGAAAATGGGTCGCCCGCGCGCATCGGAATTAATTGGTTTATAACCGAATCAAATGTCCGCACATTGCCCAATATATTGATAGAATTTAAATAAATTCGATTTGTTTTTTGAATCTTGAAATCCAAATCTATTGTGCGTGCTTCATCGTTTTTTGTTGGAACCGGTTCAACATTCACAAACGCATACCCATAGTCCGCAACCGCACCACGGATGGCGGAAATACTGGATTCCACCTTGTCTATATTATATACGTCTTTTTCTGAAATTTTTAATGCGTCGTACAAAACATCGTCCGGCACATCTTCAAACGGATTTGTAATATTTAGTTTTCCGATTTTATACTTTGGGCCCTCTTCCACATTAAAAACCACAGAATAATATTCGCGGTCCGGCGTAAAGGTTCCACGTGTATTTTTAACCTGGAAATCGACATACCCATTGCGCAGGTAAAATTGCCGTAACATTTGTTGATCATACATTATGCGGTCTTCGTCATAGACATCAAATTGTGACATGAAACGCCACCATGCATATTCACGGGATAAAATTTCACCCCTTAGTGTGCGCGAACTGAATTTTTCATTTCCCGAAAAATCAATATCACGAATATAGGTTGGGTGCCCTTCGGTAATTTCATAGACCACATTCACACGATTGTCGTCCAAAGAAATCTTTTTGGGTTCAATTTTTGTGCCAAAAAATCCCTTGCGTTGATACACGGTCAACATACGACCAACGTCCGCGCCGATTACCGATTGGTCAAACGTGGAACGCTCTTTAAGTTTTATTTCTTTTTTTAAATCTTCGGTTGAAACATCATCATTACCTTCGACTGTGACCATATTTACAATTGGTGCCTCGGTAATTTTTATTTTCATAACACCGCCGTCCATTCTAACCGACACAGTCGAAAAATACCCGCTTTCTTGTAATTGTTTTGCAACCTTGTTCGTACGTTCAGACGTGATGTTTTCGCCGATTTTAACATCGGCCAAAATTCGCACAGATTCCGCATCCATACGAGTATTCCCCACAACATCAACACGCGAAAGCGTTTCAGCAACCGCCGGTAAAACGAACATCGCTAAAAATACAAATAAATATTTTTTCATAATCCAAATACCCGTGCTAAATCATTCCACATTGTTAAGGCAAACACAAATGCCAAAAATACCCAACCACATATAATAACAATTTCCATTCCTTTGCCACCCAGTTTTTTGCGGGTTATACCTTCGATTATCAAAATCAGCAAATATCCACCATCCAGCACCGGCAACGGCAACAAGTTTATAACCCCCAAATTCACCGACAGTAACGCAATAATCGCCATCAATGCAAAGAACCCGTTCGCCATCGCTTTGCCTGAAACCTGGGCAATGGTGATAAACGACCCCAGTTGCCGTGATGAACGATCACCAGTGATAATTTGTTTCAACACAATCAACAAAGTTTTTGATTGATAATATGTTTCACGCGCACCGGAATACAACGCACCAAAGAAACCCTTTTTGCGAAACTCGGTCTTGCTGCCGTCTGCGACCAGGCCCCAGCGTTCGGCCGGCACCAATTCCACATTTACCACATCGTTTCCACGCGCAATGGTTACACGTGCCGGGCGCGTACCCGCCAATTCTTTGGCAATGACCAATTCGCCCCAATTTGTAATCTTGGCACCATCAATTTGAACAATCACGTCACCCGACCGCACCCCGGCATTGAATGCGACACTTTCGCGAATAACCTGGCCCACCACGGGCAATTGAACATTACGTGGTTTGAACATGAAAATTCCGGAATATATCAACCACGCCAAAAGAAAATTCATAACAACCCCGGCGGCAATGATAATAAATTGCTTCCATGCCGGCGCAGAAAGATAATGTCCCGCCTTTTTTGCCTTGGGTAATGCGTTATATTTCTTGCGATTGAACATGTCTTCTTGGCCATAGATAGAAACGTATCCGCCCAATGGCAAACATGAAATCTTCCAAATGGTGCCACGTCGGTCGGCCCATTTAACAATCGCGGGGCCAAATCCAATCGAAAACGCATCAACACGAACCCCGGCCCAACGTGCCGCCAAAAAGTGCCCCAGTTCGTGTATGAAAACCACCACACCCAAAACAATTAACAATGCGATAATGGTTGTTATAGTATGCATTCCTTTCCCCCTTTTATGCCAAGACCATCCAAATTACAGGCAACACGTAAATCCAACCGTCGAAACGGTCGATGATTCCACCATGTCCGCCCAAAACGCGGCTAAAGTCTTTGATTCCCAATTTTCTTTTTACAAAACTTGCGGTCAAATCGCCGTATTGCGACAGCAACGCGACCCCTATTCCGATCCAAACCAATTGCGACACAAATGTGCCCAAAACAAAATGACCGTATGCGATTGCCGCAAATGTCCCACCGATTACCCCGCATATCTGGCCGGCCCATGTTTTATGTTCAGAAATACGTTCCCACATTTTATCGCCACCAATGTGACGGCCAAAAAACCATGCGCAAATATCGGCCGTGCAAATGATTACCAGCACCATCAAAATCAACATCGGCCGATGTGCCAACGTTATCAACGACACAAAATCCATACCCAATAATCCCAAAAACAATAAAAATGTTGCAATATTGGCACCGTTAAACATCACATCGCGTGGCGCACGCCACAGGCACGACAAGAATTCCACAATCATCGCCAACGAAACACCTATGCAAAGCAAATATACACCGGGCAATCCGATACGTTCCAACAATGCCGCCACGATAATAACCGCGAATATTCCGATTGCAACCAAAATTCTGTTCATTGTTTCCGACATACCCGCCCCCTTATTTTTTACGTCCGGAATAGTTTGCCTTTTTCCCGCCACCGAACCGGCGATTGCGTTTTGCATATTCATCCAAGACAAATTGCCACAGTTTTGTAGACTTTACCAATTCCGGCCAATGTTGCGGCAAGAACAGCAATTCTGCATACGCCAATTTCCAGAGTAAAAAGTTCGAAATTCTAAATTCATTACTTGTCCGCACCATAAGGTCAATAGGTAACAAATCCCCGGTGTTCAAAAATGTTTCGAATGTTTCACGTGTAACCGGTGCGCCCGCGGCAATCGCGGCATTGGCGGCGTTTACAATTTCATCTTGTCCGCCATAGTTCAATGCAAACACAACCGTACCGGCGGTGTTTTCCGCCGATTCTGCCTCAAGCTTATCGCACATGTCGACCAATTTTTTAGGAAGTCTGTCACGCGTTCCGATAACACGATAGCGCAGATTTTTTTCCAATGCGTGCTTTAAATTTTTCTTTAATTCCGAATAAAATAAATCCATCAAGAAATCGACTTCTTCTTTGGACCGATTCCAATTTTCGGTTGAAAATATAAAGAAAGTAACCGTCGTGACACCGCGTTTAAGGAACCAATCAACCAGATTTTCAAAATTCGCAATACCCGCACGATGGCCCATAAGTGGCGGCAGACCACGTGCCTCGGCCCAACGGCGGTTGCCATCACAAATAAATGCGATGTGCTTTGGAACCTTGACCGGCGCGGTCACATCAGATTTCTTTTTGAACAATTTAAACATTTTTGCACCCAATATTTTATTGTTAAACCATGCGCCCAAAATTACACAGACATGATATCCGTTTCTTTTTGTTTTGCAATTGAATCAACCTCGGCCCCGCGGGCATCAAAAACCTTTTGCAGGTCAGATTCATATTTCCGTTGGTCGTCTTCGGAAATTTCTTTGTCGGTAACGGCGCGTTTAATTTTTCCCATCGCATCTTGGCGAATGTTACGCATAGAAATCTTGGCCTCTTCGGCGTATTTACCGGCAACCTTGGTCAATTCGCGGCGGCGTTCTTCGGTAAGTGGCGGCATGTTCAGGCGAATAACCGCGCCGGCACTCATTGGATTCAAACCCAAACCCGAATCGCGAATCGCTTTTTCGACCGCGCCAACGTTCGACATATCCCACACAGTCACGGCCAAAGTCTGGTTATCCGGCGTAGATACAGTTGCCAATTGATTCAACGGCATATCGGAACCATATGTGTTTACCCGCACCCCGTCCAGCAAGTGCACCGACGCACGCCCGGTGCGCAAACCGGCATATTCATTCCGCAAAACATCGATAGTCTGGGCGGTTTTCTGTTCAACTTCGGTCTTTAAAGATTGATAATCCATGTATAAAACTCCTTCTTGTTAACCCCAGGTTAGCAAATATATTTGACATTTGGCAAGAAGAAATATAGAATACGTTTCCGAAATGGGGTTGTAGCTCAGTTGGTAGAGCACTTGCATGGCATGCAAGGGGTCGTCGGTTCGAGTCCGATCAGCTCCACCAAAAATTCAAACCGCCACCCGGCGGTTTTAATTTTTGTAGCGATCGGACGGATTTTTACAAACGAAGTGCAGTAAAAATAAATTGCGCACGCAATTTGTCGTCATTCCGGCGCAGGCCGGAACCGATCAGCTCCACCACAAAAATTTGTTAACCCACGCAATCAGGCGTGGGTTTCGTTTTACATATTTACGAACTTTTTATAAAAAAGGCTAGAAATCCGGCCTTTTGTTTGGTTCAAATTTATTATGGTTTTTTGTCGTTAATATATTGAAAAATTCCGATGATATGTTAAACTGTGTATATAAATGAAAAGGTAACCATATGATTAATCAAGTGATAGACGGAATAGAGTTTAAATTACGGGAATATCAAGATTTTTCTTGGTTAAATGATTATGGAACTGTGTTTAGTGTTATAGACGAAACTGGCAGTGGCTGTATATCTTTTGGTATAAAAAAGGACAATAAAAAGTATTTTTTCAAAATTGCTGGTGCAAAAACAGTTAATGCTGAAATAAGTGAAGAAGAATCGATTAAATTATTAAAAGAAGCAGCAGTAAAATACAAAGATATTACGCATGAAAATTTGATTAAATTGGTGGATGCTTTTGAATATAAAGAATTTTTTGTTGTAATCTATGAATATGCCGAAGGTGAATGTTTGTTTGATCATTGGAATTTTGATAGATATGAAAAAACAAAAGAAATAACACCTTTGATGAGATTCAAATCATTACCAGTAGAAAAAAGATTAAAAGTTGCAGATAAATTGTTTTCGTTTTTTGAATCATTTATTGATGCGGGATATGTTGCGGTAGATTTTTACGATAGTAGTATAATTTATGACTTTGAAAATGATAATGTTACTTTTTGTGACATAGATTTATTTAGAAAAATGCCAACTGTAAATGATTTAGGGAAAGATTATTTTGGAACCAAAAGATTAAAGGCCCCCGAAGAAAATGAATTGGGTGCAATAATAGACGAACAAACATCATTATTTACATTGGGCGCAATCATATTTGATATGTTTAGCAATATTTCAAATACAGAGGAAAGGTATAACAAGGGGTGTTTTATACCGAATAAGTTAGATGAATTTGAATTAAATAATGGTATTTATAATGTGTTACTAAAAGCAACGGCTTACGATAAAAACGATAGATATAAAACCGTAAAAGAGTTTAAGGACGATTTTTATAAAAATATCAATTCGTAATTTGTTATATCACAAAATTTGCAGAAATGTTTTTATTTCTTGTTTAAACAACAAATTGCACGACCCATTAGTTCGGGCCATTGACTTTATGATATTTGTGATTTATGCTATATATGTCCTGACGAGCAGAAAGCCGCGTAGACCTGCCTAAAAAGATTTTTCTTTCAGATGATAGTAGCTCGCGCCTGTCCATGATAATTGCCCCCGGCGATTTATATCCCCGGGGCGTTCATATTATTTTTGGCACAAATGTTTATTTGTTTTTCTGTTTTGGTCCGAACAATTCGGCACGTCTGGCCTCGCACGCGTCTACAAACGCCTGATAATCCGGTGTTTTTAAATGGAATTCGCATTGTTCTGTATTGTCGGAATTGATAAAATGCACCCAGTGCGATTTTGAATACACGGCGTAATTGCCGACAACCCATCTAATGGAACGACTAATAATCCGCCGACCGTCTTTCAGGACATCTGTCTGTTTCGCAACGATTGACGTCGGAATCAAGTCCATCAGATTTTGAACATTTAATTGATATTCTTCTTTAATTTTCATTTTACGTCCTTTTTTTACCAGTGTAATACATCTATGTAATTTGTCAACTATAATTTATATCGTGTTTGACTTATTTCGTGTATGTGGTATAATTTAACGCATGAGAAAGGTTTTATTATTTTTAATATGCGTTTCGGTTTTGGCGGTTTCGGCGTGCGGGGTGAAATCTGACCTGACGCGGCCGGACGGGCCATTGCGCGATTACCCGGTGTATTAAAATGTTGGATAATTCTTTGATTTATTTGCGAACGTCCACCGCCCCGGGCGATGTTGGTGCGGTTACACCCGTGGATGCGATTCCGCGCGACGAAGTGTGCACGGTCTATATTCCGGGCACAGGCATTACGACCCCGACCCAGGCGGAAAAGTTGGGCGCCATGGTTCAAGACGAGGTCTTTGGAAAAATCACCAATGTTTCGAACTATGTTGTGGTTTATCACCCGATGGACCTGGATGATGATGCGGCCGAACGCGGGTTCCAGCTAGACCGACGCGGCGGCAATATTATTCCGGAATTAAAACTGCATACCAATGTTTATTTTAATGATAGAAATCTGCATGATGTTTTTCGACGGAAAATCGCACCTGTATTGCGTGCCGCCGGGCCCACACCTTTGTATAAAATGCGGTTCGCGTTTAACGGGGACACGGAAATTGTAATCGATGAATTTATAAAATTGCTGCGCATGGAAACAGAAAAACTCGGATTTAGCCCGAATGATACAGAGACAATTATTCGCTATGCCCGGGCGAACATGCGACCGTATAATGATTATCGGCCCGAATATATAAATACACTGTTCAAGAAAATAATTTTGCCGCGCATATCGGACGATAAAGGCCTGCGCATTGACGCCAATGTGGCGGCAACGAATATGCGCAAAATAAATATACTGACGCATTGCCATGGCGCCTATGTTGCGCAAATGATGGCGGAATTGACCGAAAACAAAATGCGCGAATTGGGTTACACGTCCGCCGAGGTAAATAAAATTTTATCTCAATTATTGGTGGTCGCGTTCGCGCCGGCGTGCACGGTGGAAAAATCAAAGTATCGGTTTTGCGCATTTATGTCTATGTCTGATTCAGTGATGGATCGTGCGCATAATTGGTTTGATGTGTTTGCGTGGAAAAACATGCGTGATGAAAAGGTGCGGTTTGATACGGTAACGCCGAATTGGGAATGGGACTTTGCGCCAATGGTGGTTGAACATAACAATGTATCAACTTTTGTGATTAAACGCCGTTTTGAATATGACGAGTTCAATGGCCCAAAGATTGCGTCCAAACATGAACACAATAATACGCATTATTACCTTAGGGGCGCGACCAACGATGGGCAAACTATGGCGGCATTGGCGCGTAATGTGACGTTGTCGGGGGTCAAAAATTCTTTGGCACAAACGGGTGACCGGCTTGAACCGTTGCTGGCAACGTCGGCGTTGATTCTGGACGGTCGTCATGATGCCGTTTTGCACCAGATATATCAAAAGATGAGCATAAACGGGAAAAAATTTATGGCCGATGTTTATCGTTTTGCGGTCGCCAACCTAAGGAAAATTCATCCACAGGGCGACGCAAAAATCGTTAATATCAAACAGGAAATAAGGTCCGGCCGGATGTAGTTTTTGGGCGCGTCCGAATTTATCATTCGGAAAAGAAATAAAAATATTTTACAACAGATTCCTTTTGTTGTAATAATTGCAATCAAGAGATATATTTATGAAAATCGATATATTAAAAGCATATTTAAAATATAAATTTGGTTTGGCGGCTGGTTTGCCCGCATTCGTTATCAACAGTGTAAAAGAGTGTGATAATGGTGAACCACTTGTTGATATAAAAAAATCTGGGTTGCAACTATTTTTCGGTGGTAGATTAACTAAAGAAGAACAAGTTTTTTTACGCAAAGCTGTTGCAGACAAAATCATAAGCGCATCCAAATCTTTGCCGGATGGAATTTGTTTTATCATATATGATGCCTATCGACCTTTAAGCGTTCAACAAGAAGCTTGGGATAAAAAGTACGCATATTTCAAAACGCTTTATCCGGACGAAACTGACGATCAAATAACATTGCGAACAAAACGTGTTATTGCTGATCCACGACGTGGGCATGGCGGTCATCAAACTGGTGGTGCTATAGACATCGGTTTGTGTGATAAAAATGGTGCTGAATTGGACATAGGTATAATTTATCTTGGCCAGGGCAAAAGCATAAGGACAAACGCAAAAGTAAATGGAACAGCCCAGCGCAACAGAAAATTATTATGTGGAATTATGAAAAAAAACGGTTTTGTTAATTACCCGAATGAGTGGTGGCATTTCTGCTATGGTGACCGTATGTGGGCTGCATATTCTGGCAAGAAAACGTGTTTTTATGGTTTGGTAAAATAATCTATTGGTTTTTAAAAGTTCGTAAGTCGATGAAACAGGATCGTTTTTACTGTGCAATTCACGAACTGATGGAATCAAAGAATTGCTGTGTTTTGGGAAAGAAATTAAGCTATTTTTGGATGGTTTTCTTAAAAAAACATTGACAAATTGATTTTTTTGTTTATATATAGATTATAAGACAACAAAAGGTATAAAAATGTCTAGTCCATATATTTCATCGTTCCAATATTTACAGTTAGCACATTGTATATGGTGCCCGACCACAGACTGCCCAGCAAAAGAATATTTGATAGCTCAAACAGATGTCTTTGATGTTATTGAAACACGTGATACATCTGATGCTGAATCAGGACCAAAAACCAAAGCGATATACAAGTTAAAATTAGAAACTGAAGATATTGGTAATAAATTTATTAAAGTTTATAAAAAGTCTCAACAAATTTGCAAACAATGCTTGGCACAGCATGAAAAATTAATTGGTTCGTAAATCTGTAAAATGGCGTCTATTTTTGACATGGCCATCTGTGCAATTCCCGAACTGATGGAATCAAAGATTTGTTGCAATTTAGGAAAGAAATTAAGGTGTTTTCGAAGATAAATTACATTGACTTTTCTAAAAACTTTGATACCCTCTGCACCGCAAATTTAAAAAAAGGATAAAACTTGGAAAAAAAGCCAGATACATTAAATAAAAAAGAATCGTATTCATTACGGGTTCAAAATTTGATGGGTGTAATTCCTACATCAACAGTTGAAAAACACGTGACGAATATGGGTGATTTTAGTTCTATTGTTCAATGGAGCATAGGTGGTTATATTATTTATTCATCTTTTTATTGGCATGATGTTTATTCAACCAGCCCTAATGGTAAAAAACATTTTGAATTCTTTTTAGAGGCCAAAGATTATATAAAAATTAAGGAAGCATGCGAAAAAAGACGTGCAGAACTGCTTGAACAAGCAAAGTCTAAAAAGAAATAAAAAAGACCGCCATTTCGGCGGTCATTTTATTTTTGGCAGGGCCATCTGTGCAATTCACGAACTAATGACTCGCACGATTTGTTGTCGTTAGGGAAAGATGTTAAGGTGTTCTTGGATAATTTTGTGTGATTATTATATTTTATTCAGATTTCAATTTGCCAAAATATAATTTATCTCTTAATGACCCATTTGGCCATTTACTGTCTTGTCTTATTATGCCTTCAAGTTGGTATCCATTTTGTTCTGCGATAGTTTTAGAAGCAATATTTTCTTTATCACAATGAATTTGTATCTTGTGACACCAATCTTGTTCAAAAGCCATTTTTTCTATTTTTGGTAATAATTTATTTATTATTCCTTTGCCTCTGGCAGATTTTCTTAACCAATAACCGATATCTACTTTACCAGATTTTATTGCAATATTTGAAAAACCTATTTCACCAAGGAATTTATTGTCTTTGAAAATACCAAACATAAGTGCACGATTAGAACGATTGCGTTGGTAATAACTAATCAGGACATGTTCTGGTGATTCAAACAAACCGTCAGGCATCCAAAAAATCATATTCTTAGGGTCTTGTGATACAATTTTAAAAATTTCTTTGGCATATTCCATAGTTGCAGGCACCATCATCAGCACAAATCCACCAACTTTAATTTTTTTATTTCTTAATGTTTCAAAATCCATATCAATACCCCTTTGTAGCAATTATATCATAAAAATAGTGATAATTTATAATATTTTGTTGTTTTTATGGTATAATATGACCGAAAGGGTATGTTATGAATAAACAAATATTAAACAAATTTTATAATACACGAACTAAGTCCACAGAAATATCCGAAAACAATGTATTATTGGAACGGTTTATAACACTTACTTATTTGAAAAAATATATAAAAAATAATAATTCCGTTGCAGAAATTGGTGCAGGTATTCGTGCTTATTCACCAGAATTAGTTAAATTTGCAAAACATGTTTTGGCGGTGGATTTGTTTCAAGAAAATTTGGATAGGTTATCAAAACAAATTAAAAGTAATAATTTTGATACATTATGTGCTGATATTTTGAATTTGAAATCCATAAAATCTGAAAGTTTTAATATTGTGTTTATAAATGGTCCGATGTCACACTTGTTTAATAAAACTGAAAGAAATCAAGCAATCAAAGAATCCGTCAGAATATGTAAAAAAGGTGGCTTTGTATTATTTAATTATCTAACAAATACACCGATAATTTATCGGTCTGGATTGATAAAGGGTGATAATAGTGCTTTTACAAAGTATAATAAACGCACTGAAAAAGACATATACGCAACATATTTCGTAAATGATTTTAATAAGTTAATCCCAAAAACAAAATTGAAACATATTTGTGATATATCTTTGGATGGTATGTTTGAAATATTAAAAGAATACACAAACAAATTAAATAAATCTGAATTTAATAAAATAAAACAAATGCAGTTGGAAATAGCAGAACGTCCAGATATGATTGGTTGTTCAAGTCATGTGATAAGCATTTATAAAAAGTTATAAATACAAAAAGTTCGTAAATGTGTAAAACGGTGGTGGTTTTTGACACCTAACTTACGAACTCGTGAAAGTATTGGAAAACAAATAAAAATCGGGCATAAAACCCGATTTTTGATTTCTGGCAGGGCCATCTGTGTAATTCACGAACTAATGAGACGCATGAATTGTTGCAGTTCGGGAAAGATGTTAAAATATTTTTACAACTTGCAATTGCAGATAAGTCTTGCTACAATGCCAAAAAGGATAACATATGAACCCAGAAGAAGAAAAACGAAACATAAAATATAATCGTTTTGGTATTGGTGCGATTGTTGTTTTATCTGGTCTCAGTGCTTATATGATGTTTGGTATTATAATACCAAGGGGTATAAAAGAAGATAAAGAAAAAGCCAAGCAAGCTGTTATCGATAACAAAGTGAAACAATACGAACAAACATTGCCTTATTACAAAGAATATCTACAAACCAAGGAACAAATCACACAATATCGTGATAGTTTGCAACGTGTGATAAAATAGTTCGTAAATGTGTGGAAACGGTGTGTGTTTTTAACTATCAACTTACGAACTCAGAAAAACATTAGAAAACAAACAAAAAACCGCAAAAATGCGGTTTTATCTAGTTTCGCTCGGCACTTTGTGCCTGTGCGGCATTCCTAACGCATCGCGATAAATCACTCTGCTACTCATAGTGGCAGCCCCACCGCTTCCTTGACAAACAATAATCAAACCCAGATGCAAAAACTCTATTAAACATATCCGTTTTTGCGGGTTTGCTAATTGTTCGTCTGCGTTTTCGCCATGCATGTCTTGTGGGCTATCGCCCACGAAAACTGCGTTTTCAAACGGCACTTGTCGTGCCGTTGACATTCTTGCGCAATCCTCGTAGGGCGCCAAGAGAAATTAAAAATGCCACACTATGGTGGCATTTTTGATTTCTGGCAGCCCCACTCGGATTTGTTCGCTACGCTCACCACTCGTAAGACTCGAACTGCGTTGCACTTGTTCTCGTCAACTATCGTGTGAACCTCCGGTTCAAACCCGGGGGGTTGAACAAAAAACCACCCGTTTGGGTGGTTTGAATTTTTGGCAGCCCCACTCGGATTTGAACCGGGATTCTCGCCTTGAAAGGGCGGTGTCCTAACCATTAGACGATGGGGCCGGAACTGACACAAAAAAACTGGCGGGATGTAAGGGGCTCGAACCCTCGACCTTCTGCGTGACAGGCAGACGCTCTAACCAGCTGAGCTAACACCCCAGGTGCCGTGACGGTATAATATACCGCAAAATCGATAAAATCAAGCAATTTTTATAAAAAAATATAAATTTGCCTTTTTGCATATAAAATGTTATGATGGAAATACAGACGGGCCTTCTGTCTGTTGGGCTTAAACTACCCAAACGAACGTGTCCAGAGAGACATTAAATCTCCAACCGTTGGTTGGAGTGTGCGAATATATTGAATAAGCACAGCAATTCGTTTGATTGTAGTTTAACTCCAACCACTTTGAAATTTATTTCTAGTGGTTCTTTTTTACCCGTAACAAAAAAAAGGATTGCACAATGCGACAAATGATGTTGTTGAACAATATTAAAACTTTCTTGCGAAAAAATCCCGCGTACGAACCGGACTTGGTTGAATTATCGGCGGCGGTTTATTTGTTGTCTTGCAAAATGATTGGGGTGCGACCCACCAAGAACCTAGCCACGGCGTCTTATCGCAAAGTAAAACAAACCCGCACCGCATAAAAACAGCGCCGCCGACAGCAATCCGCCCATCGTCAATCCCCACGACGTCAGAAAACCAATCTGGGCGTCCGGGGCGCGAAACTGTTCACAGACTATACGGAACACCGCATAAAACATCGCCATCGCACCGCACAGTGCACCCGGATAACGGCGCAATTTTGTGTAACGATACAGGCACAGCATTATTATAAATAACATCAGGCCTTCGGTTGCGGCCTCGTACAATGGACTTGGGTGGCGGGGCACATCGGACACACCATTAAAGAAAACCCCTATACGCGAATCCGTCGGGCGACCCATAATCTCCATATTTATAAAGTTCGCAATGCGGCCGAAAAACAGGCCTATTGGTGCCGCGACCGATATTAAATCCAATACCTGCAGCCCACGTGACCACGAACGCGTAAATAAAAATGTTGCGGCAACTACGCCGGCCAATCCGCCATGAAAACTCATTCCGCCATGCCAAACCGCGAATATTTCCAACGGGTGCGATAAAAAGAACGGCAGGTTATAAAACAGAACGTATCCCAATCGCCCGCCGATTATCACGCCCAATATTATCCATGAAAACAAATCGTCCAATTCGTGGCGATTCATATCCAGGCCGCCATCGGGCCGGCGCGCAAACGAACGAAATAAAAAATACCCGACCACGAACGCCACGATATAGGCCAAGGCATACCAACGTATCGGCAAACCAAAAACCGAAAACGCAACGGGTGAAATCGGGTCTATTACGATTGACATTATCTTTTATTGCTTTCTTTTAACAGCATATTGCATAGCTTGATCATATCTTTGTCGTTGCCTTTCTTTTCGATATATATGTTCAACTGTGTTTTGATTATTTCATTTAATCTTTTCTTTTTTCTTTCGTTGTCTTCGTCTAATGCGCCTGCTTTCTTTTTGGTTTCCAATAATTTTTGTAACTTTACAGTTTTGTCCTTTAATATCTTAAGCGCACCATCACGTTTACCCGCCGTGGTGGTATCAATACTTGGATCGGGTTTTTTGTCTATGACTTCTTTACCATGTGTATGACTTACCATTTTTTTCTCCTGTTATTTTGTTTTTAGTTCTTGAAAATATACCCATATTGTATTATATATTTTGCGAAGTAACAAGGAGAAAAATTATGGTTCAAAAAAATATTATGCGTGATAAAAAGCCCATCGGCGGCATCGATTTATACCTTAAGAAAATCTTTACATTGATGTTTGGGGCGGTTGGTGTTACGGCGATTACTGCGTTCATTATGATTTATATGGGTGGGATGCGGTTATTGGTATCGGGCGCCGGCATGACACCGTTGTTCTATATTTTGATATTTGGGGGACTGGCACTCTCCATATGGGCCCAGGCGCGTGCGTTTTCTATGCGGCCGGCGACGGCGGCGATATTACTGTTCATATACGCAATAACGATTGGAATGGTGATGACGCCGATTATATGGGGCGGGTTGGCCGTAAATCCGGCGTCTATTGTTTGGGCGTTTATAATTTCCGCCGCGATGTTCGCATTTATGGCGGCGTTCGGGTATAAAACCGCAAAAGACCTGTCGTTTTTGGGCATATTTTTAATGATGGGAATGATTGGCTTGATTTTGGTTGGAATAGTATCTATGATTTGGCCTATTGGTGGCACGTTTTCAACAATCGTATGTGCAATTGGTGTATTGGTGTTCGCGCTGTTCACGGCGTATGATATGCAGACGCTAAAGCGTTCGTACGAGGTGTTGGGTGACGACACCCAGAAAGACCAATTGGCGGTGTTGGGCGCATTGCATTTGTATATTTCTTTTATCGCAATGTTCCAATACGTGTTGGGATTATTGAACAGAAATTAAAATAAAATGGAGAAAAAAATGGCTTATAAAATTGACCCAAATAAATGTATCGGATGTCATTCCTGTATGGCGGCATGCCCTATGATGGCAATAAATGCGGGCCCGGACGGCAAATGCGTAATTGACCCGGCAAAATGCGTTTCGTGCGGCACATGCGCATCGGTTTGTCCGGTATCTGCAATCGCCCCGGCACAATAAAGGCGGGAAAAAACATAGGGGGGCATTGCCCCCTTTTTTATGTCAAAAACGGTTGCAAAATGTGGAATAAAATATAATACTTATGTCGATAAAAAAACAAAAGGGTTAGATTATGCCGGCAAAAAATGTAAATGATATTGTGGCACTGTGCAAGCGGCGCGGGTTTATATTCACTGGGTCTGAAATCTATGGGGGATTGGGCGGAACGTATGATTACGGCCCATACGGTGTGGAATTGATGCGGAATATTAAAAACGCGTGGTGGAACGCCATGATTTATTCCCGTAATGATATCGAAGGTTTGGATGCGTCGTTGATTGGCAACCGTTTAATGTGGAAATATTCGGGCCACGAAGGCGGATTTTCCGACCCATTGGTTGAATGTAAAAAATGTGGTGCCCGTATGCGCCAAGATAAAATGCGCGACCAAACAAAATGTGATAACTGTGGTTCGACCGATTTAATGCCGCCGCGCGAATATCAATTGATGATGGGCCTGACCATTGGTGCGGTGGCGGATGGCGAGATAAACGCATATCTGCGTCCGGAAACCGCAACGACGACATATATCAATTTCAAAAACGTCCTTGATTCGACGCCACATAAATTACCGTTTGGTATTGCCCAAATTGGCAAGGCGTTCCGTAACGAAATTTCTCCGCGCGGGTTTGTGTTCCGTATGCGCGAATTTGAACAGGCGGAAATGCAATACTTTGTGCGTCCGGGCGAAGATGAAAAATATTTCGCCGAATGGCGGGCGGCGCGCATTGCGTGGTGGACAAATGTATTGGGCATTCCGGCAAACAAATTGCGATTCACACCACACGAAAAATTGGCGCACTATGCCAAGGCCGCGGGCGATATCGAATATGAATTTCCGGATGGTTTTGATGAAGTTGAAGGTGTTCACAATCGTCAAGACTTTGATTTGGGTTCACATACAAAATCGCAAAACGAATTCAAAATCGCGGCAAATGTTATGGAAAACAAAGACAGCACCATTAAATTGGCATATTCCGACCCACAAACGGGCGAGAGCTTTATTCCATACGTAATTGAAACGGCGATGGGTGTAAATCGCGCAATGATGGCGTTGATGATAGAGGCATATACCGAAGAAACGCTGGCCGACGGCAAGACACGCACGGTTTTGAAACTGAAACCGAAATTGGCCCCGGTCAAGGCGGCGGTGATACCATTGGCACGCAACGTCCCGGAATTGGTCGGTTTGGCCGAAAATATCGAAAATGATTTACGCGCATTGGGCATTGGGCGTATAGAATTGGAAAATTCCGGGAATATCGGTAAAAACTATCGCCGGCATGACGAAATCGGAACGCCGGTGTGCATTACCGTTGACCATCAGACATTGGAAGATAAAATGGTGACGCTGCGTTATCGCGACACGATGGAACAAGAACGCGTGTTGATTAGTGACGTTCCGCGTAAAGTGATGGAAATTATACGATAAAACAAAAACGGCGCAAATGCGTCGTTTTTTTATTTCAAAAAAAACTTGTAAAAAAATAATATGTGAATATAATCTTAATTGCGTTAAAAGCAAAAAGGAGAATACATGAAAAAAATTATCTTGGCATTGTTTGCCGTTTTGACATTGGCCGCATGCACCGGTTCATATAAATCGGGCAATTGTGAATATGATTTCTTGCTGCATAAAGACATTTCTATTTCTAAATGGATTGGCAATGCAACAGGCGGTTGCTAAAAATATTTATCCCGCACATGTGTGCGGGATTTTTTTATTTTATAACGGCGGTTTTTATCAATGTAACATCTTCTTTGATACCGTCGATTTTTAATTGTAATTGCCCTATTCCGGTCTCCAACACCGTTGTGCGATTTTCCAATGTGGTCATACGAACCGTCAATCGATCCAATTCGACCAATGCATTATCTTGTCGCGCAACCCAATAAATCATACCGGCAATAAATGCGATTAAAAACCAACCACTGCGCAATGTATCGATGATGTTTGATAAACCATTATGTTTTGGCATTTTCGCGCCCCCGCAATACCAATTGTTCAATTTGATGAACCAATGCGCGTTGGGCTTCGATGCTGCGCAGTTCCGGTTCAGATGCATTCGGTCCCAGTACGCGTTCTATGGTTATTTTGCGCAGGTGTTCCAACACGACCGCGCCAGACGCACATCCAAACGTTCGTGCGTATGCAATTTCTGTACGTTCCATGTTTTTCCCCCGCTTAAATTAGTGTTTTATTTTCCGCAACCATTTGTGCAATTGGCGCGATGTATTTTAATTCCGCATCCCCGTGCAACGATATTTTTTCAATCACGCCGCGACGCGCCAAGATTTGCAGACCACGGTCACACAACGGCCGTATAAATTCATGCAGCAACCGTCCATATGTCGCACCCAAAATGCGCAACATATCCGCATTACGCGCCAAAATTTCCGTCGCGGTCATTTCTTTGTCGGACAGCAGGCCGATTCTGTCGGCCAACAACGTGTGGCGTATGCGTTCGCGTAAATCTTGCAGAATTATTTGCGACACATCAAAGTTAGCGCCCGATGCCAACGGGGTCAGGCCCGAACTGCCCACCGCCTTGGGTATTATCGCCCCGGGCGTAAGGTTAATATTGCCAAGGTTTATGACGCCGTCATCATCGGCCTGCCATATACCACTGACCGCGATGGTCGCGTTTTTAAGGACCAATTCGACAACTTTGTTCGCGGTTTTAATATCCGGCAAAGCGCGCAAAATCGGGCCACGGCCATACAATTCGCCACTGGCCACGGACCAACGGAAAATCAGATACGGATTCGTTTCGAATGTTCCGCGGGACACTATGTTATTTTCAATATCGCCACCAACATCAATCCATGCCGTGAATTCTGTGTCAATCAACGATTGGACAAGGTGAACCTGGTATTCAGGGTCTTGTTTTACTTTTTCCATTATATTGCGTGGCGGGGTCCATTCCGGATAACGGCGCAGAACTTCGGACAACGAAATCGCCGCGGTATGAAATACCGCATTCGGCAAAATCGCGATGTCTGTAATCGGAATCGCCGTGAAAGAAAACGCACTGGCCGCGCCAATCGGCGATTCAGACATAAACAGGCACGCGGTTCCAACGGTTACTAAATCCATATAGCATTGGTGAATCGTTGTATAAAAATTCGAATCATTCAGGTTCGCGCGCAATGCCGCCGTCGCGACTTCCGGGTCCGGTGATTCGGCGCTTTCACGCACCAATGTCAACCACAAAGATTCCGGCGGTGTAAGCAATGAATACATACATGCCGCCAAATTATCCGCCGCATCCGACGCGGTCGCATCAAATAATGTCGCCAAATCTTCATCGGTTGACGGCATAGTATAACGACGCGCGTCCGCCCAACGGCGCATCCATGGTTCGCGCATATTTATTGCGCGCGTGTACATTTGTTGTAAATCATATTTCATATTTTTTCCTTTTGTGTTGTACTAGATTTTGAAATTTGTGTTCGCCACATAGCGTGCACCGTATCCAATTGGTTGATGCACAGGCATTGGCGAACATGTAATTGCACCGGCAACCGCATCCAAACCGTCGTCGTGTTCCCCGCCACCCAATGGCGACCAGGCCAACATTTCCGATATAAATGGGGTTTGTGTGATTCGTCGGTGCGCAAACAAACGCCCCGTTGACATCAATGGTTCCAATGCGTCCAATATTCGGTCTTCTTTGCGACGCGAATTTGTGATGGGCCGCAGGTTGACGCCACCGCCATTGCGTTTTATAATATCGCGCATAATTTCCGGCAACGCCGCCCCCATACCATTTGTTTCCAATGTAATTTGCCGAACGCGCGTATGGCGGACGAATTCGATGATTTTTTCACATTGATACGCCAACGGATAATCTATTTCATCCGGCACCACCACATAGATTATGTTATGTATAAAAACGCGGCGGTTTTTGTCATCACGATAAATCAGTGCGCAAACACTGTTATCGCCATTTTTACGGCCACCGGACGGGTCCCAATAAATTGCCGCGCCCGATATTAAATTATCACCAATGCGCGCAGTATTCGGGTTAAATTCGTCTTCATAGAAATGTATAGTCCCGGGGTCAAGCCGGATTTTTTCGGGCGACACATAATTCAGCATCATTTGCGCCGAAAAATGTCTTTCACCGACCGTTTGACGAATTTCATCAATTTTTTCGGGCGGGAAAACCGCCGGCCACGCCGAATTTCCGTCTTCATCCAAAATCGGAATTCTTAATTCAGAATATCCCGATAAAAAAGGGGTTGAAAAAACGTTTTTTTCATATACTATACTGGACATGGACTTTACTCCCAAAACTTTACCAACGAATATAGAGGCTGAACAGGCCGTGCTGGCCGCGGTGCTTATCAACAACCGGGCGTTGGAAAAAATTTCTGAATTTTTACGGCCCGAAGATTTCTCCCATCCCGCGCACCAGGAAATTTATCGATTGGCAATGCGGCAATTTGCGGCCGGTATCCCATTCGACATAATTACCGTTAAAAATTACCTGGACCAACAGGGAACATTGGAATCGGTCGGTGGTATTGATTACCTGACCCAATTGGCGGGCGCGGGTGCAACCGTTGTGAATGTCGAACAATATGGTCGAATCGTGCATGAAAATGCAATGCGGCGCGAACTTATTCAAATTGGGCAAACCATAACCGATGACGCGTTCGTCGAAGATTTAGATAAACCGGTCACGACCCAGATTGAAAATGCGGAACAAATGCTGTTTAACATGGCGACAACCGGTGATTCGGGGCGCGATGTAACACCAATTGCAAACGCGTTAAAAAGCGCACTTATCGAGGCCGAAATCGCATACAAGGCGGACGGAAAACTGTCCGGTCTAACAACGGGTTTGAACGATTTGGACGCCGCCATAAGTGGTTTGCATAAATCGAACCTTGTTATCGTCGCGGGCCGCCCCGGTATGGGTAAAACGACACTGGCCATGAACATTGCCTTTAATGCGGCGAACGCCATATTTTCCGGACGCGCCAATCCACAATATACCGGTGCGGTTGCGTTTTTCAGTCTTGAAATGAATCAATCGGAATTGGCGGCGCGCGTTCTGTCTTCGCAATCGCGTATTCCATCCAGTGCCATGCGCGAAGGTTCTTTGACCGACGAAGATTTCCTTAAAATGACCCAGTTTGCCGATGCAATAAGTCGTATTCCGCTGTTCATAGATGATACGCCGGGTATGTCGGTGCCGATGATTCGCACGCGCGTTCGGCGGTTGGCCCGGAAATATAATGGCATCGCGTTGATTGTTATCGATTATCTGCAATTGCTGACTTCGCCCGGTGGTAAAAACAAAGACAATCGTGTCCAGGAATTGTCCGAAATCACGCGCGGTCTTAAAATGTTGGCCAAAGAATTTGACGTTCCGGTCATCGCCCTATCGCAATTGTCGCGCAGTGTGGAAATGCGTGACGATAAACGCCCGCAATTGTCGGACCTGCGTGAATCCGGGTCTATTGAACAAGACGCCGACATCGTTATGTTCACGTACCGTGAAGAATACTATTTGGCAAATCGCGACCCATCATATCGCCTTTCAAATACGCCAAATGAAAAATCTGTTGATTCGTGGCAAAACCGTATGGAAAAGGCCAAAGGCAAGGCCGACATTATTATCGGCAAAAACCGCCACGGCAAAACAGATACTATCAAGGTCGCGTTTTTGGCGGAATTTAGTTTATTTGATAACCTTAATGAAATGGCCAACCGTGGTGGTATTCAATTTGCCGAAGAAAACGTTCCTCCCGCCCCCACCATGAATGACGCGACGCCAATCGATTTATCCGAAATCCCAGATGATATGGGATAGTGTTAGTGGTTAGTGTTAGTGGTTAGTAGTCTCTGGAATTTTATTTATAATTCTAAAGTATTTTAACCGGATATTCAAAAACGGCGCGACGCGCCGTTTTTACTAACCACTATCCACTTACACTAACCACTCTATTCACTTTTTACTTGCCAAGTTTTATAAAATTGACTATTATTTTGTCAAGATTCATACAAGGAGTGTTATATGGCCCAAGAAGAAATCATTTTTCCAAACAATATTCGCAATATTCGCCTGGCCGCGGGCATGAAAATGACCGAATTGGCACGGCGTTCGGGGTTGTCGCTGTCTGCGGTTTCAAAAATTGAAAAGGGTGTCCGTCGATTGAACCAAAAACAATTGCTGAATATTTGTAATATACTTGGGTGCAAACTGTCCGACATATTTATCAAAGACACCGATGAAGTCGCCGCCAAATGGCAAAGCGAAATCACACGCCGCATGAACGACAATGAAGACGGTGGTCTTAAAATCTTTGGCAGTGGTCTGCGTAAAATCCGTCAACAGGCCGGCAAAACTATTGCCCAGGCCGCCAAGGACGCAGGCATGACGCTTTCGGTGTATCACAAGATAGAGGTTGGTCAACGCGAAGTATATAAAAATGAAATCGAACCTTTGGCGCGTTCTTTTGCGCATTCGGTTGAAAGTATGTTCGATAAAATCGCCGACATGTACAAATCTGGCGAATTAACCAAACAAATGAACAAGGTCAAAGAACGTGTGCGTGCCGTATTGGTTCCGGGTGATTCGGCGGCCGATTTGGGTGATATGCACGGTCATCTGTATGGCGCAAAATTGTATGACAATGCGCGTAATAAACTGGTTCCGGTATTCGGCAAACCCGAAGGCAAAGCCATCGCATTCAAAAAATCTGATTCCAGTATGATTGCCGCGCCCGCCAACCTGGAGGGGCGTCGCGGTGTATATGCGATAATTCCAAATTCTAAACGATTGGGCGGTTTTATTCCGGCAAAATCTTATGTTTTTGCAGATGTTAAGTCGGAACCGGCGGTTGGGGATTTGGCGGTATTTATTGATGCAGACTTTGCAAAATTAACCGATGAACAAACCGTAACCGCACATATCGCCGTTGTGCGCCAAGATTCCAAGGGTAAAATCTATGGGCAAATGGTTTCCCCCGAAGAAAAAATTTCTGCCCAGACCATGCACAAGGTTATTATGGTCATCACCGAATAATATATCCGCACCAGGAGGGATTAAACGAGATGAAAGCCAAAGCAAGTGTTATCGCACAAAAACTATTAAACCTTTATCGCCAGGCACATGTTATCAACGGTGGGTGGGCGGCCGTGAATCGGGTCTTGGTTGACGAATCCACCGACGAAGTATTAACGGAATTGGCCGATTTACCCACCGGCAAGATGTTGGTTCAACATATAAAAAATCTGCGTGATGGTGCAACCCCAATGGATTCTATTGCACGCGAATTATTGCCGTATGGTGGTATGATGGGCGACCAAACAACCGGGGCCGACATATCACATGATGATTTGGATGAATTAATTTCTGCAATTGACGATTTCGAGCCAGATTCGGATTCATTACAAGAATTTATGCACAATCCTGTTGTTAAAAAATTCGGTCCTGAATGGATGGGCGCAATCAAGAATGTATTGGTCGCGCATCCGGATACATTGAAAAAATTTGACACAATTGTTAGAACGGCACGCGCATACAAATTGTGGGACAGCGCGAACGAAATCATTTCTAAACCGATAAACGAACGTGGCCGGGCACAGTTACAGGTTGATATGCCCGATTACGAAACTTACCTGCCGATGTTCGGGGATGACGGAAACAAATTGTTGCATAAATTACACAAGATGATAAGTTCTATGCCGGATACGGGTTCGGCGGCCTAGGCCGTGCGGTATATTGTATCCAATGTATGCGGTGTACCGATATAAATCATTGTTCCGGTCGGTGCCAGCACGAAATCCAATTCCCGCAATCTTTCACGCAACGCCGCACGTTTTCGTGCGGTGTTGCATGTATTTGGAACCTCGACATCATCGCAAATTATTAAATCTGCGCGCATTCCGGTTATATTACCATATATACCCTGGCATATAACCGAAGGTTCGCGTATGCCAATTGGTCGATTGATTGTGATTTTGTTTTCCGCCCATTCGCGTTTATTTTTTGGAATCATATCTTGGCACCACGGATGATTTTCCAATATATTCCGTATGTGCATAACCATTCGGGCGGCCTGGTGCGTTTGGGCCGACAAAATCAGTATTCGTGTGTCTGGCCGCAGAAACAATACACATGTCGCAAAAATTCCAACTATTGTAGATTTCCCCGAATGTCGAAATGACATCAAAAGTCCGCGATGATTTCCGCCATTTAACACGCCCGTTAAAAAATCGGTCATACGATGGTGATGTGACGGCGTGTTCAACCCCAATACAGAATTCCAAGAATCCAAAAATTGGTTATATTCCGTCATTTTACTTGGCCAATTTGTCCATATGTTCCAACGCCGCCAATAAAAGATTTTTCTTTTTAGACCGCGTGCTTTTTAATTTGGTCAAATTTGATTGCTTTTTTTCATCGTATGGTTTTTCGGTCTCTTGTTTCAATCGGGTTAAAACGGCTTCTTCGGTTTGACCACCGCTTTTCATTCCCGACGCCCCATATTTTGCGCGCTGCGTCGCCAAAACTTTGTTCACCAAGTTTTGTTTAGTATTCTCGTCCGACGCGATTTGTTTAAGGATTTCTTTGCGCGTTGCGGAAGTTTTTTTCTTGTCATCTTGATAATTCAAAATATCTTTTACATCTGAAATAACTTGTCCCATTTTATATCCTTTTGATTATATTTGATATCGTCCATATATTGTCACAGACAATACGGTCAACGGCAAACCGTCACTTGTTGATATTTCCCACGGGCCGTCCACCATATCGCGCAATGTTCCCAACGCGTTCACCGATAAATCGCCCGAAAAACCGGATGCACCATCGGCATAAACTTCATTTGGAAAAATGGCACGAATATTATTGATAAATAAAGTTTTCGAATCGTGCACGCGTGCAACAATCTTTTTAATTCGTATATATTTTGCGTTGTGACCCGATGTCATGATGGGCAATCCACATGCGCGCGACGTGTACGAATTGGTTTCTGCATCAACCATTTCTGAATCATCGAATCTTTCAATAAAATATTCAGAATTGCGTTCGGTCACCACATATGTTTTATCATTGCATACCGCAACAGATTTGAATTTCCCCGCGGTAATATAATGTCCCCATGCGGAAATTTCTGATGCAGTGTCCCGATTCAATACCGCCATATCGCCATTTGACATAACAACAAAAAGTTTCTTGTCGGTTTTGTTATACGCAATATCAACCGGATTGTTCATTATATGTTCGGTCAATGCACATAAATTATTTGCATGATAATTGTCGCCCAAATCATCCAAGACCATTTGCCGTATATCGCGTTTATTGTTCGAAACGAATACGGTGGCACCATCTATTTTCTGGGGCGGCAGGTACCGGTCCGCAATGCATCCAATCGTGGTGTGCATTTTTATATTTACCGATTCCGGTGTAAGGGGTTTGTTTGACACCGCCCATTCGCCTTCGGACGTAAGGATTTGCAGGTTTTCACAACTAATCAACGTGCAGATATGTTGGCGACGCGATGATAAAAGCGTGAAATATATTGCCTGGTCATCCAACCCAGTGCCGGTATTAAAATTTTTATGGTCGCCAACACACGACATCCATACCCCGCCCGGCCAAGATTTTGCACCACCAAAGACCAAGCGGTCTTGATGAAATGTTATACTGGATGGCCATCCACGACGCGGGCTAAATACGGCCTCTTGCCAATCGGTGATTGGTGAATCTGGAACCGTGAACACGCCGTTACACGCCGCGATAACTTCACGCGGGCCAACGTATGATGTAACCACCCATGTTTTACCCAACAATGATAAATGCCCATCAACGTTCTGGGCCGTCCAAAAATCTTGGTTGGTATTCAGGTGCGCAATATTATCGGATACGGTAATCGTGATATTCACATTATCCGCATCTTCAAAATGCATAAACGGCATATCGACATTGTCACCACCATCGGACGATGTAAACGAAAAGTTCGTAAATTTGAACACACCGTTGTCGCGATATAATATCCGTGGTCTATAATCTGGGTGCACAAAAATCATTGTGCCAAAACGTTGCGCGTATTGCAGTAATCCCACGTCTGCGGCACTCCATGGTGCAATTATATCTTGGACAAACGAATCACCCGAATAGACACGAACCAATCCGTTCATTATCGCCAAAACATAATGCTCGGTTTCAGAAAAAGAAAACGGGACCAATCGCGCATTTGCCGACAATTTGGCAATTTTTTTCAACCCCGGTCGACGACGAAGGCCACCGCCGGGAATAACATCCATGTTTTCCAATCGTGCAAGGCCGGCAATATCAGAATTTGCAAAAAAATTCGGAGAAACTTCGCCGTTTGCAAATGATGTTTGGGTTTTAATAAAGTTTCCCATTCTTAAAACTCCCTTGGTATTAGAAACGACTGTCCAGCAATGAAAAGTTTTCTATCGCAGAATTTATCGATGTGGTGCTGTCTATGAATTTCGCCGTTTGTAATTCTGTTTCATATAATGCGACCAATGTTTTGAACACCGTTTGATCGGACGTTAATGGTATGCAAAATTCCATCGCCAGTTTTGTTGCGACCAATGAAACAAAATAACTTGGGAATTCATCGGGCGAAACGCGGCGAATCGCCGTTATTTCCACCGAATCGGCATCAGATATTATTTTGTTTTCGACAACGCGCGCACCCGTTTTGATAATACGCAAAACATCCGATGGGACATTCAAATCCCCATTTTCATCTTTGATAATCGTGTATGTGTGGCACGCGAATCGCCATGAATGCATGGCCAACAAAGTATCGATGACGAAATCAATCAATGTGCGCCCCAATTTTGCGGCCGCCGTGTCATCCGACAAAGATTGAATTGGTTCTTCGCCCAATTTCAATAATGCCATCGAACATAAATCTATTTTTGTAAGCATCATTTCCCCCATAAGTAAAAATAAAGGGGACCAAAAGGCCCCCTATCAACACAAACAAACAAGGTATTAATCCAATGCAGCAGTCGTAACCGCACTGTCACCGACCGCGATTTTCTTAATCGACGTTTTGTCAGACGCATTAATCAAAACCATATCACCGGTATTCATCAATGTCTTGACCGCATTAAAGTAACCACTGGTCGTAATTGCCGTCATTGTTTCACTGGCGGCGTAGTGCCACAATGTGAAACCGTTTGCATATGCAATCACAGATAAATTTTTATTTTGAAAAGCCATTTTTTACCCCTTGGATTATTTGTTTATTCACCGCATTTAACACGAACGATACCATCACCATCAATCAGAACCGCCCCTTGGGACATGCTGTTGCTGATGAAATGCGCGGCGCGTTCACCGTGCCACGTGATATCGGTTTTGACTTCTTGACCACATGCGTGACCAATACTGGACGCATGATAGATAAAGCAATCACGATGTGTAGAAGATGAAAGTGGCAAATCGTTATACATAACCCATGTGATACCAAGCCATTTTCTGGCTTCGCACCCATTGATGAATGGTATATTTTCGCCGACATAATCCGCCGAAGAAAATTCTGTGATGCCCAACAATTCATTCCATTGCTTTACGCCAACAACTGCGAATCTGCGGCCGTCATCCGGAACGTCATTTTCGTTCAGTTTTTCCAAAGCACTTAAAATCAAAGTCTTGCTAAGGCCGGTCGAATAATCGCCGACATATAATGTTGCGTTATTCATTGCACCAACAATCAATTCATCGGTTTTGCGACCCAATGCGTATGCACCCGCAGACGCAACAACGCGACGTTCGTCTACATTGATTTTCAATTCATCCAATGCATCAACCCAATCACCGGCATAGTAATCTTGGAGTGTGCATTCCACCGGGGTATGATTCAGGTTCATTACCGGAACGATACCATGACGTGATTTTGTTGCGGCCGTGCCTTTGCCGATTTTTTGAAATGTTGTGGATGCGCCAACTACGCCTGATTTGCTGCGAATCGTGGAACGCAGTTTGGTTCCCATTTGTTGATATGCCAAATGAACATCCGCTTCGAATTGTTTCACAAACGATTGATCTATGGAAACAGACATTATTATTCCTTTTGTTATAAAAAAATTAAAATCCAGACGAATAAAAATCGCCCAACCAAAAAATTTATTTATGGTTATGCCGCGTGCGGCGCCGAAAATAAATTCAATCGGGTCCACAATGTGGATTATCCAAAGAAAAATTCAGTCAGACAAAATATCTGACTGAAATTTTCATAAACAAAAATGCCCGCGATGCGGGCATTTATATCTTCAGTGCATGACCATTATTTTCTTTTGGCACATTTTGCACATGCTTTTTTCGCAGCCGGTTTTTTTGCAACGACTTTCTTTGCAACCGGTTTCTTTGCGGCGACTTTTTTCACAGCTGCTTTTTTGGCAACCGGTTTTTTCGCAGCGACTTTTTTCACAGCTACTTTTTTAGCAGCCGGTTTTTTCGCAGCGACTTTCTTAACCGCAGGTTTTTTTGCAGCCGGTTTTTTCACGGCCGGTTTCTTTGCAGCAGGTTTCTTTGCCGCAGGTTTTTTCGCAGCAGGTTTTTTTGCCGCAGTTTTCAAGAATGTGAATGCCATTCTTCTCTCCTTTATTTTGTTTTGGATAGAACAAACTTTTTTGTTCTTGTTTTATATTCTATATTAAAGAAAAAAATTAGTAAAGAAGAAAAGTTATTTTTTTATAAAAAAATTACATCACGAATATAATTTTTTGAAACCGTTTTCAATTTTACGCACATATTCTTCATCATGATCACGCCAATACTTTGGATCACGCATCATATTTCGCAAATCAGAATCAGATAAAATTTTCATATCCGAAGAATCGGTTTGCACATGCGGTTCCATCGATTGCATCATACGATAAACGCCTTGTATTCCCTGGGGTGTGGCGCATAATTCGGCAAACGCATCACTGGGTAAAAATTTTTCACCGAACGATTTTATTGCGACGAATGCATCATACATTTTGTCATCACTGCCAAAGAATTTTTTTAATTCCGACATCGCATTTGATTCTTGTTCCACAGATAAAATTTCATCAACAACGGGTGATAAAAATTTTTGTGCGATGTCATAAATTTTTTCAACTTGGTTTTTTGTTAAACCAATTTTATGAAATTCTTGTCGCACATTTTCATCATCAAACATTTCATTTTGCGGATATTCGTCCGGACTTTCGGGAACACCAATCGCACGGCGAAAGCGGTTTACAGACGATTCGTCAGAATTTTCATCGGGCACAGAAATCATATTTCCAATTTTCTTTTCTAATTCTGTATATGATTTTATAAGTGCATCCGCGTTCAATGTTCCATCTTCAAGACGAAATTTTTCTGGTATATTTTCCATATTATTTTCCTTTATTTTGTTTTGATTTATGCAACATGTATATTCCACCAACCGCAACCAACGCCTGAATCAGCGCGAACAAATCGGAATCACCAACCAAATATGCCGCCAACGCAGATATAATTCCGACGCCGGTCATAATTTGTGTTTTGCGATTCGCAAAAAAACCACCCTTGATAAATTTGTTCATGTAAAACCCCACAAAAAGATTACGCGTAAAATAATATTCCATCCATGTCTGCAATATATCCGCGCGCAATCGCCCAATCTGGCATTAATTCTACGCGATGAAACATCGTCGCGCCATAACACGCGTCCGGCAAATTACCATGTAACATCTGGATTGCGATTCGCACACACATTTGAAATTCACGCCGATTCGAATCGACACTTAATTTATCATGACGCACCGAATCGATATTCAGCGATTCGAATATCGTCGCATCAGATACGACATCACAAATATCGCGATTATTTTTTGTTGCACAATTTGAAATCATAGACGTCAATGCTTCGACAACACGTAAAGAACGCGCATCTGTTTCCGCATATACAACCCGCGCGATTTGGTGTGCCAATGCCATTGTTTGGCTTTGCGCAGTTATCACATTGAAATCCATATTCATTCCTTTTTGTGCAAAAAAGCCGCACGGATGTGCGGCATAAAAAAATTCACACCAATGTGTGAACATAAATTCCTCTTTTGATGCTTTGTATAATATCATAAATCGTGCAAAAAGTCAAGAGTTTTATAAAAATTGGCAGGAATCCGCCATGTTCATCACATCAAAATTTCATCACCATGAACCAAAAAATATTCGGTTCCATTACGCACAACCAATGCACCACTGTCGTTTATGCCGATTAATTCGACCATTTCGCCACGATATTTCACCAATCCGTTTAAACCCGCCGCAGATTCCATCCAACGACGACGCACCGAATCGAATTCCGCACCAATCCAACAATCAATCTTTTTTGACAATCGCGCCAGCAAATCCGGTAATTCTATATCCGCATATTTATCAAGCTTCGTTGTTTTATATTCATCGACCGTTGGATTGGAATGCACGTTTATCCCAATTCCGACAATAACGAATCGCCCTGCGTATTCTATTAAAACACCGGCGACCTTTTTCCCGTCCACCAATATGTCATTCGGCCATTTGATTGTGGCATTCACCCCGTACGAGGCCAATGTATCAATAATCGCGACCGCCACCGCATATGAAAGGCGCGAATCGCGTTCGGTACATTTGAAAATAAAACTTGCGTACAAATTGCCGTGGTGCGACACCCATTTGCGGCGATACCGCCCGCGTCCCGCGTATTGCGCGGCGGCACAGATTATCATGTGATCAGACGCCCGCCCATTCGCAATCATATCATGCGCATAGGTTTGGGTACTGGATATTTTATCAAAAGATAATACTTTATATCCCGCCAATTTTGAATATTCCACCTTCGTTTATGATAAAATCCCGCCCGAACAGTTTGCGCAGGCCGTAAATTGCCGTGTCGACCGTGTGCGTTGTGGCGTCGGGCGCATATCCCATGGCCAATTTCAATTCTTCTGCACCCATTCCGCCGCTTTTTTCAAGACACAGAATTATCTTGCGCTGAATCGGCGTAAGGTTCACAGGTCGCCCAAAAATCGAATCCAAAATATCATCGTTCCTGTCCAATGCAGAAATTATCGCCGATTTCAGTTCCAATGGCGTAACCGGCGGGCACAATTCCAATGAATCCAGGTCAACATCCGCCAAAACCGCGTCATCGGCCACCGTGGCGTTCAAATCCGACACAATTTGACGCCAATACGGGTCTGATGTAAAAATTTTAAGTCCGGTCAACATATGAACAGAATAATGCATCTGGGGCGGCCTGTCCAATAAAAAAAGCCGATGCGGGTATGCGCACCGGCAAGGCTGTCGAGAGGCCTATTTTGCCCCCTAGCCGATTCGTTTTTGGTCGTTTCCGTCCACAAATTTTGTAAAATCTTGGATGGACGAACCGGTCGCGGACAAAATCTTGGAAATGCTGTTTGTGGATGGCCAACGGGGCTGGCCTTCCTTGGTCCAACGCTTGCTTTTATTAAACGTCGTTGGGTCCAATCCGCTGCACCGCGCCAGGCCTGAACACGAGAGCCCGTGCTCGGTTGCGAATTTTTCGATAGCGCGCCAAATATCTTCATGTGTCATATTTTCCCCCTTGTTGTACCAAAATTTTATGCCCTATCGGCCCGCCGGGCAACAAGCACCATTTCCTAGGAAATTAAGGAGTCTAATTTGACACAAAAAAATTTTTGACAAAAACACTTGACAAATGGTTTTATGTGTATTATATTTCGATTCGTCAGAGGGGCAAAACCCGATGACCAGACACTTAAATGTCTGTGGGGCCCAGAGATTCCAGACTCCCTCCTACATTCTCTCTCCTCTGGACTCTGGACCCCAACCAAGTTTAGAATGCCCATTTCTTTTTCTCCTTTCCTTCCTTTCAGGGCATTCGGAAATACCGCCGGCAACGGCGGTGTTTTTTTGCATTTATATATATATTATCTTTCAAAAACAACCGCCAATTCCCAATGTGGGGAACCGACGAATTGGTCAAATGCCGCGATGTCAGTTATTTGATATCCGGCGGCCGTTAAAATTCGCATATCACGATGCAGTGTTGTTGGATTACACGAAACATAAATTATTTTTGGTACTCGTGAGGCCCCTAATTCGCGACACTGGGCATCCGCACCGGCACGTGGCGGGTCCATTACCACCAAATCATAACTGTTTAACATCTTGGCGGTCAGCGGTTTTTTGAACAAATCACGTTTAACCCCCGTGCCCGCAATATCAAATCCGTCTACGCTCGCTTTACTCGTCCCGTCGCGACCGTGTCCATCCGCACCCAATGCAAATGTAAAGTTACCAATACCACAGAACAAATCGACCACGTGTTTAGCGCCCGCGGCATGCGCAACAACAAATCGACGCATTGCCGATTCGCTTTGCGTTGTTGGTTGCAGAAACGCCCCAATCGGATAATCAACGACCGTGTCACCGAATCGGATGCGCGGCATTTCGCGCATGCACACGACCGTGCCATTCCACGTCACGCGAATTAAATCCAGCCTTTCCGCCGCGTTTTTGAATTCGCGTGAAAAATATGGCACGTTCGATGTTACCGCCAAATCAATTCCATTCTCGCACAATGTCACCAACGCGCTGCCCGCGCCGGCGAAAGCTAATTCAGAAATTTTTGGTAACGCGTCATTTATTTTGGGTACCAGGTTCGGACAATGCGTGATTGGGGCTATATTTTTTGTTCCGCGTTCAAAGAAACCGAATCGACCATCGGCAAATGCAAAGTCTGCGCGACGACGGCAACCGGCATCCGTCCAAAACGGTTCGAACGACAATTCCCAATCGTCAATTAGTTTGATTTTTTCTTCGCGATAATCTGGGGCCGTAAAATCATATCGGCATCCGCCACATATGGAAAACAACGGGCACCTTTTCATACGCCACCCTTAAAAGTTGATGCGAATACCGGCACGCGCCTGGTGTGCACGCGGGCGCAGGTCGGACATCACATCGACATTTGGTTTAAACATATACACATAACGATACCCCAAATCTAATGTCACATATTCGCCCAATTCGATTCCAAAACCGGCCAGAACCGCCAATGACGCAACCGTATCTTTCTTGACCGCGACACCATCGCCATCAACCCACGTCATACCAACACCGGCACCAACATACGGAACCAATTTTTGTTTATAAAAGAACCGATATGCATCGTCCAGGCGTGCATCAACCAAGGCGTTTATAAACATAGTATTTGTTTTAAGGCCAAATCCATCCCACTTTGCACGCGCGTTCATATAGTCGGCCTCTAACCGAAATGTATCACTAACACGAAAACCGGCCACCGCATCAAAACCCGACGTGTTTTTGCCGGACACGCCGTTTTCCCGTTGCCAGAAAGACATATCATACATTCCGCCAACATAAAACCGATGACGCGACGCAAACGACCTGCGAACCGTGGCCGAATCGTTTGGCGATCCGTCCTGTTGAACCCGATACAAAACCGTTGCACCCGCGTGCATTGGCAAAACACACAAAAGACAAATTAAAAGTTTCTTCATATCTGCCCCCATTAGAAATTCACACGAACCGTTGCCATGACGTTACTGACATTATCAACACCACTGCGCGATGTGTCCCATCCGAACCCATGGCCTATGTTCATTTGATATTGATATGCGACATCCAAACCAATCACGTCATTCAACATAAAATTCATACCCAATTCCAAACGCGGCGCAACAACCAAGAACCCATCCGCACCGTTGTCGCCCGAAAAATTATACGTTCCAATTCCCGCGCCAATTCCCATAAATGGAACAAAAGTGCGACGATATGTAATATCGCCTGTGTGAACATAGCGCCGGGCAAAATCGAAATACAACATACCATTCAGCGTATGATAATCCGCACTTAAATCGGTCAAATCTTTAAATTCAAAGCTTGATTCTTGGAATGCGATTTCGGTCCGAACATAGGATGATATATTCCAACCCAATCCGACCAAAACATTCCATGAATTCTTTGACGAGTATTTTTCGCCACCAAATCGCGCCTTTTTGGTTGCGGTCGGAATATTTATTCCGCCCCCCATGCGAACATACATCGTCGTTGGAATAAACATATCGTATGCATCGGAATCTTTGGCGGGCGATTTATCATAGAATACTTCCTGGCCTAACTCGCCATACGCGCCGGCATAAGATGCCGCGGTTGCATCTATTCTTTTAGACCTGTAATTGGGCGCGCCATCTGGATTCAAGCCTTTTAAAACCTCACCCCGGAAAACGGTGCCACGACTTGCGGCATTCGCATCGCATACAACCGCCAAGGCGGCGCAGACAACCATAAAATAAGATATTTTTTTCATTGAATTTTCCACCTAGTATTTTATCTGTGGTAATTCTATCATAAAATCAAACTTGATTCCAGTCCGATTTATGCTTAACATTATAATCATGGTAAAGAAAACTGATAAAAAAATTGCGATTGTGGCCGGCGCATTGCGTTTGCCGTTCTTGGTTCGCGATGCGTTGCGTGCACGTGGTTGGGACGTGTTTGTGATTGGGTTAAAGAACTTTTATGACCCAAAACTTAATCCCGATATGGTTATTCGCATTGGTGGCGCGGGCGCGGCAATTTACGCGGCACGGCGACGCAACATCAAAAATGTGATTTTTGTGGGCGCAATTGGGCATCCAAATTTGTCTGATTTGCGGCCGGATTTGTGGACTTTTTTTGCTTTATTAAAAATGTTAAAAAATCAACGGGGGTATGATTCTATGGCGGTTGCATTAAATAAAATTATGACTAACGCGGGTTTTAACGTGGTCGCGGCCCAAGATTTGGCACCGGAACTGACATTCGAAAAACCGGGCGTGATGACCAAAAAGAAACCAACGTCCGCGGACAAAAAAAATATAGAACGCGCAATCGATGTTTCGCACACCATTGGTGCCGCCGATATTGGCGCATCGGTCGTGGTCGATAAACAGGTCATCGCGGTCGAGGCCGCCGAAGGCACGGCCCGCATGCTGGAACGTGTGGTTGAAATGCGAAAAAATCGCAAAAAAAATGGTGGCGTGTTTGCAAAAATGACCAAACCGGGACAAGATTTACGCATTGACATTCCCGCCATTGGTGTTGACACCGTGAACGCCGTTGCAGACGCAAAATTGAACGGAATTATTGTGAACACGAAAACATGCTTTGTAATCGACAAAGATTTGGTTATTCGTGCCGCGAACAAACGCGGAATTTTCATTGTTGCGGTTGATGAATAATTTAATAACAAACAAAATACCCAAAGGGATAAATATGACAAGAAGCATGTGCGACAATAATGTTTATGCGGGTGTCCGTTTTCCATCGGTAAACATTGCTGATATTATGTTGAATCGTGGTCCGGCAGGCGATACTATTGTTTTAACAGATGCCGATTACGAAGAAAACAAAAGATATGCTCTATGCATGGATATGTTTCAGAAATATCCAATGGTTTTGCAAAACATCATGAAAAATTCGGATGGCAGTATTTTTAAACTGCGCGAACATATTTATAATATTTTCGAAACACGTGTAAATGTGCGAGATTTGCGCGCTATGCATAATTCAGAAAACGAATTAAAAAAACTTATTGCCGAAAAATACGCAAAAAAATCCAGTTATAAAACCCAATTGGATAGAAGCAAATAATAAAAAACGTCGGAAAAATCCGACGTTTTTTATTAAACCGATTCAAAATTATTTCTTTTGAATATCAACAACTTTGACCTTGAACACAACGTCTTTGCCGGCCAAATCCGGAACATATTGTGTCGGGAATGTGATATTAACATCACGTTCTTCGCCCTTTTTCGCACCAACCAATTGTTCTTCAAAGCCCGGAACGAATTGGCCACTGCCCAAAACCAACGGGTAAGATTCCGCCGTTCCACCCGGGAATTGAACACCATTCAGGTAACCCGCAAAATTGATAACGACCGTATCGCCGTTTTGAGCGGTTACATCACCCGCATCACATCCCGCGCAAACCAGCGCACCACACAAACCAAACACACCAAGCATTTTTTTCATTTTTCATCCTTTTTTGTTAGTTTTTTTTATTTGTTGTAAACGCAACGGAAACCGTATTCGCGCATTGTCGCGCCATCGGCCTCTATCCTATAATCAAAGAACGGTGATGGCCGCATTGTTTCAAACGAAGGTTTATCATAAACCAAAACAATGCTATCGGCATTACGGCCACACACACGTTTCATTTCATAATCTGCAACCTTGCCCAAAACGGTGCGAATATCGCCATCAATATCCATACCATCGGCATTTTGTATCAAACGCAGGCGCATTTCACGCAAATCGGTATTTCCCAAAAGTATTTGAACCCGAATCATCGTTCCCTTGTATTCCTGCCAACGGGTTTCCATACGCGAAGTTGTCCAACGTTTATTTATTTCTTCCTTTTCTAAATCGGATTTTGGACGATAAGAATCAATTCCGGCATAGTCATTATCGGCCTGCATAAACGTACTGGTCCGTTCATTATAATATGGTGCGTCATCACCACCGTTTGCAAAATCTTCGGCATTGTACGGCCGGTCATCGTGGCTGCACCCCGCCAGGGCCAAGGTTAAACAAAAGATTGTTAAAAATATTTTCTTCATTTTCTTTCTCTCTTTTTTTTAATTCTAACAAATAAACAATTTTGATTCAAGCACCGATTTATGATAAAATGAATTTATAGATGACAAATGTTGTACTGGAATCTTTACTGAAACCATTGTCGGAATTTTACCGACCGTCTTTTGTGGAAGAAATCGCAATAAACCACGAAGGCGAGGTTTGGATGCGTCTGCATGGTGCACGCGTGCCGTGGGTTGCGTATGATGCGCCGACACTTACCAAACAATACTTGGTGGATTTGATTCATACCATCGCAAATATATATGAACGGCCGTTTGACCCGATTCATGGAATGCCGGTTGTTTATGCAACATTGCCGGGGAATCATCGGTTCAGTGCGATTGCCGGCCCAAATGTTCAATATGACGAACGCGATGTAACGGGCGGCGTGGCGTTAAATATTCGTGGCGAGGGCGTGACCGACACATCTTTTGAAAACTATCATTTGAAACGCGGGGAAAAATTGATGAAGGTTAAACCACGCGAAACGAATCGTCCCGACGATCCATACGACCGGTTGATGAGCGCGATAAACGACGGCAGCCCCATTCTTATAAGTGGTGCAACCGCGACCGGAAAAACTACTTTTCTTAATCACATGTTGACACTGATTGACCAAAACAGTCGCGTGATTACGGTTGAAGACGCGCGCGAGGTCCGCGTTCCGCAAAAAAACCGCGTGCACTTTGTACTGTCGCGCACCGAACAGACAAATGAATTTAACTATGCACGATTGTTGGATTTGGTTGTGCGTATGACGCCGGATGTTATAATCGGCGGTGAAATATCAACGGATAATGCGGCGGTTATGTGGGAAATGCTGGGGACGGGTCACGAACATTTCTATACAACGATTCATGCCGAAAGTGCCGATGCCGCGTATGCCGCATTTGCAGATCGCATTTTACATACTCAACCGGCATATGACCGTGGCGAATTGATAGAAGAAATGAAGAAAAAGATTCGTGTTGTACAACTTTCGCGCGATGGGTCGTTACGCGCCGTGACCGAGGTGGTGTAAAAAAATCGCCAAACGGCGATTTTTTAGATTTGTAATATTACTGTTATAAACATTCTTTATTCCTAGTCATATTGATACGGGGACAAACTTTCGCCGTTGTTAATCTTGTTATAGACTTGATACGCACAATCATTTGCACAGTTGCCGGCACAATCGACTGCTGAGTAATACGCTTCATAATCATAAGAAACCCACGGTGCGGTACACCCCGTACCAATCACATTTGTAATTTTACAATGACAATACGAACCTACTAGACTGGATGTTGGAGCATTGGATAGATTTAATGCATAATCTTGCTGAAGCTGACTCTGATCGAACGATAGCACCCACTGACTCACGGCGGACGGCTCTACGCTACTACAAGTACTGGTCCCTTGCACATAAACGGTTGTATTTTCTGTTTCTTTGTCCACCAATTGAACCGCCCATTCACCGTATGACAATGAATTGAATACATCTGCACTGCAAATGCTATTTCCAACAGAATTACCGTTTAGCAATTTTGAACACGTGCTGTCACGATAATATTCTTGTGCAGGCATATAATCCGATAAACCACTAAAAACGCATTGTTCCAACGTCGTTCCACCGCCGGAACTGCTGCCGCCGGCATAGGCCGTTTGGTCAACAATATTCCACAGGTCGCATGTCCCCGGGTTCGCACATACCAATTTCGTTGTTGTATCTGTCTGTAATGATGTCACCGCACCGTTTAATGCCGACGCAGTTATCAATTTATCTGCATCATTCGATGCATCGTAACTGGACGCGTCCGTATATAATGCACGTTCACCAATTGTACCACTGGTCGCGGTATATGTTAAAACACTGGTTCCCGAACCCAAACCAGAATTCGCCGCAGGGAACTTCGCCTGTTTCAGGCTTAATGCAGAATCAACATACGCACGCGATGTTGGTATGTTTTCACCCGCGCCATAGCACGGTAATGCCATCACCATCAACACCGTTCCCGCTAATATTCGTTTCATATCTTTCTCCTTTTTTTGTTTATTGTTTTTTCGTCATCCTTTTTTGCACGTCATCCTGAACTTGTTTCAGGATCTCTTCATTTCCGTCGCGGTCCCGTCATACCGCCGAAGGGCGGTACCCATCAACCGAAGCCTTAGGCAAAGGTTGACTGCTCCGCAGGAAATGTGGAACGCGCAATGCGCGTGACACACATGTACTGTCTGCGACGCAAGTGCTCACTTCGTTCGCACTGGGTCCCGCCCTTCGGCGGGATGACGTGTATCAGGCGGCATCGACGGGATCCTGAACCAAGTTCAGGATGACGGCACAGCATTTTAATTCCCTTGTTGCTGTTGCCCCAATACTGTCTGGTCAGACAAATCCCACAGTGTACAATCAGGGCTGTTCGAACATGTCAATTTAGATGTTGTTATTGTCGGTATGTTATTTACCGTTCCATTTAACGATGCCGCCGTCACCAATTTATTTGCATCATTGGATGTATATGTAGTACTGTCGTATATAGCGCGTTCGCCAATTGTTCCCGCCGTGCCGGTGTACATAACTACACTGGTCCCCGGGGTGGCGCTGTTTGTTTCTGCCGCAGGTATTGTATTTTGTTTTGTGCCGACCGCACTGTCCACATATCCCTTGGACGTCACGATGTTTTCGTTTTCGGCAAATGCACCAACCGTGCACACAGATGCAATTGCGCCACAAATTATTATATTTTTGGATTTCTTCATGGGATTTTTCTCCTTTGTTGCTTATTCATTCCCTGATTAAAAGTTTAGAAAAAATCGCGGCGGCGAGTCAAAGGCAAAAAAACAAAAAAAAAAAAAAAAAAACGAAATATCAATGACTTAGCGCGCTTTCATAATAAAATATTTGTCAACCAGGCCAAAATCGCCACCGAATCGGCAAAAAAAACCGATTCGAAAAACGAATCGATATCGCAATTTACATAAAATTCATTGGGTTAACGTCAATTTTGACGCGGACGTTTGCGGGCACGCTTACGCGCGACAACCACAATGTTACCAATGGTTGCAAATGTGCACGCGCATCACCCGATATCAAAAACCGCATACGATACCAATTCCGCGCTACGTATATTTGCGCCATAACCGGTCCCATTATTCGTGCACCATTTACGTTCGGCATTGCGCGCACCAAATCATCACAGAAATTTTTTAATACCGATTCTTTTTTGCATTCGACAATCACCGCAATCAATTGCCCAAACGGCGGCATTTTTGCGGCCCGGCGCGCATCCATATCTGTGCGTAAAAATTCGTCACGATTTCCGGCACATATTGCGGTCAACACCGGATGCGTCGGTTGATATGTCTGTAATAAAACACGTCCCGGCATCGCACCACGACCCGCGCGACCGGCAACCTGGAATAATTGTTGAAATGTGTGTTCGGGACTGCGAAAATCCGTCCCGAACAAACCCATGTCGGCATCCACGACCCCAACCAAAGTAAGGTGCGGAAAATGGTGTCCCTTGGCCAAGATTTGTGTTCCGATTATTATATCCAATTCGCCGGATTCCATTTTTGCAACCAGACGTTCCAACGCGCCGCGCGACATCATTGTGTCACTGGATACAATCGCGGTGCGCGCGTTTGGAAAACGCGATTTAACCTCTTCTTCTATCTTTTCCAATCCCGCACCACGCATAGAAATCGCCCCCCCGCAATCGGGGCACGCATTCGGCATACTCATAGTGCGCCCACACATGTGGCACAATAATTTTCCGATTCTTTTGTGATATGTCATGCCCACCGAACAATCGCCACATGTTGCAACCCAACCGCATTTTTTACACTGAACAATTGGCGCAAAGCCGCGACGATTTATAAACAACATAATCTGTTGATGATTATCCAACGTGTTTTTAATCGCATCACATAATATTGGCGATAGCGCCCCGGCACGTTTATCTTCGTTTTCATCGTTCACATCATATTCGTCGGGCCGATGTTCACGCATATCTATGGTTTCGATTGTTGGCAATTCGGCACCACCATACCGCGACCGCAAAACCAAGTGGCCATAGCGCCCTATTTCGATATTATGCATTGTTTCTTCTGACGGGGTTGCGGACGCCAACACCACCGGGAACCCCGCCAACTTTGCACGCAGAATCGCCATATCGCGACCATGGTAATTTCCCATATCTTCCTGTTTATATGAAGAATCATGCTCTTCATCAACAACAATCAAACCCAAATCTTGCCACGGCAGGAACAGCGCGCTGCGCGTACCAACAACAATTTTGATTTTTCCCTGCATAACACCGCGCCATATATCGCGCCGTCGCGCCGCGGTTAAATTACTGTGCCATACAACGGGTGGCGCACCAAAACGGGATTCGAATCTTTTTATAAACTGGGTGGTCAGCGCAATTTCCGGCATCATCAACAATACAGATTTACCCGCACTGTACGCGCGCCATACGGAATCAAAATAAACCTGGGTTTTACCACTGCCCGTTATGCCGTCAACCAGGTTCACCGAAAAGCCACCGTTTTCTATATCGTGGCCGATTTTATCGGCGGCGGCGCGTTGTTCCGGGTTTAGTTCTATATTGCCCATATCGTGGTATTGATATGCAAATGATTTATCAATCGGGCGCGACAAGGTCGGGATAAGCATGCCGCGTGCAATCATGGTTTTTACAACCGACGGCCCCACGCGCGCAATAGATTGAATATCGGGTCCCGACATTGGTTCGTTATCGTTTAATTCGAACGCGTCCAAAACCATTTGGCGACTTTCAGTCATTTTAGATTTCGGCGCATCAAAGTTATAAGAATATAATTGTTCGACCCGGGGTTCAGAAAAAGCATCTGGAACATTTATAATCAAACGCAGCACCGCACCCGGCGCCATCAATGTCCATTCAGACATTTTTTGAATCCACTGTAAATCGGTAACCGAAAGTTTCCACGGAAAAACCATGGACACATCTTTAATCTTGTCGGGCGCAACCGCACCATCACCCACGCCATAAATCACACCAATATACGGGCGGTTCATCAATGTAACACGAACAAAGGCACCCAAATCCGCATCCGTATTCAACCGATAATCGTAACCACGATTTACAACGTTTGGCAATAAAACTTTTACAATTGTTCCCGATTTAAACATATGGATAAAATACCTATTTTTTTTCAATGTTTCAACAGTATTATTTTACCAAACAAAAGATAATCTATGTGGCGAACATTTTTTAATACGCTTTATATCCTGGCATACTTTATTCCGACACGGCGCGCCCGGCAATGGTTCCGGCGCGAAAAATTGTTTGATTATCATGCGAAATTGACGGCGCTGCGAAACGCATTTCCAAATGAAGACTGGCGACATTTTCGCCTTGCCAAAGGCGGCGGATGCTTGGCGTTTATAACCACATCGGGCCGCGTTTATAAAATTCGAAAATTTCACATGCGCGATGATTCCAATATCAGATTTGCCCGCGAAAAACGTATAACAGACGCGGTTGCGCCGATATTGCCCATACGCGTGCCGAAAATAAAAATCCACACCGTTAGTGCATACACAGTGTATGAATCCGACTTTATTACGGGGAAAATTTTGATGGATTTACCACTTAGAAAAATTCGGGCGCATCGCGCAGAAATCGGCCAAGAATTGGGGCAAATCATATACACTCTGTTTCATGCAGAATTGCCGGAATTAAACGATATGCGACCAACCGGCCGGGGCGGCCGCAACATAGGCATGGTTCACGGCGACATGTGCAGCAACATCTTGGTCGACCCAAAACAGATGAAAATCACGGGCATCATAGATTGGGAATACGCCGGATTCGGGCCGTTAAAGCGGGAATTTTTTGGAATTTTCCGCGTTCGCCGCAAAATGCGTATGACCGACATTGCGCCCGAAGCGATTTGTGAATATTACAGATTGCGGGACTCACGGCTTGACAAAACAAAATAACGTATTATAATCGTTCCATAAAAACAACCAAAGGGTGATATTATGGAACCGCAAATAACGCAAACACAACGCGATTTTGAAAACTATATTTCGCAACACATGTATGAAAACCATTCTTCGTTCAAGACATTTGAACAAACCAAGCAAACATGGCGCACACAACGCGCATACACCGAACAAATTGAAAAAGAAATTATCAAAAAATCTTTGATATTTTTGTCATTAATTGATAAATCGTGCGATATGAAATTCCGTCGGGCCTTGGCGAATTTCATGGCAGATTATTTATCGGTATATGTGTCGAAATCGCCGAAATATGCAGACAACACCAATATGCGGGCGCGCACAGATCGTGCGTATACGGACCTGAACAACCGGTTTTTAACATGGATTGAATCCGCAAGGGCCACAAAAAAAGAACAAAAACCGGTCAAAAAACCAAAACCGGCGCCACGTGCCCCGGAAACCCAACCTCTGTACACCAAGGTTATATTAAGACAGGGCGACACAATTATCCAAGAAATCACCCTGCGCGATAAAACGGTGGTACGGTTTACATATCCCGACTTTACGACATATCGCCGGAACCGTAATACGGACCTTATGAATGTTTTGAAAGAGCATACTAAATAATCAAATTCAAATCTTCCGCATTCGGAATATGATTGATGACTAAATCGGCAAAGAATTGTGTTTTGAACCACGTTCTTTGCCGTTTTGCATATTGATTTGTCTTAATCGTCCAATTTTCCACCGCCGCATCGCGCGTAATTTCACCACCCAGATACGCGCACATTTGTTCTGCACCGATTGCGCGATTCGGGCTCAGGTTGTTTTTTATAATATATTCGGCCTCGGCCATGGCACCACCGGTTATCATTTTCGGAATACGCGCGGCGATTCGCGCACGCAGTTCATCAATTGGCGGATTTATCAGAATTCTGAACGGCGTAGGCAAAATCGCACCCGCGCGCGGTGTTTTCTGCCATTCGTTCAGGTGGACGCCGGTGCCTAAGAAAACCTCGACCGCGCGGGCAACGCGTTGCGGGTCGGTCGCCGTGCAGTTTGGAACCATTGCACGTGCGATGGCCATATCGCGTGCGACCAATTCGCGTGCGCGGCGGCGGTTTTCATCCGACACATTTGGTATGTCCGAAATACCATTTATAATTCCATTTATATAGTACCCCGTTCCGCCGACAAAAATCGGAACATAGCCGTGCGCGACGACATCATCGTATTGTTCGCGCGCCATTTTGATATAGTCCGCGACACTGATTTGTTTATCTAAAGTTAAAACAGAAAAAAGCCGATACGGCACGCCGTCTATTTCATCGGCAATCGCGCGACCGGCAAAGGGTGAGGCAGAAATATTTTCTATGCCGCGATAGATTTGCACGCTGTCGCAATTTATGATTGCACCATGGACGCGCCGCGCCAATGCATGTGCGAAATCTGATTTTCCCGACGCGGTCGGACCAGTAATAATATAAGAATCATGTTTATTCATAACGCAATTATAACCGGCAAAACCCGCAAATTCAAGGTCCCGCGCAAAAATTCCAAAATTAATTTCACGAACGCGCAAATAAGTCTTGCAACAAATTTGAAATCTTGGTAAATTTCATACGTCGATGGGTGTTCCATCGGTGGGGTGTCAAGACCCGTGTTTATGTGCCGTCTTTATGACGTAAAAATCTCCAACCGTTGGGTTGGAGGGTTGTGAATAATATCGGGCTTCCCGATAAAATAAGCACACAATTTGCACATAAATTGTCTTGAACCTCCAACCACTGTTGCTTCAGTGGTTTTTTTGATTATCACCAAGGAGGCGGGATTATGAGAAAACTTTTAACATTTTTTGTTTGTTCGGTAATGTGTGGTGCGGCATTTGCGACGGGTGAAAATGTCGCAACATCCAAGGCCTTTGTTGATGCGGGCGTGGCACAAAAACAAAACATAATTCCGGCAAACAATGGCGCGCCCCAGGTACTGACAAACACCGGAACACCCGGTGCGGTTGGCACAAAAAACATTTATGATTCGAACGCATCGTATTCCGCACAAACAGACGCATTGGTGACGGCCGGGGACTTTAACACCGCCGTGCAAAACGCCATAGACACTGAATTTGAATGTATTGCATGGAATCCAAACGATTCGACGGATTGTTGGCTGGTACAAATACGCAGTGCGAGTCCAAATCGACTGCCCGCACCAGAAAACCAAACTAAAACACTTAATGGTGTCACGGTTACGGTAAATAACGGGATGTATTCGTTCAATGGTGTTGCCACCGCAGATACTTATTTTGAATTTGAATTGACCAGAGATTACCAGTTTCCAACATCTGTGTATTATGGCGGTAGGGGCGGGATGTATTTGTGGAACAACAAAAGGTTTAGTGACGGCAATTGCGGCCGAGGGTTCGGGAATACGGTTTCGCTCGCATGGCTTACCCCAAATAAAGGTTTTATTGATTGTTGGCGTTTTACAAAGGAAAACCGACAAACTTTTACTTATGTCAACCAAACGGGTTATATTGTCAAATATGTCCGTATTTACATTGATGCAAATACTGATATGAGTGGATTTAGTTTTGCGCCAATGTTTGTCGAAGACGGCGTGACCACATATACAACTTTCTTTCCTTATTATAATCCGAATAATTTTATACCAAGTGTAAATTAAAAAACGTTGCGGCGGCCCATTTTGTTTGTGCCATGTTTGAAGAATAATTCCATACACCCCCCCACCCCGCGGCATCTAGTCCCGGCCTGTGCCAGGATGACGCATTACGTTCGGACCGACCCAATGTAAAAATTCGCATTGGATTTTTAAAAAAATGGTGCTATGATACGGCGAACGTAAACAAAAGGAAGGTAAATATGTCAAAAGTAAAAGTTGCAATAAATGGTTTCGGCCGTATCGGTCGGTTGGTTCTGCGCGCGGCGTTGGAATCGGGACGTGATGATATCGAATTCGTCGCCGTCAATGACTTGGCGCCGGCGGAACAGAATGCGTATCTGTTACAATATGATTCTGTGCACGGCAAATTGCCGATGGATGTGAAATTGGATGGTGATACTATCATCGTCGGCAAACATAAAATTAAATGCGTTTCGGAAAAAGATCCGACTAAATTGCCATGGAAAGAGATGGGCATTGACGTGGTTATGGAATGCACGGGGCTGTTCACCGCGGCGGACAAGGCGCGCGTGCATATCGACGCCGGCGCAAAGCGGGTTTTGGTTTCTGCGCCATCCGCGGGGGCCGACAAAACGATTGTGTTTGGTGTTAACCAGGACACTTTGACCGCGGATGACATTATTGTGTCGAATGCATCGTGCACCACGAATTGCCTTGCGCCCGTCGCCGCCGTGTTGGATAAAAAATTCGGCATAGAATCGGGATGGATGACGACCGTGCATGCCTATACCGGCGACCAACAATTGTTGGATAAAAACCACAAAGATTTTCGCCGCGCACGTGCCGCCGCACTGTCTATGATTCCGACCAGTACCGGCGCCGCCAAGGCCATCGGTTTGGTGTTACCGAAACTTGCCGGGAAATTGGATGGGATTGCGATTCGCGTGCCTACGCCGGATGTGTCGGTGGTGGAATTGGTTGTGAACCTGAAAAAATCTGCGACCGTGGATGCCGTGAACGATGCGATGCGCGCAAATGTGTCGAACACGTTCGGGTATAACGAATTGCCATTGGTGTCGGTTGACTTTACGCACGACGCGCACAGTTCAATATTCGACGCAACCCAGACGCGCGTGCTGGATGATAAATTGCTGCACGTGACCGCGTGGTATGACAATGAATGGGGTTTTTCAAACCGCATGAGCGATACCGCCGTCGCGATGGGCAAACTGATATAATAGATTTTCATGCCTGAAAAACCACGAAACACGTTTTCGTGGTTTTTTTGTTGCCATTTCGCTTTTTTGTGCTATAAAAGTGTAGAGAATTACAAAAGGACCAAGAATATGAACAAAGAAAATAATCAAAAATCCGGAAATTCAAGCAATATTGCACTGTGCGTCGCTATTATCGCGGTTTTGGGTTTAGGTGGGTTCGTCTTTACGCATTATTTTGAACGCAAAAAGGCACGGCACGAGATTGCGCACCTGAACGGTGAAATTCGCAAAAATAAAGACGCGAAATTCACGTATATGATCAAGGCGCCCGAATTCGACAAAAATCACAGGCTCAAGAAAACCGTGGATTCTTTGGAAAACCGCAATAATGATATATTCTTGGGTGCACAACAAAAATATTTTTCACGCATAGACACCCGTTACCCGATTGGTGCTTTCTTTGGTGCCACCGGTATTGCGGAATTGAACAAAATTGTTATGCCGTACGTGGCCCAGATGGACAAATCCGACCCGGAATGGAATTTTATCAAGCAATATACACCTATAAAACCCGGGACAACAATTCCCACGTTTGAACGTGTTATACGTATATTAGATATACCGGCGGAAAAGTTCGCGGCTATGGATATGATTATCGATGCGGGGTACCTGTATATGTTCAACGACCCGCATCAACAGAAAACATTTGAAGCGTATTTACGTGATATTGATATGGTCTTTGCCGACGAAGAAAAAACCGAACCGAACTTTAAAATCCGCGAAGTTGCACGGATTAAACCGGAATATACGAAAAACAAAAACAAGATAGCGGAATTAAATGCCGATATTAGTATAAATGATTCTATTATTGAAAAAAATCTTACCGATTTTGATAGGGCGTATGACAGCCTGAATGCCCTGTTGGCCAAAAATAATAAAATCTTGAAACGGTAAAGATGTCATAAACAACAAAACGCCCGGTTGGGCGTTTTTTGTTGTGGCACGTTAAGTTAAATATAATTATTTCAACCCCAATGCGACCTTGGCACGGTTCAAAGTTTCCGATGCAACGGTGCGTGCACGTTCGGCGCCCGCGGCAAAAATCGCATTTAACACATCCGGATTCTTGAATTGCTGATATTTTGATTGAATATTTCCAATCAAATCACAAACCGCATCGGCAACCGCACGCTTAAAATCGCCATATCCACGGTCCGCAAAGCGTTTCTCGATACTTTCGATACTTTCGCCGGTCGTTGCGGCCAAAATGCTTATCAGATTCGAAATTCCGGGTTTATTTTCTTCATCAAATCGCACCACAGATTCACTGTCTGTGACCGCAGACATTATCTTTTTACGAACCAATTTCAAATCGTCCATCAAGAATATCGTCCCCGGGTTCGGCCCGTCCGATTTATTCATCTTTTCGGTCGGGTTTTGCAGGTTCAATATCTTGTTTCCAACGGGCGCAATATAGACATCGGGTTCATTAAACGTATCGCCATATCGTTTGTTAAACCTTTGCGCCAAATCGCGCGTTAGTTCTACATGCTGTTGCTGGTCCAGGCCCACCGGCACAATATCTGTGTTATACAGCAAGATATCGGCAGACATCAATGGCGGGTACACAAACAGCCCCGTATCAATGCCGTTTTTGCCCGTGTTTTGCGATTTTAACTTAAACTGGGTCATACGTAACAATTCGCCCATGTGCGTCTGGAATGTCATTATAAAGCCCATAATGCCATGTTCCAGAACATCGCTTTGACGAAAGACGGTTGTTTGTTCTGGGTCGACACCACATGCCAAATACATGGCTATACAGTCATTGACCGCGGTCCGTAATTCCGCCGGGTCGCGTGGCGATGTTATCGCGTGCAGGTCCGCCACAAAGATATAACTTTTGTACTGGCTCTGGCGCGTTACAAAATTTTTGATGGCGCCCAGATAGTTGCCCAATGTCAGGTTCCCACTTGGGCGCACACCGGTTAACATAACTTTTTGTTCATTGTTTTTCATAATAAAAATCCTTGGTTTAATTGATTAAACTAAATGAAGTTAAAAAATATAATGGGTGTGAAAAATACTGGCTGTGACTACAGCCACCAAGTGAACGAACAAAATGCAATTTCTGTTTTCATGCCTTTAATTATAGGACATTTTATTTAAAAGTCAATAGGCACCGAAAAGTTGGCGTTGTACCGCAACAAATGTCCCGCGTTTAAAACCGCCATTTGTTACCGGCTTTTTATCTTTTGAATAAACATTGCTATTTTTCTTTCGTTTATTGTGGGGACCGCACCTTTGAAATATGCCACCGCGTCCGTCACAGGTGTATAATCGAATTCGCGTTTAAATGCCGCACTGGCGTGCATAATTGTTTTTTCCGCCTCGTCATAATTTCTGGATTGTAACAGGCGTTGCAAATCCTGCACAATACTGACCTCGCGGGCATTTTGTGGTGTGTAATCACGAATGATTTCAACGGCATAAGAAAAAACTTTTACCAAATTCATCAATTCATCGGAATTATAGTGTATCATAACCATTGGCCGAACCTTTAATTTTTGTTTCGATTATAATGAAATAGAAATTGTATGCAAGTTTTTTGACCGTTGAATATAAGGCCTAATCGAACATTTTCTATTCGTGGCGGGGAGAAATTCTGTTGCAAACTTTCCCATACCTAAATACGCAATATTACAATACTGCACTTTCCAATATTGAAACTTTTTTATTTATTGGGTCTATCTCTGTTAATGCGCCATACGGTAATATTATTTGTGGTACAGTATGACCAAAATCCATATTCGTAACAATTGGCATATCGCTGCGACCGTATTCTGCACATACCTTAACAAGGCGTTTCTCAAACTGTGGATAAAGAGACAGCCACTTATCTTGTTCGGATTCTTTACCTGCTGAAAATTCACCACCTGGGCGTCCAAATAATATACCAGACAAATTTTCCAGTATTCCCATCGCTGCAATATTGTGCAAAAAATCGCCAAATTGTTCTGGGATTGCTCTTATTTCACTATTTTCAACAAACAAAATAGCACCATCCCAATCGTCCATTTTTGGCCATATTTTTGTTCCGTTTGTCATTGCCAGTAATTCCATACATCCGCCCAGCAACCGTCCACGAACAGGTTTATTTCCTTGGATAAAATGCCACCCATCGGTGTGTGTTCGTTTTCTTAACACATCGTTTTTATCATCCCAATAAATTTTTTCTACAATAAATTCATCAGATTGTGGCAATTCACCAATTGGAGAATTATCAAATAAAGTCTTTTTGGTATTTTCAACCATAATTTTTGGAATACCACAATTTTCACCATAACCAAACATAAGAGATGCGCTGTAAAAAGAAGAAACACCCGCATGAAAAAACATCAAATGATTACCTGTTGTATCAGACATACCCAAAAATATTTTTGGATTATTACGAATAATCTCAAAATGTTCATCAGTCATATGACGCAATAAACGCACAGTATCATCTCCCCCAATGTTTGTAAGAATCGCTTTGATTGAAGGGGCTTTTATCGCCATCATTAAATCATCTAATCTTAATTGAGGATTGTTATACAATTCGTCTGTTTTTAACGAGTTTGGCATTTCAATAATTTTAACACCAAATGTATCTTCAAATTGTTTTTTTGCATAATTATAACGTCCCGGAATTTTGCCAGCCATCGCAGAAGACAAAGACACAGTTGCAACCAAATCACCTGGATTTAATTTATGCGGTTTTATAAGTTGTTTCATGTCCAATCCTTTTTCTTATACATGGTTTATATTATAAATGTTTTGCGCATAAGTTCAACTTGTTTTGTCTTTTGACTATCGGAACATGGGGGGGTATAGAAAGCGGAATATTATGGCGTAAAAAAGGGCATTTTTCGCCCAAGCATAAGTCAACGCATGAAAAATCCCGCAGAACCGCAGGCTTTTTATGTAGGATACCGTAATCCTGAGAATACTGGCGGAATAGAATTCTGTTGCACAATTTCCCATACATAAATATTAATTTATTTTGCATATTTCTTTTTTTTGCATATTAAGCAACTTTTTTCATTTTTCAAATGTGGTTCAGCAAATGTTTGAAAAATCTTTTGCAAATTCATACATAACCGTTGATGCAATAAAAAAAGATTTACCAGGGGCCGTTGCTAAGATGATGGCAGATTATAATTTGATGCGACAAAAACCGGCACAAAAGAGAGAAATATAACTTGTCTGTATTTGGGCGCTATTTGTCGTTTTTATGGTACATATCAATTTTTTATGGTACAATACAAGCCATAAGGTGGGTCTAAATATGGATACAACAGATGTAGAACTTTTACGTGCGGGTCTTGCTAGGCAGATAGCCGATGCAGATGCCTGGCCCACGTGGCGTGACAAGCAAAAACTTGAGGTTTTTCGTGAACTTGTGTCCGACAAATTTACAGACGAACAAATAGCACACAGTTATTTTAAATTGCCAACTGGCTATGGCAAAACGGTCATGTTTGCAGATAAAGCTGGATTTACACAGAAACGGCGGGTGACACGGCAATCATTGCTTGAAGGGACAAAAGTGGTTGGTGCAATGAGTGCGGTGCAGGATATAGAAAACAGTACCAAACCAGATGACCAACATCAAATATAAAATAACCGCCAATTTAGCGGTTGTTTTATGATGTCATTTTTCTAAACTATTATTGCGCGTCAAAGGCTTTTTGATATTGCTACAATCAATCTGCGTGAGTGCTACATCCATTGCATCTGTCCCATCTTCGCATTCAATATCTGGTTTGTATCCGTTCAATTCAATGTTCTTAACAAACAGTTCACGATACACACAACCAACATTGAATTTTATATTGGTGTGCGGCAGTAAGAGGTGCGCATAGTTATATCCGTAAACTTCGCCCCCACGCGTGTTTACACCAATAAATTTTGCGTTTGGATAATTGCGAATACTGGTACAAAACATTTCGCCAGACGACATTACACCACCGTTTATCAAAATATATATCGGTCCACTAAATCCCGCCTTTTCGGCGTTGAATTTCGGCAACGGTTTTTTAGTATTATCTTCAAAAATTACGGGGTCTTCAATTGAATCTACTTTAAACTTCTCGATGTCGGGTCGTTTGTAGAGGTTTTTGACTGCGTTTGCATCTGGATTATTACGGATAAATTCTCGGCGTGCTGTTGGATACTCTTGCCCCAGTATATGTGATGCTAAAATATCTGTTGGGGTACTGTCGCCACCACCATTATTTCGTAAATCAACTATCAAGGTTTTTGCCTTTGGCAAAATTATTCGCCATTGTTGCTCGAAACTTTCTTGTTCTTCTGCGGACCATTTTGATAATGTTCGAACACCAATGATACCGATACCTTTTTTTAACTCGACAATAAACTTCTCGGCACCTGCAACATTGGAACCAACATTTGGTCGTTGTTTGCGCAATCCTGTACGCACTCCCTTATCATACCCAACCATTCGAAGACTTATATGATTATCTGGTATAATTTCAATACATGGTCTTAATTGTTCCAGTAATTCCAGCGATGTAATCTCATGCGCATCGTTATAAATATCTGTCAATATCCGAAGAATTTTTCGTTTCAGTATTTCATTGTGAAAAGGCCACCCGCAATACACATTTATCAGCACACGCGCGAATACAGATACCGCGTGCCGGACTTGTCTTGCGGTAAGTATTGTATCTGGGGATTTCGCCTTTGTATCGCCAGCCGCAACTAAATCACTTGTCTTGGAATCCCTTAGCAAAAAATCTTCCATTTCTTTAATTGTTGGTATTTTGACCATGATAACCCCTCTGTTATGATTATAGAGCCATTGTACCACAAAACATACCAGGTCAACAAACATATTGCACAAAAATAAAATTTGACTTTTGGGCTCAATATGCTAGAATTCCCTTGAAACAAAAGGATAAAAACCGATGCGTATGTAATATTGTAATTCTTATCTGAATAAACTGTGCATAGAAATATGCGCCCGTTGGTTACAATATTAAAAGGTTTTTATCATGTTCGTAATTTCTTTATCAAAAGTATCTTTTTCTTATGATTCATTAAATCCGATTTTGGATGGTGTGTCTGTTGCATTTTCTGATTCAGACCGGGTCGCGATTGTTGGCGACAATGGTTCCGGCAAAACAACACTGTTGAAATTGTTGGCCGGTGATATCGTGCCGGACGCTGGCAATGTTGCACGAAATGCGTCCGTTTACATGCTGAATCAAATAAACGCATTGGATTCCAAAAGTGGCGGTGAACGGCAAAGTGCCGAACTGCGTCGTGCATTTAACAGCGGTGCGGCGATACTGTTGCTGGACGAGCCGACAAATAACCTGGACAGTGATGCCAAACAACGATTTTTCAATGATTTGATGTCTTACCCATTCGGGACGGTAATTGTATCCCATGACCGGGAATTATTGCAGAAAATGGATAAAATTATTGAAATAGCAAACGGCAAAATCAAAGTCTATGGCGGAAACTATGATTTCTATGTTGCACAAAAACGCGCCGAGCAAGAAACCATATATTCCAAATATGTGAATACCAAAAAAGAAATTGGCCGTTTGACCGAGACTATCAACATAGCCCAGAATACGCGGCAACATCACGAGGCAAAGCAAAAGAAAGAAATCGCCAATGCACGCCGCAGCCGTATTGATGCAAATGCCCTTAAAGGGAAAAGCATTGAGACCGAAGCAAAAAAGCGTGCAATAATTCAAAAGAAACTGGATACACAAATGAATTTGCAGGCGGAATTATCGGCACAAATGGTGGATGATAAAATCAAAATTCCGTTGCCCAGCAAGCCGTTTTACAGCAAAGAACTGATTCAAATATCGAACCTGGGTTTTGGATATGGCAACCGGCGCATCTTTAACGGGTTTGATTTTTCTATGTACGGTGGGCAACGCATTCGTATAACCGGCAAAAATGGTTCGGGCAAATCCACTTTACTTAAAATCATTTGTGGTGATTTGAAACCAGAATCCGGCACAGTTAAAACATTTGGTAAAATTGCGTATTTGAATCAAGATTTATCGGTGCTGGACAGGGATAAAACCATTGTTGAAAATATAATGGATATCTCTGGCGTTTTGAAACACGATGCACATGCGATTGCGGCGAACTTTGGTTTCCGCGGGGACGCGTCAAATAAACGCGCATGTGTTTTGTCGGGTGGGGAATTATTAAAGGCGACATTGGCGGCAATACTGGGCGGCGAAAATCAGCCTGACTTGCTGATTCTGGACGAACCGACTAACAACCTTGAAATCAAAAGTATTGCGATACTGGAAGACGCATTGAATCAATATCGTGGTGCGATATTGTTGGTGTCGCATGATGAAATGTTTGCAAAAAATATAAATGTAGACAAACAGATAATAATTAACTAAAAAATATGGTATAATTATGACTATGACAGACGAACAAAGAATAAATTCGATTAAAGCTATATTGCAAAAACAACGGCACCCAGAACATCGAGACGCGGGTGATAAAGCTGATATACTTATCAACAGAACCAAGAATTACCCAGGTATAACCGAAAAATCTACAGATTTCGAACGTTTTTTTGCAATAAGCGGCAAAGATATTTATGAAAGCGGTTATCAATGGTCGTGCGGAACCGAAGCCAAAACATTTTGTTATCTAAATTCAACACTGCCAAAAAACGAGCAATTAGAAGTTAAGATTATGATAAGCACGCATCCAGACCATTTGATAGATAGTAAAGCTAACCATACTTTACCATGTGTGAAAATGGGCGATGGTAAATGGTATGCCATCGAACCGCAGAGAAATATAGTTGAACACCGATCATGTCATCCACTTTATCCAGATATCCCTTTCATTATGGATGAAATAAAAGTTGGCAATAAGATACATCACATAAAAGAACGTATGGCTGGCATACCATACGAAATAACAGCGGTTATGTCATGGCCAGAATATGAGAAAAAGTGTTCTGATTTTGGAACTTTTCTGAAATATGGATCAAAGCGCGACAGAAAGACAAAAACAATTGTTGCGGCAATAGAAACGGTATTAAAACAAATAAATTCAAATGGACCCGGTAATGTATATAATTTCTGTAAATTAATGCAAGATTCCAAATTGCCGATAAAAGTTATCAAACCTCAAGATGGAGATTATAGAGTACTATTATTAAATATAAACGGGGAATTGTATACTTTTAGTACAAATCATAAGTATTTAATGATAAGTAAACTGCATGATAAAATAGAACAGGAATGGACCATGTCCGATTACATAAAATGGTTTGAGAAAAATACTATAAATAAAAGCAAAGAACGCAAGTAATCAATAGATGTACAAATATAGTTAATAGTTTTGTGCATGGCAGGGAAGACAAATGAAAGCATTATCGCAATTTCCAACCGAGATCAAGACACCAAGATTGGTGTTGCGTGTGGTTGCGCCCACAGCAGAAAACGCAACAAAGCTTTTGAGTATTATTGATCAAAATCGTGATTATTTTATGGAATGGCAGGGGCACTTTGGCGAACTAAACACCGTTGAAGATGTGGTGGCATACTTAAATAAACGGGCAAATCAAATCAAAACAAATCAAGGTGTGTGTTTTTATATTTACCAGAATGATAACATTATCGGACGGATCCGGTTCTTTGATATCCACGATAATGGCTGTGAAATCGGTTACTGGCTGGTTAAAAAGGAAAATGGGCATGGTTATATGAGTGAGGCATTAACTGCACTGGAAAGCGAATTATTTGCATTTGGTTTTGATAAAATCACGCTGGACATAGACGATGGGAACACAATGTCTGAAAATGTCGCCAAACGCAACGGGTATACATTGGTCAAACGCTTGCCAATGGCATCATGGGCCAAATGTGTCGGCAAATGCGATTCTCTGATTTATGAAAAACGTAAAGAAACAGATTAAAAAAAGACCCTCAAACGAGGGCCTTTTATTATTTATTTTTTTGCTTTTGCTGAGATAACAGATTTTGTCTGTACATATCTGACAGCAATAATGCGATGGATGTTTCATCAAAGGCATCCAAAACCATCTGCAAATCTTCCGGATTTGAACGCAAGTGTCCATCCATAACCGCAAGAGCAAAGTTTTTGAACATTTCCTCGTTCTTGCTTTCAATATCACCGTCAATCAGCATATCAAAATAGACACGTTCATCGGCAGACATGCGTGATATAATATGCGGACATACCTCGATCAGTTTCTTGGCGGTTTCATCCGTTACGTTCAAGTTGACTTTTTTACCGGCTTCTTTTATGGATTTAATCGCCAACATCATGTCAACTGTTGCATTTTCATTTGCAAATCTTGCTGTCTCGCTACGTTTATCTTTGCGGTAATGACGCATTAAGATGCCAGCAGTTAGAAGCATATATGATAATGCAAACGACAAATTGACCCAGAAAAACGGCTTGTTTTTCGTTTCAATTCCCAGCACCGGGCTTTTTTCCGACTGTGCTTTTGGTTTTGGGTTATAAACGTTATAAAACATCGCACGTATCGGGTGGTCATACTCGTTTATACCACCAAAGATCACAGCCCAAAAAATCGGTGCAAACAAATTTACCTTTAAATTCGTCAACAGCCATGTTTTTAAATCAAACTTCGGTTTACTGTACGGTTTGACATAAACAGGGTGCAAATCACCGGCTGAAGGAATACCTTTTTCATCCATAAAGGTGCTTCTGCTGATGCCAGTTGCGTTTGCAACCTCTTGTTTGGCGATTTCTTTGGGGTTGACCCCTGGAAAACGTTTTTTCATTTTTTATACCTTTTGGTTATTGTCTTTTTATCTGGACATAACAACGATTTTTCTGTGCAAGAATTTGTTTGAATCATCGATTGCACGTGCGAACAAGTCCATTTTTTCTTCATCCGCCGCCGCATAATTCATGGCATTCTTACCAGATTTATCTTTTATGCCTACATGCGCACCGTTTGACAACAATATCGTTGGAATTTCATAATAGAAAGTCGCCGAAAAGTTGTCTTTGTATTGAAGTGCCGTTTCATTGTTCCAACTGTAATATTTGTTCCAATCTTGACCCAACGAATGCAGCAATGCGGTTTTGCCTTCCTTATCACGCAGGTTGACTTTCGCACCTTTCGATAACAAATATTCAATCGGTTCAATAAGCCAATCGGTTTTATCGCAAAACAAATCAGCAGAAATGATAGTGTCAAATCCAGCAACTCTCATAAGGGCTGTTTGGCCTTTATAATTCTTGGCATCAAGGTTTGCACCGTTTTTATGCAAGAATTTAATAGTTGCCAAATGACCATCATCGGTTCGGCCGGCAAACCATGTCAACGGCGTGTCACCACTGCTGTGCATGTTAACCTTGGCACCGTTATCAATCAATAATTGCGCCAGATTAAAGTTAAAATAGTACAAACTTTCCATCAATGGAGTTTCATACCAACTCGGATCCGGATCAACCCAGTTAGGGTTTGCACCATTATCAAGCAGCATTTTTGTAACTTTAATATTTTCTTCTGTCTCGTTGTGACTGCAATTACATAACAGATATTCATTTCTTACACGGCGATTCTTATCAGCACCAGCGGCCAACAAAGATTTTACGCGTTCTGCATCATTAGCAACAAACGCTTCTCTTAATTCTTGATTCAGACTCTTTCTCATTACAGACCCCTTTTGGTTATTGTCTGGTGGTATATATAACACTAAAAAATATGTTTGTCAAGCGGGTAGATAAAAAATATTCAGGGCCATGTGACAGCCCTGATTTATATAAAAACGGGGCAAGGCTATTTATTATTCCATTCAGATTTCAATTTGCCGAACATGGATGTGCTGTGGATGGAACCGTCGCGCCACAGATCTCTTTCTCGGTTTACCCCCTCAAGCACATAGCCATTTTTCTCGGCGTGCCTGCGAGATGCAATATTATCGGTGTCGCATGATATATCAATCTTACGCAAATTCAGGGTTTCAAAGCCCAATTTTTCGATAGCTGGGATCAATTTATCAACAATCCCGGCACCACGTGCAGATTTTTTCAACCAATATCCGATTTGGCCGGTTTGGTTCCGGGTGTCAATGCCGCTTAGACCGATTTCACCCAACAATTCACCGTCTTTGAATATACCGTACATGGCGTACTTCCATCTAGGTTCATCATTTTTTGCTTTGTTTTGATAATATGCCAGGACTTCATCCGCAGATTTCCACATACCACCATGAAACCAGTGCCGAAAGGTCTCAGTGTCCGCAACAAAGATATCATATATCATTTGTGCATATTCCTTTGTCGCCGGGATCGGTCGCAACACAAAATTATCAACAATTATTTCTTCTGGTTTTACAAATTCAGACATTTTTTATCCTTTTGTTTCAATAACTATACCACAAAAATGTAGCAATTTACAGGGGGATATGTTATAATTACCATAAAATTAAACAAGGAAATACAAAATGACAAAAACCGTTATTGCAATCGGTGGTGGTTCGTTTGGTCAGATGAAGAATGGAATACAAAAGCCGATGGAAACATTCGAGATTGATAAAAAAATGGTAGAACTTACCGGCAAACAGCACCCAAAACTGGTATTTATTGGTGCTGCACATGGTGATGATTTATCTCGTTTCTTGGCAATCGAAAAGTATTTTACTGAACAATTTGGATGTGTTGTAGAAAATTTGAATTTGATTGACGCTTCCAAAAGACCAAATGCAGATGATCTTAAAAAGATTATTTTAGGGGCAGATATTATCTATGTTGGTGGTGGCAATGTCACGTATCTCATGAAAGTGTTGAGTGATACGGGGGTTGATAAGCTATTACGTCAAGCATACGACCAAGGGATAATTATGGCGGGTAATAGTGCCGGTGGATGTGCTTGGTTTGAGTATTATGGCAACGATGAAGATGATGATTTTGACAGCGGCAATCTTGAAACACTCAAAACAAAACCAGCATTGGGGTTGGTTCGTGGATATTTCGTTCCACATTGGAATACTAAATCTGAAAACAAAGATGTTGAAGGTTCTGTGTCCAGAAATTCTATAAGGAAGATGCTAACCAAAGAAAACAAATGGGGATACGCTGTTGATGAAGGGGCCGCAATTATGGTTCAAACAGATGATAAAAACAATCAAACGATGACCGAAATCATATCAAAGCCTGGTGCAAAGACATATAAACTCATGAAGTCGGAACAACAGCACATAAATCTAGGCAAAGGCAGAGAATAAAAAATATGTCAATCTGATAATTACAAGTCATAAAAAGGTTGTTTGGCATGCTTAGCGTAGTAGATGAAATTGTTATAAAAACGATAACAGATTTTCTGAACAGTGATATGTCGAATCTGCCCATAAACCTGGCCACTACATTAAAACACATAGATATTGCAAACATGAATTTCGCAGAAAAACGCAATTTAATTCAATCTCTGATTGAAAAAGTTGTGTGTTCGCAGGAACAGCTGATTTATACAATTACGACCGATTCCGCAAAATTGCAACAATTTGTATCTGAACATTATGTAAACCAAAATGCGGATAAAATGGAATACATAATTGGCGACAACAGCATAACAATTACTGAAAAAGTATTCTTACGCAAATACGTCAACACGGTATACGACCGTGGTAAAAACGGTATATTAAATGTCACCGACAACAACCATCTGATTCTAAAAGCCTTTGCCACCGCATGGAAGTATCGAGAATTATATGAACGCGATGGTGGGGTTGATAATATCATCCGCAATCTGCACACGTCCCCGCGCCAGTTTTATCGTTATTTGGACATCGCATACATGAACCCAGACAAAATCAATGAAATCTTGTCTGGAAAATTAAAAATCAACGTTAATGATTTGTTCACAATTGCTGGAGAAAATCAATTATATTAAGCTGGTATTAATTTGATATCTAACGTTTCTAAACATGCATTATTATAATCCCGTACAGATTTATTCTGCCAACTCTCCGGGTAAATGATTTTATCATTTTGAACAACAATAAAATTTGTATCAATTTGTTTTCCTGGCACAAATTTAACAATATGGTCTTTAAATTTATCAGATAATTGCCAATTTTTTGAAGCTTCTTTTAAACAATTTATCAATATATCAAAGTCAATATTCATACCTTTATTAATAATTATATTTCGTATTTCTTCTCCAGACATAGATAATGAAAAATTTGGATGTGATGGCAAAACACTGAAACCAATTCTACATACAACTGTATACTGACCAAATTGTAATATTACATTATCATTAGGAGCTTTTGGATTTAATAAAATATCCTTTTGTGTTAGGAAACCATAATCTTCGGCTTTAGAAACTTCATAAACACTAAATTCTCTGGCCGCAAAAAAGAATCCGCTAGCACAGTATGGGAATATCTTTTTTTCTAAAATTTCTGCAACTTGTTTATCTAATACTTTACATAATTCAACAGTTTTTTTGCTTATCGTATTAGGTTTGCATGCTTCTTCTGTATACAAGTGTGCCCAAAATTCCAAAAAATCTTTATCCGTTGTTTCTGCTGCTGCGTTTTGTATAGCAAATAAAGTGTCTGTATCAACAATTCCTTTCGGGATTTCTTGACCAGATTGATGTTTAATTGCCAAGTTTTTTGCAACATTGATTGCCAATTGACACTGACTCAATTCTTTACGAATATTTTGGGTTTCCACAAAACTCCGTGCACTTATAATAGTAGCCTTACCGTTAAAATATGCGACCAATGGTTTAAACAAGGTGGCACCAGATATTACGACTGTATCAACAACTTTCTCTGGAAGTTTAAGTAAAGACGCTACTCCTTCAGACAAAACTTTGATTGAATAACCCAGGTTATTATCAACCCTCTCTGGCAACGTCAATTTTGCTTCTGTTTTTAAATTCGCATCAACCATGTAAAATCCTTTGTTTATCGGTTACGATATTAACAGAAAAACGCGGCCATTCAAGGGAAAACTGGCATCGGGAAATTGGGCAAGGTATATGGTTGTGGTGAATTTTGGCGGTTTGGGCGCGGATGATGATATACACTGGTAATATCATAGCCAAAAACTGCGGAAAATCGGGCAAAAAAGAACATCCCGTGGGATTACCACGGGATGCCCGATTTTACTGGCGGCTCAAAAGGTATTCGAAAAACAGGAAGTTTTGCCCGTGTGAACGAAAAAATAGATTTTATAACAAGTACAGCCAACAATATTTGTAGTGCACAAAAGCCAAAATTATGCGAAAAGCACCGATTACATTGTTAAAAAAAGTGATAAATAAAACGCACCTTTTTGATAGTAATGTCTTTACAAACAATCAAGTAATATCAAATAGATATTACCTATGGTTCAAAAGATGTTCGAAATTTGGGAAAATTTGTCTATATGCAAGAATCACCACATTTGATACAAAGTATATTACCAGGATATCTGTGTTCTAATAACAAGCTGAATGTTGTGTTTTTTATATAAAACCGGTTGAAACTTGTTTTTTTTATTCTAATATGTAATTAGCAAGGGTCTGTTATATGAAAATTCTGAATTCTTTGAGATCTCAAGACGGAAGCATAAAGTACATATTTCGCACAAATTTCGGTAATTTGTGCGAGGCTGTTTACTACAGAATAAACCAAAGAAATGGGATCCCGTACGATAGATACCATATTTGTATATCTTCACAAGCGGGTTGTAAAATGAACTGCTTGTTTTGTGCAACTGGTCATAATGGATTTTATGCTAACTTATCTCATAATGAAATGCTGGATGAAATCAGACTTATCAGGTCTGATTTAATATACAGAAATATAGAATCAGAAAATATTAAATATAGTGCCGTGGTAATGGGAATGGGGGAACCGCTAGATAATTTTATCAATTTGAAACATTTTTGCAAACGAATAAGCCAATACGACCCAAATTTGGAAACAATTCCTATATCATCGGTAGGTATAGTAGACAAAATAGCAGAGCTTGCCACGCTACAAAATGAATTAAAAAACATCAAATTTTTTGTTTCGTTGCATTCTCCTTACGACAACCAACGTTCACAACTGATGCCTGTTAATAAAAAATATGATATAAGCACACTGTTGGGGGCTTGCAAAGAATATGTAATTCAGACCAATAAAAGAGTGACATTAAGTTATATGTTAATAAACAATGTGAACGATTCTGAAAAGCATTTAGCAGACCTAATAAAATTGATTGACCCTAAATATTTTAAAGTTCAAATATTATTGTATAACGAAACGCAAACAATCTCAATGTCTCGTGCAAAAGAGGATAAAGCAAATATATTTAAACAAAGATTGGAAAGCGTAGGTGTACAAACAATTATTAGAATTAGCAAAGGACAAGATATTGCAGGCGCATGCGGACAATTAGTCTGCAACCAAAAAATGGCAACAAAATAGAGAACTGCAATTTACATTTGTCAACATCAATTGATTTTAACAATTCAGTAATGTTTACAGATTCAAAAATACTTCTTTTGGCATGGTTTGGCCAGTAGTAAATGCTTTTCGAACACCATTCCTGAATATGTAATAATCGCGAGAACCAAACACGGTAACAAGACCATCGTGTATATATATAGTATCTTCTTCTGGTAAAGCTACAACTGGTTCAGTTTTTGATAATTGTATCAGGTATTCTGTTGCAATTTGAGTTTTTTCTTCATTTTTATTAGTATAGTGTGCGGCTATTGATATTCCGGAAAACAAATCATATCCTTGAATATTTTGCAATTTAACATCGTTTTTATCGGCATATGCTATGGAACGTAAAGAAGCGCCAAATATTGCCGCCCCGGCACTAGATCCATAAATAATACCACCAGAAAGAAAATAGGCTCTTATTTTATTAAATGCTTCTGTATCCTTTAATTCTTTCAATAATTTGTACGTATTCCCCCCACTAATGTAAATCAATCCAAAATCATTTAAATTCATCTTTGATATATAATCGGATGAATCTGCCATAACCAAACCAGAATAATCAATGTCATTTAATTCATTCTGCAACCAAACCTTAGAATTTTCATATCCACTATCATCTCTATCCCGGGCAAGGGGAATACACAATATAGGTTTTGAATTGTTTATGATTTTATTTAAAAAAGTATAAATTTCTTTTGTTTTTTCGGCGCAACCACCACCGTTCAATAATACATTCATCGGACACACCTTATCTTAGATTATTACTTAACCAAGCTACATAATACTCATTTAATACGTCTTTTGTCTAGTTTTTATTACTGTAAATTTTTTATTTGCATATAAAATTTCACATCGTTCTATATCTTCATATTTTTCTTTTGTAATATAGGCTTTTAAGTTGCTTATAGCTGCACTATGCATAATTATTGCGATATTTTTAGCTGTGGTTTGCGATACAATTTTGTTTAAAAATGTAAAAAGTCTAGTATTTAACTGATTAATGCTCTCACCATCAGGAATGCAAATATCGTGGTTTATGAAAGCTGTTTGTACAGCAGGATCACTAATAAAATCTTTGAATGGTTTTCCTTGATATTTTCCCATATTCAATGCGCGTAATTCAGAATGAAAAGATAATGGAAGCTGTAAATCTGTATTAGCTAACAGAGCGGTATTTTTAGTTCTTGCCAAATCAGATGCATATATTTCTTCAATTTGATTAAACTTCATATCTTGCGCAATTGTATTTATTTGTTCTAACCCTTTATCAGTAAAACTTACGTTTAGATCATCCATTTGACCTTTAACAATACCTTCTGTATTCCAAAAAGTTTCTCCGTGACGGTATATGTATATATGTTTCAAACCTGTTGTATTTTGTCCTAATTTTTTCATTGTCATTACTCTTTTTGTAAAGCGTCTCTCGACATCAATTCCCGTCAAATGAGGTATCTCGTCTATACTACTTATCTGGCAACCACTTATGGAATTGTAATATTTGATAGCTTTTTGTATATCATACGCATTGAGTTTATAGTGTCCTAGTTTGACCAACTCTAAAAAATCCCCAAAAGTTTGTGCGTTATGATTCTTGCTTAGTTCTTGTGATAATATTGAATAATTAGATTTTTTATACAATGCGACTAAATCTTGTTGTGTTAATTGCAGTATCGATCGAATCTCTGAAGGCAGTTGCCTAAATATTTCTTGATTTATTCTCCCTTCTTTCATGTAATCTTGCAAAACGCGTAATGTGTAATATAGTCTGGTCTTTTCATCTTCAAACAATAATGTTCCAGCATAATCACGTATACTAACAGCCTTTACCAATTTTACGGTGTGCGGGGCAACTTCTTGTATGATTTTTTCTCTATATTTTGCGCCCTTTTCTATAAAAGACAAAGTCAAAGGATCTGACAATGTTTTATTCACAACATAATCATACTTGTCTTCATATATGTTTAATAAATTGTCTTGAACACGGTTTTGCCATGCACAAACATTTCCATTGTACTCAATAATCCAATCTATTCCTGGTTTTCCGTTTGAATTAAAAACTAGAGATGGAAAATCAGACTGGCTTTGTGAGGTATCCTGATCGTATACATTAATTGTATTTGCAATAGAATTTGGAATATTCATATTTGGTCTAAGATTGGAATTAAAAATTCTAGATTGACCGATTATTACTGAATAACCAGAATCAAAAATTACTCTGAATTTTTGTGGCATAACTTTGATATGATTTTCATCATCAGAACAATTTTTACCAATGTATTCTATTTTGCACCCAGGATTAAATTTGTCCAGATAAGTTGTCAAAGTATCATCGTTATCAAAGGTCTTTAGCTGTAATGTGAAATCCTCGTCATATTTATATTTTTTTTCAAATAATTGTAATAAGTTATAAAGAGGACGATTTTTCAATTTAATATTATGATCTTTGCTGACACTTAATCTAATAGATAGTCTTGTTTTGTTGGTTCTACGACTTAAAGCATTTTTCAAATCTAATAGGTATTTTTCAGCATTCTCAATATTACAGGCCCATATGCCGCTGGTTACTAAAATTATTCTATCCGCATTGATATGTTCTATACTTTTTATAATAGCCTCTTTTTCTAAAAATGGTTCACCACCACCAGATATTTGCAGATATCCTACATTCGCACTGTTAGCGAATTCTATAAATTTATCAACTCCATCAGCATTAAACTTATTTTCTACATTTTCTCCATGTATTGGAGAAGGGCTGGAAAAAAAGCAAAAAGGACAACCAACACCGCAATAGGATGTAAAAAAAACACAGATTAAGGACTTGCCAGTATATTTATCTTCTTCACGATTAACTAAGTTTGAAAGTTTTAATATTTCTTCTCGAAAAAATTGTGGGGTCTCAAATACATTCATAATGTAACTTTTTATTATTTAAATTTGGTTAACATAGATTGTCTTTGCAAGACTTGCTTCAAAATGATTTCGCTACAAACATTATCTATTGATTTAGTAACATTTTTTTTATCATATTTACCAGAAATAATCTTTTTCTGCTGTTGTTCAATCTCTTTTTCTATCATACTGGATACATACGGCAACTCTATTTTAGAATTTATAAACTTTGAATAATACATATAATAATAAGTTATGACTTCTTTTAGTCTACTAATTTCTGGTACTGTTGTAGCCTCTTTTATTATATTCCTTAATTTTTGTCCATTGCCATGTGCACTAGGAGTTATACCTGACATACACATCAGAACTGCCGTTCGCAACCTATCGTTTATAACATAGTTGCCATATAAAACCTGAAAACTAGGATATATGGGTTTAAAAAAGTTATCATTCCCATTGATACATCCTAACACACGTTCATAGCTAGAACCGAAATCAGAAACCAGAATTGAACCTTGTTTACAATTAACGGTAAACAAATTAGCAACGGCTATATCAACGTTTTGATACACGAATTTTAACTTTAATCCATTATAAAAAGGTACCCCATCATAAAACCTATTATTTTGGATTTTTTTGGTTATCAATTTAAAGCCACTTGTATGTAAAGAAAGGTTCGAAAAAACAGAAATCCATTGATCCACACGTTGCATATATTCATCTAAGGAAGTGTTTATATCAACCGAACATAAGTTTATAAACGATGTTAGCATATTATTGTTTTGTCCTCCCATGGAGGTTTTTGTTAAACGCACAACTGGTTGCAATGAGTAAAAAGATTCGTGATTCACGATATCTTTCTTTAAAGAGTTATTAGCTAATTGTAATCCAGCAATTATAAAATCTGTATCAGAATTTTTATTTTCTATTGAATTTATTATTTTGACGGGTATATTCAGAGCAGAAAAGCTTTCAACAACTTTTGAATAAAACAGCGAGTCGTTCAATAAATATTCAGGTTTAATTTTTCTAGTGACAGTATCAGTATAGTTTTTTATAAAAATAACATCTCCATTTAAAAAGGAATATTCCCATTTTTTTTGTGCAAAAAAACGAATTAAAGAGCTAACATAATTTTTATAATCAATCAACATAATATAAACGCCTTGAATTTATATCACCGATAAAATAACACATCAAAAACTTTTGTCAACTAATTTCATAACAAGAAACTGTTTTTTTGTTTGGTTTTAATAGAAAAAGCACTCAAAAGTGGCATCGCGTTTTTGGGTAAGGTATATAAATATGGTAAAATATGGCATAGTTGGTAAAAACAATGATATATACTGGTAATGTCGTGTATAAAAACTGCCGGAAACGGGGCGAAAAAGAACATCCCGTGGAATTACCACGGGATGCCCGATTTTACTGGCGGATGGTGAGGGATTTGAACCCCCGAAGGTCTTATTTCATACCTTGTCCGATTTCAAGTCGGATGCATTCAACCGCTCTGCCAACCATCCTGGAACCGTGGCACCATCATATAGTATTTTTTTTCAAAACGCAAATAAAAATCTAATTTGCACTTGCCATAAAAATTTTTTTCTAATACAATGCGCTTGAACCAGATGGAAATCTGTGTTCGGGGTCGTAGCAGACCCGCTCATGTTCGGTGCAAAGCATCGTAATCCATTGCGAATTTCGTGTTTTTGCACCGCAATATTAAAGTCCCCCGTATGTCGGGGTGCTGGTGACGTATATGTAAAGGTCATCAGAATCAATAACATGAGTGATTTGCTAACACCCCGACCGTCAGGATTCTTGGCGGTTATTTTTGTTCAATCAAAGGAAGCAAATTATGAAAAAAATTTTAACGTTTTTGGTTTGTGGGTTTATGGCTGGTGACGTGTTTGCGGCGGGCGAAAATGTTGCGACGTCCAAGGCATTCGTTGACACCGCGGTCGCACAAAAGCAAGACGCAATTCCGGCGAATGACGGCGTAGCCCAGGTTTTGACCAACACCGGCACCGCGGGCACGGTCGGCACAAAAAATATTTACGATTCGACCGGCGAATACGCCGAACAAACGGACGCCTTGGTCACCGCCGGTGACTTTAACAGCGGGGTTCAGGATGCAATTGACGCAGAATTCACGTGTATAAAATACAACCCAAATGACCCGACGGATTGTTGGTTGGTGTCTATCAACAGTGTTGTGGAACAAAACATGCCCGCGGGATATACGGCATTGTCACACATATCAACCAAAGACGCGATAGTAGATTACGGTTGGTATCCAACACTGCAAACATATAAAGTCAAAGCAAAGTTTCGGTTTAACAGCCTGTCCACCACAAAATATAACTCGATTTTTGGTGCAGATAATGGCATGTTTTTTGGTGTGTCCGCCGACGGTTATTGGGCACCACATATAATAACCGTACCGAATTATCCGGCGGGCGGCAATATATCGAAACTTATTCCGATAACTACAGGAGTATGGTACACAATGGAAGATGTATTGGACCGCACCAAAACACGTGATAATATGTACGGAACCATAAATGGAATTGAATATACAGGTACCAGAACGCTGTCAAGTAGTGCATACGTATGGTTTATAGGCGATTTTTCAACACAATATGCCAATCATTCTATTTTTGATGGTGATATTGCGTATATAACTGTTTATGAAAACGATGTTATGATTCATAACTATGTACCGGCGCGGCATGATAATGCAATTGGCATGTACGATACGGTTGCAAATCGATTCTTTACAATGGGAAATGCGCCGGTATATATGCCGAATGATTAATCCTGTCAGGTAACGGGTTCAAACAAGGAATTTATTTCGCTGCGTAATTTTTTTCAACGCCACTACCCCGCCACCGTTGGTGGCCTGTCCCCTTCGCCAGCGAAGGGGATTATTCCCGCCAGGTTACGGTTTCAAACAGGGAATTTATTTCATCGCGCAACGCGTTATCATTAAAAAATGCGTTGCGCATTGCGGGCGTTGTCGCGTGTGCGTCGTCTTCAAAGTGCGGAATATATTTTTGCACCGCAAAGTTTTTAAAACCACGCGACGCAACATCATGCGCAATTTTTCTTAGATCATCCGGCGTCACAAAGCGCGGATCGCATGTCGTGCGGACCTCGGCCGGTTTGCCGGTTGCGGCCCACGTATCCAAACTTTTAATTAAACGGTCGTATGCAATATTTACGCCCGTCAATTTTTCATAATTTGTCTTGGTTGCCTTGTAATCAATCCCAACCCAATCGATCAAAGACGACGCCGCGGCCAGGTTTTCCGGATAAAATCCATTGGTGTGCAGACCAATGGAAAAACCCAATTCCCGCACGCGGCGCATATAATCCAATAAAGCCGGGCCTTGCATTAATGCCTCGCCCCCCGAAAAGACAACTGCCTCTAACCGCCCAACACGCGATTTTAACCAATCAAAGACCTTTTCGGGATCGTATTCGCCGGCGCCCACGGGTATCAGATGGGGATTTGAACAATATACACAATGAATTGGACAACCAACCAAAAACAGCACACACGCCAATTTGCCCGGATAATCAATCGTTGTGAATGATACCAATCCACCAATCTGAATCGTGTTCATTTCTTATGCGGCCTTTTTCATCAATTCGGTGTGGCGTGCACCGGCGGTTAAACTGTTCGCTTCGGTGAATGTTTTCCGTTCGCAGAATTCAGAATATTTCCCAATGTTAAAGTTAGATACCGGACGGATAAATCCCATACTGCGTGAGAATTTTTCACATGGTGTTCTTTGTTGTGTATTTGCAATCATTTTACTCTCCTTTCCTGTTTTTTTTGATTGTTAATTTATTTGTTTATTTTTTTACGCCTTGTTTGATGCACATTCGGTACAAATTCCCAATTCTGCATCGCACTTTGGGCAAAAGTCATACGCACCCGGCAAATACCCATGCTTTGGACATATTGAAAATGTCGGGGTAAGTGTCATGTACGGAATCTTGTAGTTTTCAAAGATTGTTCGGACAATCTTTTGTGCGGCTTCGCCACTGGATACCGGTTCGCCCATATACAGGTGCAACATTGTGCCGCCCGTGTATTTGCGTTGCAATTCTTCCTGGTGCTCCAGTGCAACAAACGGGTCATCGGTAAAGTTCACCGGTAATTGCGTTGAATTCGTATAATACGGCGCCTCACGCGTGCCGGCGGTTATAATATCCGGAAAGTTTTTCACATCGGTTTTTGCAAAGCGATATGAACAACCTTCGGCCGGTGTCGCCTCAAGATTATACAGATTTCCGGTTTCTTCTTGGAACGTGGCCAATTTGTCACGCATAAAGTCCATTAAATCCAAAACGAATTTTTTACCAAACGGGGTCGCAATGTTTTCTTTGCCATCCGTAAAGTTCAAAACCATTTCGTTCGCACCGTTCACGCCAATTGTGGAAAAGTGATGATTCCAATTGCCCAGGTAACGACGGGTAAATGGATACAAACCATTTTCCATATGCTTGGATATAACGCGACGTTTAATTTCCAAAACTTCACGCCCCATGTTCATAAGTCTTTCCAATTCGCGATACAAGCCTTCGCGATCACCCTTGTGACGATAGCCCAGGCGCGCCAGGTTCATCGTAACAACGCCGATCGAACCGGTTTTTTCCGCAGAACCGAACAATCCACCACCGCGTTTCAGCAATTCGCGCACGTCAAGACGCAGTCTGCAACACATAGAACGAACATCCGTCGGATTCAAATCAGAATTCAAGAAATTCTGGAAATTCGGAATTCCGTATTTTGCCGCCAAATCGAACAAAGGTTTGACGTTCGGATGGTTCCACGGAAAATCGTCCGTGATATTATATGTCGGAATCGGGAATGTAAATGGACGGCCCTGGGCATCGCCTTCGGTCATAACCTCGATAAACGCCTTGTTTATCATATCCATTTCTTCTTGCAGGTCGCCATAGGTGAAATCGACCTGTTTTTTCCCAACAAACGGGCGTTGTTCACGCAAATCCTTTGGACATGTCCAATCGAATGTAAAGTTAATAAACGGTGTCTGTGTTCCCCAACGGCACGGCACCGCGCAATTAAAGACCAATGTCTGCATCGCATTTTTCACATCTGAATATGACATTTTATCAATGCGGACATATGGTGCCAGGTATGTATCCACGGACGAGAACGCCTGGGCCCCGGCAAATTCGTTTTGCAATGTACCCAGGAAGTTTACCATGTGCGAAATCGCCGTCGCCATGTGCTTTGCCGGTTCGCACTGCAGGTAGCCCGGAACACCGTTGAAACCTTCGTACAACAATTCGCGAAGTGACCAACCCGCGCAATAACCGGTCAACCACCCAAGGTCGTGGATATGAATCGCGGCACTGCGATGCGCATCGGCAATCTCTTCGGGGAACATATTCAACCAATATTCCGCGGTGACACGTTCACTGGTCCGCAAAATAAGACCACCAATAGAATAACCAATATTTGCGTTTTCCTTGATACGCCAATTCGAACCACCAACATAACTTTCGATAACATCGACCGCATCGATATTTGCGTTGCGAATTTCAGAATGCTTTTGACGATATATAATATATGCCTCGGCCGTTTTGTATGCGCGCGCATCCATCAATTTGCGAATCACTGTATCTTGGATCTCTTCGACCGACGGAGTTTTGCCCATAAAATTATTGTCCAAATCGGTCAAAACATCGTTTGTGATTTGGACAACATGCTCATCAGATATTTCGTTGGTGGCCACGGCCGCCTTTTTAATCGCATCATAAATCTTTTTGGCCTCGAACGCGACGGTTTCACCAGAACGTTTTTTAACGCTCATCACATTACAAATAAATGTCGGCGCGACCTGCATTTTAACCTCTTTTACATTATCAGACATATCAAACTCCAATTTTTGTCAAAAAAACACAAGATATTGTGTTCGTTTTACCATTTCCGTAACAATATATAGTTTTTATAGTTTTTTCACAACCAAGAAAATGAAATTTTTTTTATTTTTTTACTGGACTTTTAAAAATGCCGGTTATCCGCGGTGTTCAGGACGCCCGTCACATCCCGAATCGGGCACCAAAACACGTTTTGTGTCAATAATTTTGAAAAAATTTGATGAAAACCGATTCGCAAAAAACGAAAAATACAATATATAGATAAAAAATTATAAATCTACATCTATATATTGACCATTTATGATTTTTCGCGTAAATACGGTGCGTTGCGGCGACAACCCGATTCTGTCACAGAATCGGGTTACTCAAAAAACGCCGAAAAACCGGGATTTTTGTGAATCGGGTCAAGATATAGGATATAAATCAATTTTAGGTTGTTTTTCCTTATGGCTCTGGGGTATAATGGGGTATTCATAAACCCCGGGGGATTATATGAAAATACAAGATTTACAAAATGTATATGAAATGTTGGTTCGCGCATGCAACGAAAACAAGAAACGCGTTTTCTTTGTTCGCCAAAACGAAACATATTCTGATTTATTACGTGCGGTAAAACGGCGCGCGGTGGTATTGGTAAAAAAGTTTAAAATCAAGGCTGGGGATACCGTTGCGATTCTGTCCGGAAACACACCGGAATTTATAAAATCTTATTTTGCGATTTTATCCCAAGGCGCACGCGTATTGATGTTGGATACCGGGTTGGCACAAAGCGAACACATAAATATGATGAAACGCACCAATTGTAAATTGGCATTGGCGCAGAAATCTTATTTTATTCCGAATGGGCCAAAAATGTTTGATATCGAATCAATTGATGATACAGATGAAAAAGATTTTGTTGCCGCAAAATGTGGACGCGATGATTTGGCGATGATGTCGTTTACATCGGGTTCAACCGGTAATCCAAAGATTGTCGGAATTACGCATAGAAACTTATTGGCATTGGGCAATGGGGCACAATTTTATCGTGCGGTCATAGATCCGAATTTTATCTTCTATGGATTTTTGCCGCTGTATCATATATATGGTGTTGTGATAAATATAATTGCCCCGTTGGTATTGGATGGGCGATTGCTGTTGCAACCGATATTAAATCCGCGGGAATTCTTGCGTGATTTCCAAGAATATAGACCCGAAGTGATACCGGCCGTTCCGCGCATATGGGAAACGTTCTATAAAAAGATTATTCAATCGGCGCGGGAAAAACATGTTTATACGCTGATGCGAATCGTTGTGTCGATGCGTCATGTTTTAAATGCGATTGGATTGGGCGCATTGGTTCGTCGGGTGACAAAGCCGGTCCACGATATATTTGGTGGTAACACGCGCGTTTTGGTTTCGGCGGGTGCAACACTTAAACCATCGATTCGCCGATTCTATGAAAGCATGGGGTTTGTTGTTGGTGATTGCTATGGATTAACCGAAACAACGGGTCCGGCGAACTTTAATTTTGCGTTTAAATTGCCGGATGGTTCTATGCACTATGCGGGGCCATTGGATGGAAACGAAATTAAAATTCATAATCCTGATAAAAACGGGATTGGCGAAATTTGGGTTCGTGGCGCAATGGTTATGCCGGCATATATTGATAACGATGCGGCAAACCGGGATTCGTTTGAAGACGGTTGGTACAAAACGGGCGATATTGGTGTCTTTGATTCGCGGGGACGATTGGCCGTCAAGGGACGAAAAAAACAAGTTATCGTTTTGGACAGTGGTAAAAATGTATATCCCGATGAATTGGAAGATTTATACCTGCAAAATGATGAAATATTGGCGGCGGCCGTATTTGAGTATACCATCAACGGCAAAATCGTTCCATTTGCAGTGTTTCAGGTTGCGCCGGGCACATCAATGGCACGCGTGGCAACATTGTTAAAGGCGTCTAACCTTAAAATCGCGCCGTATAAATGGGTTAATCATTTCGCCATAACGGAAAACGAATTGCCACAAACGTCCGCAAAAAAGATTAAGCATTACGCAGTTCGTGAAATGTTGGATGCCGGTGCATTCGAAGTGGCAAAATAAAGGTTATCTAATCTTTGCACACCGCGATATAAGGGTAAATCGATTTCGATTTATCTATTGTGCCCGTTCCGCAATCCAAACAATTAAATTTACGATTCTGGGAATGCGCGGAATCAAACGGGACTTCTGACGGACTTAAACCCGCAATGTTGGATACATATGAACGATTTGGAAAACCAAAATAGAACGCGCGTGACGCCCCGGTGCATTCCATCGCACGCCCCGGATAGCACCCCGGCAACGACAATTTTGCCACATCGGGAACACAGACCGTTTCGCATGTTGATTCGTTTATAACCATTTTTTCACAATCCGTGCATGATGACGCAATTAAACGCAAAGTTGCACCACTGCGCCCGCGAATTACACGCGAATTTGCCATGACACATTTGGACGCAGCCTTCATTTTGTTTGGGTCTTCGACGCATTCCCATTCCAATGTTTCATAATTCAATCGGGCCAACATACTGTTCGGGCACGTGCGTTCACCAAATGGATTTATACATTCCCAAACATTATCGACCATGACGGCGGTTTGTTCACCGGAACACAATGGTTTACGACTTTCGTCCGGGACGCATTCCATCAATGTAGAATCCCAAACCGTATCGCCGCCGCAACTGGTCTTTAAATTATATCCAATACATTGCCATCGGCCAAATCGATATGTCTTGGTTGTTCCGGCCGGGCATGTAATATTATCGGATGTGCCCCCCGAAAAGACACGTTGTGGATCCGGACTATCATAGTGCGTCATGTAAACCAATTGGCCGTTTTCCAAATTCAGACTTTTCTGAATCGCTTCGGGCACCGTGCGTTTAGACGTTGTTCCACCGGCGATAACGACACCATCTTGATATATACCAAGTGTGCCACTGGTTGAAAAGTTTTGTTCCAATATTTCCATCATATCGTTATAATCCGATGAATGCAGCGCCGATGTCGTTGTTATAATAAAACTGTATTTCGGACGTTTGATTCCACCCGCATCACATGTGGTTGTTGCAAATCGCGAATCCAAACATATAAATTCACTTTTGATTTTATTTTGTGTAACACAAACATCTTCGAATGACCCACCCGCAATTTTTGCATTATGTGCGGCAATTGCGCATTCGGCAACCGATCGCAGGTCGGCCACAGAAATCGCGTAATCTGTTTCTTGTTCCGGGACACGGGCGGATGGGCCAAAAAACATATAGTAACCCGCCATAAAAACCGATATCAATAATACCAAAAAAATATTCATCTTTCCCCCTTGCGATTTAATAAAACTCTAAGTATTATATGAATAAATTTCAAGAAAATTTTTATTTTAATGGGTATGCGATATGAAAAAGATTCTTTTGTTTGTTTTTTTATGTGGATGCGGGTTTAGGCCGATGTTTTCTGGGGATGCCACGGACATATATGTTCCGGCGATACGCGGCATTAACGGTATCGAATTACGTAATGCGTTAAATACAAAGTTTGGTGGGCCACATGGTGAAAATGCGCCATACAGCCTGTACGTGACATTAAATAATCCGGTTACACAGTACAAGGCGTTGGAACCAACCGGCGCCGCCACGTGGCAGGAAATTCGTTTGACCGCACGATACGTATTAAAACACAATGGCGATGTAATTGCCACCGGCAATGAAACCGCGTCTGAATCGTATACCTTTGTGCGATATTTGGTTGCGGCGAATGCATCGTATAATAACGCCGTATCAAACACTATTACGGTTTTGGCGGATAAAATTAGCGCACGCGTCATCGCACAAACATATGAACATGAAAACGGAACAGACAATAAATGAAATGGAAAGAATCTGATTTTGCCAAAGGTATATTGTCCGTGCGTGCCGTTTTAATATACGGGCCCGATGCGGGTTTGGTCGATGAGTTGTGCGATAAATCAATCGATATTTTGGCAATTGATAAAGACAATATATTTGCGTTGGATTCTGGCGATTTGCGCGACAAACAAGACGCACTTTTTGCCGAGGCATGCACCCCATCTATGTTTGGCGGCCGCAAAATGGTTATTATTTCAAACGCCGGCGATTCAGATGCCAAGGTTATCAAAGATTTGGTCGAACATCCGGGATTGGACGCGATGGTGATTATCACCGCGGGTGACCTGCGGGCGGGTGGTGGATTGCGAACTTTGTTCGAATCTGGGCCAAACATTGCGGCAATTGCGTGCTATACCGATGATGCAAAAACATTGGAAAACCTGATACGGAACGAATTGTTCACAAATGCCGGGATTAAACAGATTTCACCGGACGCCATGTCATATATGCTTAACCACCTTGGGGGCGACCGCGGAATTACGCGTGGTTTTTTGAACAAAATCGCATTGTATGTTGATGACAAAAAAACGGTCGATTTTGAAGATGTGGAAAAATGTCTGCCGGATACGGGTGCGGCGAACACCGATGATTTTTTATATTCTTTGACGGCCGGACATATTCAACAAACGATGTTGGCACTGGACCGGTTGTTGTATGATAACGCCGAACCGAACATGTTGGTACGCATGTTGGACCGACACTTTAAAACACTGCTGACCGCGGTGATTGATGGGCAATTACCACGTCTGTTTTGGAAGGTTACCGACAAATTTAACGCGGCAATGAAGATATGGACCGGACCCGACATTTCCGCGGTTTTGGTTCGGCTTAATGAATTAGAGGCACAAATTCGGACCACCGGTATGCCGGCGGAGATTTTGTTGCGCGATTTCGCATTAAAATTGGTATTAAAAACATATAAAATGTCTATTAAACGGAGGAATTAAAATGTTGGCATCGGTATATGCACCCAAAGATTTTAAACGTCTGCGTGTGGTTGGCGATTTGGTTGCGCGTTGTTTTGATTATATCACACCGTATATCAAGGCGGGCATATCAACCGGCGAAATTGATCGTATGGTTGCGGATTTTCTTAAATCAAACGGTGCACGATCTTCGGATTTGGGATATATGGGATATCCGAAAAGTATTTGCACATCTGTAAATGACGTAATTGTGCATGGTATACCAAGTGATGATGTTATATTAAAGGATGGGGATATTGTAAATGTAGATTTAACCGCAGAATATAAGGGTTTTCATGGCGATTCTTCGCGTATGTTTATGATTGGAAATGTGTCGCCCCGCGCACGGGAATTGGTTCAAACATGCCAAGACGCATTGAATGCGGCAATTGCGGTATGTGCACCGGGCGTACCATTATCCGAAATCGGCAAAACTATTGAGGTGGTCGTTAAACCGCATGGTTTTTCAATATCGCGCGACTTTGTTGGCCACGGTATCGGCAAGGTTATGCACGACGACCCACAAATCTTTCATTTCTATGATAAAATGTGGGATCGGGTCAAAATGGTTCCGGGTTTGGTGTTCACAATCGAACCCATGATTAACACCGGCAAACCCGATTGCAAGATTGATGCAGATGGTTGGACCGCACGCACGGTTGACGGGGGGCTTTCTGCACAATGGGAACACACGTTGGGAATTACCGAAGACGGCGTCACAATATTCACAGAAAAAATGATTCAAGAATAATATGTCGGACAAAACAGAAGATTCTTATTTGCGCAACGGTCATCGTGAAAGGTTACGTCAAAATTTCATTGATGATAAATTGGCAAAATATGAAACGCTGGAATTATTGCTAAGTTATGCGATTCCACGTCGTGATGTTCGACCTTTGGCACGAATGCTGTATAATAAATTTGGCGGCATGTATCCGATACTATGCGCATCAATTGATGATTTGTGCACGGTTCGTGGCATGGGACGCAACACTGCAATTTTTATCAAGGTTGTTCAAAAAATCTTGCTTGATGGATACGAATGCAAATTCCGTGACACGCCGATATTACACAACCGGGAACAATTGGCGAATTATTGCAAATTAAAGATTGGTCACAAAGATGTCGAAGAGGTTCATGTATTATACCTGGACGAAATTGGTCGGTTATTGGAAGACGAAATGCACAGCAAAGGAACATATAACGAATCGTCTTTATATAATGTAGAAATTGTAAAACACGCTATCTCGATTGATGCCAAAGGTATCGTGTTGATGCATAATCATCCACGCCGTGAGACATCTTTTTCAACGCAGGATATAGAGGTCACAAAACAATTACGAGCAATGCTGGACGCGGTTGGTATAAAACTGATTGATCATTATGTTGTATCGGGCGATATGCTGTACAGTCTTTCAGGGATTCCGGGGTGCGCCAATATTGTGTATAATTCAAATACCTGAATTTGGACCGGAATCATATATATCAATATCTTCGTAAAGCGATGCATCCAAAGATTTTGTTTGAACCTTGGTCGCCAAGATTTCGTTGACTTCGGAAACGGATACTTTCAATGTTTTGCAACCCGCACCAATTAAATCACCGCCATAAATAACGTTCAATATAAGTGGCAATGCGGTTAAAATACTAAATATTAAAATCAAATTTTTCATATTGTTTATGATATCGTTTTTTGCGCCACGTATCATTGATATGCCCCAACCCATGATTAAAAATGCGGTTATCAATAATAAAATATCCCACGCGTACCCCAGAAACGTTTCAAATCCACGCAAAATACAAGACGGGTCTTCTAAATACACAAAACCATCGTCAATGCCATTGACCCGCAAACCGGATCTTTCAAGCATTTTTTGAATTTGTGTTATACTGTTCACGCCTTACATCTTTTGTTTAAAAAAACCGGGTATCGTAAAATCATCATCGTTTGCGGCGATACCGGCCCAACCAAACAAATCGCCCATCAATCCCGAATCATCACGTTTGACCTTTTTGAATGGCAATATATTTTTCAGTTTGCCAATTTTTCCACGTTCAGAACTTTTTTTAGAATCGGCAACTTTGTCTTGACTTTCGGCAAATTCACTGGCCAAATTTTCAAGTGTCGCATCTATTTCATCAATTTGTTCTGCAACGGGTTCTGGTTCTGACTTCTTGGTTGCCTTTTTCTTGACGGGTGCAGCCGCATCTTCGCGCAGTGGGGTCATCGTTTCTAATAACTCTTCCAATGTTTTTTCGCCGGGTTCTGATGGCAGATCGTCATTTATCATGTCCGCAATATCAGGTTCGGATTCATCCGGTTCGGAATCGTCCGACTCGTTCAATTCAACCTGGACAGATTCCTCGATTTCCACAACCGGTTCCGGTTCAACGGTCGCCGTTTCGGGTTCCGATTCGATTTCGTCATCTTCATTGGACGCCAATATGGACAGAATTGGAACAACCGGTGTCCCGGTTTCGGTCTCGGAATCTTTGACCGGGGATACCGGTTCATCGATAACTGTTTCTTCTTTATCTGGCCCGGGATTTTCCGATTCGGTATCAACAACCGGGGGCACCACAGCGTCCACTTGGGCCGCCGCCGCGGACGCATCTGCACTCTGCACAGATTCGGCCTCGTCCACGGGGACACCAAACAATATCGTATCTGAATCCAGATTCAGGGCATTTCTAACCTCGTCAAAAGCGGCACGGACATCGTTCACATCAAACACATCTGCGCCCGATATATACACAATTTTCTTTTTCATTTTGCTTTCCTAAAAAACTTTTCCAGGACGATTATATCACATTTTAGGGTTGAACGCATATAAAAAATATCTTAAAATAGCGATATGTCGGATATCAAGGACCAGATTTTTCAAGAATTGACCAAATTGGACGAGGCGGCGGCCCGTCTGCGGGCAACGGCCGTAAACGCCGGCAAACAAACCGACCTTGAAGTCGCAATTTTAACCGAACAGGTTCGTAACCTGCGCGCAAAAAACGCCCATGCGGTCGAATTGATTGATCAATCGGTGACATTATTAAAGAAGTTAACATGAGCGTCGTATCGATACCTATTGTAAACAAAAACTACCCAATGGGGTGTGAAGATGGCCAAGAAGGCCGCCTGGTTGAATTGGGTAAAATGGTGGATGCCCGCGCGCGCCAAATCCTTGATAAAATTGGGCCATTACCAGAAAATTCATTGTTGGCCACGCTTTGTATTGTCTTGGCCGACGAAGTGCGCAGCCGCCCTGCTCCATCCATCACTGACGCCGATTTGCGGGAAATTTTGGCCCGCATACGTGAAATAAAAAACAAGATTAGTGGTTAGTGTTAGTGGATAGTGGTTAGTAATTTCTGGAATTTCTCCGTTATTACAAAATAATTCCAGATATCCACTAACCACTAACACTGGCCACTAGCCACTATTTTTTGGTTGTTATTTTTTTTCAAATGTTCTAATTTTATGTTGCTATGGTAAAAGAAATACAAGAAAGAATTGATTCACAACAATTATCAGACGCGCTTTCCACGCGGTATTTGTCCTATGCGGTAAGTACGATTGTGTCGCGCGCCCTGCCCGATGTGCGTGATGGTCTGAAACCCGTGCACCGGCGTATTTTATATTCTATGTTGCGGCAAAAATTATCGCCGGCGGCGGCATTCCGCAAATGTGCAACGGTTGTCGGTGACGTGTTGGGGCATTATCACCCGCACGGCGATTCGTCCGTTTATGATGCCATGGTCCGATTGGCCCAGGATTTTTCCGTGCGTTATCCATTGATTGATGGCCAGGGTAACTTTGGAAATATTGATGGCGACCCCCAGGCGGCATATCGTTATACCGAATCAAAAATGACCGAGGCGGCAATGCTGATTATGGACGGCATTGACGAAGACAGTGTTGATATGATGCCGAACTTTGATGGCACTACAACCGAACCGGTGGTTATGCCGGGGGCGTTTCCGAACCTGTTGGCAAATGGCGGAATGGGTATCGCGGTTGGTATGGCAACAAACATTCCGACACACAACGTGGCCGAGGTTTGTGATGCATTGACGTTAATGGTGGACAAACCTGATTCTACAACCGCCCAGATTATGCGTAAAATGATTGGCCCCGATTTTCCAACAGGTGGTGTATTGATTGACGATTTTGACACAATTGTAAAAAACTATGAAACGGGCAAAGGCGCATTCCGCATTCGTGCACGGTATGAAATCGAAGAATTGGAACGCGGCGGGTACCAGGTTGTAATTACCGAGATTCCATACGGTATTATTAAATCCAAATTGGTGGAACAAATTGGCGAAATGATTGACGCGAAAAAATTGCCACTGATTGACGATATTGTCGATGAATCCACCACCGATGTTCGTATTGTTATAACGCCAAAGTCGCGCAATATTCCGGCGGATAAAATGATGGCGCATTTGTTCGCAATGACGGATGCGGAATATAAATTCAATATGAACTTTAATGTTATCGATTCCAATGGCGCGCCGCGGGTTATGGGCATTCGCGATGTTTTGTTGGAATTTATCGCGCATCAAAAGAACGTGCTGTTGCGGCGTTCAAAATGGCGCCTGGGCAACATTGACCGGCGTTTGGAAATATTGGGCGGTTTATTGGTTGTGTATTTGAACCTGGACCGTGTGATTGAAATTATCCGAACCGAAGACGACCCCAAGGCGGTATTGATGGCGGAATTCAGTCTGACCGAAATTCAGGTTGAATCTATTTTGAACACCCGTCTGCGTGCATTGCGAAAATTGGAAGAAATGGAAATTCGGCGCGAAGACAAAGAGCTGCGCACGGAACGGGAACAACTTATCGCGTTGTTGGGCGATACGGACATCCAAAATGCGCAGATCAAGGCATGGTTTGCCGATATTAAAAAACAATATGATAAAAAAACTGCTTTGGGGCGGCGGCGCACAACATGGGCGGCATTGACCGAAGAGGTAACCGTGAATGCCGATGAATTTATTGAAAAAGAACCACTTACGATAATTTTATCGACCATGGGTTGGATTCGCGCGGCCAAGGGACATTTGGATTTGAATTCTTTGGATTTGAAATTCAAAGAAGGCGATGAATTACAGTGCGCGTTCCATGCGATGTCCACCGATAAAATAAATCTGTTCGGTTCATCGGGGCGCATGTTCACATTGGCCGCAAACGATTTGCCATCGGCACGTGGATTTGGCGAATCTGTGCGTATGATGGCGGACATTGGGGCCGAAGAAAATATAGTGCGCGCGTTCGTGTTGGATACATCTGCAAAATATTTGGTGGTATCACGACATGGAAACGGGTTTATCGTTGCGGGCGAAAATTGCGTTGCACAAACACGCACCGGGAAACAGGTAATGAATGTCGATGACAAAAATCCGGCGGCATTCTGTGTGATGGTTGCCGGGGACACAATCGCAATGTCCGGTTCAAACGATAAATTGCTAATATTCGCCACATCTGAAATCCCAGAAATGATTCGTGGCAAGGGCGTAATTCTGCAAAAGTATAATGCCGAACGGACATACGTTTTGGATGTGATGTTCTTTGATGCGGCGGATGGTTTTGGATGGACGACGGGCCGTGGCACAACAAAATTGGACGATTGGAAACCATGGGTGGGTAAACGCGCGACCCAGGGCCGCACCATTCCGGTCGGATTCCCACGCAGTGGGAAATTTGGAAAATAATTTCCCCGCGAATTGATTTGTCACAATGTTAATTCATATGATGTTTCAATCAAATGCTGAATGTTTTTTATCGGCAATGTTCCATCCAGCAATACCGTAATCCAATGGTTTTTGTTCATGTGATATGCCGGTAAAATACCCCTGACGCCACGAAAGAATTCCGCATCGCCGGTTTTTAAATTGATAAAATCAATCTCGCCATCGCCCGGCAGTTTCAAGACGCTGCGTGGAACGGTGCCCACCAGCACAAACCATCTTTTATTGCCCGCATGCCGAAAGACGCAATATGTTGGATAACGCCTCCACAGATATTCTGGGGCGGCGTTATATTTTTTATCTATGAATTTTATGATTTCCTTTCTCATTGCATTTGCGCAGTAGCCCAGGCTTTTAATTCTTCCGCGGTAACATCGGTTGTAAAACGTTTGCCGGTCAGGACTTTTGCTCCTGGGGCTAACGATTGCAGGTTTGCCCCATAATCGCCGATACCACTGCTGCCGGATGTAACAAACGGGATAACCGTTTTGTCCGAAAATTCATAACTTTCAATAAACGTATCCATAATTGACGGTTCACGTCCCCACCAAATTGGTGATCCAACAAATACAATTTTATATTGTGATATATCTTTGATTTTTGATGCGATTGCTGGTCTTGAACTTCTGTCACCCATTTCAATAGAAGAACGACTTTGGTCGTTTTGCCAATTCAAGTCATCGCTTGTATACGGTTGTTCAGGCATAATTTCGAACAAATCGGCATTTATCGCGGCTGCCAACTTTTCAGCTACAGATTTTGTGTTTCCGGTGGCACTGAAATAAGCAACCAAGATTTTATCGTTCGTCATATTCGCCTCCTCTGCTTTCGCATTTGTGAATACCGCGCAAACCATCATTAAAACAGATAGTAATTTTTTCATGTGTTATCCTTTTTATTTCAAATTTGTTTTGAAGAATTGTTCCATTTTATCAAACGGTATCACATCCATTTTATAATACAGGTCTGTATGATTTGCCCCCGGAATAATCAATAATTCTTTGTTATCGCCGGTCAATTTTTTGAACGCATCTTCGCTGAAATAACGGCTGTGCGCGTTTTCGCCGTGTATCATTAACACCGGGTTTTTGATTGTGTCTGCATAGGCCAATATCGGCATAGTTATCAAAGACAACCCAGATGTTGCATTCCAACCACGTTGTGAACCAACCGAACGTTTATGATAGCCAAGTGGCGTTTTATAAAATGCAACATAATCGCGCACAAATTGCGGCGTATCATCGGTCAAAGTTTCTGGGGCTGGTAATGGGGCGGATTTTGCGATTTTGCCACTTTTTGCGTCCGCGGTTCTTTGGTTATTCATTTGAACACGTTCGGCATATAATTGCTCGGCACTTTTTGTATCATTATAATCATGCGCCGAAACACGTGTCATATCATACATTGTTGATGTGACGGTTGCACGAATACGTGTATCCATCGCATTCGCATTTAATGCAAAACCACCAAAACCACAAATACCGATAATGCCAATTTTATTTTCATCGATAAATGGCAAAGTCACCAGGTAATCCACCGCCGCAGAAAAATCTTCGGTATTTATATCGGGCGACGCGACATCCCGAATCTTGCCACCGCTTTCGCCGGTAAAAGACGGGTCAAAGGCCAAAGTCACAAAACCACGATTTGCCATTTCTTGGGCATATCGACCCGAGACTTGTTCTTTGACCGCACCAAATGGACCGGATACAGCGATAGCGGCATATTTTTGATTTTTATCTATGTTTTTTGGCATATATAAATCGCCAACCAAATCAACACCATATCGATTTGTAAAATGCACTTTCTGGGTTATAACATTTGGATTTTGATCAAATGTTTTATCCCATTTATTACCGGAAAACATAAAGTATCCAGCGATTCCAAGTACGATGATTGCGAATATAATCGCCCATTTCATTTTTGACTCCTTTCAATTGGATAGTACAAGTTATGATACTTTTCCACAAGCGAAAAAATATTCCGCGAATACGGCCGGCATATCCTTCCTTTTGCATCATTTAGGCACATGTGGCTACACGATAGTGCAATTTTTTTGCTACACTGGGCCACAAATCCAAAAACACCTCACAGTTGTAACATATCCGCGCGCAAAAAAACGACGTTTTTCTGCACCTCACACGCCGTCCTACAAGCCCACCTCTATCCCCCCCTGTTAATCCGTATGTCACTGGTTCGAGTCCAGTTGCCCGAGCCACGATCTAGTGCCACAAACCCGCGTGTTTGTGGCGTTTTTTATCCCAAAAACCACTTTACATTTTCAGAAAAAATACGACCTAAAAATACCAGAATACAGCCAAATATAATCAAAAAATTATACATTTGTTATACGGGATTTTTTTCAATTACTGGCAAACCCGCTATACCAAGATTTACAAGGCTTTCATAACTTCCAAAAATGGGTGACATACGGAACGTCCGGAAGTATGTCACCGTTATACATTTGTTATATCAGCGCGAAAAATGTTTATTTGCGAGGAAACGAACAAATGACTGGACTTTCTCCGAAAGATATTGATGAATGCGACAACCTTAAAAGGATTGTCTATGAAGTACAAACATTTTCGGGAAATTGAACCCAGTAACAAAACCGATTTTATTATGCTTTATTTCGCAGCATGCCGATCACTGCACGAATTAGAGAACGCCATACGCAGAACAAACAACGGCAACCTAACCTGCCGGCAAGCATGGTTGCTCCGCCGTATCCAGCACAAATTATTCCAAATGGCAGCCATGTGGAAAAACAAACCACAAAAACGTTATAAAACACCTTGATTTTATCTGCTATTTTCTTCTAATATAGCAATAAGGAAAGGATAATTTTTGATAGCGATACCAGCCAGATTGCCAGATTATACCGAATGTCGCCCTGTTTTGAAGTGGGCCGGCGGTAAAGGGCAATTGTTGGAACAAATTGAACAAAAACTTCCTTTGAAACTAAAGATGGGGGGCATCAAACGGTATATAGAACCCTTTGTCGGTGGCGGTGCCGTATTCTTTGACATATATAATAGATATCAAATCCGGGAAGCGTTTTTATTCGATATCAACCCAGAATTGGTGATTCTTTACAACGTCATAAAACGCGATGTGGAAAGTTTGATTGTTGAATTAACTAAAATTCAAACCGAATACAGACATACAGATGACACAAAGGCATATTATTATGCCAGACGCGATGAATATAACGACTGTGATAAAAATGTTGATGCCAATGTATACCGCACAAGTTTTGTTCGCCGCGCTGCCCTAACGATATTCTTGAACCGGACATGCTTTAATGGGTTGTTCCGTGTAAACAGCAAAAACAAATTCAATGTTCCAATGGGCAAATATACAAATCCACGTATTTTGGATGAAGAAAACTTACGCAACGTGTCTGAAGCTTTGCAAATTGCTACTATTATGCAGGCAGACTTTGGGGCTACACCAGATTATGTAAAAGCCGATACGTTCATTTATTATGATCCTCCATATCGTCCAATTCGTGAAACATCATCTTTCAATTCTTATGCCGTTGGCGATTTTGACGATGCAGAACAGGAACGTTTGAAACAGGTTTTTGATAAATGTCATCAAATGGGGGCTTTGCAGATGTTGAGCAATTCAGATCCAACCAATTACATTGATGATCCATTCTTCGATGATTTGTACAAAGATTATAAAATTAACCGTATTTTGGCTAAACGTCTTATAAATTCCAAGGCAGATGGTCGTGATGCAATTCGTGAATTACTTATAACTAACTATGACTAAGAAATCGTATCGTCTTTATTGTGCAGACTGCCTTGAAAAGTTACTTGAACTTCCGGAAAATACATTTGATATGATATTTGCAGACCCACCGTACATGCTTTCCAACGGTGGTATCACATGTCAAAATGGTTGTGTTGTATCTGTGAATAAAGGCGATTGGGATAAATCACACGGTCTTAGTGATGATTTTGAATTTCATAAAAAATGGCTCTGTGCCTGTCATCGTGTTTTGAAACCCAATGGCACATTATGGGTCAGCGGCACATACCACAGCATATATTCGTGCGGCTTTGCTATGCAATTACTTGGGTTCCATATTTTAAACGACATAACTTGGTTTAAGCCAAATGCCAGTCCGAATATGTCTTGCCGGTACTTTACCGCAAGTCACGAAACCCTACTTTGGGCGCGCAAAAACAAAAAAGCAAAACATACTTTTAATTATGAAGCTATGAAGAATGGCGATTTCCCAAAAGACTTTATTAAAAAGCCAGGTTGCCAAATGCGAAGTGTTTGGGCTATTGGAACACCCACTAAAGAAGAAAAGAAATTTGGCAAACACCCGACTCAAAAACCAGTAGAATTATTGGAACGTATTATTTTGGCATCTACAAATCCTGGCGATTTGATTCTGGATCCTTTTATGGGCAGTGGCACAACAGGTGTTGCTGCAATAAAACATGGACGTTTGTTTGTTGGCATAGACCAAGAGTCACAATTTGTTGAACTGGCTGAAAAAAGGTTATATGATATATCTGAAAAAAAGGATAAAAAATGAAATATTCCCAAATATTTGATAAATTACTAGGTTGTAAAAACGAAGACGAAGTATTTGCGTATTTGATTGATAATTTGAAAGAAACTATCAAATCTTGGGATTATTTTGTGAACTGGCAAAAGGTATGTAAAAATTACCATGAAGCGGAAGTATCATTGAATTTGCTTAACACCCTTATTGGCAAACCAGATATTGAAAAGGCAGCAGAGCAACTTTTAAGCGAATATCCAAATATAATTAAGATTATTCCTGCATTACTCGCAGAACGCCATAAAAAAATTTCTTTGATCGATCACGCAAACTCTTTCGCTACAACTAGTTTTGATTTTACAAAACCAATGTCCGCAAAAGACGCTGCAAAATTCATGAAAGAATCTGGCTTATTAGATTTGATTTCTGACCGAACAATAAAATCCGTTCCAGATTATTTCCTTGGTGTAGAAGTCGGGCTTGATTCAAATGGTCGCAAAAATCGTAGTGGCACATCAATGGAAACATTGACAGAATTATTTATCAAAGATATTTGTAAAAGAAACGGATATGACTACATTGCCCAAGCTACCGCAGACAAAATTTACAGTGAATGGGGTAAGCATATAACCGTTACAAACTCTTCCAAACGAATAGATTTTGCTATAAACACACCACATAAATTATATCTGATCGAAACCAACTTTTACGGTGGTGGCGGTTCAAAACTAAAATCCACAGCAGGCGAATATGCAAAAATTTATCAACAATGGTCTAAAGACGGTCACCAATTCATTTGGATTACTGATGGTCTAGGTTGGCAAACTGCCCAACGCCCATTGCACGACACATTTAACACCACAGATTACATCTTGAACATTGCCATGGTGCAAAAAGGTGTGTTGGAAGAATTATTGAAATAAAAACTATAATACAACAAGAACCATTCGCCATAATCACATGCATATAAAACTTTTAGGAGAAATAAAAATTGAGCAAGATAGTAAAATTAGATATAAAAAACTTTCGTACAATAAAATCATTATCTGAAACCTTTGATAAAAACTTTGTTTGTCTTATTGGTAGGAATGATTGCGGGAAAACAACGGTTTTAAATTCAATTTATTATGCTTTATGCCCTAATTACACTCTCCAGTTTTACGACACAGATTTTTTTGATGGTGATACAAACCAACAAATACAAATCGAAGTTACTCTTTCTGAAATACCAGACGTATTACAAACAGAAGAAAAGTTTGGATTGTATAAGAGACAGTATAATAGAAGCACAAAAGAAGTAATAGATGATTTAACTGACGATGATAATTTAGAAGATGTTTATACAATAAGGCTGACCGTAGATAAAACCCTAGAACCGAAATGGGAAATCTTTACAAATCGCCAAGAACCTAAAGCAATAAGTGCAACAGATAGAGCAAAATTAAATTGTTTTTTTATATCAGATTATGTTGACAATCACTTTTCGTGGAATAAAGGTTCTCCACTGTATCAATTATTTAAAGAGATTTCTGGAGCACCAGAAAATTCTAACATAATTATCGATAGGTTGAGAGCAGTGAAATCTGAAATTGATAATATTGATTTTCCACAAACATTAGAAACAACCAATGAAATAAGCCAAACTTCTACCAAACTCGGATTAAACGCAGAAGGCTTAAAAACATCCATCGATTTTAGGGATATTGCTATAAAGGACACTAAAATTTGTTTAAACGATTATAACAATATACCTTTACGTTTAAGAGGTAAAGGTTCAAAACGCATTTTTTCTATAGCTATCCAATTAGCATTGACCAAACAAGGGGGGATAGTGTTAATAGATGAAATAGAACAAGGATTAGAACCAGATAGAATTAAACAAATTGTATCAATATTAAAAGATGAAAACAATGGGCAAATTTTTCTAACTACTCATTCACGTGATGCTATTGTGGAACTTGCTTCAAGTGATTTGTATCTTGTAAAAAAGTCCGATGACAACAAGTTTGTCTCTATTACAAACATTCCTGAAAAAGACAATTGGCAAGCTGTCGTTAGGGCAAATCCGGAAGGTTTTTTTTGTAAAAAAATCATCATATGCGAAGGGAAAACAGAGATAGGTATTTGTAGAGCATTGGACAAATGGCGACAAAAAAATAATAAAAATTCCATGTCCTTAAATGACTGTTTCTATATTCTAGGCGAAGGAAGCACCACCATAGAACGAGCAAAAAAACTCAAAGAATTGGGTTTTGATACATGCGTTTTTATTGATTCTGATAAAAATGATATAAATGATAAGAAAGCAGACTTGCAAGTCCTAGACGTCAAAATTTTTGATTGCGAGAATGGTAATGATATAGAGCATCAAATTTTTAAGGATTTACCATGGTCAATAATAGAAGAACTCTTATTATCACATCCGTCTGTAACAGGGTTGCAGGATTGCCCAGAAGATAGAATCAAAATTGCTAATTATGCCATTGACAAAGGAAACGAATGGTATAAAAGAATCGACAAGGGAGAAGCTTTAGGGAAAACTATATTTGACAAATGGGATACAATACCTGATTGTTATACAAAAAGAACATGGACTGCTTTATCTGAATGGATCGGTGAGTAAATGGTAAATATAGAACAATTTGTAATGGGAATAAAAACAAAAATTATAGCGCCTGCTGGATATGGCAAAACCCATTTTATCGCCGATTGCGTAAAATTTGCTAACGACAGAAACTTAGGCAAACAACTTATTTTAACACATACTCATGCAGGAATCGCATCAATAAGGGAAAAATTGTTAAAATGTGGCATCCCCAGTTCTGCATATAATATAGAAACGATATGTGGATATGCCCAAAAATATGTGTTGGGCTTTGCTACTGCATCTGTACCAGAACAAAACACCAATGGATACTATAAAAACATCATACCTAAGGTGGCCGAATTGTTTTCTAAGCAGCCGATACGTAATATAATAAAAAAAACATACTCAGGGATATTTATTGATGAATATCAAGATTGCACTGCAAATCAGCATAATATGCTTATGCAATTAAAGGACGCGATACCTATGCATTTATTGGGGGACCCAATGCAAGGAATTTTCAATTTTGGTGAACCTTTGGTCGATTTTGATAGCGAACTAAACGATTTTTCTGATGCATCGGGCTCACTGGAACAGCCATGGAGATGGGAGCTCAACGGCAACAACCCTATTTTAGGACAATCTTTAAAAACACTAAGAAAATATTTGGAACAAGGCAATGATGTTGATTTATCGCAAAATTGGCCGGCCATAAACATTATACACGTCACTGGCACAGTTTATAACGATCTTAATTATAGACGCCAAGTTTTACGTTTATCACGAATTCCGAACACTTTGATAATTGCAAATTCCATGTTACGGCAAAGACAATCGTTGAGAAACAATTTAGCATTATCGCATTTTCAGTTGCTAGAAGCCATAGACGATCCAGATTTTTATAATTTAGCTATACGCTTAGACACGTTACTCACATCTACTAGTCAATTCTCTCTTTTTAAAGAAACGTGTGAACAATTTTTGTTCAATAAAACAGATATTGATACGTGGTTCAATAATAACGGATTGAAAAAGAAAACAAAAATCGAAGAAAAAGAGAAGGCAAACCAATTAAAACAACATGTTGATAACTTGCTCGACGATAAAATCAGTAAAACATCATTATTTTACATTATAAAGCTTATGCGAGATGTATTGAAGCTAAAGTATCAAAGACCCGAATTGTTAAACACAATAATAAAAGTTTTACAAAATGCTATAGTATCTAACTGTTCTATTTGTAATGCGATGTACGATTATAAAAATCATATACGCAGAACAGGACGAAATTTACATAAACAATGTATAGGCAGCACCCTACTTACAAAAGGCCTAGAGTTTGATAATGTAATTATATTGGACGCTCATTTGCTTGACAAAAAGAACTTCTATGTTGCTGCAACTCGTGCATGTAAAACTCTGACCATATTTACCAATTCACTGCTTTTAACTTTTAATAACTAAAAATATACAATTCAGTATTCATTAAATACTTTTCATACAAAAATTCTCAGATAATTATTTGATAATTCACAGAATACAATACATTGTCACCGTTTATCAAGTTTTGTATAGACGATAGCATCAGTCCATCTGTCGCAACTGGTTTTGAATTGAAAATATGATCTCCATGCTGTTCCATTATTTCACAAATAACACACAAACTCTGAACGACAATGACACTAGCGATCCACTTAGTATCTTCAGGTGCATCCTCTGCAAAGGAGCTCATCGTCGCAAAGCATTTACGAACTATGTACGGCGAAAAATGTTTAAATCCACAAAATATTTGATAGTTCTCATAATTTACATCCATGTCACCATAATAATCAGTTAACTGTGGCACATTTTTGATTTGGTCCCACATATCTTTAAAACACTCATTAGAAATTGTCTTTAATGTCCCAGGATACCAATGTGGTCTGTAATTTCGCTTATCCAACAAATTGTCATTCTTAGGTTTATTTAACAAAAAACGTTTACAGTTATTTTGCTTTATTTTTGCCAAAACTTCATCTTTTCGGTCTGGATGCACTCGCAGCATATCTATTTGCTCAACATATCCAAAATCAATATAGTCTGCACCGTGTGTTGAAAAATGTTTATCTAACCACAACAACTGTATGTAAAGTTCTATTATCTGACAAGCAATTGAAGATGCTACAAATACTCTATTTTTTTGCAAAGCATCATACGCTTCTGCGGCTAGTGATATGATTGCAGCGGTTAAACTATGGATTCCCATCAATCCTTTATCTGTTGTCGCTTGGGGATGAAATTGTTCCATGGTACGAACCATCATCCTTAACTTTTTCATCAAGGTATCTATATCATCGTTTTTTAATGGGTGTTGTAAAGGAAATTCTTTGTTTAACAATATATGCTCGTTTTTAATTATAAAAGAAAAGTGCACAATGTCACTTTCATATCATTTCTGTAATTTTGACAAAATATTTAATAATTCATTCAGAGATCTTTGTAATTTTCCTTTAAAATCTTGTGGAGATTGTCCATATGGGATGTGTATCGGGTTTAATCCCGGAGTGATGTGGTTATATACATCATGTAAATGCAAAGAATATGCACTAAAATAACTACTTCCAAGCATCGTATCAGATATATAAAAATCTGACGAATAATGCGTTCCGTACGCTTCATCCACTAATTCAAGAACGGTTTTTGCATATTTTTTCCAAGAATTCAGCAATTCTTCGTTAATATAATCACTAGCTAACAAATCAACACCTTTAGAAACCACTTCAAACAGTTTGTTCCTTGCCAAATTTTTATTGTCGCCAAAATCAAAAACATGTTTTAACATTATTTACCCTCACCCTTCTTGAGAGCCAAATTCTTTTTGGCTTGTTTAAGTTTTTCTTCAAATTCCTGTTTAGAACTATCCGCTTTATTTAATTCCAGAGTTCCCAATTGGCAGCCCACTGTTTTTATAAATGGTTTCATTATCATAAAAACCCATACAATAAAAATTAACGCATAGCCATTAAACGGAACAAAAACCATTGCCTGCCCCAAATGGTTATACAAATACACAGTCGTTATCACAAACCAAACCATATGCCAAAAATTTAATCTGCTACTAAAACACGGTACAAATAACAAGGCTATATAATAAGCCAAATTAAAAACCATGCGCCATACGAATAATAGCACATTTTTCATAAACATCTTAAAACCAAATAACACATGTTTCATAATGAGGATAGTATATAATCATTGAACAAAAATCAATCAGATAATCAACTATTTTCAAAACGTAAGTCACGGACTGAATTTGCAAAAAGTTTGCAAATAAGAAAATCAAAATTATACATTCGTTATATTTGTAATTTTGCATGAATTTATACATGGCATATATATTTTTGGATTATACAGTTGCTATACGTGCTGTTATACGAATTTGGCGAAATTTTATACAACCATGAAATTTTTATGTTGTTATACAAGTGTATAAAAATGTATCGCACAGCATCCCAATTTTTCGGGTTTTATCCAAAATTCATACAAGGCAAAAAATCGCATAAAAATCAAACGGAAAAATTTAAAACAAAATTACGGAAAATTCGCCAAAACCCACGGAAAACATTGGATATATTTGCATTATGTTCCAACAAAATACAATCGCAAAATTATACATTTGTTATACCGCTATTTTTACTTATACAAAAATTACACGAAAAAACGGCTGTAGCCCGCACTCACTCTGGACTTAAAAAATACAGTAAAAACAATTGGTTATAACTGTTAATCCGTATGTCACTGGTTCGGGGTGGACTGTCTATAAAAATCTTGATTTTGTGAATTTATGCGGTAATATCAATGTGGACAACACACAGGAGAGCAAAATGGCGGAATTTAAGGTTGCACTGAAAGCAATTATACAAAAAGACGGAAAAATTCTGGTTTTAAAACGCAGCAACGAAGAAGATGTTTTCGCAGAACTGTGGGATATTCCTGGGGGAAAAATCGAATATGGCGAAAAAATCGTTGACGGAATAAAGCGCGAAGTTTTTGAAGAAACCGGTCTAAAGGTTGAAATCGAGTTCAGGCCTTGGTCTTTATGGTCTTTTATGACACCGGCCAAAGAAAGACAAACCGTTGGGATTACTTTGTTGGCAAAATATTTGAGTGGCAAGGTGAAATTATCAAATGAACACACCGATTATAAATGGATAGACCCGTCAGAATTTGCAAACATGTCTGCGGACCCCAGTTTAAAGAACGAAATTGCGAAATACGCGGCACAAATACACCAACATTAAGCTTTTGTAAATAAAAAAATAAAAAGATTGCACGGACTTGCAATGTTTGGTATTCTTTATACAATAGTTACCAAATAACCAAGGGATTGTTTTATGGCTATCAAGGTTCGTGATTTCGAAGTTCGCCTTACACGGAATAAAGAAGAACGCCGCATGGTGCGCAATTTGCGCTATGACGTTTTTGTTGTAGAAGAAGGCGCATCCGCAACGGCCGAACAACATGAATTGCACGAAGAATTTGATGATTTTGACCGGTATGCCGACTATATGGCCGTGTTTCATAATGGACGGGTTGTTGGCACGTACAGAATCATAGATAAAAAGGCCGCCGATAAAATGGGCGGGTTCTATACCGAAACCGAGTTCAATATTTCCAAGATTAAAAAGGCATCGGACAATATTGCCGAAATGTCGCGTGCGTGCGTGGCCGCCGAATATCGCGAAAATGCGTTGGTTATGCGTATGCTGTGGGCGGGGTTAAGTGAATATGTGTTGCGTCGTCGTATTGCGGTTCTATTTGGTGTGGCGTCTTGGGTTGGCCAGAAACCCGTTGAATCGGCCCAGGCGATATCGTATTTATACTATAATCATCTTTCACCGTTGCGGTTGCGCGCACGCGTGATACCGGAAAACTTTGCCGACGGCGCGGATCCACGCATGTCCAAGATGAATATTTTGCCGCGCGCATTTGTTGACGAAGAAATTGCAAAAAAACAAATGACGCCTCTTATCAAAGGTTACCTGCGTATGGGGGCAACGTTTGGGTCGGGCGTGTTTATTGATAAACCGTTTAACACATACGATGTCTTTGTCATGATGCAGAGCAAGAATATGGACGCCGCGTATCAGAAACATTTCTATGGTCGTGAAAACGCACTGGACCATTTGGATGTGAAACCGCACCCGATGCAGACACTGGGTAAAATTATGTTAATGCCGATTACGGGGCCGTTGAATATGTTGGGCGCGTTCTTTGAATTTTTGTTGCGTGAAGATGCGGCGGACGCGGAATTTATTGATGATGACACACCGGAAACCGAGGATAATTAAAATGTCGCACGTTCGTAAGCAAAATATTTTTAATACAATCACCGGGGCTCTGCGTTTTACGGCATTTTGGATAATGGTTGTGGTGCAATTGCCGATAATTATTTTGTTGCCGTCGCGGTCACGGTGGTCTGTTAAATATATGGCGGTGTTTATGAAAATCTTGCTGGTTCTGGCAAGTATCAAAATTGTAAAGCATGGCCAGATTTCACAAAAACGCCCATTATTGGTTGCGGGCAACCATATATCGGTTTTCGAAATTGCGACTTTCCCGGTAATGTTCGGGGGCAGTTTTATTTCCAAAAACGATGTGCGCCATTGGCCTTTGGTTGGATATATTGCGAATAAGTTTGGTGTGGTGTTTATTGATCGCCGTCCTTCGCACGCGATGGATGCGTTAAAGTTGGTCCAAGACGAAATATCAAAAATCAAATACCCGCTTTATATCTTTCCCGAAGGCACAACAACAAACGGCGCATATGTCAAAGAATTCAAAAGCAGCCTTTTCAACGTTGCCGAAGGAACCGACGTTACGGTGCAACCGGTCGTGACGCGTTATTGCTATCACGACGGAACCCCGATAAGTGAAGAAGACCTGGCCGAACATTACGCATACTTTGATAATGCAAAACAGACACAAGGCCCGCGGTGTTCCCGCGAACGCAGCGCGTTTGGTCAAATATTTCATGTGATGGTTTTGGGTGGATTTACCGTAAATGTGTATATGTTGCCGCCGCCGCCTTTGGCGGGTATGGACAGAAAACAAATGGCAGAAACAATGCACAAAATAATTTCAGATAAATATATGGAAACCAAGGATTTAAAAAAATGAAAATTGAAAACTTATGTGTACGGCGTTTAATTGGCGATGTCGCCGGCGCAACAACCCGTGGACACAAAATTGCCATCAAAGGCGGTTATATATACCAAACTTTCCAGGGCGGTTATACTTTGACACCGCTTGGCTGGTCCGTTGTTCACAAAATTGAAAATATTATTCGTGATGAAATGAATGCTATTGATGGCCAAGAAATCTTGATGCCCGTTGTTTGCACCGCCGATTTATGGCGTGAAACAGGCCGTTATGACGCGATGAGTGTTATTGCAAAATTCAAAGGTGCATCGGGGACCGATTATTTGATTTGCCCAACGCATGAAGAGGTTGTGACCGATTATGCGCGTTCTGTTTTGACGTCTTATCGTCAATTGCCGTTTATGCTGTATCAAATTCAAACAAAATTCCGTGATGAATTGCGTGTGCGCGCGGGTTTGATACGGACACGTGAATTTATTATGAAAGATGCATATTCTTTCCATGAAACCCAGGAAGATTTGGAACAATATTATCAACGTTGTTTCGATGCGTATTACAGAATCTTTCGCCGTTGCGGTTTGAAAAACTTTACCGATGTTTTGTCGTCAACGGGCGATATGGGTGGCAAGGTCGCACATGAATTTCAACTGATTAACGAAATGGGTGAAGACACTTTGTATATTTGTGATTGTGGCTTCCGCGCGAATAAAGAATTGGAAGATACAGATTCAACCAAATGTCCAAAATGTGGTAAAGAATTGCAAAAGGTTCGTGGTATTGAAATTGGCAATATTTTCCAATTGGGTAAAAAATATACAGATTCCATGCACATGACATACACGGCGGCGGACGGTGCAGAAAAGACCCCGATTATGGGGTGCTATGGAATTGGCGTTGGTCGTACAATGGCGGCAATTATTGAAGAAAGCGCCGATGATAACGGCCCGATTTGGAATATGGAAACCGCGCCTTTTGCGGTCGAAGTAATCGGTTTGCCAGATAAAGAAAATAAAACATTTGCGATGGCGGAACAAATCTATAACGATTTGAAACTCGATGGAATGGAGGTTTTATTGGATAACCGCGATGCGCGTGCCGGTGAAAAATTTGCCGATGCAGATTTAATTGCCGCACCTATTCGTTTGATTGTATCACAAAAGAATATGGATAAAAATGCGATAGAGGTTAAATATCGTGTGAACGATTTTGACACGTCCACATTACCAAACGAATTTGCAATCGATACATGTATCGCGGATGTGAAAAACGCAATCACGAAACTTCTGCATAAGTAAAATATACATGAAACTAAACGGACGCCGTGGCGTCCGTTTTTTTTAATGTCGGCATGCCAATGCGATATTGTGTGTCAGGGTTTGTTCCGTTGCCCCGCGGGAATTTAATATTATTGTATTTTTCCCGCCCATCAAAAAGCACGATGGTTCCCAATTACCCAACACCGATAAAGATTTGAATATCGCATTGCCGGTGTTTATGTTATCAACAACGATTATGTCCGCAATTTCACCGGTTAAATGTTTTTCGGTGCGAATATCCGCATCCAAGGCAACATCCAATTGTTCAACACGCAGTGTATCCGCCGGAAAATCGCCCGCGTGCGCCGCGTGCCATTCATGCAGCATCGGTGCAATTTTGGTGTTTGTATCACCGCCCGCCGAAATCAGCGATATAAACGGTGCACGCGATGTGCCGAAAACATGACCGAATAATCTTGCTGCATTTTGCACAATGTGAGTTAATTGTTCCATGTCCGGCATCGGCACGCACGCCGCGTCGGTCAAGATAAATGGCGGGCGCCGGCCCGCGCGATTAAACATCACCGCACAATGCGTCAGGTAAAATTTATTGCCATTATTTAATTTTTTGTTTATCGCGATAATGTGGCGCAAGAAATCATCCGAATGAATATCGCACTTCATCAAAATAAAATCTTCATCTGTGTCCGGCAATTTGTCACCATCGGGCGCACACATCCAACCCGCAATGCTATCGCATTCGCGCATGGCGCGTTCAATCGCATTTTTATATTTATCGGTCACATTTCCGAAACACAGAATTTTTTTCATTTATCCGTTCCTTTCATTTCGCACGACGAGAATCCTAGCAAAATATAAATGTTTTTATCAAATGTTTTTTGTGGTATAATTATTCAAAAGGGATGAAAGCATGAAGATATCAATTATTGGTGTGGGATCGGTCGGTTCGGCCGTCGCGACCGCGGTGAAAAATACGGGTCTGGTTCACGAAATTGTGCTGTATGACCGCGACGCTGTGCGTGCGCGTGCCGCCGCAGAAGATTTGGGCCACGCGGCCAGTTTCGGTTTTGATGTCAAGATTTCTGCGGCGAACAATTATCGCGGAATTCGTGGTTCAGACATAGTCATTATTTCCGCCGGCGCAAACCAGAGGCCGGGCGAAACGCGTACTGATTTGTTACAAAACAATGCCGCGGTCATTCGTGATATTGTCCCGCGCGTCATGGAAAATGTTGATCCGAAACGCGTGATTTTAATCCTGGTCACGAATCCGTTGGATGTTATGGTCATGTTGGCGCAATCGCTTTCCAAATTACCCCCGTCGCGTGTTATTGGCACGGGGACAATGTTGGATACTGCGCGTTTGCGTACGATATTGTCACGGGGACTGGACGTGTCGCCACAATCGATTCATTCGTACGTCCTGGGCGAACATGGCGATAGCAGTGTTATCGATTGGTCGGGCGTCACCGTCGGCGGCCTTTGTTTGGAAGAATTTTGTCGTCAGGCAAAAATTCCATTAACCGCATCAACGCGTGAAACTATCGAATATCGTGTGCGTAACGCGGCGTACGAGATAATTCGTGGACGTGGCGCAACATGGGACGGCATAGGTGCCGCGGTTTCCGATTTATTAAAGTGCATTATAAACGACGAGCACAGAATTTTAACGGTGTCCATTGTTGCCGGTACTGGTGCGCACACGGTTGCAATGTCTTTGCCGCGCGTTGTTGGTGCGAATGGTGTGGTTATGACATTGGCCCCAAAAATGTCGCCGACCGAATCCGCCGCCCTGCGCCGCAGTGGAAAAATTATTCAAAAGAATTTTTCACGCATTTAATCGCGTGGGGAAAACATACCCGCCCGTTGGCAAACATTCATATTTATGCACGCGCCTGCGCGTGCTATTTTTTTATGCGGGGGAAAACAGAAATGCCAGTCGATATAGAATACATAGAATTACAAAATGGTCACGGGTTCTGCGCGCGGCGTGGCGACGCGAAAATTGGTGAAATAGAAATCGCCATTGTTGGGCCAAATCGATTGATTATTGAACATACGCACATTGCCCCAGAATATGATGATGGTGATATATGCAAAAACCTGGTGCGATGTGTCGTAGAATTTGCACGTAAAACCGGGCGCAAGATTTTATGTCTGTGCCCACGTGCGCAGTCTGTGTTTAATCGTTGTCCGGAATTTGATGATGTGCGACTTATACAAATGGTGAAATAAAAATGCGGACAAGTGCCCGCGTTTGTTCTCAGTCTACATCCAAATTATCAATTACAAATTTCCAATCAATTAGGTATTCCAAAAAAGTATCGATAAAATCGCTGCGGCGGTTTTGATAATCAATATAATACGCGTGTTCCCACAGATCCAGGGCCAAGACCGGTCTTTTCCCGTGTGCGATTGGTGTATCTGCATTCTTGGTGGATATAATTTCAAATTTATCACCGTCGCGTGTCACCCAAACCCAACCCGAACCAAAGACATCGTTTGCAACGCGTTTAAATTTTTCTTTGAATGCGGCCACGCCGCCAAACGCGTCGGATATTAAATCCGGAACCGTGGTATCGCCACCACGCCCCAAACAATTAAAAAAGAATTCGTGATTAAAAACCTGGGCCGCATTATTAAATATTTTTTGCGCGAATTCGTCACGCACAGAATTTACAATAATCTCGCGCAAATCCATATCTGAGTATTTTGTATCCGCAATAAGTTTATTCAGATTCGCAATATACGCGCCCAAATGTTTATCGTGATGCAATCGCACGGTTTCAACCGACATATACGGAACCAAATCTGTTTCACGAAACGGCAATGGAAAATCATTCAGGTTGAACATCTTTAACTCCTTTGGAAAACATTGTATCGAATAATTTTTTTATCGCCACAGGAAAAATAGTTTATTTTTTTATAAAAATGGCTTGCACCGATGCGCATATTATTTCTATAATCAATCAAACAAAAATCACAAAAAGGAGAAAAAATGAAAAAAACTTTATTGTTATCGGCACTGGCAGGTGCGGCATTTATTGGTTCTGCGAACGCGGCGGATATTACGATTTATCATATGCCGACATGCCCGCATTGTCATCACGCGCGTGATTTTATTTCGAACAATTTGATTTACGAATATCCAGATTTGCACGTCACTTTGGTCAATGTAAGTGAAGCGGCAAACCGTGAAGATTTCACAAATACATTGAAAAAATGTGAATACGAATCGGGTGGCGTTCCGGTTTTGGTTATTGGTGAAAAATGCTTCCAGGGTTTTGCCGATTCTATGGCGGACGATTTGCGCGCCGCGATAGAGGTTGATATGACGGATGATGCAAAATCCGTTGCGGCGGAAAATAAAAAGGCATTGGCGGCGGATGCCGATGCATTCAAAAACGCACACGCCGACCGGCCGGGTGCAATCGTTGAACGCGAAGTTCCGAAAACAGAAAGCGCCGATGAAGACGCGCAAAAAAAAAATAGCCCAGTAAAGGTTTCTAAACCGGGCGATAACGGTTGGGTATTTTATGTAATCTTGGTTGCGTTGGTTTTGGGTTTGGGATTTGTTCTAACGCGCAAAGGAAACAAAAAATAACGGATAAACTATGTTTAATTTAACTGGATTGGATTATATCTATATCGGCATATTGTTGGCATCAACGATATGGGCGACGATTCGTGGAGGAATATATGAAACCGTGGCGACCCTTTCATGGGTCGTTGCGGCGGTAACGGCACGATTTGTGTCGCCCATGTTGGATGGGTTGCTGCAGTCTTGGTTTGGTTTGACGGAATCGACGGTTGGAACACTGGTTGCGTCTTATTTCATTGTGTTCTTTGTGATATTGTTGATTACCGGGTTCTTTAACCAGAAATTGCGCGATAAAATCCAAGAAAGCGTGATGAACGTTACCGACCACACACTGGGCGTGATATTTGGAATCGTGCGCGGTATTGTGGTTATGGGTGTGGCGTATTGGGTTGCGTTGTGGTATTATTCCGACGCGCCGCGCATGCCGCATTGGATAGAAGACGCACGCACACGACCGATTATGCAAATGACCGCGGTTAAACTGGACGAATGGTTTGTTCCGGGGCCGGAAAATAAATTGCTGCAACGTGACGTTGCGGGCACGCGTGAATCGAAAAAGATTTTTGACAACCTGATTAATCCGCGTGTTGTCGACGGCGATGCCAAGGCCGCACCAAAACCGGATGCGCGCCCGACGCCGGCGGCGGCAAACGAAGAAACGGGTTATAAAAATTCTGAACGGTCCGCGTTGGAAAATCAATTGCTGCAAATCGAAAGTGTGGCAAACGCGGTCGAGAAACATGAAAAAGACCGCGCCAAGCAAGAAAATAAAAAGTAAAAAAACGGAATCGCAAGATTCCGTTTTCTTGTTTTATGTTATAAATTATATTTTGACTTTTTTCCTATTTAACTGTAAAGTTTTTTGTGAATCCAAGAGATTGGGTTCGGGGCTGTCACAAGCCCATCTCATTCGGTACGAACGCATCGTAATCTATTATTGTGGCGTTTTTCGCACCGTTGGTTTCCCCCGTATGGCCGGGGAGTCGTGGTTGTGCAATATGGACGACCCGAAATCCGCGAGATCAATAACGAGATGATTGTGAACTCCCCGACTGCTCTTTTTTGGGGCGGTTTAATGTTATACTTAAGGGGGTTTTCATGTTCAAGTTGTTAACGGATAAATTTATAAAACTAATTAAACGGATTCTTTGCTGTTTTATCGTCTCTGGCGGATTAAGGGATGCGATACGCGAAGGAAAATTTGATTATTATATACAGGCAAACCGCCTGATGAAACACGAGTCTACTTGTAAAGGTAGAGACGTTCTTGCAATAATCGCGATGATTCGTAACGAAGGACCATATCTTGCAGAATGGATTGAATATCATAAATTAATGGGGGTATCGCGTTTTTACATATTCGATAATGAATCAACAGATAATACAAAGACCGTTTTGGATAAATATATAAAGTCCGGTTTAGTTATATATGAGTATATATCAGACAAAAAACTTGAAAAATTGGGTAAAAAATACCGTATTGAGCCCAAATCACACGTTGCACATTGGTTGGCAATTGAAAAATGTAGAAAAAATAATACAAAATGGGTTGCTATCATAGATGTTGATGAATTCCTTGTTCCAAAACAAGATCAAACATTAATAGATTTTCTTAGAAGATTCTCTAAAAAGACCATAAATCAAATTATTATAGGTTGGGAAGTGTTTGGTAGCAGTGGTCATATCAAAAAACCCAAAGGTTTGGTTATAGAAAGTTACACACATAAAGGAAAAATTAACGAGACGCGCGCATTTAAAGCAATTGTTAAACCAAAAAGTATAGTGGTCGACAAGAATCATTATCATGCCATTATTGGAAAAACTGTTGATGAAACAGGAAAGATTTTATATAACCATATTCAATCGTATGTGCCACCAACGAATATTTGTGTATGCAATCATTACATAACCAGGTCTAAAGAAGAATGTATAAATAAATGTAAAAAAAATCAAAATATTCACGGCGGGCGCTATACAGAAACATTCTTCGAAACATACGATAAAAATGACGTTTTGGACGAAACTATGTTGCAATATGTACCGATAATTAAAAAATCTATAAAAGATAGTCGATAAATGTCCGGGGTATTCTATGGGTTGGTGCCGTTCGGGATATTGCCCACGCGGTAAACACGCAAATATCGTCGGCGGCAATAAAATGACCGGATGTGTCGACGATTAAAACCGTGCACGAATAAAAAAAAACGGAATCGCAAGATTCCGTTTTTTGTTGCCATAAAAATAACGATTTTGCCCCAAAACATTAAAACGCCCAACACTTTGCATAGCATTTTTATTTACTGTATTTTATTTTGTGCGATATGGTGCAATATGTTTATACAATACGTTTTTTAATTCGTTAAATGCCTCAACACGTTTTTCAATGGGCATATTTGCCGGGAAAACATCTGTTTTCTTTGTATCCAACAATCGCGCGAATTTCTTCATATTATTTGGTATCAATTTATCAGGTGCATCTTTATATGGATTAAAATAAGGTTTGCCTTCATATTTGTTTTTTGCCGCTATATACATATCATATAGAAACCATTTTTTTTCTAATTGGGTATCAAGCAATAAATTTGGCAAAATATCCTTGTTTAGCAGATATTGATAGTTTTCACCTTTTGGCGGTTGTTCCAACCATAAAATTGTAATCTTTGTAATTATCGCTTCGCACATTATAACCTGCACTTCAACATTTGGCCCTGGACCGATCAAATAACTTTCACGTTTACGGTGCCCCAAAAAATCTTCTTCAATACGCTCGCTCTTGTGTATATCTTGTGTATCTAATTGTTGATAAAAAAATTCTTTTGCGTATTCAGGCATATCTGGTATATTCATCCCTTCATTCATTTCGTACATCCTTTATGTCATATACATTTACCTAACAACAGCATCCGCCTAGGATTATTCGCAGAATACCACGATTTATTGCGTGGGCTAACAAATGCTTTTGCCCACCTTCGCCACTAATCATAAAATCCGCATCATAAATACACACAATGCTACGGCGCGGCACTGAAATTTTTTAAGCCCACGATTTATTGCGTGGGCTAACAAAATTTCGTGGTGCCGGTTATCGGACTTGAACCAATGACCTACTGATTACAAATCAGCCGCTCTACCAACTGAGCTAAACCGGCAATGCCCCATAATTATACATATACAGACCACCAAAGCAAGCAAAAATTTGCGATTTGCAAAATAAATCTTGAAAACGCGTTTTGGTTGGCTAGTATAATCATCATGATAAAACTGCCTGAACTTTTGGCGCCGGCGGGAACGTTGGACGCCTTTCGGACCGCAATCTTGTATGGGGCGGATGCGATTTATGCTGGGTTGCCGGGGTTTTCTATGCGCGCACGCGCAAAAATCACCACCGACGAGGTTAAAACGGGTATAGAATTGGCACACGCCGCCGGGAAAAAGGTATATTTGGCGTTCAACCTGTTTGCGCATGATGGCGAATTTGCAAATATGCCGCGCGTATCCGAAATCATAAACTATCTGAATCCGGACGCGTTGATTGTGTCTGACCCGGGCGTTTTAATGTGGGTGCGTGAAAATCATCCCAATATGCCGATTCACATCTCGACCCAGGCGAATATTTGTTCCGCCGCGTCCGTGCGGTTTTGGCAAAATGCCGGCGCGTCGCTGTGTGTCCTTGCGCGGGAGGTTTCGCATCAAGAATTTATTTCCATTCGTAAACAATGCCCGGACATAAAACTGGAAATCTTTGTTCATGGTGCGATGTGCATGGCGTATTCTGGGCGGTGTTTGCTGTCGAACTTTATCACGGGGCGGCCGGCAAATCGCGGTGCATGCGCGCAACTGTGCCGATGGAAATACGATGTGATATTGCGAGAGGTTGAATCCGGAATCGAAATGCCGATTACCGAAGATGAACGGGGCGCGTATATCATGAATTCCAAAGATTTGTGCCTTATGCCGCGACTGGCCGATGTTGTATCCGCCGGGCCGGATTCATTGAAAATCGAAGGTCGCAACCGCAGCGAATATTATGTGGGCAGCGTCGTTCACGCATATCGCGCCGCGTTGGATGATTATGCGCGCGATCCGGCGCGCTTTGACCCCGCAAAATATATGTCAATGTTAAATGTTATGGAATCGCGCGGGTATACAACGGCGTTCTTTGATGGGCCGGTGCCACCGGACGCACATAACTATAACACCGGTCGTTCGGCGTCTGATTTTCATGCCGCCGGCGTAGTAACCGCGGTTGATGACGATTATGTAACAATGGAACTGCGCAACGAGGTAAAAACCGGTGACGAAGTCATATTTGTTTTGCCAGGCACCACCGACAGCGCGCGCGTTAAAATAGACCGCGTTATAAATGCGACGACATGTATGGTGCAACCCAAGATGTCCGCCGGCCAGAATAATGCAATAAAAATTCCGCGGAAATGGTTTCCCGCGGAATGTATGGATAAAATTGCGCCGTATGTATTGGCGTATAAACATAAATAGTTTTACTTGTTTTTCTGCTGCATAATGTATCTTCTGTATGCACGTTCAAAAGAATGTGGGTCATCAAAGTCAACAACTATCCCCTCTGGTTGTTGTTCCACCCAATTGTAAAATCCTTTGTTTTCGGATTTGTCGACCGGTTGCAACACCGTCAATACCTCGCCATTGGAAACAGATTTTATGACATCATCGAATTTTTTAATCTCGTCCCGGACCCGTGCCGCGGCCGCTATTGTGTTTTCTTTGCTGGTTACTATTGTTGAATCTTTCGCTTTGTCTTCCATCATTTTCTTGATTTGCTCGTCACGATGTGACATAAAAAACTTCATTAAATAATCAGAAACATAACTTTGTGTCCCGTTTTTTTTGGATTCTATGATGTCACTTATTTTCTGTAACGCATTATACCAAGATTTGCCCAATGTCATATGCTGGGCCTGGCACTCGGCAACCAATGCATCATAAAGTGACATATATGCGGACCCAAGTTTACGTCTGGAATACCCGTCTAATTTTTGTTGGGATTTTGTTTCGTTTTGTTTTGCCATTGTGATACCCCTTGGTAACAATTTTACTGTTCTGCATAAAGATATAATAAAACAATATTTTTTGTCAAGATATTGTTTGTTTGCATAATTATTTTGACTTTATTCGCATATTGCGTCATTATGTTAGGGTTATATTCCAATAAAACACTGTTGCCAAGAATGGGCGGTGTGGGGTATAGCACCAATCTTGCCAATAATGGGGGTTGGTAGTAAAACAAAAAACATAAGGAAAAATTCATGAAAAAAATTATTAGTCTTGCATTTGCAACCGCGGCGATAACAACTTCGGCCATGGCGGCAAATATGGAAAACCCGTTGTTTTTACCGGAATCAGGCGATGTTTATTCTAAAACCGGCCTTGGGTTAATGTTAAAGGTTACCGATTCCACCGATAACCAGATTTTGCGCGGTAACGATGGCGCAACGGAATTCCCGGTTTGGCGTCCAACCGAAGAATTGGGTGTTGGAATCACCGATCGTTGGGCGGTGCATGCGGCCGTTGGCTATACGTACGATGGCGACGTTGACCGCAAAGGATTTCACCTTGGGCGTTTGGGCACCACATATCGTATAATTAAATCTTTGGATGGATATGTGTGGGATTTGTATGGTGATTTTCACCTGGGTGGAATCGAAAAAATGCACGGTGCTTTGGTTATGTCCCCGGTGGACCCGACAAAGCCTGTGTTCAACTATGATAATTATTCAAATGGCCGGTGGGGCATGCATGTTGGGACAAAATTTGGTCGCAAATGGTCGGATTTAAGTGCCAGTGCATTTGTCGAAGTATTACGGACATGGGGAAATCATAATAATGAAATCGATGTTTCTGCCCTGGGGTTACCGGGTATTCCGAACAAAATGTCGGTTGATATTAAATCCACGTGGGAGGTTAATGCCGGCGCCAACATATTCTATCAAATGACCGACAAATGGTCCGGTGGTTTAGGTTTTCAGTATAAATATCACGCGACAAACGGCCTAACGGGTATTCATACAGACATTTCGTCTGCACCCGCCATGGTCCAGGCAGGTTTGAACCAAATGTTAAAGTCATACAAAGATATGCAGGATCACTTTAACGAATACGCGCTGTCTTTGACATTGGCATATCAATTCCGTGAAGGTGTGCAACTTGCGTGGTATATCGAAGACACACTGGATACCGGTGCGCGTTTGTCTTCAAACACCACCGACATTAAAATCGAAAGCGGGTTTCGTTTGAACCTTTTGTTCTAGTTTCGGTTTTTTTGGAAAAAATGAAACGGGCCATGTTTTGGCCCGTTTTGTATTAAACACTTTTTTTAATTCCTTTTTTATGATATAATACATCAAGAAAGGAATGAAAAAAGCATGAAAAAGATTGGATTTTCTGCCGTTTTTGCGGGTTTTTCGGCCGTCGCGATGGGTGCGGCGGTTGGTGCATATCCTGTGTACCAGCAACAATATCAACAACAATACGCGCGCGAAGTTAATTACCGGGGAACCGGTGTCGTGCAATTACCGGCAACAAATAGTACGGTTTTGACGGTGAATTCGGCGGTTGCGGCCCAGCCCACACGTGTAACCGGCGCATTGCCCAAGGTTGGCACGGCGGCGACCGCGGCGGGACGTCAATATTATCAACCGGCGGACTATGACCGTTTGGCCGACAGTGGTTTGTATGTTGGTATTTCTGCGGCCTATGCGGCCAGTATTTCGGGCAGTATTCATGCAGACTATGCCGGCGAAAAAGATGCGTATGTTGTGCCGGGGGCCTTTGCCGCCGCAGATTTCGAAACGGACACCGTGATACCGTTACAGGTTTCGGTCGGCGCCGCATTGAATAATGATGTGCGTATCGATTTTTCATATACTCGTTACAGCGGGATTAGCTATCCAGACCATGTGATGACGGCGGATTATACCGGTGCGGCAAGTGTTAATACATCTGTGGAAGGTGGTGCAATAACCGCAAATACAACCTTGTTAAATTTTTATTATAACCTAGATTCTTATACCGGTTATTTGGCGGGCGGTTCATTGCGGCCATATATCGGTGTCGGTGTTGGTATGTCGCTTAATACGATTGCCGATTATGTCGTTTATGATGATACGTATTACAAAATTATCGAAGATTTGGATACAACAATTGGATACGCCGGACAATTGACGGGTATATCGGATATCTATGCGTATCACAATGGCGGCACGAATGAACAATTGGCATTTATGGTCGAAGGTGGTATAACAACGGACCTGGGTGGCGGAATCAAGATGGATTTCTTTGCACGCTATGCAAACCTGGGTAAAGTTAAAACTTCGGGCAGCATTGTTTTGTCACAAACCGAATGGTTATCTGACGGTTATGGTGGCGAAGTTATGGCGGACTATGACAGCGTTTTTCATTACACAAATTGGTATGAAAGTGGGCGGTTGTCTATGATTGATGTTGGTGCGCGTTTAAGATTGCAATTCTAGGGAATTTCACCGTGCAAGGAGAGAGATACGGATGAAGAAAAATGGGGTCATTTTTTATTCTATGTTGGGCGCGATTGTTGCAGGTAACGCGTTTGGTGGTATTCGTGTTGGGAACATTTCCCGGAACTATGCCGGGACATACAAAAACGTTACGGGCATGGAACAACAATACTATGCGTCCATTGCCGATGTTGAGCAACCTGATGTTGTTGTTGAACAAAATTTGCCTATTCCTGTGCCGGATAAAAATCTGGCTGACAATATTCGAAACGGCCAAGATGAAGATGCAGACGTCGAGACATTGAATAAATGTGCAACGATCTATCCCGATGGCGAATTTGTTTGGGACCGACCAACAATTGGTCGCAACGCGGGGGGAAAGCCCACATGCGTCGCCGTCGTTGAAATGCGTGCAATCGGCGCAAGTGGAGATTCAGAATATCGGACTGTGGCACGTGGAAAATTGGCGGCGGGTGATGCGTTACATTGCAATATATCGGATTTTCCGACGGCGACATATTTACCGGAAATCACCAATGTTGTGTTTCCTGCGGATGCCGCACCAACACGTGACGACGTAGTCCAGGTTATGAATGAAGAACAAAAAGCCAAGGCCGGGTTAAAAATCGCGGCGGCGGCGGTTGTTGCCGGAATTGCCGGGAATTTAGTCGGCAAATCCGAAATCGGCAGTGACAGTTTATTTGGAACCAATGAAGAAAAATTGAAATCCACCGCAATCGGCGCGGCAACGGGTGCGGCATTGATGACGGCCAGCACATATTCCGGTAAAGTTGCAGGTGATATGATTCTGCACGGTGGCGTAAATGCGGCGGCGGGTGGAATTATTGGTAATATGATGGCCACGGGCGATGCGGTTTTGCGGATAGAAAAGTGCGTTAGAGACGGCGTCGAAAGCACATGCCTGTGGGGGACTTTGCAAAAAACCAGTGTCGAGGGGGTACCGGACAATAAAAATTTCTATTATAATCCGGACAAAACAGATGGCGTGATGGTTTGTGACAAAGTTGATGACATAAACGGTAAAGATTGCAAATATGACGGCAGTTTTGTTTTCCAGAACATCAACGGCACCAAGAAAACCGCGGCGGATTTTGCCGGGAAAAAGGCGTCCGAGGTGTTATTGGGCGCGACCGTTACCGAATATACATTTAATAAAGACGATCCAAACAAAACTATGACGGTTGGACACGGCGGGTACTATATGGCCGATGTCGCGAAACGCGCCGGTGCGCCATCGGCCGCGGTGATTTGGAAATTCCAAGATTCTGCATTTGGAATCAAGGCCAAAGATTGGTATAATTGGCGCAGTGCGAACGGCAAAGGGGCGGTTATATGCCTGCGCGACGCACACGGCAATCCATATAATTGCAATGATAAAAGTGGCGCGAAAAAATCCGACACCGCGGATGCCGAAAAAATTGAAAAGTATAAAATCGATGACTTTAATCCAATTAAATTAGAAGCCGACGATGGCGGCGTGGTTGATTTTTCAAACAAGGCACGTTTGGGTTCTACATTAAAGGGTGCGGGCATAGGCGGTGCATTGGGTGGATTTTCGGGATACCAAGGCGCCCAAAGCGATATCGAGAGTAGATTTGTCCAGGCCACGCGCGAATACAATGATTCATTGGAAAAATTCTATTGCGGCACAGGCCGTAAGTTCCTTTCGTTCTATAACGACGACGTTGTGATTCCAACAATCAAAAAATAAATCTTTGATTATTTTAATTTATCCGACAATTCGGCAATCGCGATTGCGTACCAATTGGAATTGTTCCATCTCTTGATACGATAAAAATTAGGATATGTTAAATACGCGGTTATCACCGGGCGTGGCGCAACATCGGAATCCGGTGAAAAATCATCCGACGTCGTGGTCGTCAAATTCGCCGTATCCGCAACCAGTCCCGCCACCATATTGCCCGTGGGAATTGGTCCGCCATCCGCATTCGTAACGCCATAACCGGCCCATTCGGTCAATGTTTTTTTCGTTTTACCGTCCAACCAAGATTTATCAAAATCCGCCGGTAAAACCACGCGCCGTACAATGCGTTCATTTTTATTCCAACCCAATTTACCCAGGTAATTTCCGGCACTGGCCATCGCATCACCAACACTGTTTATAATATCGACGCGATTATCGCTGTTTCCGTCAACCCCGTATGATGCAAGTGTTGTTGGTATAAATTGAAAATGACCCATGGCGCCCGCCCAACTGCCGCGGATAGATGTTATATCCAATTTGTTATCGTCGGCGATTTTCATCAATGCCAACAATTGATCGGTAAAGAATTTTTCACGTCGCCCATCATAAATCAGTGTAAAGAACGCATCAATTAAACGATGGCGCGCCTTAACTTCACCATAGTTAGATTCCATGCCCCAAAATGCCAAAATAACATGCGGTGGCAGCCCATAAACATCTTCGACGCGGTTCAACATCGTTGGATATTTTGCACGCATCTGACGCCCATGTGAAATGCGATTCTGATTCACCGTCCGTTTCAGGTATTCATCCAAAGTCAATTTAAATTCAGATTGATTTTTATCACTTTTCACAATTGCCGGAACAAACTTTGGATTACGCACAGTGGCATCGATTGTTTCATCCGAGATATTCTTTGCCGCGGCACGTGCACGGACATCGGCAATAATCGAATCCCAACGTGCCATATCAAACGTACCGGTGTCGGCGAACGCCGCCCCATAAACCATTAACCCAGCCAAAAACGTGAAAACACGCCGCACGGTCACCCCCCATTAAAATGCGAACTTAATCCCAACATGCAAACCAAAGGATTGCCATGTCGCATTTTTCAAAGAATTGCTAACATGTTCGGTATGTGCCGGTATCGTTTCAACCTCAGGGTACAGAACCGTTGCACCGGTAATGGGGTCTATACCTTCATATACCACCAATTGGCCGTCTGCATCATACACAAAATCGGTATATTCGGCAATGTACAGTTTTCCCGGAATCTTGCCAACATGGAACAGATTTGTATCGACCTTGATTGCCAATTGCAAACGCGACGACAAACGCAGGTCATATTCCATTTCTGCGGAATATGAATATGCTCCATTACTGCCTTCATCCAAGAAACTTGGGTTCTGTTGCCAATCTGTTCGGTTCGGCCAAATGCCTTCGGATGAATATTTCGGCAGCCCCAATTGGAAATAAAAACGCAATTTGTCCGCAAGCGTCATTTGCTTCTCAACCTCTAACCCGAAATAGAAACCACTCCATGTCGTATTATAGATATGCGTTACGCCACCAACCTTGATCGGACCATCGCCACCGATGATAACACAGTCGCCTTCGGGCACGCCCCACGGCACCACACCCCACGCGGGGTCATAATCCCTGGTCGTCAAATAATGCCCATAACCCGTCACATATCCACCAACCACGCTGCCCGTTGTTTGGTCCACGACACGCATATCTTCGGGTCCCATACAAACCTGGTACCAATTGTCCGGCGGGGTAATATCGATTGGCATAGAAAAATAATTTCCATCCGCGTCACCGTATACGTATTCGCCGCCACTGGTCATCAACGGCAGGTATATACCCTGGTTCGGGTACAGGTGATCGGACATTTCCAAATCATGCTTGAAAATTTCGTATCCAATTATCGGGGATAATTTCCACCCACCAATATCCCATATATGATGCGCACCAATACCAAAGCGCATATGATGTGAATGCCCCGATTCGCCACCCATAGATATCGTGAAAATACCGTCATTTGGCGTCGCCCAATCGTACGGTTCCAAATCATAATCCATGGACAATCCGCCATGTGACATTTCACCATAGGCATAGTCACCAAACGCGAACATATCAAAACTGCCCAAAGAAAAGATATGACGCGCACCAACATTGACTTCGTTAAAAACCATATCATCCCATTCCAAAATGGAATTCACGCCCGTTTTAAACTCAAAGTCTGCGAATCGCCGTGAATACCCGGCATATAGGTGCGTCCGACGTTCAAGTTCCGTTGTCGTCGCAACACCGTTCACGGTCATCGCCCCAGAATTCGCATAGGTCATACCATCGACATATTCTGCGACATCGGGCGCCTTTTTATACTCGTTACGATATGTGTATGTGCGCGTACCGACAACCTGTTTTGAACCGGACGTACCGACATATTTTGTATAACCCTTGTCCGCATATTCACCATAGTTCGCCTGGTTTGTGGTGGCGGCTTTCTCTTTTTGATAATAAACCGGCACGCCTTCATCCGTGGCGACGGCCGCAAGATGAAGCAAAATTGCCGGCAAAAACGAAATAAATGCTTTTTTCATGCCTTTCCTTTGGGGAAATTATAACATAGATTTTAAATTTTATAAAGAAATTTATCACTTGCCCTTTTGCGGATGGGTTGTAATATGGTTTCGATATGAACAAAGCACATAACATCTATATTCACGTTCCGTTTTGTGTCGCAAAATGCCGGTATTGTGCATTTTTTTCGCGTGCATGTCCGTCGCCCGATTGGGACGCATACACAAATGGAATTGTGGCCGAGATAAAACATTTTTCGGACATATTGGGACGCGTAACGGTGCCAACAATATTTTTTGGTGGCGGAACGCCGTCACTTTTGCCACCCAAAAAGTTTGCCGAAATTATGGACACGATTCGTAAAAACTTTGACGTTAGTCCAAACACAGAAATCACAGTCGAGGCAAACCCGGGCACAATCGATGATGCGAAACTGGGCGAATTTTGCGCGACGGGCGTGAATCGCCTTTCGATTGGGGTGCAATCTTTTGATGATGAAAAATTAAAATTCCTGGGCCGTATTCACAGCGCCCATGACGCCCGCGCATTGATTGATGCCGGATTGCGGCGCGGTATTCGCGTGTCGGCCGATTTTATCTATGGATTGCCGGCTGAAAGTGTGGCCGATGTTATAAAAACTTGTGATGAAATAAATAGAATTGGAATCACGCATTGTTCCATGTATGAATTGACCATTGAACCAAATACGCCGTTTGGAAAAATGAACTTGGATATGCCGGATAATAACACAATGGCGGAAATGTATATTGCAATTGGCAACAGTTTAAAATTGCCACGATACGAGGTTTCAAACTATGCCATTCCCGGTTTTGAGTGCCAACACAATCAAAACGTGTGGGACGGCGAACCCTACATCGGAATTGGTGATGGTGCCGCGGGACGCGTGCTATTAGACGACGCGTGGTACGAAGAATTGGGCAATAGAAAAATGTTTCAGCCTATGACGGAATCCGAACGTGCGGTGGAACGCGTTATCACGGGCATGCGCACCATGCGTGGTGTGCGCGTGGATGATGCGACAAAAAAAATATTAAACTTAGAATTTGCAAAATCACATCCAGATATGATAACGTTTTCCGGGGACCGAATCTGTGCAACAAACGCCGGCATTTTGGTCTTGGATGATTTAATAGAAAAATTGGTGAAATAATATGCGACACACTTGGTTAAATATTTTGGGTATAATCGCCGTAATCGCGGCAATAATGTTTGCAATAAATTTCAAAAGGAGAATATCAATGAACACAGGCATAGATATGAACAGTATTGAAACATCGATAAATCCGGCGGATGATTTTTTTGACTATGCGACATTGCGTTGGCGGCGTGCGAACCCAATTCCGGATGATTATACACGTTACGGTGTATTCGAAGTTTTGCACAATACCAATTTGGAACGCGTTCGCGAAATTGCCGAAAATGATAACGGCAAAATCGGAATGCTGTATAAAACCGCAATGGACGAATCACGCCTAAATGCGGATGGTGTGGCACCGGTTAAAAAATATTTTGATGAAATTGATGCGATAAAATCCAAATCTGAATTGCCGGAATATTTGGGAAAAATTCATGGGTTTATTTCTTCATTTTGGGATGATGCGGTTGCATTGGACGAACGCGATAGCGAACATTACCTGTATAACATTGGCCAAGGCGGCATTGGATTGCCGCGGGATTATTATTTCGATGATGACGACCGTACGCGTGACATCCGCAAAAAGTATGTTGATTTTATGACGACGCAATTTAAAAATTTCGGCATTACCGCAAACGCGAAAAAAATCTATGCATTGGAAGAACGCATGGCGAAATCTTTTCATACCAAAGAAGTCTTGCGCGATCCGCATGCGAACTATCACAAAATGTCGCGTGAAGAATTTATGCGCGATTTTGCCGGATTTGATTGGGAAAAATATTTTGATGCACGTGGTGCAAACGCGGCGGGATTTCTGAACATTGGTCAACCGGATGCGATACACGAATCGGTCAAGATTATAAACGATACCGATTTGGATTTAATAAAATCTTATCTGAAATATCGTGTGATTTTGGCCGCAGACACTTTCTTGGACGACAAAACATACGACATATCATTTGATTTCTTTAACCGCACTATGTCGGGTCAGAAAGAAAAGAAACCGCGTTGGAAACGTGCAATTGGGATTTTGGATGGAACAATCGGTGAAGAAATTGGTCGGTTATATGTTGCAAAATATTTTCCCGCGGCCGCGAAAAAACGTATGGAACAATTGGTTGCAAACCTGCGTCGTGCATATAAGTTAAGAATCGAAAAATTGGATTGGATGTCGAATGAGACACGCGCACGCGCGATTGAAAAACTGAACGCGTTTCGTGCCAAGATTGGATATCCAGAAAAATGGCGTGATTATTCGAAACTGGATTTAGACGCAGATGCGGGTTTATTTGAAAATATGATGCGCGTCGCAAAATTCGAAGACGATTTTTGGATGGCAAAAATCGGACAGAAAAAAGACCCAACAATTTGGTACATGAACGCACACGAAATCAATGCGTATTACGATCCATCCACGAACGAGATTTGTTTCCCCGCGGGCATATTGCAACATCCATTCTTTGATATGGATGCCGATGACGCGTTTAACTATGGTGCAATTGGCGCAATTATCGGGCATGAAATGACGCACGGGTTTGATGATATGGGACGTCATTTTGATGCGAATGGAAATATGCGCGATTGGTGGACCGCGACCGACGCCGACGCATTTACCGCGCGCGCAGATGTTATGCGCAAATTTTTTGATAATATCCTGCTTGCGCCAAACACGCATGCGAACGGAACATTTACATTGGGTGAAAATTTGGCGGACTATGGTGGGGTAACAATATCATACACCGCATATAAAAACTTTGGCGTGCCGTCCGATATTGTTGATGAATATTCACCGGACATGCGATTCTTTTTGGCATATGCTGGTGCATGGGCCGGACACATCAGACCAGAACAGGTTTTGGTTCAAACAAAAACGAATGAGCATTCTTTGAACCGTTGGCGCGTAAACGGCATATTGCCGCACATAGACGCATGGTACGACGCATTTAATGTCAGTCCGACAAACAAACTTTATGTCGCACCCGAAAAACGGGTAAGGTTGTGGTAGGAAAGTGTTAGTAGTTAGTGTTAGTGGTTAGTAGTTTCTGGAATTTTATTATAATTCTGAAAATTAATTTAACCGGATATACAAAAAACGGCGCATTACGCCGTTTTTTACTAACCACTATCCACTTACACTAACCACTTACTTCTTTGACACACGCTTACGGAACTCGTTACATGGGCGGAAAGTTGCAACGCGACGTGCAGAAACGATTGCGGTTTCGCCTGTTTTTGGGTTACGTGCGATACGCGCAGATTTATCCAAAATTTTAAACGTGCCAAAACCGGCGAATTTAACCTCTTCCCCGCGAACCAAAGATTCGCATATTTCATCAAAAATCGCCTCTATCAACCGCATCGACTGTGCCACGGTAAACCCGAATTCTTTGCGTAATTGTCTTGCCATTTCGCTTTTTGTTACTGTTGCCATTTTGTTTTCCCCTTTTTTTATACTCTTATAAGTGTTGCACCCCATGTAAGGCCACTGCCGAACGCGGGGTATAAAACCAATTGTCCGTGTTTTATTATATTATTATCGAACGCGTATGCCAACGCCAATGCACCCGACGCACCGGATGTATTTGCATGTTTGTCCACCGTTATCAATATTTTATCCATCGGAAACCCAAGGCGCGCCGCACAAGATTGAATTATGCGAATGTTTGCCTGGTGCGGAATAATCCAGTCTATATCATCCTGGGTAATGCCGGCGTGATCCATAATATATCGTGCGGCATCCGGCATCAAAGACACGGCCATTTTATATGTTTCCGGCCCATTCATAATAATTTTATGGTCCGGCGATCCGTGCAGCATTCCAAACTTTTTTCCATCGGCCATAACGACGGTATCGATTATCCCGGAATAACTTGATGTGGAACGTTCAAATATCAATGCGCCCGCGCCGTCGCCAAACAGAACCGCCGTGGACCGGTCGGTCATGTCAACAAATCGTGACATTTTTTCCGCGCCAACAACCATAATGCGTTCGTGTATGCCGGCCGTAAAGAACCCGCGCGCGCAATGCAGCGCATAAATAAACCCGGTGCATGCACCACGCACATCGAACGCAGGAATGTTTTGCGTCGCGCCCAACATACCGGTTATTTGCACCGCGACCGACGGAAAATCCAATTCCGGCGTAGTTGTTGCGACGATTATCATATCGATATCATCAATGGTTAAATGTGCATTTTCCAACGCCGCGCGCGCCGCATTTGCGGCCATATCTGCGACCGTCTCGTTCGGTGCGGCAAAGTGCCGTGCATGAATTCCAGTGCGTTCAACAATCCATTGGTCGGTTGTATCCATCACGCGTTCAAAGTCCGCGTTTGTCATAACGCGCGACGGCAAATACGAACCATATCCAATAAGTCTGTTTCCCATACGGAATCCCTATATTTTTGTGTCTATGTATTATACAGTTTTTAATATAACTTGCAATATCAAAATCTGGGGTTAAAATAAAACACGTCGCGTGTCCCCATAGTTCAATTGGATAGAACAAGTTCCTCCTAAGAATTAGATGTTGGTTCGATTCCGACTGGGGATACCAAAGAAAAAAGGTCAAAAATGTCAAAGAAAAATCGTGCGGTTGGTTTGGGAATTGTTGCGGGAATATTACCGCACTTGTTCTGTTGCGTGTTGCCGGTGGTGCTGGGTGTTGTAGGCATGGTCGCGCCGGATTTCGCAGATCACGAAATTATTCCGGAAAGTGCAGAAATATGGTTGTTTATATTTTCGGGTTTAATGTTGGCGTTGTCATGGGCAATGTATTTCGATAGGCATGATTGCAATTGCGAACATTGTGGCGCGACACACCATCACCGCGTGCAAAAGATTATTTTAATTGTCATTACGATTTTAACAATTGCGGGCATAGTCGCACATATAATAAATCATCATTAGTGTTAGTGGTTAGTGATTGCGATAAAAAAACGGGGCAAACCCCGTTTTTTGGTTATAATATTAATATTCACAATGATAGTTATTTAACATGTCAACCGCCGCATTATAGATAGCAGACGTGCTTTCGGTCCTAGGAACCATCATAGGAAGAGTATATGTCCCAGACAATGACTGCATATTATCAATACAATCTACATCATACGCACAATACGCGCTGGTTGAATAACTTGATATATTAACACCGTCTACATAACCGTTACTGACAGCAACGGGACATTTAAGCAGACATGAATACGTGTCAAATAAAGTATATGCACAATCGTCGTCGGTGCGATCACATGTCCGAATAGCAGGAACTGTTTGTACAGTGGAACTGTTATTAAACAAAACATAATCTTGTGATGCGCATTGGACAGAATACCGGCAGCTCACAATATTAGAAATATCTACATTTTGAATATCAACCATTATATTTGACCAAAACTCACTTGAGTTTGGACATGCCGCTGCACACTGGTGTTGATCATAAAAACCTGTAAAGTAATTATAGTTACTCTCATAACATTCCACACCTATACATTCTGGGTATGCCGAACTATTACCATTACTTAACTTATAGCCAAAATCACACTTCAGTTTATAGTTGCATAAATCCCCATCCTTACTTGTATATGTAATTGTTGCATTAGTCGGTTGTGGCAAATTTGTCACCAATGGACATGTAAAATTGCTGGTGCTGCAAGATACCGTTGCAAATTCATTCACCAATGTAGAACAATTTTCTGCATTTGAACAACTGTGATTGCCATTACAATATGTATCTTCTAGATCGCCTGGATCACAATACGCAATCGGACAACTGGCGACAAAATTGCATCCTGTGTCATTGTTAATCAATGTTCCACTTATTGTTCCGGCCTGGCCATCATCGCCTTCGGCAAATTCGGCCGTGCAGTCAGATGACGACAGTTTTAATAAGCAATTTGATGCCGCAGAATCTATGCGGGTTTGCAATGCAGATGCTGTACAGGCACCTGAACCGCTGGTTTCCGAACAAGAAACTGTGACAGGCTCATTATTTCCCGTTGGGAATGCATGCGATGAATCACAACCAACACTGTATGTACATGTTTGTTGGTCTGAATTACTCTCTGTCAGTCTCAATGTTCCATTGGTCGGCACAGCCAAATCGGTACCAACCGCTGGGCAATTGAATGTTTCTATTTCTTCACAATGATAGGTTGACTTTAAACCATTAATCCATGAAGGGGTACAATTCGGATCAGTGCACGTCTTTGTGACAGTACCAGAAGAAGACGGAGTTGTGCCGCTATATAGTTGATACCCTGTATGGCACTTAATCTCGTATGTACAACTGCTGCTTGTATTCGATTTCTTGTTAAAAGTTCCATGCTCATCCCATGTCCCAACCGTCGGACACGTGAATGTTGACGAATATGAACATTCATACCCGCCACTGGATATAAGTGCCTTGACGCCGGCAACAGTGCATTGCGAGCTGCCCGAACATGTAACACTATTCGGTGAAGATGGTGAAAGCGTATAACCGTCGCCCGTGCAACTTAATGTATATCTGCACTTTGTATTATTTTCTAAATACGTCGGGGCACTTATACTCATATAAGTATCATCCAGTTGAAAATCCGATTTTCCGGGACAATCCAATGTCGTGGCCGGCGGCGTACATGTGTATTGTTGGCCAATTGCCATGGCTATTGCGGTTGCAGTACAAGTAGTCGAATTGTTACAGGTATACGGTTGAGACGAGCTTATAGTATAATTGTCTGGACAAGTAACATTATATACACATTGCTCGCCCGGGGTCGATGCACTGGCGTTATACTTTACAATCAGATCAGACCCAGAACCCATGGTAATAATCTGGGGGCAGGTGAAGGTTTCAGGCGGAGTATTTCCGCCACCCGAACCACCACCAGCGGTGCAGGTTCCGGAATTCCATGTGTAATTACCACCAGAACAAAAACTATTGGTATCATTCCATGTACCACCCGTTACTACGCAACATGCACTTTCTTTGTTGCATGCGCCCAGGTTGTCATTACAGCACGCCGATGACGATTCCCCACTGGCCACACATTGTGGTGCGGAACCAACGTAACAGAAGTGTTGGGATGATGTGCAATTTGACGCGGAATTGGTCGAACACACGGGATGATACGTGTTGGCGCCACTGACCAATGTTTGATTGCTGCCACTGCATCCCGTGGTATAAAACGCGTCGCCTTTGTTGTTACTATTATACAATCCTGTGCGCCGAATTCCCAGGGTGCATGATGCGCCGTCTTTGGCATCACAATCGCGCGCCCATGCGGCATACATATGAACCGTGGTTATGTCGCCATCGCATGTCCAAATCTGCCAATTTGCATTTGCGTCACCATAACCATTTACTTTGTTATTTAATATTATTCTGTCGGTGACGTTCGTTTGATTAAACGGCAATCCCAAACGTGCACGGCCCCACGTAGTGGTCTGTTCGGTCACCAAATTATCGGCAACTGTTTTTAGAGTCGAATAATATGGGATATTGTTAAACGAAGAATTGTTCGGTTTATATTCTGGGTACCGAACTATATAAAATCCACGCGGGGACCATCCGGGTACTGTTGGGAATACAATTTCTGTTTTTGTTTGTCCGCCCTGGGTATACACACCCAAGCTGGTTCCACCATTCCAATGATAATGATATGTTTCAGTATTGTAGTTGCATGGCAAAGCGGACCAATCAACGGGATTATTCCCATATGCGATATGCGCACCGCCATATGAATAATCAATGGCGGAATAATTTTCAGGGCACCAATGAATCACTATATCAAAGTCACGGTCATAATAACACGCCTTGTCATTACCGCCGATGTCATCTGGGGCAACTTCGCCGCCACCAAAGTCCACCAAGACGCCATTAGAATTAAACTGGGGTTCCAGGGCGAACCAATCAATATATGCAACGTTTTCGCCTTCGGGATTTTCCAGGGCCGATGCATTCACGCACACACCGTTTTTGTTTTTGGTATTACCAGATTTGCATTCGTTATTGGTTTGCAATGTGGTCGTTTGGTCCAATCCCTTGGCATTAACCTGGGTTCCCGTTAATTGAAATTCACCGTTGGAATTTATTAGTGTTGTACCGTCCGACAATTTTATATCACCCAACACTTCGTCACGTTCCTCGGCCAACGCCATCAGTTTTTCGGCAACCGCCGTTTGATCAACCGGGTTTGGGCAATCACCCAGGCCAACATAATTGGTGGTACAAAATGTATCATAATTACCATTCAGGTCATAATACAAATCCAATTCATACGCCGTCGCCGACATAGGTCCCAACAACAAAGGCAATATATAAATTCTGTATTTCATCATTTTGTCCCCCAAAAATTAATTTCCACCAACAATAGCCGTCAATTTACCGTTAAAATTCGATCCCTTTTGCTCTGGTTCTTCACCACCGCCACATTCAGTGTGTGAAATACTGTTGTTTCCAGATTCTATGTGTTCCGCTATACATTGATCGGTACACCATGTATTTTGAGCACCTTCGCACAACGCCTCGGAACCACAGTTATACGTACTGCCGAAACAACATGCATGCGACGGTTTGTCGGAATTCTCATAACACTGCGGTTTGCCTGAACTACTGCTGGAGCACCAAGAATAACTGGAGGCACCCAGGCCAAGGCAACTTACGGGTCCAGAACAATGCGTTAAATCATTGGAATTACATACACACTGGGTTGATTTTAGGCACTGTGGTGCTTGGGCCGTGGAAGAACTATAGCACCATGTACCACCATTTGTGGCACAATTGGCTTCAGTGCAATATTCCAGATTGCTTGGTCCGCATGTGTGAGTGTTTGAATCTGCCTCCCAATAAACTTGGCAGGTAAGACTGTTATGTATAACCTGGGTGGCATTCAAATTCGCATATGGGACGAAACTGCCACTTGAACCGCTATTCCGACAATAGAAACTTCCCGGGTAATAATCGCTCTTTGAACACTTGCCGGTCACCGTGCCCGAATCTGCAAAATGCGCAGAAATCGATGGCGACGAACCACTAACAGACTGACTCCATTGGGTGGAGGTTCCGTCGTTACACTGGTAAGTAATCGTGTACGAATATGTGGTTGATGAATAACATTGGCTTTCCAGACGACATTTTGATGAACCCTGGGCCGTGTCCGAACACCATCTGTAACCACTTAAATTGCCGCACGTTGTTGAATCACAGGCGCTTAAATTATTGACAGAACATGTGTTGCTGTCCCCACCACCACTGCCGCCGCCGGATATGCCGGCGCAATCGGTTGAACCGGTGGTTATGCCACATACCCATGGCCACAAATCAGATGGCGTCGGATTGTCAACCGAATATCCATTTACCGACATACATGTCACTATTGTTGAACGGCATGCGTTAATCGCAATATTCGCCGCCGTGGTATTCGCGTTTACGTTTTCTTCGTCAAACGGATAATTGTTCTGGGACAAACATGTTGTCACGTCGGTAATGCAACTTTCCGCGTGTTCCGCCAATATTTGATCTTGCCGCGCCTTGATTTGCACCAATATGCGTTCCAGGTATTGCTTTACAACCTCGTTACTTTCGTTGTATTTACGTGAAGAACCCGTGCCGGTGTATGTATAATCTTGGCACTTGTTCAACACGGACATGCACATGCCATAGTTACGGTCTGATTCTTTGCCGGTGCCCTTCCAACCAATTTTCGCCTGGATATATTCAGACATGCCAAGTCCGGTGTGCGAACCGAGCGTGCTGGTGACATAATCCGACAAATCGCCGTTGCCGGAACCATTCAAACTGTAACTGTTCCACGCGTTTTTGCAACCCGATTGTGATGTGGATGTTTGACCGGGTGTGGACGAACCATAATTCCAAACGTTATACAAATTCATAGAACAAATATCGCCGTTCAAAACACCAACCGAACTGGTCCCACGGCCATTTATCGCGCGGCCCGGATCGGAACCAATGACGATTTCACCATTCACGATATAGCGACCGGACGGATCCAAACATTTTTCATAATCGGAACCGCAGACGTATTCATCCTGCATACAGGAATCCAGCGCGCTGATGCAATCACGCATGTTGTCGTATTCGTTCTTTGATTGTTCAACCAACAAACGCGCACGTTGCAAAACACTCTTGGCATTGCGGACCGTCGCGACCATTTGATCGTTGGAATCGTTCAAACTGCGTTCATAGGCGATGCATTCTTTGTCGATTTCCAAATCGTATGCGTTCGTAATCAATGATGCGTCTACGCCCTGGTTCGTGCAGGCACGCAGTACATTCGCCTTGCACCGATTGGTCGCCGTTTTGAACAATTCCGCACCGCGTTGGTTGTTTATGGTATTTCCACTGGTACCCAAACCACCAAGGAACGATGACAAATCAAAACCGGTGCTGTCGATTGTGAAATCCAATAGGCCCGACAAATCAAACGACAATGCCGACGAAGACGCCGTCGATGATGCGTTGCCGGATTGAACCTCGATAATCATATCCTTTATCTTGTCCAAACTGGTCTTTAATTGTGATGTATCCGTGGTGGATTGCATTTTTAACTCTGCCTCGGTCTGGGTGAACAGGGTTTCCACCTCGCGCGCGGACAGGCCAATATACTGAATCTTTTGTGCAACTTCCTGTAATTCTTCGGTTGCCGATTTTAATGCAGATTCGGCATTGGCATAGTTTTTCAGGTTCGCACTGCAACTGCAACGGCCCTGGTTATCATCCAAGACGTTGCAATAATTATCCATACATGACGCATATTGTGCCTTGCAATAATCGGTCAATTCCGCCAATTCGTCCATTTCCGCCAAATCGGCCGCGGTCACGGTTACTTCGGATGTGGTTAAACTGCTGCCCGAGGCCATACGAATCGTCGGCGAACGGGTTGCCGCCGCGGAACCACGACCAGACGCAACACTAACACGAGCACCGTTCGAGATATATAACGGATCGCCACCGTCACGCAGGGTCTGGTTCGATGATGTTAGGGTTGTTCCGGTTGCGCGAATTGTACCAGCCGGCGCCGCGGTTGTTACAACACCCACCGCCGCATTGGTCGCCGCACGATTTACACGCGCGCCGGTTGTTGCCACACGCGATGATGTGCCACTGCGCGAAGTCGTTGTTGTTCGTGCCACCGTGGATGCGCCACCCGCCCCGGCGCGTGTTGATGATGCCGATGCACGACCCGCACCACCCGTTGCACGTGTTGCCGCCGCACGCGTCGCGGCCACGTTTGACGTTGCGCGTGTCGCATTGGTCGATGTCGTGCGTGATGTTGTGCCACGCGACGCCACAGACCGTGAATTCGAACCAGAACGCGGGGAAGAATTTGACGTTGTTCGTGCCGCAACCGCACGCGATGAATTTGCCGCCGATGCACGACCAGACGCCGCGCCGGCATTGGATGTCGGCAGTGTGCGTCCAATTGTTGTGCGGTTCGTATTCGAACGCGTACCGGACACGTTACGTGACGCAGAAGCGGAAGGTTTTGTCACGTTTTCGTCCAACATCGCATTCGATTCATCTTCGTCGGTATAATATACCGGATTGCCGTATTCATCATACACGACATCCGAATATTCAATATCTTCGTAATAAACAGGGGCAACCTCGGCAAAAGCCGGCAATATAAGCAGGCCACCAATAATTATAGCAAGTCTTTTCATTGTAAATTCTTCCTTCCGTTCCATACATTTTATCATTTTCGTAATTATCAACGCAAGTGAAAAACATCACCATATTCAATTTTATTTTGTCACGGATTATTTTCCGCGGGCGATTTGACTTGCGAAATGTGCACAAGGCGATATAATGTGGATATGGCGATAAGTAATTTTTCTTGGTTATTATTGGCGTTACCATTTGTTGGTTACATAACCATCCCGACCAGTATGCGCGACAAACGATTGGCAAAATATAATCCGAAAATTGTTGCAGACGATGCAGAATATGACCCAATGCAAACCCCTATCGCAAAGCAATATGAACACGAATTGACCCAATCAAAAAATATTAGTGGCGCAACACTGATTGAAGACGGACTTTCCGCGTTCGTTATTCGCGCGGCGTTTGCGCGCATGGCGACCAAGACCATTGATATTCAGACATATATTTACAGCAACGATTTTTCTTCACGCATTTTAATCGGCGAATTGAAAAATGCCGCGGACCGCGGGGTCAAAGTCCGCGTTCTTATTGATGATTATGGAACAAATTCTGACATCGCGGATGTAATTTTATTGAACCAACATCCGAATATAGAGGTTAAAATCTTTAACGCCGTTAAAAACCGGTCACGAATTTTATATTACCCACAAATTCTGATGGACTTTAACAGGCTAAATTCACGCATGCATAATAAATTGTTCATTGTGGACAATGTCGCGCTGATTACCGGCGGCCGCAACGTGGGCAGTAATTATTTCATGCCCGACGATGCAACGAATTTTTCCGATACAGATGTTTTGTTCTTGGGCGATATTACGCGTGGTGCGGCGGCCAGTTTTAATAAATATTGGACACATCACTTGGCCGTGCCTGCGTCCGTTATTCCAAAGGCCAAATCGCGTTACGCAATGAATAAACTGGAACGCAAAATGGCCGAATTGGAACAGACCAGCAACGAAAGTGTGCGTCGATACAATAAAATTATTTCTTTGGTAATATACGAATTCAAAAATAAACTGTTCGATTTTTGCTGGGGCCGTGGCCGGTTTATTGCGGACCCACCCGAAAAGGTTGAAATGCCGATGGAAAGCAAAGAAAAATATCGCGGCGAGATTATTTTGGCGCTGAACCGGCTTTGGCGCGAAACAAAACACAATGTGTATGTGTCTGCGGCGTATTTTGTGCCGGGCGTTGGCGGAATGAAATTAATGCAGGCCGAAGAAAAGGCCGGCGTGCATATAACGATTGTTACAAATTCTTTGGCATCAACAAACGCACCGACCGTATTTGGAAAATGGGAAAATTACAGGCGCGATTTAATCAACGGCGGCGCAGATGTTTATGAATTTATGCTGTCGGCGGAAAATCTGCGCGGACGGCGGCGTAAACATTTGCACAAACAATCTTGCTTTTCCGTTATGCACAGCAAAACAATCGTGTTCGACGATAAAATTTCATGGATAGGCAGCTTTAACCTGGATCCGCGCAGCGCATATTACAACACCGAAAACGTCGCGATATTCGAAAGCCCGGAATTCGCGGCACGCGTGCGCGACATGATTATGCGTGACACCAAAACATCTTGGCATGTGATAATGGATGGCGATAAAACAACATGGCGTGGTCAAAGAACCGGTGATAAACGTCCGCGTATATACACTCATGACCCCGACACAACAATTTTTAGACGCATATTCAAAAAAATGACAAAAATCATCCCGGAAAAATTCGTCTAATTACAAAGACTTTTCAAAAAAGTGAAATTTTTTTTAATTTTTTTTATTTTTTCTCTTGACCCACGATTCGTTTTTGTTCTATCATCCGTGTATAGACAAAAGGGACAAAGATAAAAACCCCAGAAATCTAAGGAAAACGCGGTTTTCTGGGAAAAACAAGGAACAACCAAAAAATTTGATTCAGTAATTTGTAAATACATCGTGTAAATACAAAAACTGCTTTGAATTTTTGACAACGCCCAGAAAGGAGGGACACAACAATGCCAAAAAACATCAAAGAAATCATGATTGCTCTGCACAAAGTTTTAAGTACAACTGTGTGGGTCAATGCCGACCGTCAAATCGTATCACTTAGCGATGAATTACAAATTGGTCACAACAATGCGCCACGTTCCATCGAAGATTTGCCACGCACATCTTTGGTCGGCGCATATGTTTCATTGCAAATTCGGACCGATAATTTTGATGTCGCGGCGGAAAGCCTGGACACAAAAGAATTGGCGTTGCGTGTAAAAGAAATGGTCTTTGCCGAGGCGAAACGCATCATGGATGCGGACGAAGGCAAATCCGAAAATCACGTTGCAATGGCGGCGTAATTTTTTACACAGCAAACAAACAAGTTTCCGGTTTCCGGAAGGAAGGAGAGCGTATCGGCGGGTAACCGCCGATATGTATTTACAGAAAAAAACACTGAATTTCTGCGGGGTTCACGCGTGTTTGCACCTGGGCATAAACGAACGTTTGTGTCCACATCTTTTTTAAAAAAATCGACTATTGATTTTACTATGTTTTTTTAAGGGGTCCCCGGGTGGGCATAAACGTTCCTTTTTGCTACACTCTTTTTATATATGAATCGGGCACCGTCATCCCGACGAATCGCGGGCCAAAAGTCCCCTTCTTATGAAGAAGGGGAGGGCCACTGGAAGTGGCGGGGTAGTTGGGGCGCCAAGGGCGCCGAGGCTTTCGCCTCAGTCTACCCCACCGCGTCCCGCGGTCCCCCCTTCAGGAAACC
>JAZROX010000044.1:0-1857 GCA_045648945.1 Candidatus Enterousia sp. | reverse complement strand
CATGGCTACGATCCGACTTATGAACCCGGCCCGGGTTTACTTTTCGAAAAACTTGGAACAAAGGTTATCGCCGTGGATTGCGCCGACCGTAACCGGCTTGGATTCATCAACGAATCGTTCAAACATTTCGTCGTCGCAATTGTACGGCAACATATAGACCCACACCAAGACGTTGCCCGTTCTCTTTCTTCCAATCCGTTCGTCTAATTCGTAATAGTAAACGAAATGGCGATTGCGGACCGCATCTTTGCCAAGTTCCTTGACGCAACGGCGGGCGTTTTCGTGGGCCTGTTGTTTCAGTTCGAACAACCGGGCGCGGCTTTTCGTTTCTTCGTTCTTTACCCATCCAATCGGGCAATCATTGATTGTTACTTTGTATTTCATAATTCGGGTAAATTAAGCGATGTAAAACGAAATCTTCAAACCACGACGCAATTTGCAAACGCATTTGTCGTCCATAGACCTAAACGCACGGTCCAAAAGACGGTTGCAAAGTTCAATATCGTTGACCATTTTAAGGAACCCGGAAACGCCAACAAGCGTATTAACCTTTTTGCCATCGAACAGGCCGGAAACCTTGATTTTGTAATTGCCGTTGATTTCGCGGGTGGTGTATTTTAACGTTGCCATAACTGTTGTTATTTTTGTTCGGGGAACCGGCCCCGGCCGTCGGGTTGTAACCTCAACCCGGGTACAAAGATAGTGACTATTTTTATATTTCTAAAAAAAAGTTTATTATTTTTCAAACTTTCGTGCAAAAAAAGTTATTTTCGGCGAATTTTCGTTTTAAGACACTTTTACGGTCCGGACGATAACTTGTACCATCCAATCGTCGAAAGGCCCGGAAATCGCCTAAAAACGGCCAAATCCGGGATGGTACAAAAAAAACCGGCCAAATTTCGCAACGTGGCCGGATTCCTTAATGAAAAAATTATTATGTAAATGATTGCATTACAAAGATAGTCACTTTTCGATTACGACGTGTTCGATTCCCATTATTTCCGTATGCGGGTTTTTGCTTATAACATCCAATTGCCGGTCCTGTACGCGCCGGGTTTTCCAAAGGAAGCCCAAGAATCGTTTGTATTTGACCGTTTCGGCCAACAACAGGGAATCCCGATTGGTCAACGTTCCCGTGAATTGGTCGGACGTCAAGATGCCGTCAAAGTCAAACCACGCGTCGCCGCAATGGACCGCGACCGCCGGGGTTATGATGGAATCCCGGACCAATACGACGGTATCGCGTGGGACCGCCCGCAAATCAATGATGGTTTGGGATTGGGTTTTGTTGACGGCGGCCAAATCCCGGTTGCGTTGCTTCAATTGTTTTATCAATGCCGCATCGTCGGCCCGAAATCGGTCGTATTCCTTTACGGTCAATTCAAGCGATTGCACCCGGGCGGCGTTCAAGGAATCCCGGACCCGGTAACGTTCGACGTCGTACAACAAGGCCGCCGTGTTCCCGGCGTACCGGTCCCGTCCGGCGGTCAATTGCTCAATCTTGCGGTCCTCCCATATAACCGAAATGGCCGCCGAAATAACAACGACGGCCATAATGGCAATTTTTCCCAACGGTTTCATTATCCCGCGATGTTGGTTTTGTCCGTACTGTTGTACGCCCATCCGCTTTCCGTATGGTCATACGACACGGTTTCGACCGTGGACGCGTCGGTGTACGTCAAACACAAACCGCCATTTTCGGCGTCTTTGTAAGAAACGACGTACAGGTGTTGCGCGGTTCCGGTTTTCTTGGCGACCTTATCGCCGACGTTCAATGCGTCCAATTGGTCGTCGGTTAAACCGGTAATGTCGGAAACCTCAATGGGCACGGCCGCGCCCGCGATGGCGGCCAAGATT
>JAZROX010000043.1:0-1344 GCA_045648945.1 Candidatus Enterousia sp. | reverse complement strand
GTTTGAAATTCGCTTTGGCAAAGTCTTTCCGGATTGACCGCCGGACCAATTCGTTGTAATCTTTCATTCTTCCGCGTCGTATGGTTCCGGTTTGTCAACGGCCACGAACACGGGTTGCAACGGTTGCCCGAACGTCAAGACGCCCAACCAAATTTTGCCGGTTTCCTGTACGCGTTTCAGTTCGTCCGGGGACAATTCCCAACACGTCAAGATTTCGCCGGATTTGCCGCCCCGGTATTCGGCCGGTAACGGTTTGTATTCGGGTTGGTTCGCGCCGAAAACCACGTTTGCGGCTTCAAAATTTACGGGTTCCATATTCCTTTTTCAGTTGTTCAACAATCAACAGGTTTGCCCGGTAAATCCGCATATTGCGCCGGTCGCCATTTTCCCAACGGTTGTGCATTTCGAACGAAAGGATGTTGACGTTTCGCGGGTCGTGGGCCATTTCCGGGTGTGCGCCACGCGTCAAGATGTGGGAAATATACGTTGCCGAATATTGACGCAACGGGCGCATCGTTTCCGCGCAAATGTGCGGGTAATGGTCCCAACAAAACCGGTAAAACCGTTCGTTTTCCGCCGGGGTGTGGCCGGTCCCGAACAATTCCCGTTGGATTGAAACCCGCAAACGGATTTCCATTGTAAAACGCCGGTCAACCAACGGTTCGATTCCGTGCGCTTTGCAAAGGTCGTATTGTTCGCGGGTATCAATCAAGAACGGTTCCATTATTCGCCGGGCATATCATCGGGGTTATCCAACGGGTCCGGTTCATCATCGGCCGCGCCGTTGTCGCCGAACAAAGACATTTGCGCCTGTTTGCCCTTGAACAAATACGCGTAAACCTCTTTTTTGATGGATTCCACAATGGTTTCAAGTTCTTCTTCGAACCCGAACGAAATTGTGGCAAGGACGATTCGCGGGGTATTGATGCAAGTTTTCAACCCGTTTGCCGTTTCGTAAACGGCGGTAATGACGACGCCGGATTTGTCGCCGGTCCCGGACCAAGAAATGCCGCGAACCTCAATTTTTTGCAACAGTTCGTCGGCGAAATTCCGGGCCAACATCTTTTTGGATTCGGGCATTTTCATTTCGTCGGTTTCCATCAAGGAAAGAAACGACGTAATGTTGAACACGCGGCCCACGATTGAACGCAAGTCCGTAAACATACCCAACAAATCCGGGTGTACGTCGCGGGTACACGTTTCGTTGCGGTCAATCAACGACGTTTCGCCGTCAACGATTTGCGTTACTTGGTATTCCGCTTGGATTCCGCCTTTCGGCAACAACTTGACCTTGGACAAATTAAAGTCCTTTTCGGTCGGGATGGTTTGTAATTCTTTTTCCAT
>JAZROX010000042.1:0-4749 GCA_045648945.1 Candidatus Enterousia sp. | reverse complement strand
GATTAGTGCAAGCTGATTCCCACCAAAAGATACACCGCACTTAAAAAGTGCGGAGTTTCCATCGACACTTCGTGTCTACTGGGCAACCGTAACGATTTCGCCACGTTCCACTTGCAAAATCTACTTGTTGTCTTTGGATTTCTAATACTTTTAATGGTTCGAAGAAAGCGTATCTAGAAAATACTAATTTTTAACAATCTTCGAACGATTTTAAATTACTTTGCTTGTGATGCTTTATAATCCTCCATCATTTTTTTAACTGCGCCCGGTAAATCCGTTTTTATTGTTTCTGGGGTTATATATGCGTTTGCGAATGATTTTTCAAAATCTTTTTGAACTGGTCGTTTTATAAATTCATAGCAAATCAGGTCAACTATGCGTTCTTTTAAATCCTGTGGAACACCATATTCACGAATTATGGGCATTTCTATTAAAGTGTGTACAAATTCATGAAATACCAAACTAAATATTTTATCTTTATCATCAAAAGGATCATTTGCACTGAAAGAAGGATTATTCACCCCAAAAACAATCAGTGCAGGTTGTTCATCAGTTGGCGGGTTATAATAACTGCCGTATTCATAGGCATAAACGATTTTTAAACTTTCTGGTAATTGTGTATTCCATGATGATAATAACGGTACCAAATACTCATTAGCCCTTTTCTGTAATTCCGGTATTACATATTGTTGAAACACATTGTCTAAACGATTTAAAGTTTTAATATCATAAAGTTCATTTATAACAATATTACGATATTTTTCAATTTCTTTGGTTGTTAACAACTCTTTATTATACATAGCCTCCATATCTTTATTGCCTGGGAAAGGAATAAATGTATCTGGTTTATGATAAAATTGTTTAAGTTGCATATGATATAATTTATGATTGTTTAAAATCATATCCCATGATTCTTCTGCCGTCAGTGGTTGGATGGTTATTTTCATTTGTTTGGTTGAAATATCATTATTTTCATTACATGCTGATAAGAATAACGCACAGATTAAGACAATAAATTTTTTCATGTATTTCTCCTTTATGTGTTCTCATTATAAAACCATAAATAAAAAATCAAAATCTTTACAAATTAATTTTCACCATCTGGTGAAATCAACCATTTCTCTTTAAACACCTTTACCCGTTGCATACATTCGGCAAATTCAGTTTTATTATTTGTTATTTTCTCTTATTTTTAACTATCATGTATAGTATGATACCGTTGAATACAAGGGTGATGCTGTTGAACAACATTATCTGAAATGAATTCAAATATATACCGTAAAGAATCCACAATGCCAAGCCCAGGCAATATATGATATACATAGACAACGAAAGCCCCGATACGTTTTTGGTCCTTATGGACTTTATTGCCTGGGGTAAAAATGCCAATGTTGTGCAGGCCCCAGATAAATAACCCACCATTTCACCAAGAAAACCATTCATAAAAATCCCCTTTTGTCTGTATTGCTGTTATTTTAATATAAAACAGGCAATTATTCAATTTGAATCGCTTTTTTACTCGATATTTTATGCTCGGGTATTATATACTGCGGTCAAAGGAGTAAAATTATGAACTATATTCTGGTCGCAGACCAACAAGAGGCCGACAATATTAAAATTCCAAACGAATTAAAACAAAATACAGAGATTATTATACTGGGCTATGGCGGGCCGGCCGCATTGCGGACTTTGTCTAAATTATTGTTGGATGGAAAGTTTAATAACAACGACAAGTTTTTTAATATTGGATATGTTGGTTCAAACGAATTTCCAATCGGTGCGGTGCTCTGTGTTGGTGAATCGCATCGCGAATTTCCGTCTGTTAAATTTTCCGAAGAAATTTATACGCTGGACAAAGCATCGGATGTTAAATGTTATACTTCGATTGATTTCGTAGAACATACGGAACACGTGGGGATTTTTGATATGGAACTTTATACATTGGCGTGTTTGTTCCCAAATATTAAATCGATAAAAATTGTATCCGATAATTTGAACTTCAAGGATTGGAAACAGGTTGATATACGGGACGCATGGGAAATTGCAAATAAACTGTTGTTTGACACAATCGCGGCCGGTAAATAGTTTTTTTATTTCTTGACCGGTAATTCCGAAAACATTGTGTTAAACAGGCGCCCCAGCAATTCTCGGTTTTCGACATCGGTTATCATAATCATCGGCGCGGCGCCGGGGTATGGAATTTCCATTGGCGCATTTGGTAAAATTTTCTGGGTCGCCGCGGTTGGCTTAACAAGAAAACGATTATCATAAATCCCACCGACAATCTTTCCACGCCAGTAAATAATATATTCGCCCATCATTGCGCGATATGTCACGTCGGGCAAATCGGACAATTGCTCCAAAACAAAATCTAAAAATTCTTTACTGGATGCCATGGTCGGATTATACCAAGTATGTTTATAAAATCAAAATAAAAAACCGCGCTACTGTGCGCGGTTTAGTCCTAAAAAACGCTATTAAAATATACGGTGGAACAACCCGCCCAGGAACCCAAACACATTGCCCAGCACGCCATCCAACGCCAATGTTAGCAATATCCACCACCACGAACATTTCAAAACATTTGTTAACTTCAAGATTATAAATATAATTGTGAACATATTTTACTCCTTTTTTGTGATTATTTTACTCTACGCAACTGTAAGAATACGCCTCGGGCATTCTGTAAAGATTATTGGTAACCGCATCGACAAAGATTGGGGCAATGCCGATTATAAATCCCGGAATTATATCCAAAAACACCGCGCCAGAGTTTAATTCACGCGGAATATCCACCTGGGGACAGTGCAGATTAGGATTTTGAATCATGATGTCATTACGCGAAAAAATACGCATATCTTGTCCCGGCTTTATTTTATACATGCCGCTGTCGGCTGTAACGCTTATTGTATTCTTGGAATTGTTATAAATCGTTGTTTCATGGTTTGAACCAATGCCTATGGCACCACAGGACGCCAACATCAAAGCTAATCCGATACAGATTATGTTTTTCATTTTAACTTCCTTCTATATGATTATATTCCGATTTGCGATTTTTTTCAACAAATCAATTGGCGCAACGGTTGGCAACATGCGCATTAGGAAAACATACATTGACAAAAACACTTGTCCTAGGAAATGCTTTCAATTATAATATGAATTATGAATTTTATTCTTATTTTTATACCGTGGGAGGAATATATTATGACTCATGATGATTTATGGCGCGCGATTGTTAAATTGGCCGCAGAAAAGAATATGTCTTGTTCGGGTTTGGCTAAATTTTCCGGCCTGGACGCAACAACTTTTAATAAAAGTAAAAGGTTTAGTAAATATGGCCAGCCACGTTGGCCTTCGACATACAGCCTGGCCAAGGTTTTGAATGCCACAGGGACATCGATGTCCGATTTTGTGAAATTTATGCCGCCCCACGACCCGGACGGCCCAGAAAGATAGGCCACGTGGTGCGACCTACCACCCCATACGATGCATAAAACGACGCAAAGTTGTTCGTTCAACACTAAAATTTTGTGCGATTTGTGAGATAGAAATCCCCGCATCCAACATTCGTCGCACGATTTGTGTGTTTTGCGACATTTTCAATCGTCTGGATGTGGCGGCAAACGGTCGCCCCAGTTTCCGTCCGCACGCACGCAGGTTATCCAATGACGCCTTGGTCCGCTGGCTTATCAAATTTCGTTCGATTTCCGCGGACAGCCCGAACGCGAACGCCATAACTTTACTCTGGATATCATTGCCCAGTTTATAGTTTTCTTTTATTGTCCACACGCGGCAATTTTTATTCAAACATTTTTCCAAAATGCGCATAACCTCTAACAAAGACCGGCCCAATCGCGAAATCTCGCAAGAAATAAGTATATCGCCACTGCGAATTTTTTCCAACAACACGCCCAATTCGCGCTTGTTCAGCGGTTGCCGTGAAGAAATTGTTTCTTCAATCCAACTGTCAATTGAGATGTTGTTTTGTTTTGCGAATTGTTCGATTTCAAAATGCTGGTGCTCGCAGGTTTGTTTATTTGAACTGACACGAATATATCCTATGACCGCCATGTTAGACTCCTTTTTTGGTATGATTTGTTAAATTTTTATTTTGATTTTTTGGGCGCAACCGCCCGGAATACTTAGCCTAGCCGGAAAAATTCACAAAACAAGTGTCGGTTCAAATTATTTTTTATTTTATGGATTTGCACGCCCGCAAAGTGCCGGAATTCCGCCGGATTGACACAATTTTTTACCTGGGCATAAACGAACGTTTGTGTCCAGTCTTTTTTTAAAAAACGTAACTTATTGATTTTACAGGGTTTCCCAAACGCCCAAAAGGGGTGAACACAAACGTTCCTTTTTTGCTACATTCTTAATGTCCCCTTCAAACCCACCCACGTAATTCTTCGAATTCCGCGGGGCCCGGGGAATCTGAAGGGGGGGACCACCGGAGGTGGTGGGGTAGACACAAAAAAGGAGAAAATTCACATGAGAACACCAAAAAATCTTACGCTTGCGGCGATTGTCGCGATGTTGGCAATTGCACCGGCATTGGCCGATGTCACAGAAACCGATCGTAAAACACCAACCAGCAAGGGTTACGTTGATACCGCAATCGGCACACGCCAGGCGAAAATACCGGCCGCAACCACAAACAGTGCGACACCCGGAACAACGGTTGTTACATATACCGGAACCGCGGGAACAATCGGTGAACGTGGTATTTACAGCGATACAACAAACTAT
>JAZROX010000041.1:0-1420 GCA_045648945.1 Candidatus Enterousia sp. | reverse complement strand
CCGGGTTCAAACAGTTCGTTCGAAAGTTCAAGACACGCGTTGATACGTTGCCGGATACCGGGGCCGCGAAGACGTGGAACGTATACGTTGACGAAAAGTTCCTTAAACCGCTTGCGAAGGAATACGGAACGGTGCGGTTTTTCCAGTTAGTCAAGGAAGGGGCAGACATGAGCGCAACCCCGATCCTTGCGGCGAAACTTTGGAGCGACGCGCGCGGCGAAGGGATGAAGTTTATGCCGCTTATGTATATTTTACCAATACGGCATTGTGAAAACGACGACGAATAAAAGGGGGACAAAAGCATGAACATGAGAAGCATTAAAAGACAGATCGCAAAAGCCCGGCTTTCTTGCATGGGTATGGGGAACGTCAACAAAAAACTGTCTATGTTCGGGAAAGACGGTCGCCGGGTGTGGGTTTCCGCGCTGTACGGGCTGACCGGGCGCGACGCCGAACGATTCCAGTTGGAACAGGGGCGGCAGAAAATCGCGAAGGAAAAGAAAGATAGACAGCTTGCCCGGCGCGTCTTGCGGAAGGTGGGCGCGTAATGGATTACGCAAGCGAACCCCCGCGGGAGTTAAACCCGTGTCAATATTGTGGCGGGACAGACATAACGGAAACGGAATTTCCGTTTCCGTCCCGCCCCGGGTGTGTTGTAACGTGCCGTACGTGCGTGGCGCACACGGAACCGCATTATTCAATGATAATGGCGCGTTGCGCGTGGAATGAAAACGAAACCGTCAAAGAAACTGTATAGCGTATGGCGTAACGACGAACACGACACATTGATTGCATTAGACGCCCCGGCGAACGTGTGCGCGGCCCTTATGGGCGTCAAAATGTCCGTGTTTTATACATACGCGTCCCGACCCAATAAGAAATGGACGGTCAAACGAACACAAAGAAAGGACATAGTCGAAAATGAATAATCTTGTTATTATCGGCAACCTTACCAAAGACCCGGAATTGCGGGTCACGACGTCCGGAATTAACGTATGCACGTTTACTGTCGCGGTTAACCGCCGCGGCGGGGAAGACGCGGGCGCGGACTTCTTCCGCGTCACAGTATGGCGCGAAAGGGCGACGGTTTGCGAAAAGTTTCTTTCTAAAGGCCGGAAAGTGTGCGTTGTCGGCCCGGTGTCCCTTCACGAATGGGAAAGCGAAAACGGGAAACGCGGCGCGGCGCTTGAAGTCACGGCGCAAAGCGTCGAATTTCTTTCCCCGCGTGTTTCGGATAGCGCCGCGGACACTTCCCCCGCCCCCGCGGCCCGACCGGAACAGAGAGTTGATACGGCGTCCGGGTTCACGGCAGTTGATACGGGCGAATTGCCTTTCTAATGATTAGCCCGTGCGCCCATTGCAAAAAAGCGGGTTGCGGATCGTATCACGACGTTTGCCCGGACTTCCGGAAATGGCGCGA
>JAZROX010000040.1:0-13667 GCA_045648945.1 Candidatus Enterousia sp. | reverse complement strand
ATAGTTTGTTGTATCGCTGTAAATACCACGTTCACCGATTGTTCCCGCGGTTCCGGTATATGTAACAACCGTTGTTCCGGGTGTCGCACTGTTTGTGGTTGCGGCCGGTATTTTCGCCTGGCGTGTGCCGATTGCGGTATCTACATAGCCTTTACTGGTTGGTGTTTTACGATCGGTTTCTGTGACATCGGCCAATGCCGGTGCAACCACTATCATCGCGACAATCGCCGCAAGCGTAAGATTTTTTGGTGTTCTCATGTGAATTTTCTCCTTTTTTGTTCCACGTAAAAAATGTAGCAAAAAAGGAACGTTTGTGTCCAGTCTTTTTTTAAAAAACGTAACACATTGATTTTACTGGATTTAAAATCCGCCCAAAGGGGGTGGACACAAACGTTCGTTTATGCCCAGGTTACGAATCATGCAATTTTATGGGTTTTACAATGGTATACGATTCGTAAAATGAACGTCGAAAGTTTTTTGATTGAATATCGCGTGGATTCTGATAGAATTAATCTGATGCATAAATAAATGTGAATACCAAGGAATATAAAATGGGACAAAAATTATTTGATATGTTACAGGAACGCGGTTTCGTCAAAGATATGACGCATCCGGATCAGATTAAAGAATTATTAAATGGTGATAAAAAAATAACTTTCTATTTGGGAATTGACCCGACGGCGGATTCTTTGCACATAGGGCACTTTTTTGCGTTGCGTATGTTTCGGCACCTGCAAAATGCCGGGCATCGTGGAATATTATTGATTGGTGGCGCAACCAGTATGGTTGGTGACCCAACCGGAAAATCTGATATGCGCAAAATGCTAACCCGTGAACAGGTCGAACATAATTTGAACGAAGTAAAAACATTGGCCAGTCATTTCGTTTTGCCCGGAACAGAAATCGTAAATAATGCCGATTGGATGAATAAATTTACCTATGTGGATTTTATGCGCGCCGTGTGTGTTCACTTTAATGTTAGCACTATGTTGGCCAGCGAGGCGTATGCCCGTCGCCGTGAAAATGGTGGATTAACGTTTCTGGAAATGGGCTATATGCCTATGCAGGCGTATGATTTCGTTTATTTGCACAATGAATATGGGTGCACTTTGGAAATCGGGGGCAGTGACCAATGGGGCAACATTGTCGCGGGAACAGAATTGTTTAGGAAAATGAATATCGAAAATGGAAATGAAAAATCCGAAATTTATGGGTTGACGTCCCCACTGTTGATGACGGCCGATGGTAAAAAAATGGGCAAGACAGAAAAGGGGACCCTGTGGGTTGCACGCGATAAAACCACGCCTTTCGATTTCTATCAATATTTTTATAATACCGCGGATGAAAATACCGAGATGTTATTGGCGCTGTTCACCGATATCCCAATGGATGAAATACGTGAAATGTGTAAATCTGATATTATTGCGGCGAAAAAACGGATGGCGTTTGAAATTACCAAATTGATACATGGGGATGAATTGGCCAAGGCCGCGGTTGATACGGCGGCGGCGTTGTTTGGGGGTGGTGGCGATGATGCAAATATGCCAAGTGTCGAAATTTCTATGCCGGCGGAGATGGGCGTTGTCGATTTCTTGGTCGCGGCGGGAATGTTTTCTTCTAAATCCGATGCGCGCCGAATGATAGAGCAGGGTGGTATTCAAATCGATGGTACCAAGGTCACCGATTGGCATGCGACGGTTGCACCCAAGGGCGAATTTATCGTGCAACGGGGCAAGAAAACCTTTATGCGGGTGATTGTAAAATAATGTTGCGATTTGTTTTGGCTTTGACGATTTTGTGTGGGGGGGCAAATTCGGTTTTTGCCGCGGGTGCATCGGCCGAACTGGATAAAATCCAAACGCAAATTCGCCAAACAGAACAGAAAAATAAAGAATTAGAGCAACAGGTTAAAACGTCCGATCGCGATGTTGCAAAAACTAAAAAACAATTGGTGACGGCCGCGGATAAAGTGTCTTCGTTGGAAGAAATGCGCGCGGATATTGCAAAAAAAATCGCGGAACTGGATGCGCGGCGCGCGGTGTTATTGGCCGAGTTGGAAAAAAATAAAGTGCGGGTTTCGGATGCGGCGGCGGGGATGCTGTTTATTGCGGCGAACCCAAGTTTCGATTCTGAAAATATGCATAATTTTGTTTTGACTTCGGCCGTGTTGGCCGGAATGTCGGATGGGTTTGATAGCCAGATTGTGGACGCCGGTGAAAAAATTGCCGAGCTGGATAAAATTCGCGAAACGCGCGCAATCGAAAAAGAAAAACTTGACCGGACCGCAAAAAAATACGCTGATGAAAAAGATTTGCTGGATAAACTGTTGCGGCGGCGTTCGGCCCAGAATGAAAAACTGCGCAACGAACAAATGGCAACCCAGAAAAAATTGCGCGAATTGTCGGCGCGCGCAAAAAGTATATCGGAATTGTCCGCCGGCGTAGGGAGTTCGGAAATGTCTGCGGATGCACGTTTTTCAGTTCGTAAGTTGAATCAGCCTGTTCGTGGTCGCGTGATTGTGCGGTTCGGCGAAAAGACCGCGTTGGGGCTAAAGTCTGATGGGTGGCGAATTCGTACGAATTCCGATGCTTTGGTGACCGCGCCGGCGGACGGTGTTGTGAAATTTGCCGACGGGTTCAAAGGATTTGGCCGCGTGATAATCATATCGCATAAAAATGGATATAATACCGTGATGACAAACCTTGGGCAAATCGATGTTGTTGTAGGGCAAGAAGTCTTGGGCGGGGAACCCGTTGGGCGTATGAATGCAAGCAAGCCCGAAATGTACCTTGAGGTGCGGCGCGGCGATAAAGCCATTGACCCGGCACGATTGTTTAAAGAAAACTAATTTTTGTTTGACGAAATGTATTTTTAGTGCTATAAATCCGGCATGATAAAGTACGGGCGCGAAAGTTTAGTCAAAATTTCCAAAGGCAGGTTTGTTTGCAAAGAACCTTTGCGGGGGCATACTGTGGCGCAAAAGCGCGAATGGTTGGTACGCCAGAAACGGGCCGCCGATGTGGTTCAAAAATTGGCCGATATTGGGAATGATGCATATGGTGTCCCGCGTGTCAAATTGTTGGATGAAGAGAATTTTCGTATTTTGGAAGAACGGGTTGCGGGCGTACCGTTGACGTGTTGGGTGTTCCAGGCGATGGATAGTGCGGCCCGGGTCCGGGTTATCGATTCTTTGGCCCAGTTTTATGCCGATATGCATTCGATTGATATGATTCCGAATCCTGTAGAATATAAAATGGAATATGGTTTGAATGATACGTTCTTGGTCGATTTTGTCGCGACAAATATGGTGGAACATTTTCCGTTGCCCGAGGTTAAATTTGTCGAAAAAACATATCAAAATTTGATGAAGAAATCTTATGAAACGCGCCTTGTCCAAACACATGGTGATTTGGTAGAAGACAATGTTTTGTATGATTATAAACGGCAAAAAATCAACGTGATAGATTTTACCGAGGTTGGGACAGTGTTCTTGCATTACGATTTGTTGGATTCATATTTGTATTATTTGGATATTATGGATGCGGTGCGGGCCCGGTATTTGAAATATCGTAATTTGCACGATTTACCACAGGATTTTACAGATGATGCCCGTTGGGACAAGATTTCCAGATGGCATCATGCGGCAAATATTATGGACGCAATGGATGAATTGGTAAGTGATTTTGCATATCAGAACAATGCTGAAAGGAAAGATACATTGGACAGACTTAAAATGCAAATCGCAAGGCTGCACCAATACGAACGTTAAGAAACGCATTTATCGGTTGCGAACGTGGATTTTTTATTTTATATTTGGCCCAGAATATAAACCAAAGGAAAGCGATATGTTGAAAAAAATTCTGATTTTGGCGGCGTTGGGTTTGCCGATGTTGGCGAATGTTGCGTATGCGGCCGATAAAAACAAAAAAGAAGAACCGATCGAGCATTTGACCGATGAACAAATTTACGATGAATTAAAAAAACTGGCCATGGTGTTCGAGGTTTCGCGTGAAAACTTTGTAGAAGAGGCGGACGAGCGCAAGATGTTAGAGGCCGCGATGAATGGTATGCTGTCGGCGCTGGATCCGCATTCTTCGTATTTGAATAAGGACGATTTTAAAGACTTTAATGATAAATCGCATGGTGAATTTGGCGGGTTGGGCATTCAGATTACGTCTGATCGTGGGGCCGTGCGCGTGATTTCGCCAATTGATGATACGCCGGCGGAACGCGCGGGGATTAAGGCCGGAGATTATATCACGCATATTGATGACGAACCAGTTTTCGATTTGACATTGAACCAGGCGGTCAAAAAAATGAAAGGCAAACCGGGAACAAAAGTTAAACTGACCGTTATTTCCGGCGATAAAGAACCCAAGACAATCACGCTTAAACGTGCAATTATCAAGGTTAAATCGGTGAAGTTCGAAGAAAAACAATTGGCGGATGCGGAAAGCGATGCCCCCAAGATAGGGTACATTCGTATATCGGACTTTGGGGCGACAACCGCGCGCGATTTAAATGACGCGATTAAATCTTTGGAAAAAAAGAAAGTTATTGGTTACGTGTTGGACGTGCGAAATAATCCGGGCGGATATTTGACCGCGGCAATCGATGTGTCCGACGCGTTTTTGGACGGGGGCGAAATTGTTTCAACCCGTGGCAAGAACAAAACCGATATAGATAGAAGTTTTGCAAAGCCCGGCGATTTGACAAATGGAAAACCTTTGGTGGTGCTTATCAATCATGGGTCGGCGTCGGCATCTGAAATTGTGGCCGGTGCAATCCAGGACAATAAACGCGGTATTATTATGGGGTCGCAAAGTTTCGGCAAAGGCAGTGTACAGCAACAAAAACCGCTTGGGGACGGAACGGCGATTCATATAACGATTGCGCGGTATTACACGCCCAGTGGAACATCGATTCAAAATACTGGGATTACGCCGGATGTTGAAGTTCTGCAGAGCAAGGTAGAGGCGATAGAAAAACGTGAAAGCACGTATTCCGAGGCGTCTTTCCGTAATTCGTTAAAGAACGATGCGGCGGAGAAAAAGGCCAAGGCAAAAGAAAAATCTGATAGAAAAGACGATGACGAAGAAGATTATGAAAACCTTAGTGATGCAGAAAAAGATGCGCGCGATTACCAACTGCAACGCGGGATGGAAATGGTTATCGCTATGTCAAAATTGGCCGAACCAATCAAGAAAGAAGAAGACATAAAAGACTAAAAGAAAAATTAAAAAACTGGGCGTAATTTCACGCCCGTTCTTTTTGTTTTTTTAATCCCTTGCCTTTATTTTTATTTAGGCGTATGATTGGGCGATATAAAAAATATAAAGGGAAAAAGATTATGGCAAATTTAATTGTTGATGGTAATTGGGCGGCGGCGGATGTCGCGTATAGATGTGTGGATTTTGCGGCGATTTATCCAATCACACCAAGCAGTACTATGGGTGAATTGGCGGACGAATGGTCGTTTCAGCACAAGAAAAATATTTGGGGTGCAATTCCGCAAATAATCGAAATGGAATCCGAAGGTGGCGCGGCCGGTGCAATGCACGGTGCGTTGCAAATGGGGGCGTTGGCGACAACCTTTACCGCGTCCCAAGGATTGTTATTGATGATTCCAAACATGTATAAAATTGCCGGGGAACAGACACCGTTTGTTATGCATGTGGCGGCGCGCGCTTTGGCGACACATGCGCTTTCTATTTTTGGCGACCATAGTGATGTTATGGCCGTGCGTTCAACCGGTTTCGCAATGTTGTCAAGTCACAATGTACAACAGGCGCACGATATGGCGGCGATTGCGCATGCGGCGACGTTACGTGCACGCGTGCCGTTTGTACATTTCTTTGATGGGTTCCGCACAAGTCACGAAGAATCGCGATTGGTTCGAATCGATGATGAAGTTTTGCGCAAGATGATGCCGGAAAAATTGGTTGCAGAATATCATGCGTCGGGTATGAACCCGGATAATCCAAAGATTCGTGGAACCGCACAAAACCCCGATGTTTATTTCCAAGGACGCGAAGCCGCAAACGAACTGTACAACGCGGTGCCGGCAATTGTTGCGGAATGTATGGATGAATTTGCAAATTTGACCGGGCGGAAATATGGACTGGTGGAATATGTTGGGGACAAGCGGGCGGAAAATATTATTGTTGCGATGGGATCCGCGTGCGAGACAATTGAAGAAACCATGGCACATTTGCCGGCCGGATTTGGTTTAATAAAAATTCATCTGTATCGGCCGTTTCCGGTTGATGCGTTTCGCGCCGCGTTGCCGAAAACCGTGCGACAGATTGCGGTTTTGGACCGAACAAAAGAGGCGGGCGCAATCGGTGAACCGCTTTACATGGATGTAAAATCTGTGGTTGGCGATAGTGCGGCGGTGTTTGGTGGGCGGTATGGTTTGGGTTCCAAAGAATTCAAGCCACGTGATGTTGCCGCCATTTTTGAAAATATGAAACGCAAAACTTTGCATCATAATTTTACGGTCGGAATCGAAGACGATTTAACAAAGCTTTCACTTACAACCGACCCGGCGTTTGCGGTTGAAGACCCAAATTGCAAGACCGCGATTCTGTACGGTATCGGCAGTGACGGAACCGTTGGCGCCGTTAAAAATATCGTAAAAATTGTTGGGGAAAATTCGGACCTGTATCCGCAATCTTATGCGGTTTATGATTCGAAAAAATCGGGTGGACTTACCGCATCGCATATTCGTTTTTCGGACAAACCAATTCAAAGTCAGTATTTGGTCGAGGTGGCGGATTTTATCAGTGTTTCGAATTTTATGATTGCGCAAAGGTTTGATGTGTTCCGTGGTCTGCGTGCCGGTGGAACGATTATGATAAATACGTCAATGGCGCCGGATGTGGCGTTTGCAAACCTGCCACGGGATGCCCAGGAACATTTGATGCGATTGCGTGCGAATGTGTATTTCTTGGACGCGAACAGTGCCGCCGCAGAATTGGGATTGGGGAACAGAATTAACACATTTATTATGTTGAACTTCTTTAATTTGACGCGGGTGATTGACCCCAAGGTGGCCGCAGAATCGGCCAAGGCGGCGATTGAAAAAACGTATAAGAAGAAAGGTATGGATGTGGTCGCGGCAAACTGGGCCGCGGTGGATAGGGCGGCGAATTACCTTAAACATTTTGATTTGCCTTCGTCGGTGTCAAATTTTGCACCGGACTTTGTGCTGGCAATGACACCGGATGCGCCAAATGAAATCGCCGGAACATTGGGTGAAATGGCGGCGGGGCGCGGTGACGAATTGCCTGTGTCGCGGTTCCGTGTTGGTGGCGAATTTGGTGCGGGGCAATATCCGGTTGGAACGTCAAAATATGAAAAGCGTGCAATTTCTACGCGTGTGGCAAAATGTGATTTAGAAAAATGTATCCAATGTGGAAAATGCTCGATGCTCTGTCCACACGCGGCGATTCGGATTAAGGCTTTGAGTGAGAAAGAAGTTGCCGCCGCCAAGAAAAAAGGTGTAATTGTCGTTCCAATGAAAACGCCGGAATTGGGTGCGAATATGTATTTCACAATCGCGATTTCGCCGGCGGATTGTACGGGGTGCGGTCTGTGCGCAAAAAATTGTCCGGTGGGTGCGATTTCTATGGTTGACGCAGAGGCCGACGAACAGAAAAGATTTGATGAAACGGTTAAATTGCCAGATGTGCCACGCGAAAAATTAAACCTGAATTTACCAAAGCATATCGAATTGTTGCCGCATTATTTTGAATTTCCGGGTGCGTGCGCGGGATGTGGTGAAACACCGTATATTAAAATGATGGCGCATTTGTTTGGTGATCATTTGGTTGTTGCCAATGCGACCGGGTGTTCTTCGATTTATGGCGCGAATTTGCCGACAACACCGTGGACAAAGGATGCAAATGGTCGCGGGCCGGCGTGGTCGAATTCTTTGTTTGAAGATAACGCGGAATATGGTTTGGGTATGCGTGTCGCGTTGAATGGGCGTCGCGATATGTTAAAAAATCTTTTGTTCGAATTGGGGTTGAAAGATGTCGAAGAAATGTTTAATGAACATGACATAGATGCCCAACGTAAAATCAAAGATGATTTGGCCAAGAAACTAAAGAAAATCGATTCGCCGTCTGCGCGTTTGGCGGAAAGCATGCTGGGCGATATTGTGGATAAATCCGTATGGATTGTCGGTGGAGATGGTTGGGCATACGATATTGGGTACGGTGGTTTGGATCATGTGCTGCACAGTGGTGAAAATGTAAATGTCTTGGTTTTGGATACCGAAGGTTATTCGAATACCGGCGGACAACAATCCAAGGCTACGCCTTTCGGGGCCAGTATGAAATTCGCAATCGGTGGAAAAAATCATGCGAAAAAAGATTTGGGTATGATTGCGATGATGTCGGGTGCGTATGTCGCGCAAATCGCCCTGGGGGCAAATCCGGTCCAGGCGTCGCGTGCATTTCGTGAGGCCGCGTCATTCAACGGTCCGTCGATTGTTTTGGCATATGCGCCATGTATTGCGCATGGGTTCGCATTACAGAACGGTCCGGAACATCAAATGCAAATGGTGAACACGGGTGCATGGCCACTGTACCGGTTTGACCCGCGTTTGATTGTCGAAGGGCATAATCCGTTAATGATGGATTCTAATGTTGACACGCTGGCGCCGTTAGAGGATTTCCTTAAAACCGAAACGCGTTTCGGTGCGGCGCGCGCGGCAAATCCGAACTTTGATAAATTGGTTGAATATGCCAAAGAAAACAATCAATATAGAACAGAGTTAAAAAAATACATTGCGCACTTTGCAATGATGCGTGCAAACAGTCCAAAAGAAAACGGCGAAGGATAAATATGTACGAGGCCTTGGCGGATTATATAGAAAAATCGGAAATGCGGATGGCGGATAAAAATATCTGTATCCGCATGTCGCCGGATTTGGCCGAAAAGTATGATGATGGTGTATATAACTTGGCTGTGTCGGAACATGTTGGTTGCGTGCGCGAATTGATGGCGTTGAATCTTTTGCCGGATAAGGCCAAGAAAGTTTATATCTATATCGTGCCGGATGATGAATTGGTTGAATTGTTGAATTATCCGTATCAGTGTGCCGAAAGTGGCGGGCGTCCCGTTCCATGTTTTAATCGTGATGGTTTGCGTTGGGCGTATGGTGCATCACAAAATACTTTTATTTTAAAGAAAAATTCCGGGGTGAACAATCATGTCAATGATTTACATGAATATTCGCATTTGATTGAAAACGAATTTCGTGGTCGGTGTTTATTGTTTAGCGAGGGTTTTGCGGAACTGATACCTTGGTATGTGTTGGGCTATGAAGATAAAAGTAAAACGCATATTGATGCGGTGTTGGGAACTGATATCTATACCGCAAATGATTTGTTAATGAATAAAAATGTATTTAATGATGCGGTCCCGAATAAAACCTGTTCGTTTCAAAAATCTTATATTTCGTCGTATATCTTTGTGCGTACATTGGTGAAAAAAATAGAACAGAAATTTAAAGTTGATAAAATTGGTGCGGTTAAAATCTGGTTACAATGGATGGCAGAAAGCGGATATGATAAAACTTTTTTGGTGATTGAACTTGCAAAAAAGTTGGGAATGGATGCCGAAAAATTATTAGAAACCACCGATTATCAAAAAGAAGTGTTGCAAAAAATTTCAAATGCGGTCAAAATAAAACGGGCAATTGAAAAACCAATGGATAATAAACGATGAAAAAAATAATTTTAATTTTATGCTGTGTGATGATGGGGGCGTGTGCCGTCCAGACTAAACATCGTGGGTATGTTTTCCCCGATGATCTGGAGGCTAAGATTGCGACCGTTAAAACAACGGCGCAATTAGAGGATATGATTGGTTCGCCCCAGGTGAAGACTATCTATGGTGACGAAGTGTGGATTTATTATGGGGCGGATGAAAACTATCATGGGCCGTTTCCGTTGACGTATGATAATAAAACCGTGCTGCTGGCGTGGGTGAATGGTAAACGTGTTACGCAAACGAAAATTTTGCATGATGCCGATTTACCGGATGTCAAGGTGGATTCCGATGAAACGGATGTGCCGGCGGCAATCGAATTGAACGCGATGCAGGAATTGTTCAATAACATCGGTCGGTTTAGTCCGGCGGGTTTGGGTCAATAAAAGCACTTGTAAACGCACGGGGGGTTATGTTATAATCAAGTGGAGCAGGTAAGAGGGCGTAATGAGAAAAGTCTTGTTTTTTGCGATGATTTTGATGTCGACGTCGGCGTTCGCGGGTGACTGTGGACCGGGATACGTGCTGGTCAATCATGCGAAAATTGATGGCATGGATACGCGTGAGTGTCAAAAACTGTGGTGTATGGATTTGGAAACCGGTAAGTCTATGGGTGCCGGCGATCGTGCGGCAAATGGGTATGTTGCGACGGCCGCACCGGTTGAGCTGTGCGATGTCACGGGTAAATGTATAGAATGCTTTGGTGAACGGAAATGGTGCACCGGTATTGTGGCCGGTGTGTGGAATCCGGAATTTGGCGCATACACCCGTGGCGGTGCGGACAACGCGACCTATGGTTCCGAGATGCGGGGCGGATGCTTTACATGGAAATTGGAAAAGCCGAAATGCGAATCGGGCGAAACGGCGATTTTGCAGAATGGTGAATGGGTTTGCGCGATATCCAGTAAATCCAGCAATGTTGGCCGTGCGTCTTCGGTGCGGCGGACGGGGACGGTTCGGCGCACGTTACGGCGATAAAATTTGACGCCCCGGCCGCGGGGCATTTTTTTGTCCATATAAATTTGTTTTTTTGATATTTTTGTGTTATAATTGCCCAAGAGACACGAGAGAATGGCAAAGAAAGAGAACGCTATGCCAAGTAAAAAGTTGGATTTTAAAACCGGCCAGTATGTTGTATATCCCACCCAGGGCGTGGGCAAATTGGTGCGCACCGAAGACCAGGTTATCGGTGATCAAAAGATTAAAATGTTGGTCATTGATTTTGAAAAAAGTCGTATGACTTTGCGTGTGCCCCTGGAACGGGCCGAGATTTCCGGTCTGAGGCCGTTGACCACGACGAAAAAGATGGACGAGGCGATTGCATCCGCCAAGGGCAAGGCCGGCGCAAAACGTATGATTTGGGCGCGTCGTGCGGCGCAATACGAAGAGAATATAAATTCGGGCGATCCGATGCGTCTGGCCGAGGTTGTACGTGACCTGCAACGGCGCAACGCGACGGACACTATGCCGTTTTCTGCGCGGCGGTTATATATGCGGGCATTGGAACGCATGGCCCAGGAATTTGCCGTCCTGCATAAAATGGATGTGGATGCGGCGTCCGAAAAGATAGAAGATATTTTGGGTATTCCAAAGGAAATTGACCTTAACGCCGTCGATGAGGATGAAGAAGAAGAGGAAGAAGAAGATTATTCCGATGACGGTAATTAGTGGTCACTGTAATTCCGGGCGCGTATGCGCCCATTTTTTTTTGCATATTATGTTGACGCGGGAATCATTTTTTGATACACTGGGCTTGAACCAGATGGGAATCTGCGTTCGGGGCTGTGGTAGCCCACAAGTGCGGTGCGAAAGCATCGTGATCTGATGTTTTTTCGGTGCTTTTTGCACCGTGATGTCCCTAACCTATGGTTGGGGAGCCGTTAGTCGCAAGGCGCGGAACATTCACTTGTTGTTACCAACTCCCCGACCGTCAATTGTCATTGGCGGCGTTTTTGGTTAAGATTTGAATCTGCGTTCGATTCGGGGGGAATGTGAAGAAGTTATATGTAATTTTATCTTTGTTGCCCGTTTTCCCGGCGTTTGCCGTGACGTGCCCGAATGGGACGTCGGCGGTGTCCGGGGTTGATGCCGCGACATTTGTATCGGTGGACGGCACGGGCCATTGTCCGTCGGGATACGCGGTTTACGATTCGCCGTCGCACCTAAGTGCGTATTTCAGTGGCACCGTATTACCCGATGCGCCGACGTTGTGTGGTGCGGGGGAATATATGGCGAATGGCGTATGCACGTCTTACACAACGGGTCGGTGTGACACGGGATATGTAACGACGACGACCGATGGCGCGACGGTGGGTGCGGTTGATAACACAGGGCACTGCGCGCCGGGGTACGCGACGATGACGATACCGACGGGTTCGTATATTATATCGACGGGCATAGTTGCGGATTCGGGCGCCACATTGTGCGGCACGGGCGAGTATATGAATAACGGCGTATGCACGTCATATGACAATACGGCGTGTCCGACGGGATGGGTAAATTATACGACGACGAACACAGATACATTTGTTCCGACGGCGGCGGGCGCGTGCGGGACAAATTATAATTCGTATTTGGATACGGTTGATTGCGGTGAACGCAGTGGCCAGAGTTTTTGTGGTGCGTTTTGCCCGGTGGGCGAATCTTTGACATGGGGCGGGTCGTGTGTGGGCCTGTGCAGTGCGGGCGTGACGGAATTTCATATTGGTTCGTTGATGTTCCCGATATATGCAACCAAGACCACCGACCACGCGATACACATACGGGTTGATGGCCAAAACGCCATATGTTACGTGAACCTTGCGGCGGGGTCGACGGTGAACGCGCTGCATGTGAACATTCCGAACGTTGGGGTGTTTCATACAACGCGGTAGTGGTTAGTGTTAGTGGTTAGTGTTAGTGGGGTCGTCGCGGTGCAAAAGTCCCCTTCACGTGGTGAAGGGGGGGACCGCGGGACGCGGTGGGGTAGACAAATGAATCTGAAGGGGACTAACGCGACGGTTATGAAATAACAAAAAAAGGAAAGAAAATGAAACGTATAATAATTTGTTTAATTTGTGTTTTTGGTTGCGTTGCGGCGAACGCCCAAACTATGTGCAAGCATAAAAACACATATATCGCATCGGTCAGCAAATCGACCAACGGCACGACGGCGTCGGTGACGGATGCGTCGGCGAAAACATGGTCTGCGACATTCAGTGCGTACACAATACACGGCAACGCGGCGTGCAACGAAGTATCGGGCACGGCGAACACGGTGAACACGGCGTTATACACCACGGCGGGTGACGAAGGCACATATTGTTGGTGCCAAATGCAGCGTCCAATGGCGTCATATTGGGTGTTTTTGGACACCTATGCGACGGCGGCGGCGTGTGCATCGGGGTGCACATTGGCGTGTGGGACGGCGACCCAGTCGAACGCGACATACCGCACGGCATTGTTGGAATCGGTGTGGTAGGGGAGTGGTTAGTGTTAGTGGTTAGTGGTTAGTGGTAGTGTGACCGCCGAGATGGGTACCGGCCTACGACGTAATTCGAAGAGGTCCCGGCCGTATCACCCAAAAAATGCTTTGCATTTTTCGGGGCCCGATGTCGCCGGGATGACGAAACAAACAAAAAAAAGGAAAGAAAATGAAGAAATGTATAGTGTCGGTTATCGCAATATGTGTGGCGGGGGCGGCGTCTGCGTCGGTTATGTGCAGCACGTCTGACTATGTCACATTGGTGTTGGACCCATACGTCGCGGGGACGGATTACACGTATAACGCGGCGGCAATGACGTGGGAAACGGTGTTTCCGTATGGGGATGTATCGGGCGTGGCGGTGTGCAACGACACGGGCGGGTCGTATGGCGTTGCCAGCAATGCGGACCAGTACGAGACGGGT
>JAZROX010000039.1:0-22615 GCA_045648945.1 Candidatus Enterousia sp. | reverse complement strand
TCTTCCTAAGCCCGCTTGGCCTCCGACTTAACTTTCCATTACGCTTGTTTCGAACATCTTTTTGCCAAACTTTTGCACCCGGGGTTTGGAAATGCGTTTGCCGGTCTTGGGGTCGAATTGCACAACCTCAATGACGGCGTGGTAACTCTTTTCTTCGCCCTTGGGGACAATGTAATTTTCGGCGGTCAACTTTTCAATCGGGGTGTCGCGCCCATCTTTTGTAATCATACGTCTTTACGGTATTTGGTTAAACATTGGCCGGTTCGGGTTTCTGTTCATCGGCATATTTCCGAAATTCGGCCGTAATAATTTCAATCTTTCGTTTGTACGGTATCGCTTCGCCGAAATCCAAAATGTTGGTGTTTTCACGTTCGAATCGGCGTACAAAATTAGGAAAGTTTAATTTAATGCGCAAATCCTGTTCGGAAACCAACTTTTTGTCAAACAGTTCGGAAACCTCTTGGCGGGACAAATGCCGGAATGGTTCAAGTTCCGACAAAACCAACATTCGGCGCAATTGCATCGGGTCGTTCCTGTATTCCGTTTCGATAATTTGGCGTTGCATCATATCCAATTCGGATTCGGACGCGCCCGCCTGTTTGGCGGCGGCGTAACGCTTGCGCAATTCATCCGGGGAATACAAGTAAAATTCGGTCCCGTAATTGATGTTTGCGGAAAGGAAATAACGACCATAACGCAAATGACAAATGGTTGCATCAACCCATTGTTGCGCGGCTTCAAATCCTTTTTTAACACGATTCAAAACCGTGGTTACGCTTTCAAAGTTGGCCATTACCTGTTGTTCATTGAACGCATCCCGGTTCGTTACGATTTCATCTTGACCGACAACGGCCGTAATGATTTCTTCGCGCAACCGCTTTTGTTCCTCAACATTATAGTCCAACGCGTTCCGGTCAACGTGCAAGATTTGCACGGGGTTCCGCAAATCGGGTTGGTTTTCATCGGCGTTCGGTACGGGGATTTCAACAAAGGACCCGGCCCCGACAATACGTTTGTTGCCGCATTTCGGGCAACGCAACAGTAATCCGGCCATATCCAAACGGTAATGTCCTTGTTTATCCCTCAAAAAACCGCCGTCGCAATAATCGCCGTTTTCGGCATTGGTAAAATCGCAACTTTGTTCGTAACCGGACAAAATGGGATATGCGCCCATTAAATCCAATTGACGCTTGGAAATGTGGAAAAATTCGAACCAATCCAACGATTCAAGAACGGCGGACAACGGGGACGCCTTTACGTCCGGTTCGTCCAACGAAATGGGTTCATTCCAAAAGAACCGCGCCGGGCAATAACCCAAATCGTGCGGGGCTTCAATCTTTGGCATACCGTCAATTTGCCCGGTATGCTTTTTGTCGTCCCAAACACGGTATGTTTCATCGTCCAATACAACGATTTCGTCACGACGGCGGAAAACGATATAATCCATTTGTCCCGTGGTCGGGTCCGCTTTGTACGTAATTACGTCGTCAATCGGCAACCAATAAAAATACGGTTCCGGCAATTCGGTTTTCTGTTCCCGGGGTACGTCAACGATTAGAACGGAATTGATTTCGGATTTGAAAAATTCCCATCCTTTGGTTGACCATACGTTGGGTTCATCCAACTTGGTTAATCTGTATTGTTCCCAATCATCCCGTTGGGCCGTGTTAACGAATTGGTAATTGAACGCGGGGTTGCGCCCGTCGAATATACGGGAAAGTTTGTCAAAGCAAACGTCCGTTATCTCATTGGTTTTAATGGGATAACGGAACAATGCTTTGAACAAAACAAATTTGTCGTGCGGCAAGATATTTTCAACCATTGCCAAAAATTGGGTCAATGGCAAAGAAATGTACGGTGCATTGAAAGACGTAACGCGTTTGACCGTGTGAAATTTGATGCGCATTTGATGCAATTTCGCACGGCTCAATGTCGCGGACCTCTTATTTTCCGCAATCTTTTCTTTTATCTTGGCGACGTCGTAACCCATTGTTCACAAATTCGAATTTTGAATTTTCCGGCAAATGCCATCCGCCATTGTTCGGCATCCTCAACAACCGTTCGGCGTGGGAAATTTCAAATTCCCGGGTAACGTCATTTGCAATCAACGTTACCGTGGTTGTCTTGGCGTTCATAACTATTCGGATGCGGGGACCAAATCGGTCAACGGGTTAAAGTCGGTTGGCGTCAAAATCGCCAAATCGTCGGAATAGTTGTCGGGATATTGCCAAGAAATGGCGTTGGAATCCTTGGCGTCAAAATTCCCGTGAATCTTGGAACCGATGAACAATGCACGAATGGGAATCGGCAAATAATTGACGGTCGGGGTGGTTCCGGGGATGGTTTCTTGCAAACACTCAATTTTCCCGTTTTCGTCAAACAGGAAAACGCCAAGATTACCGGCGGCGGCTTCGCATTGCAATTCTTTCATCGTCTTAATGACGGATTGGGGGATGGAACGCAAGGAACCATCAAATTGAACGGGGTTGCCGCCCAATACGGTGGGAATACCGCCCAAATCGTCGTTTCCGCCGGACGTCATACGGGCGTCGCCGCCGGAATCAGCGGGTGCGTTGATGTACGGGGATACCACAATTTTGGTTCCGTTGGCGGCGGCCAACAATGCGGTCCAAGACGCTTTCAACAGGATGGACGCGGATGTGGTAAACTTGTTTACGGTTCCATCGGCTTGACGCAAGCGTTGGAACGCAACTTTTTGAATTTGGCCGAAATTTTCCGGGCAAACAACGTTGGGAATGGTTGCGATTGCGGCGGCGGCCGGGCATTGACAAATTAGTGACATAATGGTTTAATGTTTAATTGTTGATGTTTTACGGCTTACCCTTGGCCGCTTTCATCGGCAAATGTAGTTATTTTTCTTGAAAATCGCGTTATTTCGCTTCAAAAACAAAATAAGTGTAATTCCTTGGATTTTTAGTTTGATGCGCTAAAAACGCCCGGAAATGGCCTTAATGGACACGAACGCCCCGGTTCGCCGCATTATATGGCCGCGTATTGCCATCGGCAATTTCCTTTTCATATATTCCGGTCAATCCGTCCGCGTCGTCGTCGTGTTCGTTGGCGTCAAACTTGCGCAAGAATTGCGTAATATGGTCGTGCAATTTCTTGTACCGGGTTTCCCATCCGAACGGCATAATGATATGTTGGTTGACAAAGGGCGCATTGGTAACAATCCGGGCTTCTTTGTTGTCGCTTTGGTAAAACGGAACAGTCAACGCCCGTACCTTTTTTTTCACGGTCTTTTCGAATTGGGAACCGCCATTGTTCGATTCAATCCACGCTTTTTGCACGTTATTGGCGTTAATCAGTCGGGGAACGGTCACGGTCGTAACATCCGTTGATTCATCGGTAAATTCAATGTCGGTAATCAGCGCAAACAACAACGGTTCCATCCGGTGTTTCGCTTCATTCCAAATTTGGTTTTCAGACCTGTAAATGTCATAAGACGCGGCAAACAAAAAGTCGTCGCCTTGGTCGGCAACATCAACGTAACATCCGGAACGGACGTATTGGCCCCAATCCTGTTTATCAACCCACGTTTTGAACGGTTGGTACAAAAACGCCGTGGCGTCCCCGGGATTGCCTTGGTACAAACATTGGAAACCCAACGGGTCCAATTGCTTTTGTTGCAACAGACGTTCCAACGAATGACGTTTGGCCCACAATGGTTGCCCGGCTTCGCGTTGGTCAATTTCCGTGGCGTTTCCGGTCTTTATCGCTTCAAAGTTGACCAATACCCACGCACCCGACGGGATGTTGTCGAAATCGGCCCATTTTTCCGCAAACACGACCTTTTCCGATTCAATGATTTTGCCAATAATATCATCCGGGTTCCAACGGGTAAACACGACCAATTGTTGGGAATCATTGTGCAAACGGGTTTGTGCAACTTTCGTGAACCATTCCCACGCGGCCGTCCGGATTATCGGGCTATTCGCTTCCGCCGAATCTTTGTACAAATCATCGTAAATCATTACGTCCACGGTCTTGGACGTCAACGAACCGCCACGGCCCACGACGCGCAACGAACCGGTATGCCCGACGATTTCGAACACGTCCGAATTGCGCAAGTAATTGTTGGCAACCGTTACCACGTTGGACCCGTTCAATTGCGTATCCGGGAATATTGCCCGGTATTTATCCGAATCAATCAACCGTTGCACATCCCGGTTGAAATCCTTGGCAATGGTTGCGGCATACGAACAAATACAAAATTTCAAGTCCGGGAAATTGCCCAACATATCGGCGGGCAAAAACCGGCTTGAACCTTGGGATTTGCCGTGTTGCGGCGGGGCCTGTATGATTAGTTTGCGAATCTTGCGTTTGGCGAACATATCCAACACCCGGTAATATGCAACGTGAAATGGCGTTGGGTCAAAGTTCGGGTCCATATATTCGGCGAACCACAACAGGTTGCGCCGTGCGCCCTCTTGTAAAAACAATTCCGGGTGTTCGGATAACGCCCGGGTTATTTGCATTGTATCAACGTCCATCAACCCAAGTATTTTTCCGCATAACGGTTCAATTTCGCCCAATCTTGCGCGGCAAACGCTTTGTCAATATCGGCACATTCCCCGTTGGACAAACACATTTTCCCATCTTTGCGGTTTTGGTCCAAATAGTGCATAAACGCAATTGCCAAAAAACCCTTTATGTGTTCGTAATCTGTATTCATTTCCATTCCCAATATTTCGATTTGTTGCAAATCTTGTTATAATGCGCCCAACCAATTTTGTGTTGTTGGTACAATTTATCCAATTCGCGCCCGGCCTTGGACCGCTTGCGCCGCAATGTTCCCCGGAATGGCATATTATTTCCCGTTTATTGCGTCAATAACTTGGGCCAACAGGGAATCGGGGACGTTTGCCAATGATACGCCGGAACCCTTTTGTTCAACGTCAATTTTACCGTTGACGTCTTGGGCCACGCGGTTTTTCCAATTGTCCGGGTCGCGGTTACACAACGCAAAGATAATGGCCGTTGGATTCGGGGCCGCCTTTTTGTGGACAACCTTTTTTTTGACCTCAACCATTTTACCCGCTTTATTCAATGCGTGTTCGGTCGTGGTTTCGTCCCATTCGTACCCGTTTACCAACTCAATCAACGAACGTTTACAGTCAACGACCAATTGGGAATCGTACCAATCTTGGTATTCCTGTTCGGCCTTTTTAACCCGTTCCGCAAAGTTCGCATCGTTCCCCAAATGGGCATAAAAGGCCGTTTTGCCAACTCTTGCGGCCGTAAACGCATCTTTGTACGATTTCCCGGCGGCAATGGCCTTGCACATAATTTCCACTTTGGTATCGGTCCATTGTGGTTTTCGGCCTTTTTTCTTGGGTTCGGCCTGTTCGATTGTCCCATTATCTTTTGCCATAACTCAATTGTTTTTGCAAAGTTAGTGAAATTTCAAAATACGACGAATCCCGGGCGGGGTTGTGTTCCGTCCGGGAATCGGTTGTTATCTTTCGTCGCCAAATTTCAATTTTTTAGCGTATTTCAATTTGTCACGCGCAAACCATTTGTCAACGAACGCTTTGATGGTTGGAATATCGTACACGCCGTTCGATGAAAGGCCAACGACGATTGCCAACATTACGACGCCCAACCAAACGGGTTGTCCAAACTCAATAAGTTTTAACGCCCACGTTGCGACGGACAACAACGCACCCACGGCCCACGCAACGATTTGGGGCCACATTCCTTTTGTAATCTTAAACGCGCCGTTGATAACCCCGGCCAACGCAACCGTCAACGTCATAAGTAACGGCGCAATGTACCAAAAGGATTCCGAAAAAATGCCTTTGATAATTTCCATAATGATTTTGATTTATTTGGTTAAACATTCCCGGCGTTCCTGGGCGGATAATTTCGGCAATACTGAAATACACGCGGGTTGGTCCGCACCAATTGGCAATCCTGTTTCGTCGCAAAAGTGTTGGCCCCAACCCAAATTGTCGCATTTGCAACAATCGCCGCATTTTAATTTGGTCAAATCTGTTGCCATTGCTTCAATCGTTCCTTTACTTGTTTCAATGTCCAACAATCCGGGTTTGCTTTACAGAATTTCAAGAATCCATCCCGGCCCAATTTCCGGTAAATCGGCAACACGTCGGTACGGACCAAATCGGCCGGTTCCCCGGGTTCAATCGCTTTTTCGCGTCCGGCCTTTTCCGCGTCCCGGGAACATTCGAAAATGTCTTTGCCCTCTTTGTTACAAATAACATAATCGTATTTCCCCAAATGGATGCGGCCGGTATATCGGGCAATGGACAAATGGGAATTGGCCCAAAAGGATTCCGGCATTGCCAACGGTAATTGTTCGTGGTTCATTCCTGTTCGATTTTAGGGATAAACGCCGCATCCTTGCACGGTTCGGAATAAAACCGGATTCGGACCCACAAACATTGGCGTTCCGGGTCGTCGTGAATTTCCATCAGTCGTTCCCCGGCGCGGCCCTCTATTGCATCCCACAACGCAAGAATAAATTGCGGGTCGTTATGGTCCCGGTAATTACATTCGATAAAGTAATGGTCGCCGCCGTTCTTGGGTTCACATTCAACCCCGGTCAACGATTCGACCATATTACACAATTGCGCGTCAAACGCGTTCAACTTGGTTTTCCAATATTCTTGTTGTGCCATATTATTCCAATGTTTCGCCAATTGATTCAAACAACGCTTTCATATCGTCGTCGTCCCCGGAAACGGAAACGCGGGCGGTATCTTGACCGGCCACGGCAATATTCAAGACGGCACAATTAAAGTTCTTGGCCGTATTTTGGATTTTGGCCGCCTTTTCAACAGGCAATAAAACGGTTTTGTGTATCATTTCAAATTGATTTTCTTTTGTACCATATCCCACCCATCGGGACCCAATGCCACGTTGCGCGGGTATTCTGTAATATCGTCTTTCGGAACAATGATGTTATACAACCCCAATTGGCCCTTTATAGGCATTTCGACAACACGGCGCGGGTTCCGCATCAACCATCCGTAACCCTTGCGCGGGCGGTCCTTTTCCGGGATGCAAGTTGCGGCCCAATCGTCGGCCGTGAATTGTTCGACGGGCTTTGTGTCATACAGTTCGACAAACCCACACGTAACGCCCGCCATCCGGCCGGGCAAATTGTTCGGTTTCGCCGATGAACATATTAACAAGTCGCCGCGATACGTTATGTTCCGGGTTCGTACCTCAATCGTTTTTTCCGCGTGGTATTCCCCGGATTCATCACGGAACACAACACGCGTCAACAAATCCGCATACGGTTGTTTTACCGTTAACGCCTTGAACACGTCGTGTTGGTCCGGGTTGTAATCCTTTTTGTCTATTTGCATAACCGTATAATTTACATTCCGGCGGGCAAATCGTCGTTGGGGTTATATCCGCCCGGGGTATAATCCGGGGACGGGGCCGGGGCCTGTTCGGGCTTTTTTCCGCCCAACAATTCCATTTCGTCCACAATGATTTCCGTAATGTAACGGGTTTGTCCGGCGTTGTCTTGGTATGAACGGGTACGGACCTTTCCCACAATCAAAAGCGGGGTTCCCTTTTTGACGTACTGTTGGCAAACACCCGCCAATCCGGATTGTTTGACAACGATATTGTGCCAATCGGTCACATCGGGAATTTCTTTGCCGTCCCGGGTCGTAAACCCGCGTTCGGTTGTGGCCAACGTGAATTGCGCAACCTTTCCGCCATTTTGGAAATCGGTAATGGTCGGGTCTTGGCCAACGTTACCTTTCAAAATACACTTGTTCATATTGTAAAGTTCTTTTCAAAATTTTACTATTCTTTTCAATCGTCAAATCGTGCGCCCTGTAACAAATACCGGCGTTTGTAATCAGTCCATCCGGCGGCATTGTTCAAATTTTCCCGGTCGCCCTCTCTTACAAACTCAACCCATACCCCGGAAATCCCTTGGTCAACAATCCGAACCAACCGGCCAACAAAGTATTTCCGAAACCGGTAATATTCGCATTGGTCATTTATGGCCAACACCCGTTTGGTGTTCTTTGGATGCGGCGTTTTCGGTGCGCGGCCGTTCCGCTTGAAATTGGCTTTGGCGAAATCCTTGCGGATTGACAGGCGCACCAATTCGTTGTAATCTTTCATTCCGGGTCGTATGGTTCGGGTTTATCCACGGAAACCAACACGGGTTGCAATGGTTGTCCAAACGTCAACAAAGATACGAAAATAACGCCGGTTTCCTGTACGCGTTTCAGTTCATCCGGGGACAACGCCCAACAGGTGTTTATTTGGCCCGTTTGGGGCTTTCCCACGCGTTCGGCAGGCAATGGTTGGTATTCCGGTTGTTCCGCCCCGAAAACGACGTTTACGCCGTCAAATTTAATCGGTTCCATACTGAATTGTTATTGTTATCGGTTTCTTTGCTTTTAAGGCCGGTTCAACCAATGGCCACAACATCGGTTCCAATTCCGCGCCAACATCGTCCCGGGTTTCGCAAATCTTAATAACGCGGCCGTTGTCAAACGCAAACGTTTTGTTCGGTTCCGGGTAAATTTCCGCCTGACTTTGCATTTTTGTATTCGCTTTTTAACTGTTCGATGGTCAACAGGTTTTGCCGGTATATCCGCATATTTTCGCGGTCGCCATTTTCCCAACGGTTGTGCATTTCGAAACAAAGAATGTTGACGTTTCGCGGGTCGTGCGCCATTTCCGGGTGTGCGCCCCGGGTCATTATATGGGAAATGTACGTTGCCGAATATTGGCGCAAAGGCCGCATCGTTTCCGAACATATATGCGGGTAATGGTCCCAACAAAACCGGTAAAATCGTTCGTTTTCTTGCGGCGTGTGGCCTGTTCCGAACAATTCCCGTTGTATTGATACCCGCAAATTGATTTCAACCGCAAATCGTCGGTCAATCAATGGTTCGTATCCGCGTTGGCGGGCGTAATCGTACAATTCCCGGGTATCAATTACAATCGGTTCCATCATTACATTTCGGGCATATCGTCGCCGGTTCCGTCATTGGCGGCCGTTCCGGATTCCCCGGCCGGGGCCTGTTCGCCAAACAGGGACAATTGCGCCTGTTTCCCGTTGAACAAAAATTGGTAAACCTCTGTTTTGATTGCATCCACAATCTTTTCCAATTCTTCTTCAAACCCGAACGAAATTGTGGCCATCTTAATACGCGGGGTATTGATGCACGTTTTTAGGCCGTTCGGGGTTTCGAACACGGCGGTAATGATAACGCCCACGTTGTCGTCGGTTCCGGACCAAGATACGCCGCGAACATCAATTTCGGCAATCAGTTTGTCGGCAAATGCACGGGCCAACACCTTTTTGGATTCGGGCAATTTCATTTCGTCGGAATCCAAGAACGTCAAAAATGACGTAATGTTGAACACGCGGCCAACAATCGGGCGCAAATCCTCAAACAGTCCGCGCAAATCCGGGTGTATGTCACGCGAAACGTTTGCGTGGTAATCAGTCACGGACGGTTCGCCGCCCACGGTTTCCGTCACTTGGTAATCGGCTTGCAACCCGCCGTTTGGGTTCAACTTGACCTTGGAAAGATTGTAATTCTTTTCGGTCGGAATGGTCTTTTGTTCCATCGTATTTGTTTTTGTTCGGTTTCCGGTTCCGCCGGAACGGGGTTTAATACGCCAACGGCGATTTCAACCAATTTGTGTAAATCCTCAACAATGGCAAGTTCGGCCGGGTTGGCCTTGGCCTTGCGTTGATGCGCCAACCAATTCTTGGTATATTCAAGATAAAAACTTGGCGTGTTGTGGAACGAAATGGTTTGTTCCTGTTTCTGTTCTTTTGCCATATTAAAATTCGTTTGCGTCCAACAGTTCGGTGGCAAATCCCGTTATTTTTGCCGAATTTTCGATTTCCGGGGCTTTCGCCGTTTGGTCGGGTAATTTATCATTTTCAATTTTTGCGTCCAAATTTGGGCCGTTTCCGGGCTTTTCCGGGACAATGCCGCCCAACGGGTACGTCGGGACCGGTTGCGCGTCCGCGAATTTCTTTGCCGCATCGGCCGCAATCTTTGCGGCATTTGTCAATTGTTCCGGCGTCGGCTTTGCCTGTTCATCCGGGTATTCTTTCACTTTCAGTTCAACCAACCCCAATTCCACGATAACCGGCAAACACTTGGCAACGGCCTTTGTATCTTCCAACGCATCGTGCGCGGGGAATGATTCGCCCGGGAAACAACGGGAATACAGTTCGGAAAGATTCGGGAATTTCAAACGGCCGTTGGCCATACGGGCGTCAACCCATTTCATCGTCGAACGCATCGTGTCAATTCGCTTTCCTTTGTACAAAGCGTTTTCCACATCGTTGGCGTCGTAATATTCCCGGCCAAGTTCGCGCAAGATATTCGCTTTAATTATGGACGTATCGAAATGGACATTATGCCCGCAAATCAACCCGGCGTCGTGGCAATCCTGTATGAACATATCCACAACAGACGCGAACGGTTCCCCGTGTTCCAATGCGTATTCCGTGGTTATGCCGTGGACGTCAACGGCTTCTTGCGGGATTTCCCACCCATCCGGGCGGATTATGTGCGTTTCGACCTTGCACCCGTGTAACCACGCCATTTGAACGACGTGCGGGTATTGTTCAAAATCCGTGTCCCAATTCCACGAACGTTCCGGAATCCCGGTCGTTTCCGTGTCAAAAAATAATACATCGTCAATTGTCATATCGTATCGCAATTTGGTGTTACTTTGAATCAATAATTGCGCGGGTTCCGTTGGGCCTGTTCCCGTACAACGTACATCTGGAACCGGCAATGTTATTCCATTCGCGCAATGCGTTCTTGAATGTGGAAACCGTCAAAGTCCATCCGTTTCCGGCAATCGTGAAATCCACATAATCGTTTTCGTTAATCTTTCGCATATTGGTTTTGTGTTAAATGGTCCTTGGGTCCTCAATGTAAACGGAAAGGTTTTCGGCGGCAAACTGTTTCAACCATTCCAAGAAATCGGAAAAGTCGGGTTTGGATATTTGCCGGGCCTCCAACAATCCGCCGTAATCGTTATAACACGACCCGCATTGTTGGCGCAACCACAAATCAACCTGTTTTTCGGTCTTGCGTTCGCCGGTTTCCAAAAGGGCCGTTTGAATGGTCGGGACAATGTAATTGAAATAATAAGCCAATTGCAATTCGCTTGACCCGGGCGCGGCCGCTTCAAAGCGGACAACCACGCGTTCGCCTTTGTGTTCCGAACACCAAGCGTTAACACGGTCCATCGGAATACGTAACCGGCCATCGGTCCCAATCAATCCGGATTCGCTTATTTTTTGCGTTTTCATCGTCAATTGGCGGTTGGTTTCTTTAACAATTCATCGGCCAATTCCGGGTATTCGTCAACGACGCATTGAACCATTGTCAAGTTGTACGCCTGTTGGCCGATTTGACGAATGTATTTGCGTTCGGCCGGATTCCGGGTTGAACCACCGGCCACGACCTTTGCATATTCCACGGCCAAATCCTCAACGGACAAATCAACCAATTTGTCAATGACGTGGGCCGGTAATTTGTAACCCTTGGGACCGCCCAATTTGTGCATCGCTTGGTATGATGCAATGGCCGTTTTCCGGGTTTCCTTTTGTTCGGTCCAATACGCGGCCAAGTTTTCGGCAAAACGCGGCATTGAAACAATGTCGAAAATGGTTTTACCCTGTAACGCCTTGCAAGAACGAATCTTTTGTAATGTTTCCTTTTTCATTTCCTGTTAAATCAAAAACCCGGGTTGTTTCCCCGGCAACCCGGGTTGATGTTGGTATTATTAGAACCTTATCGAAACGACCGTATCAATATTTATTCGACATAATTAACGTTCCGTGTATTCTTCAACCAACATTTCGGTTTGGCCGCGTTGGACCTGTTCGATGAATCCTTGGAATCCGTTGCGTTTGGCAATGTCAATGATGGTTTCCAACCTCTTTGCACCAAGCGATTCGCCACGGGCAATTCGGAACACCTTAACGGTCGGGTTTGATGCGATAACAAGTTTGGCGGCGATTTCCATAATTTGGGAATCGGAAACTTTGCCCGGGACAAACGGAACGCCATTCAGTTCCAACCCGTCGTCCGTGAACGTCAAACCATCAATGGGTAATTTGGCCGTTGCAATTAGTTCGGCGCGTTCCTTGGCCAACGCATCAATGCGGGCGTCCATCTGTTCGGCCTTGGCCTTTACGTCGTCAAACTGTTGTTTCTTTTCTTTGTATTGCTCAACCAACGAATACTTTTTGTTGTGGGCTTCCGCCTTGGCCAACAATTCCGGAACGTTGGTTTTTTCCGGGTTGTTCTGTTCATACTTGGCCAACCACGTTTCGCAATTCGCTTTCCGGGTTTCGACGTCCTCTTTGCGTTCCTCAATCAACGCAAGTTCCTTGGCGTGGAAATCGGCGGATTCTTTCTTTTCCTGTTCCGCATCGGCAACGGCCTTTTCGTATGCCGCTTTCGCATCGGCCACGCGGCGGTCAATGGTAGCCAATTCGCATTGATAACGGTTGTTTTCCGCATTAATTTCATCGGGTATGGCGGCCAATTGTTCCGTGCGTTGTGCCAACGTTGCGCGGACCGTCTTGGCCTTTTCAATCAACTTTGCGTTGGTTGACTGTTGTTCCATCAACCCGGTAACGTCAATGGGCGTTGCGTATTTCTCAATGTCGCCCGGTTCCATCCGGCCGGTAATTTGTGCAATCAGCGTGTCGAACGTCTTGACGTCACGGTTTACGCCGGTGCGTTCGGTTTTCAGTCCGGAAACCTCAACGTCAATTGCTTCGATGCGTTCACGGACGGCCGGGGCCAACAGGGATTTAACAACGGCAATTTGCTTGCGGCGGCCATCGGCGGTTTCGGACCAACGGGAAAATTCCACGGCGTCAAAATCTTGGTATCCGAATATGCGTTGCAACATCGAAACGTTGTTGGTTGCCATACCGGTTGATTTCTGTTTGATGGTCAACGTTCCACGGGGGTTGTTTTCCGTGAAAGACAACGAAACGTCAAATTCTTCGCCGTCGTCCCCGACAACCATTTTGGCAAAGCCCTTGGACGCGCCGATACGTAACACGTCGTCACGTTCCCCGGTCAATAATGCGCCAATGGCCTTTAACAACGTGGATTTACCCAATTCGTTGTCGCCGGTCACGAAATAGACATTGCCGTTAAATTCGGCTTCGAATTTCTCAATAACTTGGAAATTCAGTAATTCCAACTTTTTAATGTACATTGTATCGCAAAATTAAGTGTTATACTATTCCGGGAATCCGCCCGGTCGTTTTGTGGCCCTTGCCGGAATCGAACCGGCACACCATTAAGGTACAAAATTTTGAGTTTTGCGCGTCTGCCTATTTCGCCAAAGGGCCATTTTTTTTTACTGTTCTTTCCGGCGTATGTTTCCGTTTGCGCGTGGCAATTCGGACAAAGGATTTGCAAATTTTCCAAACGGTTGTCCGTGTTTATCCCGTTAATGTGGTGGACCTGTAACGGAATCGGTTTGCCATTCCATTCAGTATTACCGCAAATTTCGCATTTCTTTTTCTTATAACCGTGGTTTAATAACCGATTCCGCAAATTATTTGAACATCTATACGGGGAATCAATAGTAAATACAACAGAATCCGGGACACGCGGCAATAAATATTGTCCCTTTTGTCCTTTATTCCAAACACTTCCCGTGAAATGGGAAACGTCAATACCCAATTCCAAAATCTTTGCGTGGATAATCTTATAGGAACCGCCGAATTGCGTTCGTCCAAGACGTCGGCACATTTCCGCAATACTCTTGGATTGCTTCGCGGCTTCGATAAATTCCGCATCGGTATTTTTGTATTTCCTGTTCATATTCTTTGTTGCGCCGCCCCGATTCGAACGGGGAATACAAGTGCCAAAAACTTGGGTGTTACCATTACACCACGGCGCAATCACAATGCAAATATAAGGTTATTTTTTTAATTATCAAAGAAAACAACAAAATTTTTTCAAAAAAAGTTTGGACCGGTCCACAATCTTGGGATTCCAACAGACGGTCCCGGCGGCCAACGCCTGTTCAAACGCAACGTCCGTCGCGGCGTGTTGGCCCAATTCGAACCAATGTTTGTATTTGGCCCGCTTGACCATTACACGGCAAACGCCGTTCGGGTCCCGGACAATATGTGCGTCAACCTTTGTTTCCATCGTCATTGTTCTTTGTGTAATCGCCGCCGGTTTCTTTGTCCATCCGGCGCAACAACCGGCGTTGTTTCCGGTCGTATTCCGCCAAACACGGTTCGATTCCATAAATGACCATCAATTGGCGAACCATCAAATTAACATCGGCGATTTCGGTAATAACCTTTTCCGGGGTTGTCCGGCCATCCTGTTCCCGTTCCAATTCGGTTATCAATTCGGCCATTTCTTTAATGGCCTTTCGCTTTTGGTGTTCGGCCCCGTAATGTTTGACGGCCAACCACGGAACCGTCATTACCTTTAATTCCTTAATCGTGTATTTCTTTGCCATCGTTTATTTCTTTAATCGCCGGTATTTTTCGGACGTTTCCTTTGCGACAAACTGTTGTACGGACATATCCTTATATCCGTTGGCAAACGGGTTAATTTTGTATCCTCTTTTCGTTGCCATATTCGGGCAAATGGTTTGCGAACACGTCCGAATGTTATATTTCACGCCGTGTTTCTTTTTGCTCATATCAAAACAACCTTGGTGTTGGGTCCAACAAATGGGCGTTCAATGCGTCCAATTCCTTTTCCATTTCGCGGGAAATATCCAATGCGTCATACGCCCGCAATTTGAACCATCGGTTTTGATTGTGTCGCAACGTGGCGACATACCGGACATATTCGGTGGCCTGTTCGGGCGTTATTTCTTGCAAATTTTCGATTTGCGGCAACTTTACGTCAATCATATACAATTTATCATTTTTTCGTTTTGCGTCGTTTTACGGGCTTTTTAACGGCCTTTCCCGGCGGGCGTCCTCTTTTACGCTTGGGTTGTGCGATTTCCGGGGCTTTCCGTGCGATTCCGGCCGGTTTCTGTTCGATTTCGGCCGTTTTCTGTTCGATTGGATGGTTGCACCAAAAGAACGTCCCGGTTCCGGTCCTGTAAAACCATTGGCATTTGCGGCAACTTGGCGAATCAATTTCGAATCCCTTACCGAACGGGCAACCGCCGCCCATCAGCGTAAAAACCTTTGTTGGCATATCATTTATTATTGACAAACGTAAAGTGAAAACCTTTGTGTGCGGGCAATTCGCCACGGCAACATTTGGCAATGTGGGATATGTCTAAATTCATTTTACGGCCCGCATCGGCGCAAGAATCAAACGTTTTCCCGGTTTCAAAGCAATATACGGGTTTTCCACGTTTTGCCGAACGTCGTTCAATACAAGAACCAAAATTGATGTTGTATTTTGCCGTACACCATTCCAAATTTTCGGCCCGGTTGTCCGTCTTGATTTCGTTTTTATGGTTGATTTGTGGCAACCCGTCCGGATTCGGAACAAATGCCAATGCAACCAACCGATGTATTTTGTAACGCTTGCGTTCAATACAAACTTGGTAATAACCCGTTTTTGTCTTTTCGGGCCTGTAAACACGAAACCCGTGTTTCAAAGTTGCGACACGGCCTTGGTCACTAACTTGGTAATAACCGGGAAAACCGGGTATTTCTTTCCACGTTTCCATATTAGAACAATTTTGCATATTCCCGGGCGGGCAAATTGCTTTTAACCCAATTGGGTTCATTGACCAACGCCCAACGTCCAAAGTGCATTATTAAAAGCGCATCAGCGTTCCACAATGTTACCTTAACGCCCGGGTAAAGTTTTGCGGCGTGTTCTTGGTAACGCTTTTTTCGGTCGGCCTTTTCTTCGTGGACGCCGCGAACGCGCAATTTCAACTTGGTTTGCCAACTTGCGGGATGGACCATTACATACGGAATCCCGGCGGTTTCGGCCAACGCTTTCAAGTGTTCAAAATTGGCCATCAACTTTTGAATCCTGTACATCTTTCCCATTGCGGCCCGGTCGCCCTGTACCATTACGTCGTCCGGGCGGACTGACAATTTTTCCAAAAACACAATGGGTTTGTAATTCTCAACGTAATACGCAAAGAAATCCCGCAATTCGGTAATATCCTTTGGCATTTTGGCAACCTTGGGATTTTGGCCCGGGATAAATATGGCAATGCCGCCATTGGCCCCGGGGTCAATCCCTATTACGCAATTTATTGTTATTTTCTGTTCCATCAGTCTAATTTGATATAATCCGTTATATTGATTCCATCGGCAACCATCTTGGTAAATGCCGCTTTCAATGCCTTTTTCCGGGCAATAGAAAACGCCCCGTGTTGCAATTCCGGCGCATCCGATCCGGCCTGTTCCAACCGGCGCATATCGCCAACCATCCCACGGCGGGCCAATTGGTTAATCGTGCGTTGCAATATTTGCTTTTGTTCGTCAACAGTAACCACGATTTCCGGGGCTAATCCCGCATCCGCCAAAAGTTCGTAATACAACATTTCCCCAATCGGCGAAATATCCGGCATATATCCGTTGGCCTTGAATTGTTCGAACGCTTGGATGCAATCGCGTTTTGTTTGGTTCCGCAATTCCTTGGCGCGTTCCGGGGTAATCGGCTTTTCCGGTTCCGGCGGCATTGCGTCGTTCGCCTTTTTCAAGACGGCCGCCCGCCTGTACTTGTATGCGTTCAATATCTTGCACACGTATTCGGCGTTGAATTGTTGGTAATGGCCCCGGTCCGCTTGGCCGTCCCGGCCCTTGGGTAAATAATCGTCCAATTCCCCGGTAATGCTCATTTCAAAGGCCATTTTGAAATCGCGCATTGTCAATCCATCGTAATACCGTTTCAGTATTTCGGCAACCCGGACAACCAAATATCCGCGTTCGGATTCATCCGTGGCACGGTATCCCACATCCTTGGCAATCCATTTCAACGCCTTGGCCAATTCAATGGACAATTCGTTGGCGTCGTATTCGGCAATGGTTTTGTCCGTGGACGCAAGAAACACGGAACGTTCGACCGGTCCCAACGCATCCATTACGGCGGGAATCTTGGCCATTTCACGGCGGACAACAACCGCCGATTTGGGCTTGTATATTGTTACGCCTGTTTCCATATTATCGTGCCATATCTTTCAAATATTCGATTGCATCCGGGGACAATGCGCCGCCGGGGTTCAACCGGTGCAATTTGCCCTTTTCCATATCGCCACGAATAAAGTTCCGGGCCGTCGCAATCCAATCTTTCATCTTTTTGCCCTTTTGGGCGGACCAATCGGCCACGGCGTGGAAATAATACACAATATCAACGTCGGCAAATTCCGGGGCCGTAAATTCGGCGGCAAATGCGTTGTAATCAGCGAACCGGGAATTTACGAACAGACACGCGGCCGGTTCCGCCGTCCGGCACGGCCGGGTTACTGTAACAGGAACAAAACCGGGTTCGGACGGGAACAAACCGCCGTCGGCGGCTTTATTCTGTTCTATTGTAGAATGTTCATTTGTATAATGATTGCCGCAACTTTCGTTATGGGATACGCCTAAACTTTCGTTGTGGGTCCCCTCAACGTTTGTTGTGGGTTGCAAACTTTCGTTGTCGGTCGTAAAATTGATTTTATAATAATTCGGCCCAAACTTGTAAAATGTTTTGCGCATCATATCGCAATTGGGATGTCTTGACAACAACCCCGCATCAATCAATTTGTTTATCCTTTTAACGATTCCGGCCCCGGTGCTAATACCAAGAATCGGCAATTGTTGAATGATTGTTGTATGAGAAACCCAATAATATGTGCCGGTTTCGGTCTGTAATTTCATACACTTATCCGAATGGGCGTAATGTTGGATAAAATCAAATATCGTCATATCCACAACATCAACGTCCAAACCGGCGTTCATAACGGCCAATTGGTCAATTTTTATCGAATATTGCATATTAACAAATCCCGTTAAAATAAATCTTTCCATCCCGTGAAAAACGCAAATAACCGGCCGTTGAAAGGTTTTGCAATGCCGTCATTGTGGCGGGTTGGCTTAATCGGGCCGCAATGCTCAATTCCTCTATTGTATATGTTCGATTCGGCAAAACCGAATATAACATTGCGTATAATCCTTTTTCCGTCGCATTTAACGACCTATCTTGGAACGCCTGTTTGGGGACCATTATAAACGGGTTCTTTTGTTCGATAATATCAATTTCCATAAAACAAAAACGCCCCGTATTTCGTCCCCGGTCTTGCACCCCGGGAATTACTTTACAGGGCATTAAATTTCTATTCGGTTGGTGCAAGCAACCGCCGCAACAAAGTTACGAATTATCCCGGTAAAAGCAAATTTTTCGTGGAATTTTCGGGTTTCAACAATTCGCGGATTTCGCCAATTCTGTTATCATTGCAAACCAATTCCAATACAGGATACCGGGAATTTTGCCCGGGCTTATTTGATTTATGGAAATGTACCGATAAATCGAAAACGGACGTTGTAACCGTTCCCCGCATTGCCTGTATTGAATCGAATGAATCCCGCAAGTTCTTAACGCTTGACGCCTTTCCCTTGGTATTCAATACCCATATACCGACAACGCCACGAATGGCGGGAATAATAAACCGTAACGTCAATTCAACATCCCAATTATCCGCGCCGCGTTTGGTTGGATTCCTTGCAATAATTTGGTCCCAAATATCCGGGTAATGTTCAACCGAATATGGAACATAATTTTTACCATCCCATATTTCAAAAATTTGTCCATTTCCCCGGGCAACCAATGCGCCCTTATCGTCACGGTAAACAAACCGTTCGTTACACGATATTTCGGGATTATCCGACGGGAATACAACTTGAATCGTTTGGGGCTTTTCGCCCAACGCTTGGGTAAACAATCCGGCGTATTTGCCGGTCGGCCGGAACCAATCAATGGATGTTGGTAAACCCCGGTCGTTTTTCATACCGATATGCAACCGGCCAATTTCGGGTAATTCCAAGATTCCCACGCCCTGTTCGGGCCTAATAATACGTCCGCCCATAATTACAATTCTTTTGGTGTTGATGGTTCGGAAAACGCGTAACGTTGGATTGCATCGGCAAATTGATTTTGTGCGTTTTCCATTGCTTTTTTCAATTTTTCGACGTATTCGGAACGTCGCATAAGTTGGGCCAATTCGGCGTCCTCAATATTTACATACCAAACGCCGAACGACGAATTGGTTTCGTGAATTTCTGTTGCATCTATTTCGGCAACACAACGCGGTTTCCAAGACGTATTCAATTCGATTTCGCGGGTTCCATTTTGGAACGCTTCAATTAAGCGCACCCGGGCAATGTCTATTGAATCCATCCCGACGCGGTAAACCGGGGAATCAATTTGTAAATCTTTGACCTTCATAATTACAATTCCATTTCAGCGTTCAACAAATTGTCCTTTGCGGCCTGTTCCGCAATCTGTTCCGGCGTCGGTCCGGCGGGCTTGGCCGGTTCCGGTTCCTTTTCCCACGGTAATTTTTCGTCATTTTCTGTTTTAACGGGCTTTTCCGGTTCGGACGGGGTATTTACCGGTTCGGTTGCTTTCGTCGCTTTTACGGCCTTTTTTGTGGCCTTTTTGGCGGGTTCCGCCTGTTGGCCCGGTTCCGGGGCGGCGGCCGCCTGTTTCGGGGCTTCCTTTGCATCCGCCTTGGTGCGTATCAGTTCGGCCAACGATAACGTCAACAGGTTGTCCGCAATCTTTCCATTATCCAAGTCAAGAATGCCACGAACGATTGTCAACGTGTTGTCCCGCTTTTCATCCTCAATCGCGGCCAATGCCAAAAGATACGGCAATTTCTTGGCGTTGACGGAATCCGTTTGGTCTTTCAAATTGTACGTGGGTTTGTTGCGCCAATCTTTCGGGGAAAAGTTAAACACGCGTTCAATTGGTTTGTCCTCAAAATTGACATTCCACATTTCCCGGTACAAATGCAATTGCAATTCGTGTTCTTCGAAAAACCCTTTTCGGCCGCTTTTGAAATCCACAATGGCCGTGAACGTCTTTGCCGTCTTGGGGTCCGTCATTACGCACGGCAAATCCAAACAACCGGCATAACGGAATTTGGGATGGACCAAACCGATTTCCACGGCCAACGGTTTCACGTTGTAATCCTTGACGAATTGCGCAAAGGCCAAAACGTCTTTGCGGACCTTAACCAACCATTGGGAAAACAGGGATTCCGGGACGTGTTCGCGTTCCATATACGCCAACAATGTAGCCGGGACGTTATCAAAGTCGTAACGGCGGTTGATAATCAGTTTTTCAAATTCGCCGTGCATAAACGTTCCGTATGCGGCGGCCAAATCCCGCTTTTCCGTGGAACCCTCTTTGCCATTGGCAACCATCCAATCCAACAGGGCGGGCGGCGTTGGCATTACCTGTTTCAAAAGCGTGGTAACGGACGGGTAAAATTCCGGCGTCCCATCGGCGTTGAATCGGTAATAATACCGGTATCCGTCGGAATTAAGTTGGAACACCCGGTACGGCGGTTCCTTTAACGCATCCGCGTTGAAATAGACGGCGCGGATTTCCTCAACGGTCATTCCCGGGAAAACCTCTTGGGCCGGTTCCTGTTCCGGGGCCATCAATGCGGCCAACGCCGCGTCATTCTGTTTAATTTCCTTTTCCATCGTATCGCAATTTTTATTTCATCCGGACAAAACGGATAAAGTCGTGTAAAAACATCCCGAACATTACGGCCGCAAGAACGACGACAACATAAATGGCGGGTTTCCAAAAGATACCGGCAATTGCGCCGATAATGACGACGGCCCAAACAATGGTCCAAAACAAATTCAATGTGCTTTCGTATTTCGTAACCTTATTCGTTTGAAAGTCCAAACAGGAAATCGGCCGTGCAACCGGTCATTTCGCAAATGATGTTGACCCAATCCGGGTTAATTTTGTTGGTTTTCCCGTTACACAACGCGGTCATATTGACCTGTTGGGCGGCGGGTGCGGAATCGGGCCACAACTTGGCGGCAACGTCCTTTTTCAATACCTTTTTGCCCTGTTCTTTTGCGCGGGCAATCGCTTGTTCAATTCGCATCATAATTCTTTTTCGCTTTTAATGGTTTCGCCACATTCGCGGCATTGGTAAACATAATTGTCAATTACGTATGAATTGGGCGTGTAACAATCGCCATCATTCAGTTCGTGGCCCTCTGTTTCGACAAACCGCAATTCGCCGCCACATTCCGGGCAATCCCCGTCGCCAATGATAACAAGACGGCAAAACGCATCGAACACGTCGCAATGGATGGGTTTGGTTTGGTCGAAATACAGATACCCGGCCAATTGGCAGCAAATATCGTGAACGTAACGCGGGCCGGTTGCTTCAATTACCGTGCGGCCAATGTTATCCGGGTCTTGGTCAACCATTCCCGAATTGATTAATGACCAACACAATTCAACGGCCACGGTTTCGACGGGCTTGGGTTCGTGCGTCATTGCGGACGCCACGATTTTCAAATTAGAATCAATCTTGAATTTCATAATGTTTTCCGGGAATCCGCCCGGTCGGGGTTTTATTATCCCCGGTTGCCCGGGGCAATCAAACTATTTAACCAATTTCAATGAACGATAAGGAAACACGCATAATTCGTTGTTGTAATCCGGGCGGGGAACAACAACGTTCCCGTCGGCCCAAACATCAGCGACCGCAACAACGTGTCCGTTAATCTTATTTCCGCCCGCCTGTTGGAACATAACCATATCGCCCTTTTTTAAATTTTGAAATTGTTTGTTTGTCATAACTCATTTCGTTTTTGGTTCCCGGAACCCGCCGGGTCGGTTGGAACAATCAACGTTCCGGATGCAAATATAACCATTATTTTTTAATTACCAAAATTTTTATCATAGTTTTTTTATAGTTTGGCCCGGACAACCACCGGCGCAAACTTAATTTTCCCGGATTTTCGATTTAACGGCGTTTTCCGGACAAAACGATAACTTATACCATACGGGAACAAAAGGCCCGTAAATGGGCTTAAAAACGGCCATTCCGGGCCAAAAAGGAATCCGGGCCGCGTTTCTCAACGTTGCCCGGATTCTTGGGGATGATAAAACCCCGATTGTCACAAATGAAGGTTCACGGCAAAGATACAAAAAAACCGGGGTTCTCCCCACTTTTGCGTTTCCGGATTCCAATATGTATTTATTCGCATCATATTTCCACAACTTTTCCATTTTTAAGTTCATACCAAGTTTCGGGCTTTATTTCGTTTCCATCAACCTTTACGGCGCGAACCTCAATAATGGGATGTGTTTTGCCATCCCATTCCCCGCGTTCCGTTAACACAAGCCAACAACCAAGTGCGCCACGCGCTTTGGAATCCTTACCGGTTACAATGGCAATAGATTCTTCCCCGGATACATCGGCGGCGGACCTATTGCCCGTGTTGGTGGCGGCGGAATAATCGCCCGTGTTGGTGGCGGCGGACCTATTGCCCGTGTTGGTGGCGGCGGAAAATTTGCCCGTGTTGGTGGCGGCGGAATAATCGCCCGTGTTGGTGGCGGCGGAATAATCGCCCGTGTTGGTGGCGGCGGAATAATCGCCCGTGTTGGTG
>JAZROX010000038.1:0-61511 GCA_045648945.1 Candidatus Enterousia sp. | reverse complement strand
TACCGCGCCGGGATGACGAGAATAGAAGGAGAGGATTATGAAGAAATTTTTGATATCGGTAATCTGTGCACTGTGCATGTGTTCCGCGTTTGCGGCGGGCGAAAATGTCGCAACCAGCAAGGCCTTTGTTGACACCGCGGTCGCACAAAAACAGGACAAAATCCCCGCAAATTCCGGCACGACCCAGGTTTTAACAAATACCGGTACCGACGGCACCGTTGGTACAAAAGATATTTACAGCGCGTCGGGCGAATACGCGACCCAGATGGATTCCTTGGTTGATGCGGCGACAATGAACGCCGCGGTGCAAAACGCCATCAATGCAGAATTCAAATGCGTGCAATATAATCCAAACGATTCCAGCGATTGCTGGTTGGTGGACGTCCTGGGCCAAACCGAAACCAGAAGCAGGAATTTGTTTGATGCCAACCAACTATTAAATGCGTACGGATGGCGAGAGAATAACGGGGTATATTCTGGCGGAATTGGAAATTTGTATAACCTCGGCCACCTCAATATAAATCAAATATATAAACCCAATACAAGATATACAATGTCTTATACAATAAAAGTTGATTCAAGTGCGGTTTCAGAAACAAATTTTAGGTTTCAATTTAAATATACCGATGGCACAGGTAGCATTCCTTGGAGTGCGATAGGAATTGCGCCAGGCGAAACAAGGCATATAGTATTTACTTCTGACCCAAACAAGACGCTTGACTATATAGATACCAATTATAATCATGGGGGGACTATTTTCTTATCTGACATTCAAATTGAAGAAGGCACGGTCGCGACGCCGTATCAACCCTATGGCGCAAATGTTTATTTACCATCGGGGAATTAAATATTTATTGCAATTCTGAACGGATTTTGGACAAAGATGCGGCGCGGGCGCGGATGGTATCGTTCAAATCGTTTCGCACCAAATCGGCCGCGTATTGAATCGCATTTGCAAATGCCAACGCATCCGAATTTCCATGTGTTTTAATTGCGAAACCTTTCAGTCCCAAAAAAGTCGCACCGGCATACGAACGCGGGTCAATTTTATGCTTTAACCGTTTGAACACATGCACCAAGAAAAACGCACCCATTATCGCAAGCCACGATTTCTTCATATTTTCGGTGATGACGCGTTTGATAAGTTTCGCCGTGCCTTCGACCGTTTTCAACACGATATTGCCCGTGAATCCGTCGGTGACAACAACCTGGACCTGGCCGGCACTGATGTCCGTAGGTTCAACAAACCCCAAATATTCATACGGCAATTCATCACGATGCGCCGCCAATAAATTATTTAACTGTTGCAATGTTTCATTGCCCTTGGTTTCTTCTTCACCAATGTTCAGAACGCCAAGTTTCGGGCGCGGCATGTGACCTATGACCTCGGCATAAACGCCACCCAATATTGCGAAGTCAAACAAATCGCCGGCATCACATTTGATATTCGCACCCAAATCCAATACAACCACGCGGGAATCGCCCGCCCCCGACGGCAACATTGTCGTTATCGCCGGACGCGAAATGCCATCAACCGTTTTTAACGCCAATTTGGAAAGCGACATTAAAACACCGGTGTTACCCGCACTGACCACCGCGGATGCGTTACCTTCGCGAACGTCTTTAATCGCCATGTACATGGATGTATCGGTCGCATGGCGAATAACATCACGAACCTTGTCCGTGCCACGAATCACACCCGGTGCGTTGACAACGGTGGAATTGCGCGCAACCCGCGGATAACGCGCCAACATTTTGCGCAGACGGCCTTCGTCACCAAATATGCGAAAACATACATCGGTGTCACCGTGTTGGTATAAAAACTGGTTTATACCACCCAGCACCGCGGCGGGACCTTTATCGCCCCCCATCGCATCAATCGCAATAATTTTTTTATCGTTTTCCATGGCCACATTAAAAACGCAGACAGGCGCGACCGCGCCATATCTGCGGGTATATTGGTTTATTTATTATTTTGCACCACACGCCGGGCATACATGATGCGGGCGTTTCTTTTCGCCACACGTTTTGCATACGCCACATGGCATAACCGCCAATCCATCATGAGAACGACGTTGTGCGCTGCGTGCTTTGCTTGTTTTACTTCTTGGAACTGCCATTTTGCTATCCTTTTTTTATTTTATGCCGTTTATTTTATTACAATATCGTATTTTTGCAAGAAAAAGTTTAACCATAGTGTTAGTGGTTAGTGATAGTGGTTAGTATTAGTAAATTGACACTAACCACCGATTTCCTTACAAATCCAACAACTGTTGATGTTCGCCACCTTCGCGCGCCAATTTTTCCGCCTTTTCTTCGGCCCGTGCAATTTCGCGAACACGACGGACATAGGCACCCGTACCAATCGGTATCAAACGACCGACAATCAGATTCTCGTTTATACCGACCAATTTATCGGTTGAACCATTGATTGCCGCATCGACCAAAACCCGGGTCGTCTGTTGGAACGACGCGTTGGAAATGAACGAACGTGTGGTAAGCGACGCACGGGTAAGCCCAACCAAAACCTGGGACGCAACCGCCGGACGACCACCGTCATGAACAACGCGTGCATTTTCTTCTTCGAAATCAACACGATCAACAACGTGTCCGGTCAAGAACCCGGTATCGCCCGGATCGGTGATTTCAACACGACGCGTCATTTCACGTATCAGAATTTCAATATGTTTGTCGTTGATGGACACACCCTGGAGGCGATAAACCTGTTGAATCTGTTCAACCATAAATGTCGCCAACGCCTTTTGACCCAATATGCGCAAGATGTCTTGCGGAACCGGATCACCGTCAACCAATTTGTCGGCCTTTTTCACCGTATCGCCACTGCGCACCAACAGGTTTGTTCCCTTTGGCACCGCATATTCAACCGGTGCGGTTCCATCATCAGGTTCAATACGAACAATGATTTTGGATTTTGCATCTTCCAATTCAACCGTTCCATCAATTTCCGCCAATAATGCCGGGTTGGCAGGACGACGAACCTCAAGCAATTCTTCAACGCGTGGCAAACCACCCGTAATATCGCCCGTACGCTTTGCCTGGACCGGGATGCGTGCCAAAACATCACCCGCCGCAACGGTTGCACCATCCGCAACGTTCAACACAGAATGTATCGGCAACAGGTATTCTGCAATCTTTTTGCCACCCAGCGATAAAACATCGCCTTTTTCATTAACCAAGCGAATTGCCGGTTGCATTGCCTTTTTGGTATTGGTTTTCCAATTGATAACCTTGCGCGACGCGATACCGGTTGTGGCGTCAACTTCTTCTTGGAAAGAAACGTTTTCAACCAAGTCATTAAGTTTCACAATACCGTCTTTTTCCGCGATAATCGTGTTGGAATATGGATCCCATTCTGCGACCTTGGCACCCTTTTCCACCGTATCACCATCGTTGACAATCAACATAGATGCATATGGCAATCCGCAACTGAACAATTCATCACCCTTGGGGGATGTGACCGCGATTTTGCCGTTACGCGACAGAACAACGATACGACCCGCCGAGTTCTTAATTGTATTCACACCGGACAATTTGATTTTACCGGCGACAGGAACCTCCATATAATGACTTTCGGCCCCACCGGACGCAATACCACCGATGTGGAACGTACGCAAAGTCAACTGAGTTCCCGGTTCACCAATTGATTGACCGGCAACAACACCAACCGCTTCGCCAACATGCACCAAAGATTGACGCGACAAATCCATACCATAGCATTTTGCACACAAACCATCACTGCAACATGTCAGAACACTGCGCACATCGACGCTTGGCAGACCGGATTCGTTAATCTTGCGCGCGGCAACCTTGGTCACCAATTCGCCGGCCGGAACAATAACTTCCTTGGTAATTGGGTGAACGATATCATGTGCCGCGGTACGACCCAAAACAACGTCGCCCAATGGCACGGATAATGTGCTGCCTTGGTACACTGGCTTTGCAGTGATAAATTCGGTTGTTCCACAATCATGTTCGGTAATAACCGTATTCAACGCCAAATCGACCAAACGACGTGTCAGGTAACCCGCCTGGGCCGTCTTTAACGCGGTATCGGACAAACCTTTACGCGCACCGTGGGTTGATGTAAAGTATTCCGCCATTGTCAAACCTTCTTTAAAGTTTGAAATAATCGGAACTTCGATAATCGAACCATCCGGTTTCTGCATCATACCACGCATACCCGCCAACTGTTGAATCTGGTTCTTGGAACCACGGGCCTTGGAATCCGCCATCATATAGATGGAATTCCAATTATCACCCGTTGAACGACCCAATGCGGCATACGCCTTTTGACCAAGGTCGGCCGTTGTACGTTGCCACATATCAATCAATTTGTTATAACGTTCACCAGATGACAGCAAACCATTTTGATATTGGTCTTCGATATCTGCGGCGGCCTTTTCTGCATCGGCAATCATTTTCTCTTTTTCTTCGGGAATAACAACATCGTCAAACCCAATGGAAATACCACTGCGTGCCGCCTGTTCAAACCCGGTGTTCTTTAATGCATCGGCCAATAAAATCATAGCCTTGTCACCACAGCGTTCATATGTGACGGACAGCAAAGATTCCAAATCGCCACGACCCATAACTTTATTCACCAAATCAAACGGCATGTTATCCGATTTCGGCAACAATTCACCAATAATCATACGACCGGCGGTTGTTTTATAGTTTTTACCATTGATACGTGCGACAATCGGTGTGTGCAGAGTAATCGTTTTATTTTCCAACGCCAATTGCACTTCGTCCATACCACTGAACCGTGGGGATTTTTCGGTATGTTCGCCATTTATCAACGAAATATAGTAAATACCCAAAACCATGTCTTGTGATGGAACGGTCATAGGTTCACCATTTGCCGGCGACAAAATATTGTTGGTGGACAACATCAACGTACGCGCCTCTAATTGCGCCTCAAGTGAAATTGGAACGTGTACGGCCATCTGGTCACCGTCAAAGTCGGCATTGAATCCCTTGCAAACCAACGGGTGCAGACGAATTGCCTTGCCTTCAATCAAAACCGGTTCAAATGCCAGCAATGACAATCTGTGCAAAGACGGCGCACGGTTCAACAACACCGGATGTTCGTGGATAACCTTTTCCAAGATTTCCCAAACGATGTCTTCACCATTTTCAACCATTTTACGTGCGGTCTTTAATGTGTTGGCATAATCGCCCGCCATCAAACGCGCAAAGACAAACGGTTTGAACAATTCCAACGCCATCGCCTTGGGCAAACCAACCTGGTGCATCTTTAACGACGGACCGGACACAATCACACTGCGGCCCGAATAATCCACACGTTTACCCAACAGGTTCATACGGAAACGACCGGACTTACCACGCAACGACCCAGACAAAGATTTAAGCGGGCGACGGTTTTGCGAAACCATCGGACGCGCTTTATGCTCGTTATCAAACAATGAATCAACCGCTTCTTGCAACATACGTTTTTCGTTGCGAATAATGATTTCCGGCGCATGCATTTCCATAAAGCGTTTCAAACGATTATTACGAATAATCACCCGACGATACAAATCATTCAAATCAGACGCCGCAACATGGCCTGCATCCAATGTTACCAACGGACGCATATCTGGCGGAATAACCGGGATAATGTCCGGCAACATCCATGCAGGTTCCGTTTTGGAATCCAAGAAAGCCTCGACCAATTTTAATTGTTTAATAATCGCTTTGCGTTTTGCCTCGGATTTTGTTTCGGCCAATTCCGCACGCAAACGTGTTCTTTCATCACCCATATCCAGGTTTGCGATAATACTGCGCACACCTTCGGCACCAATACCGACGCGGAATGCATCCGGTCCAAATTCTTCCACCGCGGCGCGATATTCGTCTTCACTAATAACATCGTATTGTTTAAGGTTTGTTAAACCCGGTTCAATAACGATATATGCATCATACGATACAACCTGTTCCAATTTCTTTTGCGACAGGTTATTTAACAATGTTGCGATTTTGCCTTCACGCAGGAACCACGTATGCGCAACCGGCATCGCCAATTTAATATGCCCCATGCGTTCACGACGAACCGAAGAAGAACCAACCTCGACCCCGCAACGTTCACAGATAACGCCACGGAATTTGATTCTTTTATATTTTCCGCACGCACATTCATAATCTTTGACCGGCCCGAAAATTTTCTGGCAGAACAGACCATCCGTTTCCGGTTTCAAAGAATGGTAATTTATGGTTTCGGGTTTTGTAACCTCGCCATGGGACCAAGAAAGAATTTCTTCGGGTGATGCAATTGTTACGCGCAACGCATCGAATTGTTCCCTGGTTTCAATTTGTCCAAATATCTTTTGCAACATATTTGCCATTTTTCTAAACTCCTTGTTTAGTGGTTAGTGATAGTGGCTAGTGGTTAGTGGTGGTAAGCAAATTCTTACTAACCACTAACCACTTACACTAACACTTAGTCTATCTTCTTTGGTGTCATCGCCAACCCAAGTCCACGCAGTTCACGAACGAACACGTTAAACGCTTCGGGCGTACCGGTTTGTATATCGTCACTGCCGGAAATGATGGATTCGTACATCTTGTTACGGCCGGCGATATCGTCGGACTTTACCGTCAACATTTCACGCAGCAGGTGCGCGGCACCGTGCGCCTCTAATGCCCAAACCTCCATTTCACCAAGTCTCTGACCACCCATGTGCGCCTTACCGGACAACGGTTGTTGGGTCACAAGCGAATAACTTGCGGTTGAACGCGCGTGAATCTTTTCGTCGACAAAGTGGTGCAATTTCAACATGTACATAACACCAACCGTCACCGGGCGGGCAAACTTTTCACCCGTCACACCATCATACAATGTGAATTGACCGGTTTCCGGCAATTTTGCCAATTTCAACATTTTGCGGACATCTTCAGGTGTCGCACCGTCGAATGTCGGGGTTGCCATTGGCACACCGTCACGCAACAATGCCGCATGGGCGCGAACCTCGGTATCGGTCATCTTGGCCAATTTTTCAGCCATATCTTTACCATAGATTTTGCCCATAATCGAACGCAAATCGTCGGTAACCGCACGCTTTTGTTTTACTTCGTCCAAAACCGCACCGATTTGTTCACCCAATGCACGCGCCGCCATCCCAAGGTGGGTTTCCAAAATCTGACCAAAGTTCATACGACTTGGCACACCCAAAGGATTCAGCACGATATCGACCGGGGTTCCATCTTCCATATGTGGCATATCTTCGATTGGGACAACGCGGGATACGATACCCTTGTTTCCGTGACGACCGGCCATTTTATCACCCGGCTGCAATTTCATCTTGTGTGCGATGTAAACCTTGACTTCTTTCAAGACACCGGCGTTCAAAGAATTGCTTTCGGTCGCCTTTTCGATTTCGCGGTCTGCATTTTCATTCAACTGTTTCAGTTTAATGATATGCTGTTCACGCAATTCATCAATCTTGGCCTGGGCTTCTTTGTTATTGACAACCAATTTCTTGATATCAACCGGTTTAATACCTTCAAAGACTTCACCGGTCAGTTTTTTACCAATAAATGGTTTCAAACTGCCTGTGCCGGCTTCGATTGTATAACCTTCGGCAATTTGGAAAACTTGGTCTGCGAAACCTTTTTCCATAATCAAGATTTCTTCGTCGCGGTCTTTATTGATTTGTTCAATCTTTTCCAGTTCAATCATCTGGGTACGTTCATCTTTTTTCACACCATGACGTGTCAAGATGTTAACACCGATAACCGTTCCTTCTTCGTTCGGACCAACGCGCAACGATGTATCTTTGACATTCAATGCCTTTTCACCAAAGATGTTACGCAAAAGTGCCTCTTCCGGGGTCAATAAAGTTTCAGATTTCGGTGAAACGTGGCCAACCAAAATATCGCCCTGTTTCACACGCGCACCGATATAGATAATACCGGATTCGTCCAAATTCTTTAACGCCTCTTCACTAACGTTCGGAATATCGCGTGTCAAACTTTCAGGTCCCAATTGAGTATCACGAACCTTGATTTCCTTTTCAACGATTTTCACAGATGTGTAAACGTCGTCGCGGGAAATGCGGTCGGAAATAACGATGGAATCTTCATAGTTATAACCACGCCATGGCACAAACGCCACCAAAACGTTGCGACCCAACGCCAATTCACCATAGTTCATTGACGAACCGTCCGCGATAATATCACCCGCAGATATACGGTCACCCGCCTTGACCAACGGTTTTTGATGCAAAATCGTGTCGTTGTTTGAACGTTCGTATTTTTCAAGGTTGTAAATATCAACCCCCGTCACGACATTACGGCTGTTCATACATTTAACCACAATGCGCTTTGCATCGGCGGATTCGACAATACCACTGTGCTTTGCAACCTTGCCCGTGCGGGAATCGCGCGCAACTTCGCGCTCTATACCGGTACCAACCAACGGCGTTTGAACACGCATCAAAGGCACGGCCTGGCGTTGCATGTTTGAACCCATCAAGGCACGGTTCGCGTCGTCGTTTTCAACGAACGGAATCAATCCGGTTGATATTGACACCACCTGGCGCGGTTCAACGTCGATTAAGTCAACTTCTTCACGCGGCACACGGGTAAATTCACCGTCAACACGTGCAGTGACCAATTCTTCGGTCAAAACACCTTTGTCATTTGTTGGGGTGTTACCTTGGGCAATTTTGTGACCCAATTCTTCGTCCGCGGTCAGATAGACCATTTTGTCTGTAATTTTGCTGTTTTCGACAACATAGTACGGTGTTTCAATAAACCCATATGGATTCACACGCGCATAGGACGCAAGGTGGTTAATCAAACCAATATTCGCGCCTTCGGGTGTGTTAATTGGGCACAGACGACCATAGTGTGTCGGATGAACGTCGCGGACATCAATGCCGGCACGTTCACGATTTAATCCGCCCGGTCCCAAAGCAGATATACGACGTTTGTGTTCCAATTCGGACAACGGGTTATATGCGTCCATAAACTGGGACAACTGACTGGTTCCCAAGAACTCTGCGACCAAAGACATTAACGGATTTACATTGACTACATCTTGGGGTTGCATTGTCGCGATATTCGGGGAAGACAACGCTTCACGAACCAATCTTTCAATACGAACCATACCGGTACGGAAATTTTGTTCCAACAATTCGCCAACCGTGCGAACACGACGATTTGACAGGTTATCAATATCATCAATTGTGTCTTTGTGGTCGATGATGTTGGTCAAAGTTTTCAACACCGCCAAGAAATCGTTCTTGGTAAGCAACCGTTCATCTTCCGGCTTTTTCCCAGAATCGATTTTCAAACGTTTGTTCATTTTGAAACGACCAACCGGCGACAGGTCATAGTATGCCGCCTCGAAACCTTGACGCATGAACAGATTGATTGCCGCCTCAAGCGTTGGACGTTCACCCGGACGGATGATGTTATAGATTTCAATCAATGCCTCTTCACGATTGGTTGTTTTGTCGGCAACCAATGTGTTACGCATGTGCGCGGTCATTGTCGTATTATCAATCGAAATAAGTGATATTTCTTTGACGCCCAATTTTTCGATATCCGACAAAACCTCTTCGGTGATTTCGGTGCCGGCCGGATAGATAACATCCGCACCCGACATAATCGGATCGAACAAGTATTCACCAACCAACGCATCCGGCAAAATACCGAATTCTTTGGATGCGGTCATAATCTTGGTCAAACGTTTTGCATTCAAACGATCGCCCTTGTTCGCCAATTCTTTTTTATCTTTGGGATTGATTAAATCGTAATTCAAACGATATTTATCCAGACCTTCGAATGCGGCCGTTTGACCAACCCACATTTTTCCGTTTGTCTTTAACGGAATACGTTTATAGAACACAGATAAAATTTCCGCATCAGACATTCCGCGGATTTTCGTGTTACGCGGTTCAGACGCCCATTTCTTTTCATCTTCTGCACACGGCAAACAACGCAACAATACGGTTGCCGGAACTTTGCGGCGACGGTCGATACGAACATAAATGATTCCTTTGGATTCTTCGAAATCAATCCAAGAACCATGCTCTGGGATAATACGCGCAGTATACGTAATAGGATTGCCGGCGATTTTCGCCTCTTTGGTTGTTGCGAAAACCACACCTTGGGCACGATGCATTTGGGAAACGATAACACGTTCAACACCGGATGCAATAAAACTGCCGCGTTCGGTCATCAATGGCACTTCGCCCATAAAGATTTCTTGTTCTTTGATATCACGCAAAGACTTTTTACCGTCTTCGGCGACATCCCATAAAATCAACCGTAATTTTAACTTTAACTTGCTGGAATATGTCATTTTGCGTGCAAGGCATTCTTTCACATTGTACGCCGGTTTTTCCAAATTATATTCCACAAATTCTAATTCGGCGGCCCCCGCATAATCCTTGATTGGGAACATAGAAGCGAATACACTTTGCAACCCCATATTTTTACGATTTTGGGGTGCAACATCTGCCTGCAAGAAGTCCCTATAGGAATTGTATTGAATTTCTATTAAATCAGGAAGCGGAGTTTGCAAAAAACTTTTACCAAAAGATTTTCTAAGTTTCTGGATGACTGCCATGGGTTTTAATCCTTTTTTTTATGTGTTTTGCAAACGAAACTATTGCGTATACTTTTTTTACGCCCGTTGCCCGCCCGAATGATTTTTATCATTGGGCGGGCATGGGCGCGTCACGAAACCGTGACACATTTTTGAACCATACCGGTTCGGGTTGGAATAATTATTTCAATTCCACTTTTGCACCTGCTGCTTCGATGGTGGCCTTCATTTTTTCGGCTTCATCTTTTGCAACGGCTTCTTTCACAGCCTTTGGTGCAGATTCAACCAAAGCCTTGGCTTCGGTCAATCCCAAACCTGTGATATCTTTGACTGCCTTGATAACCGCCAATTTGTTTGCACCGACGTCTGTCAGAACAACATCAAATTCCGATTTTTCTTCCGCAGCAGCAGCGGCAGGGCCCGCAGCAACCGCAACCGCGGCGGCGGCGCTAACGCCCCATGTTTCTTCCAAAGCCTTGGACAATTCAACAGCTTCCAAGACGGTCAGTTTTGACAATTCTTCAACCAATTTTTGAATGTCTGCCATTTTTTTACTCCTTTGTACCGGAAATTATTTCCGATGTTTATTGATTCTTTTTTCCATACTCGGCCGAAACACGTGCAATACGCGAACCCGGTTCCACCAAGATACGCGCGATTGTACCACGAATTTCCAACAGAGAAGGAAGCTTGGATAATTGCACAATGTCGTCTACACCCAAAACACCCGCTTCCATTTTACCACCAACGATGGTAAGGTTCGGATGTTCTTCGGCGAATTTAACCAAAACCTTGGTCACCGCCAATCCATCGGTTGCAACCGCAACCGCGGTCGGGCGTTTCATCAAATCAGACACGGGCGCGAAATCGGTGTCTTGCAACGCCAATTTCATCAAGCGGTTTTTGACAACTTTGAAAACCGAAACCAGCGGGCGCAATTCATTGCGCAGGCCTTCCATTTCTTTCACGGTAAGACCGTGGTTTTCAACGACAAAAACGCCGTTCGCATCTTTCAAGGACGACTGCAACGCAGAAATCAAGTTTGACTTTTCTTCGCGTTTCATCTTTTTACCCTTACTTCTTGGTTCATATGAAAATCACACAAACCAACCTTTGTTAAACTTTCCATCCGGTTTCCCGGGATGGGACCATTTCCTGTCCCAAAGAATTTTTCTTTGTCTATGATGGAAATTAAGCGTTTCCGCACCATCAGTCACGGACAGAAATCTTGTTTTGTGGTTCATGGCGCGCGCCACAAACCACAGATTTTATTTTGCATCGATATGCAGACCCGGACCTTGGGTTGTTGCAACCGCAATGCCCAAGATATATTGACCCTTGGTCGATGCCGGTTTAACCTTTTTCAATTGATCAACCAATGCGTTTGCATTTTCGACCAATTTTTCGGTTGAAAACGACATTTTTCCAATGCCTGCATGAATGATACCGTTCTTTTCCGCACGATATTCGATCTGACCGGCCTTGGCATTTGCAACCGCCGCAGCGACGTCGTTTGTAACCGTTCCCAGTTTTGGATTCGGCATCAAGCCTTTCGGTCCCAAAACACGTGCAACCTTGGACATTTTCGGCATCATATCCGGTGTCGCAATAACGCGGTCAAAGTCGATTTGGCCACCTGCGACCTTTTCAATCAAATCTTCGCCACCAATGATATCGGCGCCGGCCTTTTTGGCCTCTTCCGCTTTATCATTTGTAAAGACGGCGACGCGAACCTTTTTGCCCGTGCCATTCGGCAAAGACAACATTCCGCGAATATTTTGATCGGCCTTGGTCACATCAATCGCCAAACGAACCGCGATTTCCAATGTTTCATCGAATTTTTTCGACGCGAATGGACGCAAAGCCTCAATCGCATCGGCGAAAGAATATGTTTTTGCGGTATCTAAATCCGCCCATGTTTTTTGTCTTTTCGTAATTTTCATGGCTTATTCCTCCACCTTGACGCCCATTGAACGGCATTGACCCGCAACGATATTCATCGCAGATTCAATGGTAGAGCAATTCAAATCCGGCATTTTGTTTTCCGCAATTTCCTTAATCTGGGCTTTGGTGATTGTTCCAACAAAGTCACGACCCGGTTTATGCGAACCAATTTTCAATTTCAACGCCTTTTTAATGTAGTAAGAAACCGGCGGCAATTTCATAATAAATTCGAAACTGCGGTCCGTATAGACGGTGATAATGCACGGAATCGGCATACCCGGTTCTTTATCAGACGTTTTATCATTAAACTGTTTGCAGAATTCGGCGATGTTAACACCCGCCGCACCCAACGCCGGCCCAATTGGTGGCGCAGGATTTGCCTGTTTTGCGGGGACGACCAGTTTCACAATCCCCTTAAGTTCTTTCTTTGCCATTTTTCATCCTTTTTGTTTTTTGGATTCGTGGTGCGATGTGGCGCATCTTCCACGGTTTGTTTTTTGCGTGCATCTCACACGCCCGTCGGGAAAGCCCGATTAAACACGTTCGACCTGTTCAAAGTCCAGCGCAACACTGGTTTCACGACCAAATACCAAAATCGTGACGGTCATTTTTTGTTTTACATTATCAACTTCGGACACAACACCGTTAAAGTTCGCAAAAGGCCCATCGATAACATGGACTTCTTGTCCAACCTCGTACACCATATCGTCTGGGACGGTGCTGCCCTCTTCTACCTGTTTCAACAGGCGGCGCGCTTCTTCTTCGGTAACCGCAATTGGTTTTTGGCGCGCGCCCAGGAACATTACCACCTGGGGCATTAATTTCACCAGCGAGAATGTTTCGTTATTCATAACCATTTGAACAACAATATATCCCGGAAAGAATTTCTTTTCTGTTTTAACACGTTTGCCGGCCTTGATCTCCGTCACTTCGCGCGTTGGCACCAAAATTTCGCCAAAATACGCATTCAGACGGCGTTTATCAATCTGTTCGCGCAGGCCACGTGCGACTTTGTCTTCACAGCCCGTGTGAACATTTACAACAAACCATTGCATTTTATCTTCCATTATTATTCCCTTTGGCAAACCTATGTTAGAAAATCCACCCGACCAGTGCGTTCAAAATACTGTCCACCACAAAGAAAAACAGTGCCGCAAGTCCAGAAAACACCAGAATCATGATGGTTGCGCGTACAACCTCGGCCCGGGTTGGCCAAACAATTTTGAACCATTCCGCACGGACACCACGTATAAATTCCATTATTTTTTTCATTGACGCACCAATTTCCTTTATTTTTTCACATTTGGCATGCACCCATCCAAAATTTTCTGGCAGGGGCAGAAGGAATCGAACCCTCATCTGCGGTTTTGGAGACCGATGTTCTACCATTGAACCATGCCCCTGAATCCACGACAAACCCGCGCCCCGCGCGCATTTGGTCCGAATGCATACCCAACACTCCGATAGAGATTAGCACAGTTTATCGGAAAATCAAGCGCAAATATTATAAATATTTTGTAAATGCGGCGCAAGTGTTTTTTTTAGTGGATAGTGGTTAGTGTTAGTGGTTAGTGGGTGATAGTTGGTGGGGTGGGTGTGGCGCCGTTTTTCTACCTGGGCATAAACGAACGTTTGTGTCCACCCTTTTTTTAAAAATTTTCAAACATTGATTTTACTGCGTTTTTTGAACGGGTGCGCGGGGTGGGCACAAACGTTCGTTTATGCTACAGTCTTTTTATATAAAAATAAAGGGCGTCATCCCGGCGCAGGCCGGGATCCCGGCGCGACCGCCTGAGACCGGTCCGCGACGTAACTCGGAGGGGTCCCGGCCGTATCACCCACAAAAAACGTTGTTTTTTGCGGGACCCGATTGCGCCGGGATGACGATATGAATGACGAGAGAAAAGGAGAGCAACCATGAAAAAATTTATAATATCGGTAATATGTGCGCTGTGCATGGGGGCGGCGTTTGCGGCGGGTGAAAATGTTGCGACAAGTAAGGCCTTTGTTGACACCGCGGTTGCACAAAAACAGGATAAAATTTCCGCAAATTCCGGCACAGCACAGGTTTTAACAAATACAGGCACCACCGGCACCGTTGGAACAAAAGATATTTACGATTCATCCGCCGCGTATTCCGGCCAAACGGATTCCCTAATTGACGCGGCAACCATGAACGCCGCCGTGCAAAACGCCATCGACGCAGAATTTAAATGTGTTCAATATAACCCAAATGATTCAACCGATTGTTGGTTGGTTGATATAGGTGCGCCCGCGCTATCCGCCCTGCCCACCGGATATACCAGGTTGGAATATATTGAATCAACCGGAACACAGTATATTGATACGGGGATAAAATTTACATCTGAAAAAATTGCGGTACATATTACAGCAAGTGGTCGTGAGACAGCTTATGGTGTCGGTAACAATATGGGAATGTATGGGGCCCAGGATGCACCGAATACTAATTCGGCTATAGTGATATATGATAATAGTTATTATATTGGAACTCTTGGATCTACTAATAAAAATCTTTTTACCGATGTTTCTAATGCTCCATCAACGGTCAGAATATATGCAGATAATGGCAAAGCAATAATTATTGATTATCGCGGAAACGTGATAAATAGCAATTATACTGGATCTGTAAAATCACATAATACATGGGCTATTGGTCGTATGAATGGTGAAGCGGGCCCTGTAGGCGGTTTTAAGGGGAAAATAAAATCTGTAACATTATTTGATAATGATATCATGGTGTTTAATGTATGGGCTGCGCGGCGTGACAGTGACGGTGTTTTGGGAATGTATGATACGGTCACAAATACATTTTTTACCAATTCAGGCACTGGTGAATTTATCGCCGGACCGGTATTTAGTTATTTACCACAAGATAACTAAAAAAAACACTTGCATTGGGTGTAAAATTTTTTCTACAATCGTTTTAAGTAAAGGGAGAATTGTGCCGTGCAAAACCGCATAGAACCGCCTGTTTTATTATCAAGACTGCTTGTTTTCGTGTTCGCCGGATGCGTGGTGGTGACGTTCGTCATGTTTATGACGTTGGAAAAAATGTTCCCACTAAATCGGCCCGAGGTGTTCTTTATCACATCTAAACCCGAGGGTGCGTCCGTTATTCAAATTGTTGATATGCCGCCAAATGACCAAAACTTGGAACTGTATCGCAAGGCGTTTGTTATGGAATATGTGCGGGCGCGCAACGAAATTCAAAACGTTGCGATTATGCGGCAAAAGTGGGGCAGTCGCGACGGCGTCGTTGCCGCGTGGTCTACGCCGGATGTATATAACGCATTTATTACAACCGGGCTTTACAATGCGATTATGGGGGATTATCCGGACTTTCCGTTTGAATGCGTTGTGAATTTCCGCGGGCAACCGTTGCAACTGCGCGATAATCAATATACGGTTAAATTCGAATACTCTTGTTCAGATAGTAATGGACAAACCGATAAAAAAGATTATACAATCTTGGTTGGAATAACCATGACAAATGATGCACAAATTAAATGGACGGAACGATTAAACAACCCGTTGGGGGTCAAGGTTTCGCGATACGACGTAATCGAAGGTGGTGGCGACCCACTGAGTACGGTGTATAAACAGTAATGTTGAATACTTAAGGAAGGACAAGGAAAATGATAAAATTATTTGGCGTAAAAATATCTTTAATCGGCGCGATTGTCGCGTTCGTTGCGTTTGACGCGCGGGCGGTGAACTATGGCGTGCAAAGCGCGTGGGACAACCCGAATGCAAATATGGCATCGGGCAGTATTAAACCCGGATATGCACAATTGTCTTGGGACGCCGGAACGGTTTTGCCAATCAAGTTGCGTAACGGGATGGTGACCATGGTGAACCTGCCGGTGGGGGAACAGATTGAAGACGCAATTGTCGGCAACGACGGGTTCTTTTCCATTGATTCGACCCAGGGCGGACGAACAATGTACATAACGCCGGCGGCCGATAATATGGGTTCGGATACAAACCTTATTGTTACCGGGAAATCGGGAAATATTTATACGTTCTATCTGCGCAGTGAACCGGCGAACGCATCGGAAATCACATATTCCCAGGTTGATGTTGTTTTGGATGGTGGGGCACGTTTGCCGTCGAACATGGCGGTGGCCGGCACAACGGCGGGTGGTTCTATGAATTCTATATTCAAGAAAACACCGGTGAAAAGTGGCACAATCGGCGTCGATGGCGAAGACTATGATTGGATAAAAACAATGAAGATTGATCCATCTGAATTCCGATTTGATTTGGATATTTTCGTGCCGAATCCGGATGATTATATAATCGCACCGGAACGTGTGTGGCGCGACCGCGTGTTCACATATATTGACTTTGGGGACAAGGTTATTTCTATGACACAACGTCCGGTCGTGTCGTTGTTGGTCGAAGGTGGCGAATCGCCCGTCGGTTTCCGCACGGACGGCGAAGACGGTCGTTTACTTATTGTCGAGGCCGTTGGTGATATGGTTCTGCGCAGCGGGCAACGCATTGTGTGTATCAAAAAACGTTCTAAACCGTTCTTGATTGCCGACACAGCAAGCGTTATGGCGCTGGCCGAGGCGAATGTTGCGCAAAGCATGCTGTCGGGACAATCGTTGAATAACGTGTTGTACACCGCGGACCAGGTTGCAATTCAAAACGGTTATGGGACCTATACGAATACACCAATCTACATAAATAACAACAATGTTGCACCGATGCCGAATGGGTTGCAGATTACTGCGCCGGCGGCGGGCACGATGATGATGAATATGTATGGAACGCCGTCGGGTGGTGCATCAACGGGTCTGAATATGTTACCAACGGTGCGTAACACGGCCGGTTCATACCTGCCCCAGTCTAATATTCCGCTTATTACCACCAACCAAGGCGGCGTTGCGGTTGAATTAAAATCCGACACCAGTGTCAAGGCGTTGGATGATTACTGGGCGGATTTGATGGCGCGGTTCAGTGGCAATGATGGCCAAGGTTTGCTTACCAAATACAAAGACAGCGTGTTTTATGCGGTTGATGAACAAGGTGTCGGAGAATTGGGTGCAACATCCAAGGCGGCACGTCTGTATCGGTTGCGTATTGGGCCCATGCCGGATATTGATACCGCACAGAAACTCTGTGACCAATTGTTGAAATTTAGTGGCGCCAGTTGCCAGGTGGTTCGGATTCAATAAATCGATACGGTGAATCAATATGAGTAAAATCGGTGAACAATTTTCAGAATTTCGTAAAAATACTCCAAAATACATTCAATGGATTTTGTTGGTGGCGGCGGTCGTTATTGTCGTTGTGTTGTTAATGATGTTGCTTGGGGGACGCAAGGCACGACGCGTCGTCATTGACCCGGATTCTTTGCCGCCAACACCGGAATTGGTAATCACACCGGATGCGCCGATTGATTGGTCCGATACCGTGGTGGGCGAAGTGCGCGAAACCGAATTCTTTATTTCTGCGAACACACGCGTCCAAATAACCAATGTCGTCGTGCGTGTCGAAGGTGATTCTAATGATGCCGCCGGCATTACCGCGGTTGAAACATGTAAAAATGATCAGACAATTATCGAAGAAACTGTACCGTGCGTCATAAGTATTAAATTCCAACCGGAACACCCAATTGTTACCACCGATGCACACGTTGCCATTACGTGGAGTGCATTTGAAACCGGTGCCGTTGTCGATAATCCAAACGCAATTACACTGGTTATCGGCGCGCGTGAAAAACCGATGGCGCGTAATGATGCGGCCGCAAAAAAGATCGAACCAGAGCCCACGCCCGAACCGGAACCAGAGCCGGAACCAGAGCCATATGACGAATATGATTATGATATGGATTTTCAACAAGACATTAACAACATTGCCGCGCCGATAAGTTTTAATGAACCCGTGCAAAATACATCGGTTACCACGCCACGTAATACGTTCAAAAATAACTGTTCGGATTTTGCGTTTCCGGCATATAATACCGCCGGTATTCAAAGTGGTTGGATTAAACCCATGGGTGGCGCGTATTATTATCACCCATTTTCCGATACGAAATGTGATACGCCGGCGGGAATTTACAATGCCGAAACAGGGTATATCATGGATATAAATAATCCAACACGCAAAATTGGGTCTGACTCAGAGCACATTCGTTTTGTGGTGACGGACCGGTTGCCGCGGTTGGGTTCGGGAACCGCGACACGCCGCACCATCACACGCGCGTTGCAATTAACAAGTGCAGAATTGGGCGCATTGACACCGGCTACACCAAACCAGGCCAAAAGCCTAAAAGGTGAAAAGGCCAATCGGGTAGCGTTGAAAAAGCAGCGTTCAACTGAATTTAAAGGCTATGTTGGTGCCGATGCACCGGTTGTATCAAGTCGTCCAATTGACCGCAGTTTTATTCTGCGTCAATATAAACCGATTCCGGCGACAATTGTGTCGGATGTCCAGGCGGATTCTAAATTGTTGCAAAGCGGGTTACCGGTTCGTGCAACGGTCGACCGTAATGTTTATTCTGACAATGGGCGCACAGTTATAATTCCGACGGGGACATTGATGTTGGGGTATGTTACGGGCGAATTACCCGGCCCCTACAAGGCGGTGGGACGTATGGAAATAAAATGGTATCAATTTATTCGCCCCGATGGTGTTGAATTTAATTTTGTTGATGATAAAAAACAACCATTTGCCGCAGATTCCCAGGGCCGTAAAGGTGTTCCGGGACACGGCAGTACGGATTACCTGGAACAATTTGTTATGCCAATGTTGACCGCAATTGTGCCGGCGGCGGTCAATATGATTGCCCCCATATCGGATGCGTTTGTAAACCAAATTGATTTGGACAATAATACCGTTGTGCAAAGTGGCACGGTGCGTTCTTCGGAATTGGCCAAGAACGAGATTATCACCGCATGGAATAATGTCGCGACAAAATTGTTGGTGGATTTAATGGATAATACTACCCCACCGTTTTCAATTGCCGCTGGAACGCGTATAACCGTATTTTCTCCGGTCGATTTATTGGTAACTTGTGGTGCACAGGGCGAAGACACGCGTAAATGTGCTTTGGCCCCATATGACGGGGAAAACGCATATGGTGAAGAAACGGGACTTAAACGTGGTGAAAGACCTGATATAAATTATGAGAGTTTGAAATCTAACAATCTTGAAGAGCTTATTGGTCAGGTCCGTTCAATGATGGCACAAAATATCAAAGATAATTGGTGTGTGCAAAGCAAAGATGGGACGGGTTGGTACGCATCCACAGATACCGGTGATATTCGTGATATGGAAAACAAAGGTTATAGTTTTACAACCGTTGATTTCTATTGTCGTTCGTTTGGAACATACGATGCGATAAATAATGCGAAACAACAGGCAGTGTTTGAAAATCAACAACAACAAATGAACTATAATACGCCACAAGGTTCCCAGGAATATAATGAAGAAGTTTTGGGATTGAAATATAATGATGATGGCTCAATTCAAAATCCGTTTAACAAGAATAAACCATCCAAAAAATCCGCGGATGATGCCAACGATAGTTCCGCCGTTGTTACATGTGATGGTGGGGTGGCACCTGATATGAATGGATGCTGTCCGGGGGAAACATATACCGACATGGGTGACCAAGGGTTTAATTGCTGTCCGGATGCGGGTGGCGATTGTTTCCCGCCAATAGAGTTGTAGCGAATAAATAAACAATACAGCCGCCATTTTATGGCGGCTTTTTTAAACCAAAAGGATTTAATATGACATAACACGAAGCATTCCCAGACCGAGTGTTAACGGCGCATAATCGCGCCGTTTTTTTTTATAACCATATACATTACCGCGATTCGCAGGCACAAACATCGAATCTTTATACGAATCGCAAATCAAGATACGGTTTCAATTGTGGGTTGTAATTATTCACTTTGGTCTATTACATAAATTATAAAACAATAAAGCACGTCAAAAACAACATTTGAAAACCAAGGAGGAAAATTATGACGGAAAGAGAAACAAAATATGTGCCAGAGAAATTTCAAAACGCAGAACAAATTTGGTTCTGGTTTTTATATTCTAAATCGGTACGCAATGATATAGGTCAAAATAATGGACGTGCGTCTACGCGACGCGTGTGCGAATTGGTCGACGTCGAAACATTGATTACAAAACTATATCTGGCCGGGAAACTGACCGATGCACAATTGGCCGTTATGAAAGAATTTGGCGATCGCCGGCGCGCACCACACCAATATATATGGCGTGAAAATCATGCCGCCGCAATTTGGAATACGGCTATGCAAATACTGGATACGGCCGCACGCGACAAGGGTTGGATTGAATAAAAAGGGGGACACAATGGTGATAATTGCATTTGCGCCGAATTCCAGTAAAATTTTACCAAATATATTTTGTAAAAATTTTAAACACTGTGCGGTTTTGGTGCGGAATAAAAACGGTTTTACAATGTATCAATTTTCGTCACATAAACACGTCTCGGAAATTTTTATTCGTACACGTGACATACGGATTCTGGGCGCATACGGTTGGCGGTTTATTTATATACCGCGCAACATAAACCCAAATTTTAATCCACACAACGCGTGGACCTGTGTCGGAGTCGCCAAGCGTGCGATTGGTATGCGTGCGGCGTTTGTTCAAACGCCCGATGCATTATATAAAAAACTGTGCGATTGAAAAAATCCCCACAAATGTGGGGATTTTTTATTTTCTATCAAGTTGTTTTTTTATTATATATGTTTGGAATATTCCGAATATGTTCGAAACGGTCCAATACAAAACCAATCCCGCCGGCATCCATGCAAACATTACCGCAAATATAATCGGCAACCATTTCATCATGCGCGTTGTTGCCGCCATTGCGTCATTCTTTGGCGCATTTTTATTTTGTTTTCCCGATTGCAGATATTGTTGCAGCCACATTGTGGCACCCATTAAAATTGGCAATATGAAATATGGGTCCATCGCCGCCAAATCATGTATCCACAGGAAGTGCGCGTTGCGCATTTGCACCGATACCAATAAAGCCTTGTACAACGCAAAGAAAATCGGAATCTGAATCAGCATCGGCAGACAACCCGACATTGGCGAAGTTTTGTGCGTGCGATAAAGGTTCATCATTTCCATTTGCAGGCGCGCCTTGTCATTGGCGTAAAGTTTTTGAATACGTTGCAATTCCGGCTGCATACGTTGCATAGCGATTGATGATGTATATGATTTACGCGTTAACGGCCACATCAATAACCGCAGCAATATTGTTAGCAAAATTATCGCAACCCCATAATTCATCACAAAAGAATTTAATATGTTCAATGCCCACAACATTGGCCGCGCCAAGAACCAAAACCATCCGTAATCTATTGTTTCATCTATGCCGCCAATCGTTGTTGCGGCCGCATCCAATACGCGTTGGTCGCGCGGTCCGGCAAATACTGTTGTTGTGAACACACCGGTATCATTTGGTGCAACACGAATTGCCGCCGCACCCACATCCGCCACATATTTATCGGAAATAGATTTTGCACGCATCGTCTGATCGGGCGACGCAACATTCGCAATTGTTTCCCAATATTGATCTGCAAAGCCTATAAATCCGTTCGTTGTGGAATACGCATACGATTTATTAGCCAATTTATGCCAATCTGTATAACGAACCCGGGAATTAGTATTCGTAACCACGCCGGTTGCAACACCCGCAGAATTTGATTTACCGCCGCGTACCAAACGCGCATACGGCGCAATCGATATTTCGTGCTTCGTTTTATTTTCAACCGTATCGGTTACCGTGATTAAATAACCGTCAATTGATATATCACGCGTAAACACAACACCATCAGAATTGCGCCACCGCATTTTACCATCGCTTTCTGTCCACACCGTTGTCGCATCTGGTGCGGTCGTTCCAATGGCGCCCAGGCCGATTTCCATAAAATCGCCGTTTTCACCCATCAGGGTTACACGTTCGGCATTATCGGCTTCGGGTGTCGCGGCAAAATCATTCAGCGCGATATCCGATATGCGCAGCCCGCGGACATTCGCACGAATTTTCTCCGACGACACTTCATTCACCGGAACATTTGAAACATCGGTCGCAATTATCGCATTTTCTGCGTCCGTTGGTGCCGGGACATTCTTTGGCGTGTTCCACATACTGAACAACCACCAAGTTCCCAAAAATAAAATTCCCCACCACAAAAAACCACCAATGCGTGATTTTGGTTTCGCATCCGGCGTTGCCGCACGATTTGCATTCCACATATTAAAACCTGAATTATTATCCAAATATTTTACCATTTAATTACCCCCTAACATTATTCAAGCACTTGCGGCGCGCAATCCACCAATTCAAAACATAGAACACCACACCAATCGTGATAAACATATCGGCAACATTAAATGCCGGCCAATGAATTGCGCCAACATGAAAGTCCAAGAAATCAATTACCGCGCCAAAACGAATTCTATCTATCAGATTTCCCAACGCGCCACCAATGATTAAAACCAACGGTGCAACCTCGTAAGATTTTGCGCGACGCAGTAAATAATAAATCAACAATGCGATAATAATTCCCGTTGCGATAATCATTATCATCGGTGCATTATCACCAACACCGCGGAACATTGAAAACGCGGTTCCCGGATTCCATGTAAAAACCAGATTAAAGAAATTCGTCACACGCGCCATCAAATACGGCACCGGAATAACGGACCATGCGGGCCCATACACAAACGCGGAACCGGTGATTAGGAACAATAATATTCCCTTGGCAATTTGGTCCAATAAAATCACGCCAAAAATGCCGGCAGATATTTTTAATATTTTTTTCATTTGCTTTCCTTTTGAATACTTGGTGAATATAGCAACATATACGCATAAAATCAAACATAAAAAATGCCCGATTGGGCATTTTTATTTGCGTTTAATTATTTCTGTCTGTGATTGCGTTATCCAGTTCAGCATAATTCTCACTGCGCATTTCATCGACCAGGTTTGATATAATACCATCCGAAATGCCCAATTGCCCTAATACGCCACGTGCCAACATTAACGAAGATTCTATTGTTTCGGGCCATGCCTCGTGAACGCCGTCTTTTAATAATTCACGCGTTTCCGCCAAATTGCGTGCACGCGCAAAGATTTTAACACGTGGGGCGACACTGCGCACACTTAGAACCGCATTACGCGCCGTATTCGAATTATCCAACGCCACAACAACCGCCCGCACACGACGTGATGCCAATCCGAATTCACGCAGGACGGTTGAATTCGTGCTGTCGCCATAGAAAACATTATATCCATTTTCGCGTCCCAACATTACGGAATTCACATCTAAATCAAGCGCAACGTATGGGATTTTTCGCGTTCCCAAAACATAGGCGATAATTTGACCTACGCGACCAAAACCACAAATTATAACTTCGGGTTGAATATTGTTTTCGTCGCTGTTTACCTTGCGTGCACGGGATTGCGCGAACCATTTTGTTGAACGCATAATTCGGTCGTGTATAGCCAGCAAGAATGGTGTCGACACCATAGACAGTATAATTATCGCGGTCAAGATTTCTTGATGTGCAGGCGGGACGGCGGAAATACCACTGGTTTTCATGGTTTGAAACATCAAAAGTGCGAATTCACCGCCCTGGCTTAACACCAACGCAATAAGGCGCGCATCGTGCAACGGTATATTGCGAACACGGGCCACCATGAACAATGCCGCGAACTTTATCAAAACCAATGCGACCATCCCCATCACGACTATGTACCAATTTTCCATTAACACGCCAAGGTTTAATCCCATCCCCAACGTCACAAAGAATAAAGACAAGAATAACAATGCGTACGGTCCAATTTCTGCGCGAACCTGGTGACTGTATATTGTTTCAGACATCAACATACCGGCCAAAAATGCACCAAGGCCCACCGGTAACCCCATCAAATCCATAAACACCGCCCACAGTGCGATATTCAACATGACAACCAATAAAAATGCCTCACGCGATTTTAATTTTGATACGCGACGCATTAACGGATTTAACACAAACCGACCCACGACAACAACACCGAAAACCAATACAACCGATGTCACCGCGACATCTATTAATGTTGCACCGAAATTCAATGAACGACCCGCGAACACCGGCAACATGGCCAGCAACGGAATCGACAATAAATCTTGGAACAATAATATCGAAAAGGTTTGATGTCCCATTACCGTGTTTAATTGATTTCTGTCTGTTAATAATTGCAGGTCTTCGGACGTACTGGACATTGCCAACAACAATGAAATTGTTATCACGCCCATAATTGACCATGTTGTAATACCAACCAAAACCGGGAACAACATTATTGCAACCATTAAAACCTGGGCCGCGCCAAAACCAAAAATTGTTCGCCGCATTTTCCAAAGGCGCTTCATATTTATTTCCAATCCGATATTAAACCACAAAAACAATATGCCCAAATCGCCCAAGAATGCCAGAGTAGAATCAACTTGGAACAAATCAAGAATAAATGGTCCGGCAATTATTCCGCCCAACAAAAACGCGACTATTGCGCCAATACGCACGGTGCGCAATAAAAACACCAATACAAAAGCCATTGCAAAAAATATTAAAACAGATAAAGACATCTCTCTCCCCTAAGATAACTCTGTAACCATTATAGCAGAAAAATATATAACCTATGCAACCAGTTTTTTAGAAATTTCTAAAAATTTTTCAGGCGTTAAATCTTCGGCGCGTTCCGTACCAACCAATCCAAATTCAGACCAATCAACATCGCGCATAATGCCGCGTATCATTTTTCGCCGCATTCCAAACAGGCGCGCGGTTAAATTTTCCACCACAGATATGTCGCCAATACTTTTTATTTTTGTCGCATTTGGGATAATTTGTACAACCGCACTTTCCACACGCGGGCGCGGAACAAAGGCCGTCGATGGCACACCAAATAAAATTTTTGCATCCGCAATCAACGATGTTAACACACCAAGGCGGCCATATTGCGCGTCACCCGGGCGGGCGACGATTCTTTCCGCGACCTCACGCTGAAACATTAATGTCATCGACTTTATTGGTACGCCGCGCGCAATATCATGCAGCCAATTTATCAATAATTCTGTGCCAACATTGTACGGCAGATTCGCACAGATGGAAAATTCACCGCCAGCGATTTTTTCCATATCGACACGTAACGCATCGTCATAAATTACATCAAACCGGCCATTCGCCGCGGCAATAATTTGCGACAAAATTGGTTCTGTGGTTTTGTCTTTTTCAATCGCAATCAATTTGCGCACACCGGCCATTAACAATGCACGTGAAAGGCCACCCGGGCCGGGTCCAACCTCAACCACCGTGGAATTTTCTATATCCGGGACACTGCGCGCGATACGACCGGTTAAGTTTAGGTCGAACAAGAAATTTTGGCCGAATTGTTTTTTGGGTTCCAATCCCGATGCGCGCATCATTTCAGAAACCGGCGGTAAAGATTGCAATTTATCCATCATAACGCACGCCGCCCCCCGAACGCCAAAGACAATGTGCCGTCATCAATATAATCTAAATCGCCGCCCAATGGCACACCGGACGCCAATTCCGAAAATTGCACATTTGTACCCGATAACGTTGAAATAATATATTGTTGGGTCGTTTTACCTTCGACTGTATTTGGTAACGCGAAAATTATTTCGTTTATTTTTTCATCCACAATACGTTGCCCAAGGTTGTCTAAATTTAAATCCGCGGGCGTAACACCGGCGACCCCAGACAACATTCCGCCCAATATATGATACCGCCCATTAAACACACCGGATTTTTCCAATGTCCATACATCGGCCAAGTCGCGCACCAAGCACAACATTCCATTCGCACGCGCCGCATCACGGCAATATTCGCACACACCATTTGTTCGGTCGGTTAACACACCACAATTTGGACACGGATAAACACCATCGCGACCGTCGGTCAATGCATCAATCAGTTTATCTATGCGTCCGGTTTTATCCTGTAACAGTCCCAATACAATGCGGCGCGCCGCCCTATTCCCAACGCGTGGCAGCTTTGCAAATTGTTTAACAAGTTTTTCTATTTTCGGATTCATCGTTCATATCATAGCAATCAATGAAACACATAGCAATCAATTCCGGCGGATGTGGCACGATTTTTTAATTCGTTCGCCGCGGATTCAGAAAGCCCGCCCACACGGACACGGTAAAGTCCCGTTCCCGTCGGTTCTATATAGCCGTTTACGCCAAATTTGCCGTTAACCCGCGACAACATATTGTTTGCCGCATTGGTCGAAGAAAACGCACCAAATTGCACACCCACGCCGCCACGTGCCGCAATCGCCGGCGCGTCGGTTGCATATTTTTGCACAATTGGCGAAGAAACCGGGGCGGGTTCCGCAACGACCGGGACCTGCGGCGATTGACGCACAACCGATGGCGCGCCACTGCGTAATATCTCGAACCCACGGTTCAGCATACGCGTAGAAACATCGGCCCGCACATCTTTGTTTTCCGCGCCCAACACCACAGACATTAAACGATGTCCATCACGCGCCGCCGTTGCAACCAGCGAATATTTCGATTTATTCGTGAATCCGGTCTTCATACCGTCACACCCCGGATATGTGCCCAACAACCGGTTCCCATTCGTGTATGTTTTGCCGTTATATGTCCAATTCTTGATTCCGAAATATTTCCAATACTGGGGGAAATGCTTGTAAACCGCCATAGACAGCAACGCGATATCACGCGCAGTCGAAAGGTGATCATCATCCGGCAGTCCCGATGAATTTTCAAAATTTGTCTGCGACAGGCCGATTTCACGTGCAACACGCGTCATCAATGATGCAAATGTGCCTTCTTGGCCACCTTTAAGATTTTCGGCCAAAACCCGCGCAACATCGTTCGCACTGTGCACCGCAACGGCGGTTATCGCATCTTCGACACGAATTTTGGATCCGGCAACCAGCCCCAATTTTACCGGCGCCGCCGATGCCGCACTGTTTGATACAATTAAATAATCATCCAAATGCAGACGCCCATGTTCCAACGCATCGAATGTCAAATACAGCGTCATGATTTTGGTAAGGGACGCCGGATAATTCGCATCGTTCGCATTTTCAGAAATTAAAACACGCCCAGTATCCATATCGGCCACCAATGCCGCCCTGTAATTCGCCGCGTGCGCAAACGCGCAAGAAAAAATCAACGGCAATGCAAATAAAATTTTTCTCATTTCCATGGATGCTATGTTAGTAAAAAATTGCGCCGCGGGTCAACAGTAAAAATTATTTCGATTCATCTTCCTGTAAAAATCCGCCCGATTGCATTTTCCAAAGTTTTGCATATTCTCCGCGCCGACGCAGCAACGATTTGTGCGTGCCAGATTCGATAACATGCCCGTTTTCCAAAACCACTATGCGGTCCATGTTACGCAGCGTCGAAAGGCGGTGTGCAATCGCGATTGTTGTGCGGTTGTGCGACAGTTTTTCAAACGATTTTTGAATCGCAACCTCGGTTTCACTGTCCAGAGCGCTTGTTGCCTCGTCCAGAATCAATATCGGGGCGTCTTTCAAGAACGCACGCGCGATTGCGATACGTTGACGCTGGCCACCGGACATTTTGATTCCACGGTCCCCGACCAAGGTATTATATTTCTTTTCCGTGCCCATAATGAATTTATCGGCTGATGCAAATTTTGCGGCGCGTTTGATTTCCGCGTCCGATGCATCCGGACGACCGTATGCGATATTTTCACCAATTGTGCGATTGAACATTGCCGGATCTTGCGGAATAAACGCAATATTTTCACGCAAAGAATTTTGGGTTACATCACGAATATCGTGTCCATCAACCAAAATCGCACCGCGCCGCACATCATAAAACCGCATCAGTAAATTTACCAATGTCGTTTTACCCGCACCGGACGGCCCAACAATTCCAACGCGTTCGCCGGGTTTGATTGTCAAATTCAAATCGCGCAGGACGTATTTGTTTTTATATTTGAATGAAACGTTCTTGAATTCTATTTTTCCGTGTTTCACATCCAACGCCGGCGCATTTGGTTTATCGACAATTTCCAATGGCACAGATAATTCTTTATATCCTTTATTGGCAGAGGCCATATTATCGATAACAACAGGAATCTCTTCAATTAATGCTGTTATTGTCCACATAATATTATTATAAACTGCGATACTGTAAACAACATCTGAGATTTGCATTGTTCCGCGACCATATAAATACGCGCAGAGTAATAACATACAACCAAACATTATATTTTCAAAAAGATCTGGAACCGCCCAAGATATTCTTTGAAAAAACATGGCACGGCGAGATTTATCAATATATTCTTGGCGTGGTTTTTCAAGATAATTATGTTCATGCCCCGCCGCTGCAAACATTCGCACAATCGTATTATTTGTAAAACCGTCCAAAACTTTACCGGCAAGTGCTGACTGCGCACCCGCGCGATCCTCGGCCGATTTTTTAATTGGTTTGCGCAACACCCACACACAAACAGCGCGCAAGACAAACATGCACAAAAATGTTATGGCGATATACTTGTTTACCGTGAACAACAATGACGAATTAATAATCAACATGACCAATCTAACGAACATTGGCCAAATAGTAGTAATTATTGTTTTGGCACCATTGGCACAATAACCGATATTTGTATTTATTGATCCAGCCATGCGATTCACCCAAAACGACATAGATTGTGTATGAACATGATCTGTCAATATTGTTTGAATCCGCCGATTCATATATGGCAACAAGATAGATTCAATATGCTGACGAATCACAAAAGAACCAGAAATACTAAATAGCAGAAAAACAATTATACAAACAGTTGGCAAAACATGATGGAATATCGCCGTGCCCATTGGCGCACCTTCAAGCATAGAAACAGCCCAACGTTCAACATAAGGCCATATTACCAAATTTGAACCACTTAAAAAACGCAATACCATAAATAGAACGATATATTTATACAGTCCCGGGAAACATTTCTTGAAATAAAATTTCAACAAAGTTTTTGGCATATTTACATTGACATAACTTGATTGTTTCATAACCCGCATTCCCTTTATTAAAAACTCACACGGAATAAATACCGCATATTTGTTGCAAAGGCAAGAATATTTTTTATAATGTGCGCGTTATGAGTGTTGAACTTGAAGAATTTTCTTTCCGACATGCGTTTCCGCAATTTCGCGAATTTAATTCCGCGGTGCGTTCGAACAGTGCGCGGTTGGAACCTTGGTTTTGGTGGCCGAATGTGGGCGCGGCTGAAAGATTTTTGTTTATATTATCCGGAATGTTGGTGGAAAGGTTGGCCCACGTCGCACAGGATTTGCGATACAATAAAAAATTTATAATTCGCGACAACGGCGAATTCGCGGGTATGATTGGACTGGACGACGTGGCGCAAAATGCGATGCGCGCGGAACTGTGGATTTTTGTGACAAATGGGCATACCCACGCGCACGTGGCATCAAACGCGATAAAGTTGATTGAAGAATACGCGGCCCGGAAATCTATCGGCACCATTTATGCGCGGGTTTCACATAAAAACCACGCGTCCCAGGCGATGTTGGCGTCGAACGGGTATAAAATGGATCAAACAAAAATCAATACGTGGCGCGGTTTGGTTGAACAATATTGGCAAAAAAATCTTGGCAACAAAAGTTATTGAAAAATAAAATTAAATCGTTAAAATAATCGCATATTTTGGTCCCATCGTTCCGGTCTGCACCGGAATGACAAAACGACGACGGGACCGCGCTTCGCTAGGGGTCCCATCGTCTAGCGGTCAGGACATCGGATTCTCATTCCGGTAACATGGGTTCGATTCCCATTGGGACTGCCAAAAAATAAAGCGCGCCGTTTGGCGCGGTTTTTTGTTGGTTTCCCAATATTTCCATGAGTTCGCAAATTTGGTGTCGAAAATAGAAACCGTTTTGCACATTTACGAACTCGAAGTTAGATATCTGATCTTTTTTATGGTATAATTTACATGTTAATAAAAAGGAACAACCATGAAAATCATATTAAAAGGTCAAAGAATAAAATTGATGCATTTAGAACCATGTATGGATAATGCGAAATTAGTCTATGATGTAGAAAATAGAAACAAAAACTTTTTATTACCGTGGTTATCATGGGCAAGAGATATAAAATCTGTCAAAGATACATATGATTTTCTAAAACAATCTGATAAGAGCTGGGGAAATGATTCTGCTTATGAATATTTCATTATATTAAATGATGAAATAATTGGCAATTGTGCTGCTAATTCAGTTGATATGAAAAATAAAAAGGCAGAGTTGGGTTATTGGTTAGCAAATGATTATCGAGGAAAAGGTTATATGATCGAAGCTGTTAAACTTTTGGAATCTGAATTATTCAAAAACGGTTTTAATAAAATAATAATTCACAATGACGTATTGAATAAAGGTTCTATAAATGTTGCAAAAAATCTTGGTTATGAACTAGAAGGTGTTTTAAAACAAGAAAAATGGTTGCCATTTGAAAATCGTTTTCGTGATATTAACTGTTTTGCAAAATTTAAACATAAGAATTAAATTTGTTGATTCAAAAACACCTTAACTTCTTTCCCAAACACCAACAAATCATAGATAGTATCATCTCGTGAATTGCACAGTATGCACTGCCATCCGCTTTCGCTTGCGCAAAGTCGCGGCTGTGCACCGCGCCATGATTTGGCAGTTTATGACAAATGGCGTCAAAAACAAACTTAATTCCTTAGCACGAGTGAACCGCAACACGCGCACCGTACATTTTGTTGAAATGCGTGGTGCGGGCGCGTTGTATGGCGTTTATTGTCTTGGGTAACTGCCTAAAATCGCATTTTTTTATCGTGTACCTGGGTTCCGCGCCATCAATACCATAGCGAACATTTGTAATAAAGAAATTGTCATTCGTTGAATTACGGTCATAACCCAGATATGTAAATTCGTGCAAACCGGTTTTAATAATAAAATCTATTTGTGTGGGATAACCACGGTAAAATTCACATAGTTTTTTCAGGGCGCGCGCACCAATATCTTGTTGCACGCCGGTCGAGATTTTTTTACCATTATCATCAACCGTGCGAATATATTTGACGGGAACACCGCGGTCAATGCATCCAACGGGTCGAAAATGACATTCATATTGTTCATCTGAATCACGGGCACCATAGGGCAAATCATTATCGTAAATCGTCAATATTTTGCCATTTTCTGTAACCAGGAAATCGTCCACCACCGCTGTCCGAGAATTTTTTGTTGTGCTGTTTAATTCATAAAGCGAGATGTATATATCACTAAGTTTTATGCCATACCGCATTTCAAAATTGTATTTGGCATGCGAATTTCTGGCCGAATCGGGCCGCATACCATATGGATCATTTATATAATTGAACGCAACACCACCAAATTGCATTTGTTGCATGTCGTATAATATGTTGGACAAATCGAAATTCTTATTATCTTCTGCGCGTATATGTGGAATTTGAGAGTCCAGGCAAATATTATCAATTTTGTTCAGGAATAAAGATTTCGATGTAAAACCACTAAATTCGTGCGCAACGGGGCCGGCGTCCCGCATTTCAAGGTCTATCATTTGTGGTATGCTGAACCCGGTATATTTCAGCATCGCCACCAGGAACCGGGAATGTTCGCGCATTGCATTTTTAATGTTAAACAAATAGACACCCGGAGCTATGTCCGTTTTATTCGCGACAATTTCTGCTAATGTTGGTGCGTTTAACATTTTCTATCTTAAAATAATGCAACCTAGTGCGAATGAACCGCGACGCGTGGACCAAATTTTTTTACATTTTGGGCGTTTGCGTAAACCTCTAATTCATCATGCGTAAGGTTTGCATACATGACCCCGCGTTCGTTTTTTGCGGCCGCCGCACGGCGAATTTCCGGCGTTACACCGTTTACATACTGCAACATTTTATAATCCAATTTTACCGCCAATATACGCAGCATAAAACTCTGATTATGAACAAAGCGAATAATGTATGGATTTTCAAAAACCGCGGCGCGCAAAAATTCTTCCGAAGGGCAATTCATTCGCGCGACCAATGTTGGATTATCTTTGATTTGCGGCAAAATTTTTCTTTCCGCATCCGTCATATATGTCATACCATTTGGTTCCATCATTGTAAATCCTTTATCTATTCCAACATCTCTCTCGCCTGGGTCAGCAGGCCGATTGCCAAATCTATTTTTGTTGTGTCAAATGATGACGCAACCGGCGCAGAATTATTTTCATGTATATCATCATATTCCGTTTGGTGTGCGGGCGCGGGCGTTGGTTCCGCCGTGTTTATTACCAAGAAATCGCCATTATGTATCATCTTTTTAACACCGGCGATTGTCATTCCACGGTTATACAATAAATCTTGGATAGTTTTCAGGCGCGAAACGGTTTCCGGCCGATAGTATCGCCGCCCACCCGCACCCGCGATTGGGCGCACAACGGTTGGGAATTGTTTTTCCCAATATCGCAACGTATGCGCTGGCAACCCCATTTCGCGTGATACTTCATTTATTGATGCAAAGTATTCTTTATCCATTTGTCACCTGTTCGACTGTTTCGGGCTCTGTGTCCGTGTCATCAGATTCGATAGATATTGCGGACATAACCTTTTCATTTTCCGCGGTACGGAACAATGTCACACCGGCGGTACTGCGTCCCGCAATACGAATGTCGGACGCGGGCGTACGGATAATTTTTCCACCATCCGTCACCATGATAATATCGTTTTCCGCCGACACCGGGAAAGACCCTGCAACCGCGGTATTTTTGCCGCCCAATTTAATATTGGTAAATCCGCCACCGCCACGATGGGTAAGTCTATATTCGTACGAAGACGTCCGTTTTCCAAATCCGTTTTCAGAAATGGTTAATATAAACTCTTCTTTTGCGGCCATTTCCGCCATTTTCGCATCATCCAGGACCAGTGTTGTCACTTCTTCTTCGGCATCGCCCTCTTCTTCTATACCGGTTGCGGCACGACGCGCAGCGCGCGATTGTTTTACATATGCCGCACGAACCGCGGAATCAGATTCACCACGATTCAACATGGACATACCGATAATTCTATCATCTTTGCCCAATGTTATACCGCGAACACCCGTTGAATTGCGTCCCGCGAATATACGAATTTCCGGCACAGGGAAACGGATGCAACGGCCACGATATGTCGCCAAGAATACATCTTGGTTTTCATTGCACGGCAGAACCGATACCAAACTATCGCCATCATCCAACTTCATTGCGATTTTACCATTTGCGCGAATAGAATCAAAATCAGACATGCGATTGCGACGCACCGTCCCAGATGCCGTCACAAACATCAAGAAATGTTCGGTTCCAGAATTTTGAATTGCCGCAACATCTTCTTCGGGCACCGGCAAAATCGCCGTGATTGTTTCACCATTCTCCAACGGCAACAGATTAACCAATGGCCGTCCCTTGGCCGCCGCCGCCGCTTCGGGTAATTTATACGTTTTTAATTTATAACATAATCCGCGTGACGAGAAGAACAATAGCGGCGTGTGCGTATTCGCAACAAACACCTGGACCACATAGTCATCATCTTTGGTTGTCATTGCATTGCGTCCCTTGCCACCGCGTTTTTGGGCACGATATGTATCCAGTGACACACGTTTGATATAGCCAGTATTGGAAACCGTCACAACCATATCTTCACGCGCGATTAAATCTTCGATATCAATATCTATTTCTGCATCGGAAATCTCGGTCCGACGTGGCGACGCCCAATTATCACGCACCGCGGTTGTTTCATCACGAATAATCTGGATAATACGTTCGTGCGATGCCAATATATCCAACAAGTCACGAATCTGGGCACCCAATTCCACCAAATCTGCATGCAATTTGTCGCGTTCCAATCCGGTCAGCCGGTGCAGTTGCAATTCCAAAATTGCGCGCGCCTGGTCTTCGGACATATAAAACATTCCATCTTTGTATTCGGTATTTGGATCATCAATCAATTTGATATAATTTTCAATATCCGATGCGCGCCAACCACGTGCAACCAATGCCGCGCGTGCCTCTTCCGGATTTGCAGATGATTTGATAAGTTCGATGACTTCGTCCAAATTACCAACCGCAACAGACAGCCCCAACAAAGTATGTGCACGATTACGCGCCTTGTTCAAATCAAATATAGTCCTGCGACGAATAACTTCTTCACGGAATTCTATAAACGCATCCAACACGCCACGAACATTGAATAACATTGGGCGGCCACGATTCAGCGCCATCATATTCACCGGGAAATTCGTCTGCATTTCCGTATATTGGAACAAATGATTCAGAACAACATCAGAAATCGCATCGCGCTTTAATTCGATAACTATACGCAAACCTTCTTTGGAAGATTCATCGCGAATTTCCGATATACCTTCGATTTTTTTATCCTTGGCCAGTTCCGCAATTTTAATAATCATCTGGGCTTTGTTCACCTGGTACGGAATTTCATCCACAATAATCGCATCGTGGTCGTGGAATTTTTCCATATGTGTTTTGGCACGTACGATAATAGAACCACGGCCGGTTGTATGCGCTTTGTACGCACCGGCACGCCCCATAATTACCGCACCCGTCGGGAAATCCGGTCCCGGAATAATTTGGAACAATTCATCATCGGTCAATTCGCGATTGTCCAAAACCGCCAAAATACCATTGCAGATTTCACCCAAATTATATGTTGGAACATTTGTTGCCATACCAACGGCGATACCCGAACCACCATTCACCAGGAAATTTGGAAACTTGGTTGGCAAAACAACCGGTTCTTGCAATGTGCCGTCAAAGTTCGGTTGCCAATCAACCGTGTCTTTGTCCATATCTTCCATCAATGTCGCACCAAGTTTGGAAAGACGCGCCTCAGTATAACGCATGGCCGCGGCTTTATCACCGTCACGCGAACCAAAGTTACCTTGGCCTTGGACCAACATTTCGCCCATGGAAAAATCCTGGCCCATGCGGACCATAGCCTCGTAAATAGAACTATCGCCATGGGGGTGATATTTACCCATAACATCACCAACGATACGCGCAGATTTAACCGTCGCCTTGGTCGCCGGCGCAACTTCGTTCATAACATATAAAATGCGGCGATGCACCGGTTTACAACCGTCACGAACATCAGGCAACGCACGGTCAACAATAACCGACATCGCATAGTCCAAAAACGACGTCCGCATTTCATGTTCAATCGAAGATTGTGGAACTTTTATTGTATTTATTTCGTTTGTATTTTCTATTTCTGACATAACTTCACTTTCCCTTGTTTTATGGTATATAAAAGATAGCAAATTTTTGCAGCACAGGTCAAGAAATAAAGCAACTTTTTATATTGACAAAACAAAATCTTTGTAATACTATTTACAACACTCAAACAGGAGTAAATTATGAATAAACCAAAGAAAGACGTAAAGGTTCGTCTGCAACCAAAACATACTACGTACGATGATTTACACTGTGACGATATTGATTGTGGCCAAATAACCGCGGACGAGGCCGCAAAATTTACGTTAAATATGCTGAATCAAAAAATCACTAAACCGTTTTGCGCAACCTATATCGAATGTGTATTGGGCACGTGTGTATATGACCATGAAATCGAAAACGAAAAAAACTTGTTAATCAGCGTCGGACACGGTTGCAAGTGTAAAAATGTTAAAGAATTGGACTATAATCACCTGTATTCGGCGCAACAATGCGTAAAAAATATCGCGAATGGGGAATGCAAAGACCCGTTCGTCGTCGAAAACATTGGTAAAATTTTCTTTCAAAAAATGTATTCTAAACAAAAGGGCAAATAATGACAGGCGTATTTTCAGGTATTTTTTGGAATTTATTGGCGGCGCTGTTCGTGTATCATTTGATGATATTGGCGCTGGAAAAACTGGGTTTGATAAAAAGTAAATAAAATATTTGCTTTTTTAAAAAACTTATGATTAAATATACGCACAAAAGGATTTGAAATGGCAACGAAAAGAACATATCAACCGTCAAAAACGCGTCGTATTCGGACACATGGGTTTCGTGCCCGCATGGCAACCAAGGGCGGTCGCGACGTTTTGAATCGTCGCAGGGCTGAGGGCCGCAAACGTATCGCGGTTAATGCAGCAAATTAAAAAATCGCCAAACGGCGATTTTTTTTATTCTGTCACGGTGTCGGAAATCATTTGAACCGCGTGATTTGGCACCAATGATTTCTTGGCCATTTTTGCCAAACGCGTTGGGTTTTCAAACAAATCGGTCAAGGTCGCATTTAACCATTTCGCGGTAAAACGATCCTGGGGCACGGCGAATCCACCGCCCAATTTCTCAAAATTCGCCGCATTGGCCGCCTGATCCGGATTTATGGCCAATGGAACCAATATCGCCGGACGACCAATTGTGGTCAATTCTATGACCGTGCTGGCGCCACTGCGACCAATCACAACATCAGAATCCGCAATCGCATCCGCCATATTACGGATAAAAGACAACACGTTCGCGTGGATTTTATTGTCCGCATAAAACTTTTGCAATTTTGCGACATTTTCGGGGCGGGTTTGATGGGTGATAAAAATCTTTTTCATATCACGCACCGCAATCGGCACAACTTCGTCCAAAATTTGCGCACCCAATGACCCGCCCGTCACCAAGACATGCATTTTGCCGGGCAATGGCGCACCCGCACGTTCAATGAAATCACGCCGCACCGGCAGGCCGGTATAAACCACTCGCGCACCGGAATTTTGCGGAATGCCGCTTACATTTTTGAAACTGGTCATCAATGTTTTAACCCACCGCATAGTAAATTTATTCGCACGACCAATTGCGCCGTTCTGTTCATGCAGGTATGTTGGAATTCCCCAAACGTGCGCCGCAAAGACGACCGGCACGGACGCATAGCCTCCAAATGCAACCACGCGATTTGGACGCGAAAAAACAAACCGTAAAATCAAAGCCACGGCCGACACACCAATCTTGAACAAAGCCCATAATTGTTTCAAACGACTTTTGGCACCAACGCCCGACGCCCAGATATGAACACGGCGCACATTTTCCGGTGCACCATCTGCGACCATTTTATGAACACGTCCATCGCAAGACACCGTTATTTTATGACCACGCGACGCCAATTCGGTCGCCACCGCCAACGCCGGAAAAACATGTCCACCCGTTCCCCCCGTTGCAATCCATATCTTCATATTTGTCCCCTTTGTTATTTCCATTTATCTTCACGCACAATCGCCAAAATCATACCAAACAACAGGCAAAAACCAATAAGCGAACTGCCGCCATATGATATAAAAGGCAACGTCATACCTTTGGGTGCAAACAGATGTAATGTAGATATCAAATTTATGCACACCTGAATCCCGAACAATGCCGCCGCGCCGCCAACCGCATAGAATACAAACCGGTCACGCGCATTTAATGCATCGGTTACCAACAACTTTAACACATATACCAACAACGCCAACAATAAACACGCCATAATCGCACCCAGGTCTTCCACAATTGCGGCATAAATAAAGTCTGTATGCGCGTCGGGCAAAGATTGTTTAATAAATGCGTCGTCACCACGACCGAATAAACCACCATGTTGAATTGACTGAACAGACTGGGTTACCTGGTACGTGTCACCGGTTCCGGTTAACATTGCATCGATACGATTATGAACGTGTGACATTGTGTTATACGCCAAAACCAATATGCCCGCACCCGCCGCGATAAGGCCCGCAAATATAGACCACGGCAGGCCCGCAATAACCAACATAGAAACCAACACGCCCAGGTAAAGCAATGTGGTTCCCACGTCTGGGTGCGTAAAAATAATAATCAACACCGGGACAAAGAACGCCAGGTAACACCACCAACTGAACCAATGGAATTTCCACGCGGATTTAACCGTGAACATTTTTTCACCGAATCTTTGGCGCATTTCGGACAAAAACCATGCGGTTAACATTATAAAGCCGGGCTTCATAATATCCGACGGCAAAACGTTCACCGGCCCCAGCGAGACAAATCGCGCAGAACCTTTGATAACATGTGGCGCAACAACCGTCACCGCCAACAATAACAAACCGACCCCAACATCCGCGATAGATAAACCCAACACAATTTTCTTGTTCAGCAAACTGGTTATAAACAATGTTGCGATACCAATAACGTAGAAAGGCAAGGCCTTGGCAATAAAGAAATACCACGGTTGATTGATACGCTCGGCGGCGACACTGCCCGCGGAAACGGCAAAGCACATACCAATTGCAATCATCAACAGAACCATATACAACAAACGTCTGTCTATCTCAAAAAACCAACTGGTCAGTTTGCTTTCTTCCGTGCGTTTGAACATTTGCGTTCCCCTATGCGAATTTTAACAACATCAATGCCAATCCCGAAAACAAAATCGACATGACAAAGAACCGATCCACTATCTTTGTTTCATCCCAACCCAGTTCTTCAAAATGATGATGCAACGGCGCACGCAGGAAAATCCGGCGGCCCGTACCCGTGGCGCGGCGCGTGATTTTAAAGAACATTGTTTGAACAAACGAAGACAACAATATCAAAACCATCATCGCCGCCGCAATTCCCATAATAACTTCAGATTTAAGCAACATTGCGACCGTTCCCATAAACCCACCAAGTGCCAACGAACCTACATCGCCCATAAATATTGACGCAGGCCGTGCATTGAACCACAGGAATCCAAGAACCGCACCAAATGCCGCACCCAAAACCGCGTACAGGCCACTGGTTGCCGGCATAAACAAAACCGTATCCATGAATCCGATGCGCGTTGCACCATACAGTGCAACAACCAAAACTATCAGAACCGGCATATATAACTTGGCCAACATTCCGTCCAATCCATCCGTGATATTCGTTGCGTTTGCCCCACCACAGATAACAAAATATGCAAACACATAATAGAATAATCCAAGCGAGAATATTATTCCAAATGGCAAAGCCAATGAATATTCCGGCACATAGGACGGCATTGTCTTGTTTATCAGGTACGCCAATATCACAACAAAGATACCTTCGACAACAAGGCGTATTGCGGGCGTAAGGCCGTTTGACGCCTTTTTTGATTGGCTGGTTACCTTTTTATAATCGTCGACAAACCCAAGTGCACCAAACATAACCAACGACATCAACGCAATCCAACCGGTCATACTATCAATCGGCATAAACAGAATCGCACCAATTAAAATGGCGGTTATCACCAATATACCACCCATCGTCGGTGTTCCGGCCTTTTTACGATGTGATTCGGGGACATTTTCACTTATTGGTTGGCCCTTTTTCTGCCACGCATGCATCACGCGAATAAACGGCCGCCCAAACAGCATCATTATCAAAAACGCCGTGCCAAAAGCCGCCCCAAATTGGGTCCACCCACCAAAAAACAATCCGTAACCATGTGATAACAAATAATCCGTAAGCATAAATTCTCCTTTTATGCCACTATTCTATCACAAACACAGAAATAATAAAATGTTATTTACAAAAAATTATTTACACAAAACCGGCTCTTCGTCACCAACAATCAGTGTCCAATCGCGACCGCGATTCCAAAGGACGATTTCCGTGTCGTTAAGGTTCGCGACGTATTTTGCGCCATCTGCGGATTGGGCAATATTCATTTCGACCACGTCACCATTCAAATCCGCCGTTAATTTATCCCCAACTTCATTCACGTTGATTTCGACCGTATATTTACCACATGTATAGGCATTATCCGACTTCTCGCATGCGACCAAGGCCAACAACCCAACAAAACCCAAACAAACTTTCTTCATCTTTTTTCCTTTCGTTTAGAACACACCACCGACGACCGCGCTGGGGGTGGTATTATCACTTTGGCGAACAACCGGATTCGGACGTTGACCGGGTTTAAACGCCTCTATTACAATCGTGCCCTCGGGGTCTTCGGCGGCGGATGCGCCACTGCGGCGATTTACGCGCACAAAGTTTAACCCGTCGGGAACTGAAAAGGGTTGATTTTTTTCATTTTCCAATGCCACGGTCATAAAGTCCGAAAACGCCTTGGCGGCCATATGACTGCCCGCGCCTTTGCCCAGTGGTTTTGGCGTATCATAACCCAAATATACCCCCGCAATAAGGTTCTTTGTAAACCCAACAAACCACACATCTTTGACATCGTTTGTTGTTCCGGTTTTGCCGGCGATGGTGTGCCCCGGAATCGCCGCCTGGCGTCCCGTTCCGCGGTCGACAACCCCCTGTAATATAGACAGCAATTGATATAAACTCTGTGGGTCGGACAAAGGTTCGGCATCATTTTCTTCTTCGACCGGTTCCATATCGGGCGACCAGGTTAATATCTCGTTTTTGTTATCGCCAATAATGTTGCCATAGCGGTCTTCGATATAGTCAACCAATTTGGGTTCAATTTTGTGCCCACCATTTACAAATGCCGAATACCCCAGCACCAAATTCTGTAACGTTGTTTCACCCGACCCCAATGCAAAGGATAAATTCATTTCCCGCATATTGGCCGGATAGACCCCAAAACGTTGTGCCACCTCTATCGCGTTTTCCACGCCAATTTTTTCAACCATGCGAACGCTGGGGACATTACGCGAAGTTTCCAATGCAAACCGCAATGGCACGTCACCAAGGAATTTTTTATCGTAATTTTCCGGCTTCCATTGCATATTGTTTTCGCGCCACCCAACCACGGGTGTATCAGAAATCAAATATTCCGGCGAAAAATCACGTTCCAACGCGGCCAGGTACACAAACGGTTTTATCGTACTGCCTATCTGGCGTACGGCCTGGGTCGCACGATTAAAAGAACTTTCCGCGAACGAACGTCCGCCCGCCATTGCCAATACGCGGCCCGTATGTGGGTTCATAACAATAATCGCGCCCTGTAATTTATCACTGCGCCCCGCATTGTACGCATCCAGTGCCTTATTTAATGCCGCGGACGCCGCACGTTGATAGGTCGGGTTAATAGTTGTTTTTATATATAAACCTTGGTTATACAGCGTTTCGCGGCCCAATTTATCCAACAATTGCCGGCGTACATCTTCGGCAAAGTATTGAAATGCATCCTCCATTTGCGCGGTAAAACCACTGTTGATATTCAATGGTTCGGCGGCCGCCGCATCGGCCTCGTCACGGGTGATATAACCTTCGTCCGCCATACGACGCAGAACATAGTTCCGGCGTTCTTCGGCACGGGCACGGTCATTTGGCGCCTTGGGCAAGGACGCCAAAAATGCACATTCAGACAATGATAATTGCGACACCGGTTTGTTAAAATACATCAATGCGGCGGACCCAACGCCATACGCACGCGCCCCCAGAAATATTTGATTCAGGTACAGTGTCATAATATGCTTTTTCGAAAACGCGCGCTCCAGACGCAGCGCCAAAATAGCCTCTTTTATTTTGCGCGAAAGCGTCCGGTCGGACGAAAGGAAGAAATTTTTTGCGACCTGTTGAGTAATGGTTGATGCGCCGGTAAATGTTTTATTGAAACCGAACATACGCATCGCGTTGTTTGTTGATGCGCGCAAAATTCCCTGGACATCAATTCCCGGGTGGGTCCAGAAATTTTGGTCTTCGGCGGCAACAAACGCGTTTATCAATTGCGGCGGCATATCTTCAAAATCTATAAACACGCGGCGTTCTTCGGCGTATTCAATAAGTAATGAACCATCCGCGGCATAAAGTCGTGTCGCAACCGGTGGCGCATAGGTTGCAAGTTTCCGATAATCCGGCAAATTTCCGCCATAGACCAAAAACAGCGTTGCAACCGCGGCAATCATCGCGACCACGCACCAAAATATGATATGTAAAAATATGCGAAAAATTTTCTTGAACTTCATGAAAATTATTCTAAATCAAAAACTTTTCATTTGCAAGTGCGATATGAACTTGTTAAACTAAAATTTGAAAGGAATATTTATGGAGAGGTTATCATGAAAAAATTTTTCATAGTTTTGTGTGGAATTTTGATTATCGGCGACGCGTTTGGGGCAAAAAGAACCCTTAACACCCCGACATTGGCGGATGATGTTGTAATTGATGCCTGGGGTATGAAAGATGCTTTAAAAAAACTGAGTCAAGCATTGTATGACATACAGGTAAACAACAAAACAGATGCGCTTAATTTTTATTATGAATTTAGCGTAGGGAATGTTCGGGGTATTTTTGCACCAACATGGCAGTTTAATACCAAAGCTGGCACGTATGGAAAAAATGAAGAAGGTAGTATCACGCCGATTATTGCACGTGAAATATATGAACATGGCGGAAAATTTTGTATGACCCAGATGCAGGCAGCCTTTGGATCGCAGTCTGGCAAATTTATTGATTATTTTGATAATGACAGATACAAATGTCAAACAATATGCGAACCCGGTTATTACGGCGAAAGTTGCGAAAAAATTGGTTATGAATGTCCCAAAAGTGGCGAAGACGTAGATTACACCAAAGATTTGAACAATCGAGAGGATGGCGATCTTAGATTGTTAGACGGCAAGGAAAACAATCGTATTAGGCCACAGGTTTTTGGGTATAAGAACGGTGGTTACTCGCTTCCACAATCTGATGTTATGGTCTTGGGACTTTTAAACATAAAAAAACATTCTGTGGTGGCATCCCCGGTCTATGTTCATGCATATAACGACGTGATAGAATCTGCGACTTCGGCCAAACCATACCAGAAGTTATTGTGTGCGCCTGGGTATACCCGGAATGATTTGAAGAACGATTGTGAATTTGCGCCGCAATGTGGCAATATGAATTATGATTTCTGTTTGAATGAAACGGGGACCGGTTTTGACGAAGCGTCACATGTATGGATTATCGATAGTACTAGAAATTGTAAATATTTTCGTTGTCGTGACAATTATGGTTTTAGAAGCGAAACCGATAAGACCTGTGTTGAATGTTCTGGCGGGGCGTTGGCATATGTGAATTCCGAAGGTTTATGCGCCACATGCAAAATTGGCGAAATCGTTAATGACACAAAAACCGGTTGCAGCCCCAACGTACAAAGTTTTAATAAATCGGAAATGCACAGAAAAGGCAATAAAGAATGCTGGATGGAAATAGACGAACAAAAATTTGCCGGATGTGTTCACGGATGTCCCAAAAAAACCAGTGACGGCGCATGTTGGGACAAAACAAGTAAAACTTGTAAAACTTGCGATTAAGCGATTATAAATTAAAAAACACCGGCGACACGCCGGTGTTTTTCTATCTAGCCCACCGGCTCCGCCGGTCCCCCCCTTCACTATGCGAATGGGAATTTATTGTTTGTTGCGATGACGTCGGCGCCAATTTCTATTTTCCCGCCCGATTCACGCACAATTAAATCGCCGGCGGCAATTTCTGCAAAATCCAGGCTTGATGACATAAACGCGTCAAATTTACCCGCGGCGACCCATGCCAAATCCATCGCCGGACAACCGGTGGTGCGGATATTGCCCGCGTTCAGCGGATTTCCCGCAATGCCGTTATATGCAACCGTCATGTCGGATGCGTCTTTGATATTTGAAACACGGATACGTGCCGAATGAAATGCGGAATATGCATATGCGCCCTGCCCCAATTCGGCATAATATAAATATTCATCAATTGGTGAATAAATCAGTGCGATTTTCGTTTCGTCCATTGAACGCAGTGCCAAAGATATCGCAAAACGCGGATTTCCGCGAACGAAATTCGCCGCCCCCGACAGAGCCAGCACAAATTCGTCACGGCCATCACCCGCACGCGTCACATTCGGGGTCAATAACCCCGCCGACGGACGAACCAACGATAAATCGGAAAGTATTTCTTCTTCGATACGGGCGGCGGCACGATGCACAAAATCACGCGCCCCGCGCAGGGATTGTTGCAGGTTTTCAACCTCGCCAAAATCGTGGCGCAGACCGGTTGCGGTCCGTTGCAGCGCCATAAACATCTTGTTTAATTCCGGCGAACCCTTAATCAACAAATCCATTATGCGCCCCCCATTTTCACATTAAATTAAAAACCAAAACCGGCAAATTTCTTTTTGAAATCCGCGGTACGGCGACCCTTTTCACCGGCGTTGGAACGTTGACCCGTCCATGCAGAATGGTTCAAATTGTCCGTGGACAAAACCAAATCTTTATTCACCGAAGAAAACATTTTAACGGTTTTGCCGTCGGTGCGTGTCACGTTGATTTCAAAATAATCCGGATGAATACCTTTTTTCATCACAAACCCCTTTTTGTATTTTTTTGCCGTGAAATTATACAGGCTTTTTTCGGAAAATCAAGGTAATAATGCAATTTTCTTGACTCAATATTGCCCAATGCAACCCAAATATGCGTTTCCGGTCGATTCCAAGACGCGCACGAACCGATTCTTGTCACGGCCCATAAACAATGCGAGTATCGTCCCTGCATCCGTTGCCAACATATCGGCCACCGTTGCAATTTCGGAACTCATTTTCTTGAAAAAGCCACTGGCCGGGTATATTTCGGCCGCAAACAATTGATGTGCCGCGTGGCGTGGCGCATGGGCCGAATTCGAACTTTCGATAACCATCAATTGGCATTCCGGCGATATTATCAATTTATCGGTAACAGCGGCATCCGCCCCCAATAATTCGCCCCACCAACCGGTTGAACCATAAAATACCGGGTAATAGACCACCGCATCCGGCCGCGCGTCAAAAATACTGGCGATATTCAAATCGCCGGTTATAACGTCGGGCATTGCCCCAATCGCAGAATTTATGACTTTACGCGCGGTCTGGTATTCGATATCAGACTTCGTGCTGCGTGGCCAATAAAGAATCGGAAATCTACTCATTGCTAACGATTATATCAGATTCGGTGCAAATAAAAAAGGGGGCACATGAAAATAAATATCTTGATTTTTTATTTTTTCAATGTTTTCCACCATTTTTCGGCCAAATTGCGAATCGCCAGAAAGTCTTTTTTGGCCGTTTGATAGTATTTGTCAGATATACCAACATTGAATATCGTTTTTACCAAGGCCGGAATCGACGTCATAAACACCATAAAGAACGCCCCCAACAAGATAATAGTAATAAGCCCATCATCACGCAGCATAAGGCCGTCCATCAAAATCTTGGAATCACCCGACATAATCGCCGTGGCGATTCGCGACACACCGTCAATATCGCCAACAATCGCATCCAGAAACATTATGCCAAATATCAAAAACACCACCGTCATGGCGATGCCAACCGTGCCTTTGACGACGTCATCTATCATGCCTTGGATATTTTTACCGCCATTTAATGCGGCCGCGATTTTCCAATCTTTGAATAACCACCCCAATAACATCAACGGCAACATTATGAAATCCAGGCTTAACCCCACAAATATTTCCAAGAAATACAGCGGTATCGGCAACAATGCCATGAAGTATAAAACCAAAACCAGCAATCCCGCAAAAAACATCGGAACATTCGGAAAGATTGGAATGCCCCACATAATCTTGTGCATGTAATCGTAGCTGAACGCCATATTCAACATTGTCCAACCAACCGTCATCCCAACGCCGGTTAATTGGTGCACATTTGCCAATTCACAGCTTAGCCCACTGCGTAATTTTACCGGGAACGCGCCCGTCGGCATACCGTCCGTACGCAAAGATGTAACATCGTTCGCGCCGTCCATCAATGTTGTTGCGACCATGCATTCGGCGAATTTGTCACTGTCGCCCACAATGTGATTGACCGACATACCGATGTTAAAAATCGGTTCTATGACGACGTTGCTTATCATACGCGGCAAAGGCAGAACCAAAACCGCACATACCACGGCCAATTTTATCATGTGGGTTGTGAACTTTGATGCCGTGGCCCATCCGCCTTCGATTTTTGCGTTCAAGAACCCAGACACTATCGTCCATGTAAAATATATCGCCGTTAGCATAAGTGCCATTGGAATTACCGCCCGTCCAATTTCAAAAAACACATTTGGCAAAATTGTTGACATCGTTACCATAACCGCGTTAAACATCTGGCACGTCCAACACGAAGAAAAAAATTGGAACGCATCATTCATATTCACCGGTGCAACACTGCGCCAAATCGAAAAACCGGCAACAACCGTGCCAACGCCCGCCAATACCCACGGCAAAATCGCACCCGCAGAAAATGGCAGAAACGAAAAAAATACAATTAAAAATTTTTTTAACTTGCTCATTTTGTTTAATTATATCACAATTTTGTCGTAAGTAACATAATCAATTATGAAAATGTAGGATAATGTTTTCAAACCGGGTGCATTTTAGAAACGTTTTTGGACGCGTCTTGTCTTTGATGTTTTTCATCATTGTGTTTGTCGCACCCAATGTGGCGGCGGCCGGCGAGTGGGCAATTGTTGATAAATTGAACCTTGCGCCGTTTGTGCCACATGTGTTGGATGCGTTCATGACGGTCGCGCGTGGAACATATGAATACTTTGTTGGAAATGGCGATGGTATTATTTATATTTTAGTTTGGACATTCTTGGCATTTTCAATTTTGTTGTATGCGGGTTTAATGTGGTTTCCAAAACGATGGGTGGAATTTTTGGGTTTTTCCGGCGGCGGCGAAATGTGGGATGGTAAAATGTCTGGATTCGCCATGGCGGAAACGGTTCTGAAAAGTGCAATGCGCGCCATTATTGCGGCAACATTTTTATTACAGGTAAAACCCGTATACATCACAGAATGGTTGGTGAACCCGTTCTTGGAATTTGGCGCGATTTATACAAATTCTATATTAAACACCGCGAATGATGTTGGTGGTAACACTGAAAAACTGACCTGTCCGCCGGCCGTGTTATCTGGCGATTGGATAAGCAGTCGCAGTTGCGATTTCTTGATTCAGCCCGTGGCCCAGGTATCCGCCGCAAACAATACGATTGTAAAACGCGGGTTTGAATTTTTATCACGCGGGTTGCATGGTTTAATAACACTTATGCCGCACGGTGGTCAAAATATTATGAATGTTGTAACGGGTGTGTTGTTGATATTCGCATTTGTCGGATGTAATTTGTTTATGGCACTGCTTATTATCCAGGGTATATTTGATTTCGGCATGGCATTGATACTTTATCCATTTGGGGTGTTGACATGGGTGGCAAAGCGTAATGATAAATGGCTTGATATTTGGCCCCCGTTTAGTGATATTATCAAAGCCTTGCAAAAATTGGTTATCACAATGATTGCGTGCGCATTTATATTGATTATAAATATCGCCGTTGTGCGCGCACTGTTTCAATCGGGTGCAACACAAAGTGTTGCCGCGGGCGGCGCGGCGTCCAGTAATTTAATGAATGGAAATGTAGTAACCCCGGCGGTAAGTTTTGGAGGGCATTCTTTGATATGGCTGTCGGCATTATTGACGTTCTTTTTGATGAATGCGATTTTCGACAAGACGCGCGAAAAACTAAAAAGTTATTCATCGACCAAGACCGATTTATATGACCAAACAAAATCAGATTTCAAAGCAACAACTACATGGGCAAAAAATACGTATACATCCATTAAAAAAGCGATAGGATTGATTAAGAAATGAACGATATGATGAACAGTTTGGTCGAAAGCGTGGCGCAATGTTGGGGTTGCGATGTGTTCGACAACCTGTTTCGCGTTGTATCAAACGCGGGCGCGGTCGTTTATACAAAAATCGCGAATATATGCTTTGCGATTTTTGCGGTTTTGTTCGTATTCTATGTCGTGTGGGCAGTGTGGAAAACGGTGAATCCGAAAAAACCGGACGCGTCGGACCCGATGTATACAAAAAGTGTTGTTCGCGTTGTTATAAATTCTTTATTTGCATTGACTTTATTGGGGCTGGGGGTTGGCGTGCCGCGTTTTGTGACACGTATCACATTTGAACCGGTCGCAAACATCACATTGATTTATACCCAATCTATATTGAAAACAACACCCGAATTCGTAGACGAACATGTAAAAAGCGCACCACTACAAGAAATATCATCCGATGGTTTTTATCGCCCGGAACTGCGCACCACTATCATAGACATTATGAAGACGACAATTGTTTTGTTTCAATCATATATGAAATTGGGAATCGCGGTTATTGATAAATCTTTCACGTGGAGTGAAATGCCCACAATCGGCGCGATATTCCGACATATATTGTATTTCTTTGTTGGTATATATTTGTTTTATGGGTTTCTTAAATTATTTTTGCGATTTTGTTTTTATTTTGTTGATGTAATTGTCAATATGGCACTGTTTGCATTTCTGTTTCCGATTGCATTGATGATGATGTCTTTTCGCGGTACGGATATGCCAGAATGGATGTCATCATTGGGTAAAGGTTTGGGCACAAATCAATTAAAAAAAGTTATAGGCTCTATTGTTGCACTGGGGGCCGCGGTTATAACATACATTGTTGTTATGGTGATTATTGCACGGTTCTTTACAGATTCCGGAATGTCGGTCAATGAATTGATGGATGCGATTATGTCGGGCAATGTTTTTGAATCTGATTTATCAGATGAAAATTTGGCTTCGGTTACATTGATTGGAATGATAGTATTGGTATATGTTTTAAATTATATCTATAAACAGGTTCCAAATGTATCAAAAATGATTCTTGGTACTTTTGGTGTGTCGGAAGAAAACAAAATGAGTGAACAAATGGCGGATGATGCAGAAAAATTGGTTGGTTTGATTACAAACAGTATTAAAAGCGTCGGGCAAAAAATTATAAACAATGGCGATAAAAAAGATTCGTCGGATAAAGGCGGCGACAAAAAGTAATGAAAAAAATATTGTTGGGATATCTTGTTCGTTTTCTTATTGGCGCAATCGCGTTAGGGGTCGGCATTTGGTATGTAAGTTCTTCGCTTAGCCATTCTTCGATTACATACATTAGCATGGATAGTTTCCTGAATTCTATTGGCGCAGCAGACGGAAATATTGCATCGGCAAACGGATGTTTCCTATGCGGGTATATAAACGATTTATTTATCGTTATTGGAAATGCCGCAGAAAAATTCTGGGCGGCAATATTGGACAACCTTTGGATATTGATGGTATTCGGGTTTGGTATATTTGTTGTTATTCACACAATTAAACATGTTGCCAAAGCGATGAGTGATACCGCGGCAATGGATACCAAAGAAAAGAAATTGGAATTTGCGCCATGGTTTGACACCGTTTGGCGCCAAGGCGTGCGCGTTATGATTATCGGCGCGTTAATCGGTGCATTTGGTATGGGTGGTGTGTCTTCGATAAAAACGCTTTCTGACGTTACAATAAAACCGGTGATGTATATTGGTACGGAATTATCAATGGCCGCGACGAACGTGGTGGATTCTGCGAAATGCGTGCCGACAGATTTTGATAATGAAAACCCGATGGCACCGGTCAGAAATTCTTTCATGTGCATTATTGGAAATATAAACACCGTTATGTTGGCCGGTGCGGCGGGCGGATTCGCATTGATGAACTATGCATGGATGGGAATTGGTGGCGGTGTGTTCACATGGGTTGCGGGATTGTTGATTGTTATAATGTTTGTTGTGATGGGGTTTGATTTATTCTTTCAGATTTTATCAATTCTGTTCAAATTGGTGTTTTTGGTTATATTCTTGCCATTAATTGTCGCGGCATCCGCATTCGAAAAAACGTGGAAAATTGCATCGTCCGCATTAAAGAATTCTATAACTATGCTGGTTGATTCGGCCATCAAGGTTATAGGCATTTCGTTAAAGGTTATTATAATCTTTGCACTTATATCCTTTGCCGGGTCCGAAATGTTTCCGGGCGCGGGTCTGTTTCCACCACTGTTGGGAACAGAACAAACGGTTACCGATGAAACGCTTTCGGTTAAAAATACTTTTGCTATGTGCGAAGCCCAATCAACCCGGTCAGATGGCGATATTGATAAAGACGAATTTAAAAAATGCTTTGATGCACGTCGGACCGTTGTCACGGCGAAATACCCCGGTGCATTTGATTTTATGGGGGATGGATTTGGATTTTTGTTGTTGATGGCGGGAATGGTGTTCATTTATTTCTATATATTAAGTCCAAGAATTGATAAACTTATGGTCAGTGTTCCGCCGTTCGAACCATTTGACAAATCCGAAGGCAAAGGTGGCATAGATGACTTTGGCGGCGACCTTAAAAAACTGGCTAAAATGACATGGAAAAAACCACAGGAATTGGCGGACAAATTGATAAATAAAAAATGAAAAACATTATAAAAAAATTTTTGCTGGGTTTATGCGTTGCGTGTGTGGCGATGTTTTGCGCAACCGTATTTGCCGCGGATGCCGGTGGAAACCTGACCACGGGCGATATTGGCGATTATGGTGTGTGGACAACCGATCATAATCGTGAAGAATTATTGGGCAATGTTAAAAATGATTTATCCGAATTTGAATCGGAATATGGACATGAATATGTCGACACCGGCGTTCCATTAGAGGCGCGATTGGGAATCGTCTTTGTGCGTGCACTAACATACGTATCACAAATATTGGATAATTCTTTGGTGCGGTTTGTGAATATATTTTTGGTCGTGGCATTTTTGTTCTGGGTCATGCTGTATGCATATCAATTGATAAAAGATGATAAAACCAAACCGATGGCAACATTCCAAGACATCGTCAAAAAAGGTGCCGTATTGGCAATATGGTTGATTTTGTTGGGTGGCGGAATTCAATGGTTCTTTGGTGCAATTATGGGGCCGGTTTTTGGGTTTTCTGCGTATGTATCAGATTTGATTTTGAATGCGACAACCGCGGCCGGTGGATATACTTTGGCCGATAATTGTGCGGCGATTCACACGTATGCGGCATCACACTTGGTTGATAATTCTGTGTTTACACCGGATTTTGCCGCGAACATAATATGTGTGCCGGCACGACTTTCCGGGTTTTATTACGGCGCAATAAAGTTCGGTTGGAAATTGATGATATCGGGGTTGGGGTTAAGTACTTTCACATTATTGGTTGGATTAATATTGGTGTGTTTGTTCGTGTACACAGCATACAAGTTTTTGTTTGTTTCGTTCGGCGTTATCGCAGAATTGTTCTTGATTGTAATAATGTTGCCATTCACCGCCATCGCAGAAACCATCAACAAAACATCGTATAAAGGCATCGCCGGCGATATATACAACGGATTTCTGGGGTTATTTAAATCGGTCAATTTATCAACGCAAATTAAAAAATTTGTAGATGCAGCGATTTACTTTATATCGCTTGCAATTATAATTGCAATTGCCGGCGCATTGTTGGCATCGGCCATAGAATTAAATTCAGAAACACATTTAATAACCATACTTAATGGTGATGTTGTTACATTGTTACTTACGGGTGCATTGGTTGCGTACATTGCGTCGCACGCCGACGAATTGGCGAAATCAATTGGTGGCGCAATTGAATATGCAGTCGGTTCCGATTTGCAAAAAGATTTAAAAACTGTCTATAAAGACACCAAGAAAAAAGCCGAAGCATTTATCAAGGCATTAAAAGAGAAAAAGAAATAAATTATTTATCAATTATTTCTATGAAATCGCGCGCAACCTTTTTAATGCCCGCACGATTGAATGCGACGGTCAATATATTCTCATTTTCTTCGATAACAACGCCATGTCCCAATTCATTATGATTCACCAATTTACCAACCATCGTTGTGCGAATTGGTTTTATTTTTGGTGTATATGTGCGCGGTTCCGTATTATAACGCGTTGCACGTCCACCAAAATCCAAGAAACGCGCATCCATTTCCGCAATAAAACGTGCCGGTGGATAAAATTGGCGCGAACCAAACAAAACACGCGACATAGTGTTCGTAATTATCAATCGCCGCCGGGCGCGCGTAATCGCGACATATGCCAAACGCCGTTCTTCTTCCATTCCGCCTTCTTTGATTGATTTATCGTTTGGGAAAATTCCATCTTCCCATGCCGGCAAAAACACCGTGTCAAATTCTAAACCTTTGGCGGCATGAATTGTCATAACACTTACCGCCTGGGTATCATCGGAAAATTCGGAATCGTTTTCATCGGTCGTCATCAACGCGGCATGTTCCAAAAATTCCGGTAAACTATCATAATTTGCAATAACGTTCGTTATTAATTCGCGAATATTTGCCACGCGTTCCGTCGCATCGGGGTCTTTGGATTCGGACCAATATTGCATATAGCCCGATTCATTTAATAATTTTGTAACCGCATCTTTGGGCGCCATAGATTTCCAATCAAAATCAAACAAAGATAAAAATTCTTGGGCGGTTTGTCCCTGTTTACCACCGAAACCCGCATTACGCAGGCCGGTCATAAGGTTTGGTCCCGCCGCACGCATTTTCGCAATAGCCGATGGACCAAATCCACGCCGGGGCCGTGTCAACACGCGTGCAAAAGAAACATCGTCCGATGGATGAACCAGCAACCGTATATATGCGATAACATCACGTATTTCCATCCGGTCATAGAACTTGGTCGTTCCAATCAAACGGTACGGAATACGCGATTCTGCGAATGTTTCTTCGAACCCGCGCGAAAGGGCGCCAGTGCGAATCAAAACCGCAAAGTCGGAATATTGCCCGTTTGCATATCGCAGAATCGTGTCCGCAATCAATTTCACTTCATCAAAATTCGATGGCACAGTTAAAACATAAACCGGTTCACCAAAGTTTTTTTCATCAACAGGCCGCAAATCTTTACCCAAACGTCCATCGTTACGCCGTATCAAAGAATTTGCCGCACCCAGTATATTTCCGGTACTGCGATAATTCGTTTCCAGCCTTATGATTTTTGCGCCGGGAAAAGTTTTTTCAAATTCCAAAATGTTTTTGATTTCTGCACCACGCCAAGAATAAATAGATTGGTCATCATCACCAACACAGCATATATTTGGTGATTCCGTGTCACGCGTCAGCATTTTTAACAACTGCATTTGCGCGGCATTGGTGTCTTGGAATTCATCGACCATAATGTATTTGAACTGTCGTGCATATTTTTCGCGCACGGCGGGATTTTTTTCGAACAATTCCAAAACCAATAAAATAATATCGCCAAAGTCTATCGCGCCAACACGCCGCAGTTCCGCATTGTAATCATCCAGAATCTGTTTCGTTCGTGCGCCAATATCCAAGTTTTCCACACGTCCACGGTCTTTAATATTTGAAATTTTTTCGACCCAATCTGCGGCATCAAATTCTTTGCCATTCGCGCCCATCGCCGCAAAAACATTTTTCAAAACCGCGCGTTGGTCATCTTCGCCAAAAATTATAAAGTCCGGTTTTAATTCCGTATGCATCACATTCGCACGCAGAATCCGCAGGCAAATTGAATGAAACGTCCCGCACCACAGGTCGCGCGCATAAAACGTGCCATCGGCCGACAACATATTTGAAATACGGTTTTTCATTTCGTTTGCGGCCTTGTTTGTGAATGTCAGTGCCAAAATCTGCCACGGTGCCGCCAAACGATTTTCCAGAATATATGCAACCCGCGTCACCAACACTCGCGTTTTCCCGGTTCCCGCGCCCGACAGCACCAAAAGTGGCCCTTCGGTGGTTTCGACCGCTTTTTTTTGTTCTGGGTTAAGATTTCCTGGCATTAGATTCATTATTCCATTATAATATCACAAAATTTGATTTGGGAAAGGGTAAAAATGACACGTGTGATTTGTTTTGATATTGAAACGACGGGGTTTGAATACCTGCGCGGCGACCGGTGCATTGAAATCGGCGCGGTCGAGGTCGTTGACGGCAAAATCACCGATAAAACTTTCCACGAATACATCAATCCCGAAGGCAAAATCATTCCGCCGGAAACATATATGGTTCACAAGATTTCAAATGCCTTCTTGGATGACAAGCCGAAAATGTCGGTCGTTGCGCCACGGTTCTTGGAATTTATTGGCGATTCGCCGGTCATCGCACATAACGGATTGGACTTTGATTTTCCGTTTGTGAATCACGAATTGGAAATGTTGGGTTTGCCCCCTATTCCGCGCGCACAGCAAATGGATACATTGGTAATTGCGCGTAATCGCGTGTTTGGACCGAAAAGTTATACACTGGACGCATTGGCAAAATGGTTTGGGGTGTCATTAACCGCACGCGCGGACGCCCACGGCGCATTGATAGATAGTGAAATCTTGGCCAAGGTTTATTTAGAATTGGAAAATACCGCGCCGGCGCCGGAAATTTCGGATATTATGGCCGAACAACATGCGGCTTTTTTGAAACACCCAAAAATCGGGGGTAATTTTCCGCATCGCAAATTTCCTGTGCCGGACGCAGAGGAGAAAATTCACGCCGAATTTATGGAAAAATTAAAGGCCGCCGCATAAAAAACGATTCGGCCCACAAAATTCAAAACAACAAAACCACACAGTAAATTAAGATTGCTTTCTTGTAATACTAGAATATATTGATTAAATCCCTAAAATTTGTCAGAATGTTTTCATATAAATGCAAATGGAGGCAACATATGACACATAACGATGTATGGATGGGAATAGTTAACATTGCGCGGCATTGCAACCTGTCTTGTTCGGGCTTGGCCCGGATGTCGGGGCTGGATTCCACAACATTTAACAAAAGCAAGCGGACGAATCGTGACGGTTCACCACATTGGCCATCAACGTATACGATTGCATGTGTATTGAATGCAACGCACATGTCATTGCGGGAATTTGCGAGTTTTATGCCAAATGACGGCCCAACACCAAAAAAAGGCAAATAACAAAACACGGGACGCCGTTGTTTTTTTGGCACTATTTTCTTTTTTTCGGGGCGTTTTTGTGATATAATTATTCCCAAGGATGAAGGGGTTTACACTTGGATTTTTGGTCGCGTTGACTGCGCTGCCTGCTATGGCGGCGACGGGGAATATTTCGCGCGTAATTCCCGGCACAAATTCGGAAAACAAATCAACAATGGACACAACGTCGCGCACTGAATCCGCAGATTCAACCGGTGCGATGACGCGTTCCATTACTCGCGGGGTGGCGTCGGAAAATCAAAGTCGCACCGCGGTTACGCGTAATGTGTCGCGCACCATTGCGCCCGAGGTTCCCGACACAAGTCGTGCAACAAATCGTTCGGCGGCGGTATCACGTTCCCAGACAAACACGGACGCACGCAGCACATTGGAATCCGCCGTGCGCACGGTTGGGCGTTCCACACGCACCGAAGGTGCCAGTATAAATGCAAACCCGGCGGTGCGGCGCATGGGATTAACCCTGCGACCATCCACGGCCGAGGTTGGCGGTCGCGCAATTATGGAATCGGGGGCGCAGACAGGTTCGAATATGGCGTCGGAAATTAACAATATGCAATCTTCGCGTGTCGCAATGGTGCGGGCGCGTGATAATACAAAACTGGATACGGCGGCGATTGCGGATGCCAAAGACCGTTTGGAACAAACCGCGGCATTGAATAAATCATGCCAAGAACAATATAACGATTGCATGGACCAATTCTGTGCGGTTATCGACACAAATCAAAAACGTTGCTCTTGTTCGGCAAACCTGGCCAAATATGCCAAGATCGAAAAGGCTGTCAAAGATGCGAATGCCGAATTAAACTCGGTTGCGCAAAACATTCGATATGTTGGTTTGTCGGCGGATGAAATTTCTGCGATTATGTCCGCAACCGAGGCCGAAGAAGCCATGACCGGGAAAACCGATACGACCGAAAATCGAACACTTTTGGCACAAATAGAACAGATGATCAAGGATCCCACATCAACATCGTCTTCGTCATATTTATCCGCGGATTCATACGGTCTGTTGGATATAGATTTGGATTTTTCATCGTCTGAATTAAATGATGTGTTCAGTTTGGGTTTCCTGACGAATGATAGCGGGACCTTTTCAAACTTGCGCGGGGGTGACCTGTATAATGCTGCAAAAAAACGTTGTAACACAATTATCAATCAATGCAAAGAAGTTGGTGCAACATCACAACAAATAACCGGCAACTATGATTTGGCGATTGATAAAGATTGTATCGCGTATGAACAGGGTTTGACCAAAATGAACGAGGCATTGGTGTCAAATGTGCGCAGTGCCACACGTATGTTGCAAAAGGCACGGTTGGCCGTGATGCAGAACCAAAACACGTACGACGCGCGTGAATGCATCGGTGCATTGGAAAACTGTATGACGGACGAAATGGTTTGTGGTGAAGATTATAAAAAGTGTCTGGACCCGACCAAGAAATTCATCGACGAAAATGGCAATGTTGTTTTGGGTAAAGATATAAATTATATCCAACGCTTTATGACAAATTATAATAACGCCGGCGTGGACAGGACGTATCTGTCGGCGGCATATTCAACCGGAATATCGGACAGCGCATGTGCAAATTCGGGCGATGGAAAATGTATCGTGAAATACCTGCTTACAAAAATCGGCACTATGCAAAAGGCGACCGATGAGGGCCTGTGCCGTCCGGTGTTGGACAAATGTCGTGCATACACATACGATACGCGCGGAAATTACAACGCGTATAATGACGTGGTTGTGAACTATATCCAACGCGCAATGGTCAATATCAAGGCCGCCCAATATAAAATTGTTTCTGATTATGCATCCACATGTTTAACCGACATTGCCACATGTTATAATAACCAGGTTTCCCAATTAACATCTTGGTCGGCAACCGCGGCGGCATCCAGTGTTTATAACATTATGCGCGGTGCATGTCGCAACGTTGCACTAACATGTGGATACGCGGTATTTTCTGCAGACACGGAAAGTTGCAGTGACGATAGCACGTGCATAGAAAGCATTTCTGAAATATTCTATCAATCATTACTGTGCCCGGACAATTCAACGTACGAATTACGCCAAAGCGGCCAGCAAACCATAGACGAAAACAACACAGATGGCGGTTGGGCGAATAAACTTTGCCGTTGCCAAGACGGATTTGTAACATTTAATGGCGCGTGTCTGCCAGCGTGCGAAAATGGTGGAATCTATACGTCTGCGGGGACTTGTACCGATGGTGCGGCATGCAAAACTATCACCAATGCCCGCGAAGCGATCAGTTCTGATTCCACGGATTCTTTGTTCTGGGGCGGACGTTGCGCGTGCACCAACAACAGGTATTTTTACAGAAACAAATGCCGCAAATGCCCGGCAAATTCGGATTATATTTCCGGCCTGGCGGGTGATATATTTGCGGGGCAATGCCAATGTAACACCGGGTTTTCATCTTCTGCAAACAGATTGTGTTGCGGGAACACTACCCATATTTGCACAAGTGACGGCAGTTATGCCGAACCCGCACCTGAGCCCGAGGACCAGCCTTCATCACCGACAGGTAACGACAACGGATAATTTTTTCCTTTATCTTTCTGGGCCGTCCGGGTCGTGGGGCGGCATAAATTTCACAAAATCAGACATCGATGTCCCTGTGGCATTCAAAACCTTGGCCAAACTGTATGTCGAAGGCCAACGTGGCTGGCCATATTTACTGAAACGTTTACTTTTATTAAAAGTTGTTGCGTCCAGGCCGGAAAATTTAGCCAAACCCGAACAAGACATATTCTTTTCTGCGGCCAATTTAACAATCGCGCGCCATAAATCATCATGAGTCATAATATATTCCTCCCGTGGTATAAAAATAAGAATAAAATTCATAATTCATATTATAATTGAAAGCATTTCCTAGGACAAGTATTTTTGTCAATGTATGTTTTCCTAATGCGCATGTTGCCCAGTAATAAAATTTATGTGCGCGCGCCGCAATTTCAACTTGATTTTGATATAAATTAGTATATAATCGGTTTGCTCTTGAATTTATCGCGGGCATAGTACAAGGGCTAGTACGCAAGCCTTCCAAGCTTGATGTGCGGGTTCGAGTCCCGCTGCCCGCACCACGAATTTTCACCGAAGCGGCAGCAAGGATTGAAAATTCAGTGCCGCGGCTTTGTCGCAGATAAAGACGGGCAGACAGAAAAAACGAAGCTATGAAAGTTCTGGGCGCGCGCCGGAGTTGGAGAGCCGGGGCAGACTGTAAATCTGTTGGCTTAAGCCTGAGGTGGTTCGAATCCACCCGCTCCCACCAAAATAAAAAATGCACCCAACGGGTGTATTTTTTATTTTGCTAAACGGGAGCGGGTGGAGCCGCCAGAGCACCACCGGTGCGCATGGCGACTACGAGAATACACAATTAAAAAAATCATAAAAACGGAGTTTTTGTCCCAACGAGTTTTTATAGATTTTTATTATTGTGTATCGAGGTCTCACCCGCATTCCAGAGAATTTTACAAAAGTGCGGTTTTTCTTTGGATTTCTGATAATTGTGCAAGTTCGATAATATTGGTTTTGAAAACAATCGATTTTCATCTATTGGCAAATGTCGAATAAATTGATTTATTCTAAGTTGTATGCAACTATATGAATATGAAATACAAAATAAAGTCGATTTTAAAAAGTATGGGTTTTTGTTCACCAGATATAGAATCTATATCTGATGATATTGTATATGCATACAACCTGCCAGAACGAGGATACCATGGCATAAAACATATTTTAGACATGTTGATAAATTTTGATGATTTTATGACATGTTCTGGATGTTCAGACAAAATAAATAAACCTTATGAATTTGCTTTTGCAATATTAATGCACGACTATGTAAATGGTGGTAAAAACGATATAGAACTTAGCATAAAAAAATCAAAACAATTTTTATGCCGAATTTCTTTACAATATGATTGCAGATACGTTGAAAAATTGATATATGCCACAGATTATAAAAAATGTTTAAAGCCCGATTTTGAACAGGGTGTAATGCAAGATTTAGATTTAAATATTTTTGGTTCATCAAAGGAAATATATGATGAATATTCAAACAAAATTAGAATCCAATATAAAAAATATCCCGATACAATATTCAATCCTGAACGAATAGAAATATTAAATAAATTTCTAAATAAAACATATATTTTTAATACAAAATATTATCGCGATAAATACGAGAAAATCGCACGCGACAATTTGATACGAGAAATATATAAACTAAAAAGTATATGATCAATATTTCAAGATGTTTTTTCTTTATATATTTTAATATCATGTAACGTTTCATTAAATTCAGTTTTATTATTTGCTCGATTAGTGCAAGCAATCCCCCACCAAAAACAAAAACCGACCTTTGTGGTCGGTTTTTTGTTTTTGGCTATGGGTGGTGAGATGAGAACCACTGGTTCGAAACAAAGTAGATTTCGGCAGCGCCAGCGCACCGAAATCGTCACGGGTTGCGCGCAGGGCAAAGCCCGAGGGAATCCACCGAGGCGGTTTAATTAAAAAATAGTATAATATTATGCAATAAAACTTTTTCGATTTGTTATAAACCATTTAACCAGTAAATTTTTATCTGATTCTGATATGCGTTTTGGGTCAACGGCATAACAAAAATGATTCAAAATATGTCGTTGTATAAAAATAATTTTATCAGTATAGGTATCAAATTCGTGCTCTCTTAACATTTGCAACTTGTAATCTAACATCTTAATTCTGGCCAACACCATTTTGTGTGATAATTTTTGAGAATCCAAAGATTTTTCGCGCCGAACATAATGGTAATCTGAATTATCTATTGTTGTTATTTTGTTCGTATGCAATACAAGGTTTGACAGAAAAACCGCATCTTCGCCCGTAATAACATCTTCAGGATATAATATATTATTTTCCAGTAAAAATTTTTGATTATACATCGCGGAACAATGTTCTGAACTAAAACATAAATAATTTTCTTTTACCAATTCGTGTGTTTGCCAGTATTTATCACCGACCTTAAATCTCGCCTTTGCAACATCAGATTTGGTTTTTGTTATGCTTTTGTATAATTTTTCAATAAAATCATTATCGATATAATCATCAGGGTCCAGAAAACATACATATTTTCCGTTGGATTTTTTTAATCCATAATTCCTTGCATGTGATGCACCAGTATTTTTATTAAGTTTATACAAACGAATACGATTATCAGATTTCATAAAATAACGAATTTTTTTAACCGTATCATCTGTTGATTTATCATCTATACAAATTATTTCGATATCTTTCATTGTCTGATTACGCAAAGATGTAAACATAGGTTCCATAAACTTGGCAACATTATAACACGGTAATATGACAGAAACTTTTGGTGTTTTCATTTGTTATCCTTTTAATTGCACTGATTTCAAAAATTCATTTGCTTTTTTGTGCGATTTTAATTTCACGACCTGCAAATTATGATGTTCTTGGATTGCTTTGTTAATTAAATCATACGGTGCATCTTTTTTTCGCAACATATACCAAACATGGTCCCATCGAAAATTTTTTGCGGAAAATCCTTGGCGACCGTGTCTTTTGGTTTTTGTTATGCAAGTTTTTATATAGCACCAAAGTCTTTTATATGCTGGTACTAATAGTAAAATCAAGGTATTTGCACTATTTAACCGTTCTTCAAATGCATACCATTCGTATATTCCTTCGATTATCCAACTGTCTTTTTTAACAGTATCTTGGATAACTTGATTTATTTTTTGTTTTCTTTTGTCGCGCTCTTTACCTGCTGGCACTGCATACGGGTCATACAAATCCAAATAAACAACGGACAAATCAAGTTTTTTACCCAAATTCTGCGCCATTGTTGATTTGCCCGAACAAGACCCACCCATAATTATGATTTTTTTACCGATATTCATATAAAATCCTTTTGCAAAAATTATATCACAATTTTAATTTTTATTCAATTTTCACCCATTGGTGAAATCATAACCATTTATCTTTAAACTCTTTTACCCGTTGCATAAAATCAGAAAATTCTTGTTTATTTTCTGCTCGATTAGTGCAAGCTGATTCCCACCAAAAGATACACCGCACTTAAAAAGTGCGGAGTTTCCATCGACACTTCGTGTC